>JBKHXR010000122.1:0-17893 GCA_046565905.1 Thermoleophilia bacterium | reverse complement strand
CCTCCTGCGGCCGGGCACCGGCGGCGGCGCGAACACCGGCGGCGCGCACGGCGCCGCCGGCGACACCGTGAGCTACGTCGATGTCGGCGCCGCGCCGGTCCACGCGCAGCTGTCGGGCATCGCGACGACCGGCGGCGCCACGCAGACGCTCGCGACGATCGAGAACCTGACCGGCGCCGGCGGTGCCGACACGCTCACCGGCGACGGCGCCGACAACGTCATCGAGGGCGCGGGTGCCAACGACACGCTGGCAGGAGGCGCGGGAGCCGACCTGCTCAGCGGCGGCCCAGGCACCGGCGACACCGTCTCCTACAGCGCCAACGGCCCGACCGAGGGCGTCACCGTGACGCTCGACGGGCAGGCCGACGACGGCGCCGGCCCCGGTGGCGAGGGCGACAACGTGCTCGGCATCGAGAACGTGACCGGCGGCGCCGGCTCTGACCGCCTGTACGGCGACCAGGCTGCGAACACTATCCGCGGGCTGGACGGCGACGACCTGATCGCCGGCGGCGGCGGCAACGACACGCTCGACGGCGACGGCGGCGGCGCCGACACGGTCTCCTACGAGGACCGCGCCGCCGGCGAGGGCGTGGTCGTGTCGCTGGCGGGCGGTGGCGGCGGCGTCCCCGGAGAAGCCGACAGCCTGACCGGCTTCGAGCGGCTCGTCGGCGGCGCCGGCGACGACCAGCTGACCGGCAGCGGCGGGCACGACGTCCTCGTCGGCCTCGGCGGCGCCGACGTGCTGGCGGGCGCCGGCGGCAACGACACGCTGCTGGGCATGGAGGGCCCGGACGTCCTCCACGGCGGCGACGGCTCCGACAGCATCGGCGGCGGCGAGGGCGACGACCGGCTCGACGGCGGCCCCGCGCACGACGGCTTCGACGCGGGCGCCGGCGACGACGACATCAACGCCTACGACGGGCTCGGCGAGAGCGTCGTCTGCGGCGACGGCGTCGACCGCGTCAGCCACGACCTCGGCGACGCGTTCGGCAACGGCGACTGCGAGGCGCGCGTCCTGCTCGGCTTCGTGCCGCCGCCGTTCGTGCTCGATCCACGTCCTCGCGACCGCGACCGCGACGGGGCGTTCGACGGGATCGACTGCAACGACCTCGATCCCGCGATCCGGCCCGGCGCTCCGGAGACGCCCGGCAACGCGATCGACGAGAACTGCGACGGCGCGGATGCCCCGTTCCCGCTGATCTCGACCCAGTTCCGCTGGAGCTTCAGCAAGGTCAAGCGCGGCACGCGCGTGCGCGTCTTCGAGCTGCGCAAGGTGCCGGCCGGCGCGCGGATCGACGTGACCTGCAGCTCCAGGCGGGCTCCCCGCTGCACGTTCGCCAAGCGCGGCCGGTCGATCGCGAGCCGGCGCTCCAAGGTCTCGGTGCGCGGCTACTTCGGCGACCGGCCGCTGTCGCCCGGAACGCGGATCGAGGTACGGGTGTCGGCGCCGCGCACGATCGGCCGCACGATCTCGTTCACGATGCGCCGCGACCGCCGCAACCCCGGTGCCCGTCGCGGCTGCCTGCCACCTGGCGCGACGCGGGCGGTGCGCTGCCGATGACGCGCAGCGCGAGAGCGTGGCTGCCGGTCCTCGTCGGCGCGGCCGTGCTGCTGGGCCTGCCGGCGGCCCCGGCGCTCGCTGCGGGCCTGCCGTACAGCCTCGCAGTCGGTGGCGCGGGACAGCTCGTCGCGACCCCCGCGGCCGGTGGGTCGACGCTCGCGGTCGGCGTCGAGCAGACCGTCGCCGGCGTCGAGTTCACGCCCGCCGCGACGACCTTCCCCGACGGCCCCGGCGAGTGCGTCAGCACGCTGGAGAAGACGACGTGCGACCCGCTGCTGGTGACGAGCGAGCTGCGGATGCAGGGTTCGATCCTGCACGCCGCCGTGACGGGGGTGGCGACACCGCTGCTGACGCTCGCCGGCGGGGACGAGAGCGACTCCGTCGTCGTCGACGGCGCCGGCGCCGTCGGAACGCTGGCGCTCGATCCCGGCGCCGGCGCGGACTCCGTGACGGTGCGCGGTGGCGTGGCAGCGATCACGCTCGCGGCGGGCGACACCGGCGCCGACCGCTACCTCGTCCAGAGCAGCAGCGCGACGATCACCGGGACGCTGGAGCTCGGCGACGGCAACGACGTCGCGTCCTCGCTGGCGCCGAACCTGCACCTCGACGGCGGCGCCGGGGACGACCTGCTCAGCGGCGCGGGCCGGCTGCTCGGAGGCGCGGGCAACGACGTCCTGAAGCCCAGGAGCAAGGACCCCGCCGCTCCCGCCAGCAACGGCGAGGTCACGGCCGGGGGCGACGGCGTCGATCGCCTGAGCTTCGAGCTCCTCGCGGCGCCGCTGGCGCTGCAGAAGGTCAGCTCGACAGACGTTCAGGTCGCCGGCGATCCGGTCCTGAAGACGGGCTTCGAGCAGGTCGAGGGCGGACCGCTCGGCGACACGCTCGCCGGCGTCGCCGGGCCCGACGTGCTCTACGGCGGCGACGGCAACGACGAGATCACCGGCAACGGCGGTGGGGACCTGCTCGACGGCGGCCCCGGGGTCAACACGGTCAGCTACGCCTCCGCCGGCGCCCCGGTCGAGATCGACCTCGCCGCGGAGACGGGCCGGACGGGTGGCGCGACGGACACGCTGCGCTCCTTCCGTGCGGTCAGGACGGGCGCCGGCAACGACGTCGTCGTCGGCACCGCGGCAGGAGAATCGGTCGCGCTCGGCGCGGGCGACGACGTCGCCAGCACCGGCGCCGGCGACGACGCGATCGACGGCGGGCCCGGCAACGACGCGCTGCGCGGCGGCCACGGCAACGACTCCCTCGAGGGCGGGCCCGGCGCCGACTCCGCCCTCTACGACGACCGCGGTCCCAGCGAGCCCGTGACCGTCACGCTCGCCAGCCCGGGCGGCGACGGAGCCGCCGGCGAGAGCGATGTGCTCGCGGGCATCGAGATCGTCCTCGGCGGTGCGAGCAACGACACGCTGACCGGCGACGAGGGCGCCAACACGCTCAGCGGCGGCGCCGGCCTGGACACGATCGACGGGCTCGGCGGCAACGACGTCCTGTACGGCGGCGAGGCGCGCGACGCGCTGACGGGCGGTCCCGGTCATGACCAGCTCTACGGCGAGGGCGACGACGACTCGATCAACGCCTTCGACGGCGCGGCCGACGCCGTCGACTGCGGCGCGAGCGCCGACGACGACGCCCAGGTCGACGGAACCGACAGCGTCGCGGGCTGCGAGTACGCGCGTCGCGGCGACGTGCCGGTCCCGGTCGACGCCGACGGCGACGGCTTCGTCGCCGGCTTCGACTGCGACGACGCCAACCGTCTGATCAACCCGGGCGCGACCGACATCGTCGCCGACCGCGTCGACCAGAACTGCGACGGGTTCGACGAGCCACGGCCGTTCGTCGACTACGGCCTGAGCCTCAGCTTCTCGAAGGCCACGAAGACCGGCCGCCGGGTCATGCGCCTCGTGCTGCGGGAGCTGCCGTCGAACCATCGCGTGCAGGTGACCTGCAAGGCGCCCAAGCGCTACAGGCGGCGCTGCGCCTTCACCCGCAGGACCAAGCGGCCGTCCAAGGCGGGCAGCGTCTCCCTGGCGGCGCTGTTCAGGAAGCGGCGGCTGCCGCCCGGCACGACGATCGAGCTGCGCATAACCGCGCCCGGCTTCGACGGCAGGGTGCGGCGGTTCACCGTACGCCGCGTCGGCTCGGTGCGCGATCAGCGCCTGTGCCTGCCGCAGGGTGCGCGCAGGCCGCGCGCGTGCCCGGCCGGCGAGGACTGACGGGGTCGCCAAGCGAGGAGCGAGCGGCTGCGCAGGCCGGGCCACCCTGCGCCGCAACCTGCGACGAGCGGGTGCCCGAGCGTCAGATGATGCCCTGGCGCACCGCCCGGGCGATCGCCTGCGAGCGGCTGCGCGCGCCGAGCTTCACGACGACGTCGCCGAGCACCTTCTTCACCGTCCGCTCGCTGTAGTGCAGCTCCTCGCCGATCTCGCGCGTCGGCAGGCCATCGGCGACGAGCGCGAGCACGCGCTGCTCGCGCGGCGTGAGCTCGGGGCCCGCCGCGACGGCGATCGCCGGCACGCTGCCGCGGAACGTCGCGAGCATCGTCGTCGCGCCCGCCGCGACCGCCCGCAGGCTCAGCCCCAGGCGCTCCGGCGTGAGATCCTCGCGGACGAGCGCGGCGACCGCGCCCGCGTCGACGAGCGTCGCGAGGCGCTCGACGTTGTCCTTCCCGGCAAGCGCGACGACGCGCGTGTCGGTGAAGTCCAGCACGCTCGCGACGAAGTCCGCCGCGCCGTCGAGCATCGCATCGAGCAGGACGACCTCGGCCTCGCCGAGCGCCGGATGCGACCACGCCTCGGCGATTGCGGCGACCGCTTCGACGCGGCCGATCCCGTCGAACCCGTCAAGACAGCTCACCAATCCCTGACGAAAGACCGCGTGACCCTCGACGACCATGACGTCAATGAGGCGCTGACTCATGTGTTGACCTACCTCCGTTCTTCCCCAACAGGCCCGCCGTTCGGTTCGGGCATAGTGCCCTCCGAGCCGACCCTCTCGCAGCGCTCACCCGCTGTCAAGCAGGCAAGTTGTCCACCCGCCATGGACGTCGCCGCGGGTCAGGCGTCGGCATCGTGGTGGGCGATCCGCAATACGCGAAACTCGCCATTCCGGCGTACCGCGAGCCCGATCTCGACGACGATCGCGCCGCGCGCCTGCGCCGCCGCGTCGTTGAGCTCGGCGTCGCAGCGCACGGTGAACGCCTGGGCCGGCGTGTCGCCCTGGAGGGCGCCCGCGCGCCAGGCGTGGGTCAGGAAACCGCCGATCGTGGCGCGCAGCTGCTCGTGCAGCCGTTCGCTGTTGTCCTCGTCGACCGCCCAGCGCGTGCCCTGCGCGATCGAGCCGATGAGGTGGCCGACGATCCGCTGGTGATGCAGGTAGCGCAACTCGCGGTCGCGCGACAGCGTGCAGGCGCCCCACGCCCGCAGCTCGGGTCCCGGCCACGCGCGCAGGCAGTTCAGCCCGGCGCGGTTGAGCTGGTGCTGCTCGGCTGCCGTCAGCCCGCTGGCGGGACCGTCGGTCGCCAGCAGCGCCTCGGCCGTCGGCGCGCGAAACGGCCCGGCGCGGTTGTCGACGCGCGCCCACATGCCGGCCGCGTGACCGCTCGGCGGCACCGTCGTCGCGGCGCCGGAGACGGGGTCGCCGATCTCGACCCAGGGGTGATAGGCCGCGGCCACGGCGCTGTCGATCCGCGAGCGCGCGCGCCACGCGAGAGCGCCGGCGGGATCCAGGCCCGGCGGCGGGTCGACGAGTGCGATCCGTCCCACGATCCGCTCGCAGCCGGCGACGAGCTCGCGCTGGACCTCGGCCGCGCCGACGGCCGCGGTGTCGACGTTGTACGCGTCGGGCGCCGCGATGATCGTCGGCTCGTCGAGCGGGGCGAGCAGGCGCAGCGCCGCGAGCTGGCCGGCCACGTCGCACGCCCCGGGAGCGCCCGCCACGCGCGCGATCCAGCACGCGCGCCCGCCGTTGCGAAAGAACCCGTGCACCGCATGAGCGAGCTTCGCGTCGAGCACGAACGGGCCCGGCTGCGACCCGTCGGCGTCGCCGAAGTGGGCGGCGAACGCCTCGAACGTGTCGACGCGAACTGCTCGATCGAGCGGGCCGGCCGGGGCCAGGCCGACGAAGCCGGCGACCGAGCACTCGAGCGGATCGATGCGCCGCCCGGCCAGGGGGAGCGCGCTGATCGACCCGAACCGGATCTCCGTGCTCATGTCGGCTGTCATCGCCGCCATTCTCAGGCGCGCCGGCCTCGGAGTCCATGCCCGATCGTGCGCCCGTCCGTCCCTATCGCAACCGCCCGGCAGGCGGTGAGATCGCAGCGTGGACGACGAGGCCGAGCTGGACCGGGTGACGCTCGCCGCGGTGATCGAGCGGCTGGGCGCGTTCGCCGAGGTCGTCCCCGCCGTCGAGGACTTCGACCTGCGGCTCGGCGAGCACGGCGTCGCGACGCTCGACGGACGCTTCGCGAGCGCCACCGACCGGCTCGGGCTCGACGACCTCGAGCGGGGCGTGCTCGGCGCAGCGGCGCTGCGCGAGCTGTCGCCGCAGCTCGGCGCGGCGCTGGCACGGCTGGCGCCGACCGGGTCCGACGATGCGGCGACGCCGCGGGCGATCGCGCGGCTGCTGGCCGGTCCGGGCGTCTCGATCGCCGACGTGCTGTTCGTGCTCGGGCCCGGTGAGCGCCTGCGCCGCCTCGGCGCGCTGCGTCCGGCCGCCGCGCCCGAGGGAACTGCGCTCGCCGACCGCGCCATCGTCCTCGCCGACCGGCTCGCCGCGATCCTGCTCGGCGCGGCGATCGACGATCCGGGCTGCGGCGGACGGCTGCGCCGTGTCGCCCCGCCGGCGCTGCCGTTCGGCCGCGGCGCGGCGATCGAGCGGATCGCGGCGCTCGTCGCCCAGGCCGACGCGCCGCCGATCGCCGTGCACGGGCCCGACGCCGCATCCGCGATCGCGCTCGCCTCGGGGCGCGACCTCGTCTGCGTCGCGGCGGGCGATCTCGCCGACGCGCAGCTCGCGCGCGACGCCGTCCTGGCGGCCGTGCTCGAGCAGCGCGTGCTCGTCATCGACCGGCTCGGCGCCCTGCAGCCCGCCGAGCGCCTGCTGCTGGCCGATCGGCTCGCCCTCGTGCCGCGCGCCGTGCTCTGCCTCGGCGGTCCCGACGAGCTGACGGCGCTCGAGCATGTCTGCGCGGTCTGCGTCGCGGTGGCGCTGCCGTCCAAGAGCGAGCGTGCGGCGCTGTGGTCGGCGGCGCTCGGCGGCGCCGAGGTCGCGCGGCAGGTCAGCGCCGCGCACCGGCTTGCGGCCGCGCGGATCGCCGACGGCGCATGGATCGCGCAGGCGTCGGCGGTCGCCGCCGGGCGCGCGCAGATCGAGCAGGCCGACGTCGAGCTCGGTGCCCGCGCGGCCTCGGCGTCGGGGCTCGGCGACCTCGCGATCGCGATGAGCGGCGAGATCGGCTGGGAGGACCTCGTGCTTCCCGAGCGCCCGCTCACCCTGCTGCGCTCGCTGGCGGCGTTCCTGCGCCACCGCGACCTCGTGCTGGACGACTGGGGCTTCGGGCGCCGCGCCGGCCGCGCCCAGGGGCTCGTCGCGATGTTCGCCGGCGACTCGGGCACCGGCAAGACGCTCGCCGCGCGAGTGCTCGCCGCCGAGCTCGGCCTCGAGCTGTTTCGCATCGACCTGGCGACGGTCGTGTCGAAGTGGCTGGGCGAGACCGAGAAGAACCTCGACCGCGTGTTCGCCGCCGCCCAGGGCGCCAACGCGATGCTCTTCTTCGACGAGGCCGACGCCGTCTTCGGCCGGCGCAGCGACGTGCAGGACTCCCATGACCGCTACGCCAACCTGCAGACGGCGTACCTCCTGCAGGCGATCGAGCGCCACGACGGGCCGGTGATCCTGGCGACGAACATGCGCGGCAACATCGACGACGCGTTCCTGCGCCGGATGGACGCCGTCGTCGAGTTCCCGTTTCCCGCCGCCGAGCACCGGCTGCGCCTATGGGAGCTGCTGCTGCCGCCGGAGGCGCCGCGCGGCGACGACGTCGAGCTCGAGTTCCTCGCCGAGCGCTTCGAGCTGTCGGGCGGCGGCATTCGCAACGCCGCGATCGCCGCGGCCGTGCTCGCAGCCGAGGACGGCGCCGCGATCGGCATGGAGCATCTCGTCCGCGGCGTGGCGATGGAGTACGCAAAGCTCGGCCGCCTGACGCTCGCCGCCGACTTCGAGCGATTTCACGGGCTCGTACGAGCCGGAAACGGAAGGATGGGCTGATGGCGACGACGATCGACGTGCCGGTCAACACGATGATCGCCGACCTCGACGTCGGGCTGCGCGACCTGCTGATCGCACAGCTTCGCCGCCACGGCTTCGACGACGTCGACGTCGTCTTCGAGACGCCGACGAGCGAGTGGGCGAGCCAGCTCACGCGGCCGACCGTCAACCTCTTTCTCTGCGACCTGCGCAAGTCGCAGAAGCCGGGCCAGAGCGGCCCGGAGTCGGGCCGCTCCAACGGGCGCGCCAGCGAGCGCCCGCCGGCGATGCGCGTGGACTGCATCTTCGCCGTGACGACGTGGTCGAAGGCCGTCGCCGACGAGCACCGCCTGCTGTCGCAGGTGCTGGGCGTGCTGTACGCCTTCCCGATCCTCGACGGCCAGCTCGGGCCGCGCTTCGACGACGGCTCGCAGCGCTTCTCGATCCTCGCCTCGGTGGGCGAGCAGCGGCCCGAGCAGCGGGCCGACTTCTGGCGCTCGGTCGGCGGCGTCTACAAGCCGGCGCTCGACTACGTCGTGACGCTCTCGGTCGAGAGCGGGCACGTCGTCGAGCGCGGACCCGACGTCCGCTCGACGGTCGTGCGCGCGGGCCTGGCCGGGGCGCGGCCGGGCGCGATGCAGGAGCTGGCGAACGTCGGCGGCCTGGTGCGCGACGAGGATGGTGAGCCCGTCGGCGACGCATGGGTCGCGGTGCCGGGGCTGGGCCGCCTCGCGGCGAGCGGGCCCGACGGGCGCTTCCGGCTGCCGCGCGTTGCGCCCGGTGCGTACGAGGTGCGCGTGCGCGACCGCCGGGGTCGCGAGGCGGCCGTCGAGCTCGTGGTGCCCGGCCCGCCGCTGGACGTCGTGCTCGCGGACGCGGCCCGTTCCGGCCGAAGCGCCCGCTGACGGCGCTCGCGGTCAGCCGTGGCCGCCGCCGTGCGAGGCGGCGTCGTCAGCGCCCAGCTCCGTGCGCATCTCCGTGATCTCGCGGCGTTGCACGGCCATGATCTTCCTGGCCAGCGCCTGCAGCTCAGGATCTTCGCCCCTGGCGAGCTCGGCCTGCGACATCTCGATCGCGCCCTGGTGGTGCGGGATCATCATCTTCAGGAACTCGTCGTCGAAGGACCTGGCCTTCTCCAGCGTCGCAGGGTCGTGGTCCATGCCCATCAAATGCTCGGGCACGCCCAGCGAGCCGACCGCGACGCCTGCGGTGTCGAGGCCGTCGTCCTCCCTGCGCAGCAGCCGGATCTCGTCGGCCTGCGTCCGGATGATGTCCTCGGCGAGCTGCTTGACGAAGTCGCTGCCGGCCCGCTTGCGGGCGATCTGCGCCATCTCGATCGCGGAACGGTGATGGGGGATCATCTCGGCGACGAAGGCGCGGTCGACGCCGTTGCCACCGGCCGGCGCGCCGTCGCCGCTGCTGTCGCCGTCGCCGCAGCCGGCGGCGAAGGCGGCGCCGGCTGCGGCGAGCGCAGGCACGAGCCTTCTCATGGTCCTGGCGTTCACGGCGCCGGGGCTACCCAAGCCGCGCGTCCGCAGGCGCCTCGCGCATCGACATCGAGCCGTGGCCGGGCTCGGCCGGCGAGCCGTCGACGATCTCTGCGAGCAGCACGCTCGTTCCGAAGACGAACGCGATCGCCGCCGCGATGCCGACCGTGCGCGGCGACAGGCCGCCGTGGATGCCGGTCTCGTGGATGCGGCTGTGGCCCTTGCCGCGGGCGATCAGCCAGCGGTTGACGGGTAGCGCGACGGCGCCTGCGACGACCAGCGCGAAGGACAGGCTGCCCCAGAACACGATGCTGCCGACACCGGACTCCATCGCCCCCGGGATGGCGAGCATGATCGCGTTGTCGACGATCTCCATCGTCGCGATGCTGAGCGTGTCGGCGGCGAGCGCGATCGGCACGACGCTGGCGAGCGGCAGGCCGGCGCGCAGCAGCGGCAGGCTGGTCAGGCCGTACCCGAAGACGAACGCGAGCGCGACGGCGAGCGCGACGGTCGCGAGCGCGGAGAAGCCGAGCGCCGTGCCGATGACCATGCCGAGGACCTCGCCGATCGCGCAGCCGGTGAGGCAGTGCAGCGTCGCGCTGAGCGCGACGCTCGTCAGCCCGCGCCCTGACGTGGGCAGCTCGTGATGGTGCTCGTGGTGCGGCACGGCGGCGGCTTCCATCGGTTCTCCTCCTATGCTTCGTCAGATACCCCGGGGGGGTATAGGTCGCGAGGACGGTAGCACGCGCCGCGGAAGGACGTCAAATACGGGGGGAGGGTATAGCTGCCGCGCCGGCCGCGACGTGACCGCAGCGCGCTGGCCGCTCAGGGCGCCGACGGCCCGCCGGCGCCCAACTCTGCCCGAACGGCTGCCCGGCCGTCACTAGCCCGCGCCAGACGCGCGCAAGAGAGTGGCGCCGTCGGTTGCGCAGCGCGGCCGGCGCCGACCCGCCCCAGCCTGGACGAGAGAAGGAGCGCAATGCCCACGACGTACCTGACCCCCGGCGTCTACGTCGAGGAGATCCCTGCAGCACAGAAGCCGCTGGAGGGCGTCAGCACCTCCGTCGCGGCGTTCGTCGGACTTGCGCCCGGCGGCCCGGTCAACACGCCGATGCGGATCGCGAACTGGAGCCAGTTCGCTCGCACGTTCGGCGATCCCGCCAACCCCGACGCCGGGCCGTTCATGGAGGGCGCCTACCTCGCACACTCGGTCTACGGCTTCTTCCAGAACGGCGGCACGCTGTGCTGGGTGATCCGCATCGGCGCGGGCGACGACTCCGCCCCGCCTGCGCGCGCCGCCCTGCCGGCGGCCGGCGACACGAGCGTCGAGACGCTCAACGCGGTCGCGCAGCCCGGCATCGAGGGACCGGTCACCGTCGAGCTGACCGAGGAGGAGTCGGGCAAGCCGGCCGACGAGGAGAAGCCCGAGGACAAGACGTACCGGCTCGTCATCGTCGCCGGTGACGCCAGGGAGGAGTACGAGGGGCTGAGCATGAAGGGCCGCTCGAACCTCAGGACGAAGGTCAACGCGGCGTCCAAGCTGATCAAGATCGAGGAGGTCGGCGGCTCGCTGCCCGAGGCGCTGCGTGCGCCGAAGGCGGGCAAGTACACGCTCGCGGCCCCCGCGCCCGCGAAGGCCGACCTGTCGTCGGGCGACTTCGAGGGCGATCCCGCGCGCCGGCAGGGCATGGGCGGGCTCGTCGCGATCGACGAGGTCTCGATCGTCTGCATGCCCGACGCGGTCAACCTGCTCAACGGCAACGACGTCCTGTTCCGCGACGCGCAGGGCAAGCTGATCTCGCACTGCGAGTCGCTCGGCGACCGCATGTGCATCCTCGACCCGCCGCCGGACATGATCCCGCAGGAGATCCTCGAGTGGCGCAAGGACACGGCCGGCTACGACTCCAAGATGGCGACGCTGTACTGGCCCTGGATCGAGGTCGTCGACCCGCTCTCCAAGCGGCCGATCATGGTCCCGCCGTCGGGCCACGTCGCCGGCCTGTGGGCGCGCACCGACGACACGCGCGGCGTCCACAAGGCGCCCGCCAACGAGGTCGTCATGGGGGCGACGTCGCTGGGCTTCCAGCTGACGTCCGTCGAGCAGGGCGAGCTCAACCGGCTGGGGATCAACTGCATCCGCGCGTTCAGCGGGCGGGGGATCCGGGTGTGGGGCGCGCGCACGCTGTCCAGCGATCCCGAGTGGCGCTACATCAACGTGCGCCGGCTGTTCAACTTCGTCTCGCAGACGCTGATGGAGGGCACGCAGTGGTCGGTGTTCGAGCCCAACGACGAGCGCCTGTGGCTCAAGCTGCGCGCGTCGGTCGGCAACTTCCTGACGAACCTCTGGCGCGGCGGAGCGCTCTTCGGCACCTCGCCCGACCAGGCGTTCTTCGTGAAGTGCGACGCCGAGACGAACCCGCCCGAGGTGATCGAGGCCGGACAGGTCATCTGCGAGGTCGGCATCAGCCCCGTCAAGCCGGCCGAGTTCGTGATCTTCCGGCTGAGCCAGTACGTCGACGGCGGCGACGGCGGCGGCGACGAGGGCGGCGAGTAGCGCGCCGCGCCCCACCCCCGTGCGTCATCTGTCTGAGTACGAATAGAGAGGAAACGAGAACATGGCAATCCCTCCACCCCCGCTGGACGCGAAGTACTTCGACCTCCAGTTCCCCGGTGTGAACGCGCAGTTCAAGGACGTCCAGGGCGTGTCGGTCAGCGTCCCGCTGCATACGTCGGCGACCACCGACGCGATGGGCCAGCCGATCCGGCAGCGGACGGCGAGCTCGGTCGAGTACGGCTCGATCACGTGCTCGTCCGGCGCGACCGCCGACCTCGGCCTGGACCAGTGGATCGCCACCGTGGCCGACAAGGGCCTCGAGGGGAACATGAAGGACGGCACGCTGACGCTGTTCAACGCCGCCAACACCGCGGTCGCGACGTGGAACCTGACGAAGGCCGTCATCACCGGCCTGACCGTCAACACGATCGGCGTCGAGCACGGCGGGCATCTCGACGTGCAGGCGACGTTCGACTGCGAGAAGATCGAGCGGACGAAGTAGCCGCCGTGCTGCGCACCGAGGTGCCGTTCACGCTTCCGCAGGGCTACGCCGACGCGGGTGGCACCGTTCACCGCGAGGGCGTCATGCGACTCGCCACCGCGCGTGACGAGATCGAGCCGCTGCGGGATGCCTCGGTGCGCTCCAACGGCGCGTACCTCAGCGTCCTGCTGCTCTCACGAACGGTGACGCGGCTCGGCGAGCTCGGCCCCGAGCAGGTCACGCCGGAGCTGATCCAGGACCTGTACGCGGTTGACTTCGACCACCTGCAACGCCTGTACGAGCGGGTCAACTCGAGCGAGGAGGTGGTCGGCACGGTCACGTGCCCGACGTGCGCCTCGGCCTTCGAGGTCGATCTCGCCGGCCTGGAGGACGGTGGGCTGGGGGGATGACGAGGCCGTCTCAGCAGGAGCTGTTTGCTGAGGCGGCCGAGCTCGCCCGCCTCTACGCGTGGCCGCTGGACGCGGTGCTCGACCTCGAGCACCGCGACCGGCGGATGCTGCTGGCGGCCGCCGGCGGCGTCCCGCTTCCCGTCGCCGGCGAGCGATGAGCTCGGACCTCCCAGACCGCCCCGCCCGCGTCCCGATCGGGCTGCGCGCCACGCCGCGAGCGCTGGCGCGCCTCGTGGCGCGCGAGCAGGAGATCGCGCGCTTCGCAGCTCCGGCGATGCGCCGCTCGCCCAAGCGCGCGGGCGCGCCGATGCGGCTTGCGGCGGCGGTGCTGCCGCCGACGGCGCCCGGCGGCGTGCCGCTGCCGGCGCTGCCGGCGGCGTCGCCGCGCGGCGCCGGTGCCGCGGAGCTGGCGGCGGGCGTGCTTGCGGAGGGTGCGGTACCTGCCGACGGCCGGGCTCCTGCTCCCCCGGCTGCTGCTGCTGCCGTCGCTGCTCCCGCGACCGTGGCGGTGGCCCCGGAGGCCCCTGCTCCCGCTCCCGCCGCAGCCGTCGATCGGCGCGCCCCCGAATCGGCGACGGCCCCGGAGCAGCGGCTGCCGGATGCGGCTGCGCCGGCAACCGGGGCGCCGCTGGCTGGGATCGTGCCGGTGGCCGGCGTCGCGCCGGCGCCGGAGGCACAGCCGGCTGCGGCGCAGGGGACGGGTGATCGCCCGCCGGCGCGCGTGCAACGGCTGGACGCTCAGCCACCGGCGCCGGCAACGGCACCGCTGCGGCAGCCGGAGCAGGCGCGCCTGGCGGAGACGCCGGCGGCGTCGCGACCGGCGGATCACGAGCCCGAGCCCGTCGGCGATACGAGCGGCCTCGTCATCGCTCCGCGACCGACCCACATCAGCGAGGAGATCTGGCGCTACCTCGTCGGCCAGACGCACGGGATCGACGTCTCGACGGTCCCGATCATCCCGACGCGGGCGCCTGCGCGCCCGTCGGGACCCAGGCGCACACGCATCGAGGAGGGCGGTCGCCCCACCGCCGAGCGCTCGCGCCCGGTGCGGATCAGCTCGCTGCCGCCCGCTCCAGACGTGCATCCGCCGCGGCCCGCTCCTGATGCGCCCGACGCGCAGGGCACGGCCGGCCAGCCCACCGTCCCGGCGCACGCGCACCCCGGCGCCGACGCTACGAGTCGCGACCTCGCAGCCGATGACGCGCAACGCTCGGCTCTCGACCTGCGTCTCCCCGCGCCGGCGCCCTCATCGGCGCCACCGGCCCCCTCCGACCACCGTGCACGAGCCGCGGTGCAGCAGCAGGCGCCAGCCGGCGCCCCGGCGGACGCGGCTCGCACGCCGCACGCGCCGGTGGCGACGGCCGCTGCGCCTGGGCATGGGCAAGCGACGGCGCCATCTGCGCCCCTGCAGGCGCCGTCGCCGCCGTCAGCGCCGCGTGAGCCTGAGCCGGTAGGGCCGGCCGCCCCGCCTACGCAGAAAGCGCCGCCCGCCGGTTCGAGCGCGGCGGAGCAGTTGCGCGCCGCCGACGGCTCGCCATCGGCGAGCGGACAGGATGCGGCCGCCGCGAGCGTGCCGCCGTCGCCGCTCGCGCAGGCGCAGCCCCAGGCATCGGCGCCGGGGCCACCGCAGACGTCCGCGGCCACCGCGAGCGTGCCGCCGCCGGTCGCGCAGGCGCAGCCCACCGCGTCCGCGCCGGCGCGATCGCAGACGTCCGCGCAGGCGCAGCCCACCGCGTCAGCGCCGGCGCGATCGCAGACGTCCGCGGCCGTGCCTGATCGGCCCGTCTCCCCGGCGGCCGTTCGGCCGCCTGCGCCGGCCAGCGCTGTGCGGCCTTCGGCCGCTTCGGATCTGTCGCCGGCGCCGGTTTCCGTCGAGCCGGCCGCGCCGGTCTCGCCGGCGCCGGTCTCGGTTCAGCCGCCGGCAGCGGTTTCGTCTGCGCCCGCATCGGTGCCCGCCTCGGCTGCGCCGTCGGCGCCGGCGTCGGCGGCGTCTGCGGTGTCAGCCGCGTCCGCTGCGCTGGTTTCGCCGCCGGCTTCGGCTGCGCCGTCCTCGCCGCCTGCGGCAGTGGACGAGGCGAGGTCGTCGCCTGCCCCGGCCGCGGTGGCTGGGGGCGCGCCGGCGGATTCGTCCCCGCCCGCGGCGTCGGCGGGCATGCCGGCGGCCGAAGCCTCGGCGCAACCCGCGGCAACTCCTCCTGCCGGCGCGCCGCCGTCGGCCACGTCGGATTCCGCGCCCGCGCAGGTCGGGCCTGCTGCGGCATCCGGGCGGCCCTCCGCCGCGTCCGCGCCCGGACCACCGGTCACGATTCCGCCGCCGCCCGCTTCGTCGCCAGTGGCCACCCCTCCGCCGACGCCGGCTGCGTCCAGCAGGCACGCTGCGGGTGCGCAGAGAGCGCTCTCGGCCTCGCCGCCCATGCAGCCGAGTCGGGCGCCGGCAAACGCGCCAGCGGTGTCGTCGCCGCCGCGCAGCGAGTCCGTGGCGCCGTCTGCGTCGGCGGCGTTGCTGCGCCAGCCGGTCGTCGCCTCGCCGCCGGCCGGCGTCGTGACGGAGGTGCAGGCGTCGTCCCCGCCGCCGCGGCCACCGCTCACGGCGTCGCCCGATCACATGCCCGCGCGGCCGAGCACCGCGCCGACCAGCGAACAGCGCGACGGCCGGCATCCGCCGGGCTCATCAGCTCCCGGTCCGGTGGCGGTGCGCGACTCCCGGCGGCGCGACGTGAGCACCGATCGCCCTCGCACCGCGCGGATCACGCGCGTGTCCGCCGTCTCCGCGAGGCCTCGCGAGATCCCGCCCAGCGTGGTGCAGACGCGATCTCACCCAGGCGCGACCTCGGCGCGCGCGACCGTCGCCGTGCCGGCTTCCGAGCCGTGGGCCGCGGCGGCCCCCGCGCCCCGATCGGGGTCAGGAGTTCGCCCTGGCGGGCCACCCTCGCCGGCCGCGCCGTCGGCGGCCGCATCCTCGCCGGCCGCGTCGTCGGCGGCCGCGCCCTCGCCGGCCGCGCCGTCGGCGCCCGCATCCTCGCCGGCCGCGTCGTCGGCGCCCGCATCCTCGCCGGCCGCGTCGTCGGCGGCCGCATCCTCGCCGGCCGCGCCCTCGCCGGCTGTCGTTCCCGCGCGACCGGCGCCGACGCGCAGCGCCGTGCTGACGGCATTTCGGGCCGCAGCGCCTCCCGCCGCAGCCGACGCCCCCGCGCTCGCACCGGCGGCGGCAATCGCGCGGCCCGCACCGCCGCCCAGCGCGATCGCCCCGATCTCACCGATCGCCCCGGCCACCCTCGCACGTGTCCAGGCGTCGTCGGCGCCGAGCCACGAGCGGTCGATGCCGGCGCCGTCGGCTGCACCCGACCTCGAGGCGCTCGCCGACTACGTGCTCGAGCGCCTGCGCGGCGAGTTGCGCGACGGGCGCGAGCGTCTCGGCCTCCTCCTCGACGACTCGCTCTGACATGAGCGGCCAGGACACATGACGATGGCGGGATCGCAGGCTGTGCAGCAGATCACCACGCACGCATCGATGGCGTTCACCGCCGAGGTGCTCGGGCGCACGCTCGGAACCTTCGCGTCGATCCGCGGCCTCGAGGCGCAGGTCGACATCCTCGAGTACCGCGAGGGCGGCATCAACGATCTCGTGCACCGCCTCCCGGGGCAGCTGAGCTATCCGAACCTCGTGCTGTCGGGCGGGGTCACGAGCCGGGCGGTCGAGGAGTGGTTCGCCGGGACGCGGCTCGGCGCCGACCGTCACGCGATGACCGTGACGTTCCTCGACTCGACCGGCAAGGCGCTGAGGGCATGGTCGTTCGCCGAGGCGTTCCCCGTGCGGTGGACGGGCCCCGTCCTCACCGCCGGAGGCGGTGCCGTGGCAGGCGAGGAGCTCGAAGTGGCCCACGGCGGCATGACGATGATGCAGGCATGACATGACCGACGACGACAAGGACAAGGGCTTCCTCGAAGGACTCGGCGAGGACCTCCTCGGCGGCGGCGACGACGACGGCGACGGCGCAGCGGTCGAGAAGCCGGCAGGCGGCACCGAGGTAGCAGCGCCGGGCGGCGGAACGACCGCGGCCGGCAGCGCCGATTCGACGCCTGGCGAGGGCGGCGCCGGCGACGGCAAGGGCGGCGCGGCGGACGCGCCCGCCACCTCGGCCGCCGAACCCGCCGGCGCGGGCGCCGGAGCGGCGGAATCCAAGAGCTCCGACGGTACGCCGGCGCAGTCGGCTGCGAGCGGCGAGCCCGCCCCCGGCGGCGCGAGCGTCGGGACGCCGGACGCGGCCTCAGCGGCGACGAGCACCCCGCCGGCCGCCGGCGATGCCGCCGCCGGCGCTTCCGCTGAGCAGGGCGCGTCAGCCGCGAGCACGGGAACGAAGACCGGCGCAGCGGCGAGCGACGACCAGGCCGCGGGCGACGCGAGTCGCGAGAACGCAGAGCCCGCGGCGGATGCGAATGCTGGGACCGACGCTTCGGGCGCCGACGAGAGGTCCGAGACCACCGCTGCCGAGACCGTTGCTGCGCAGACGCCGGAGACTGCCGCTGCGCAGACGGCCGCCGGCGAGGCCGCCGCGGCGCCCGCCGCCGGCGACACCGCCGCGGCGCCCGCTGCCGGCGACACCGCCGCCGCCACCGACACCCCTGTCGCGACGGGCGCTGCCGCCGCGGCCGATGCCCCTGCCTCCGCCCCGTCTGCCGACGCTGCACCGCCCACCGGTGCGGGCGCTGCGCCATCCGCTTCCGGTGGCGTGATCGGCGAGGCGCAGCAGGGCGCGCAGCAGGCTCAGCAGGCCACAACGCAAGCGGCCGGCGCCGCGCAGCAGGCGGCGGCGGCGCCGGCGAAGGCGGCAGCGGCGGCGCAGCAGGCGGCGGCGGCGCCGGGGCAGGCCGCAGCCGCCGGCCAGCAGGCCGCCGGTCAGGCGACCGCAGCCGCCGGTCAGACCGCTCAGGCGGCGACGACAGCGGCCGCGGCCGCAGCCGGAGCGGCAGGCGGCGCCGCAGCCGCGGACGCAGCATCCGGCGGTGCCGATCCCGCGGCCGGCGGTGCTGATCCTGCGGCGGGCGGTGCCGATCCTGCGGCCGGCGGTGGTGATCCTGCGGCCGGCGGTGGTGATCCTGCGGCGGGCGGTGGTGATCCCGCGGCCGGCGGTGGTGATCCCGCGGCGGGCG
>JBKHXR010000121.1:0-23061 GCA_046565905.1 Thermoleophilia bacterium | reverse complement strand
CCAGCGTCTCGAGCTGCGACAGCGCGTCGTAGAGGATGGAGAAGCCGCCCGGGATCCCCTCCGCGAGCACCTGCTCGCGCGTGACGATCCCGTAGCGCTCGAGCAGCAGCTCGGCCAGCGTGCGGCGCCGCTGGCCGACCTCCGGCTCGCGGCGGAAGATCGTGTCGGTCAGGACCCAGCGGCCCTGAACGACGGCCGACGCGCCGCTGCGGCGCGTGCCGAACCGCCGGCCCGCCCCATGGCGCGAGCCGCCATGGCGGGCGCGGGCGAGCGTCAGGCGCGGCGCGCGCAGCGGCGCGAACGCGTCGTTGGTCACCTCGCCCGCCCACGCGAGGTCCCACAGCGCCTCCTGCACCTGCTCGGGCTCGAGCGCGACGTCGGCGAGCAGGTCGGTGAAGAAGCACGGCGACGCGAGCAGGCGCTCGCGGATCAGCTCGTGCTCGGGCTCGCCCGGCACCCGCGCCGACGCCCCCCGCGCGACCGCCGGCCGGCCGATCGCCTCGGCGTCGTCGCGGAAGTACAGCGCGACCCGCCCCGTCGAGCGCCCGAGCGTGCCGGCGCCGATCCAGACGACCTCGCCCGACGCGCAGAGCTGGTCCAGCCACGTCGGCGAGTACGCGCCGAGCCGCCGCGGCAGGACGTCGCGCTCCCAGGCCTCGGCGGGCAGCGCCAGCCCCTGCAGCGGGACGAGCGCCTCGCGCAGCCGGTCGATCCCGGCGCCGGCCGCCGGATGGCGGTCGACGCCCTGCCACGACGGCAGGAACGCCGCCAGCGCGCGCTGGTCGGCCGGCTCGATCTCCTTGCGCAGCGCCGCGAGCGACGCGCGCCGCAGCCGCCGCAGCACCTCCGTGTCGCACCACTCCGGCTCCCCCGGGCGGCCACCGGGACGCAGCTCGCCGCGCACGATCTCGCCGTCGCGCTCGAGGCGCTCGAGCACCGCCGCCGGATCGACGCCGTAGCGCGCGCGCAGCTCGCCGGTCGTGAACGGGCCGTGCGTGCGGGCGTAGCGCGCGGCGAGCTTGGCCAAGGCGTCGGGCACGTCGTGCAGGAACGCCTCCGGCAGCCCGCCCGGCGGGACGGCGCCGAGCGCGTCGCGGTACAGGCCCGCGTCGTCGGCCGCGACCCAGCGCTGCTCGCCGCCGATCCGCAGCGAGATCGCGCGGCGCTCGGCGACGAGCGCCGCCAGCATCGCGTCCGCATCCGTCCCGGCGAGCACGCGGTCGTGGATCTCGCTCGTCGTCAGGTCGCCGACGCGGCGCAGCACGTCGGCCAGCGCGTCGCGCGTCTCCGCGCGGCTGCGGTCGGAGCGGTGCTGGAGGTCGTCCTGCACCATCTCCAGCGCGCCGGGGTCGATCAGCTCGCGCAGCTCCTCCTGGCCGAGCAGCTCGCGCAGCAGCTCGCGGTCCAGCGACAGCGCCGCCGCGCGCCGCTCGGCATTGGGCTGGTCGCCCTCGTACATGTACGTCGCGACGTAGTCGAACAGCAGCGAGGAGGCGAACGGCGACGCCGTCGGCGTCTGCACCTCGACGAGCGACAGCTCGCGCGAGTGCAGGCCGCGCAGCAGCTCCTCCAGGCCCGGCACGTCGAGCACGTCGCGCAGGCACTCGCGGTAGGTCTCGAGGATGATCGGGAAGTCGGGGTAGCGCTTGGCCACCTCCAGCAGCGACTGCGACTTCAGCCGCTGCTGCCACAGCGGCGTGCGCCTGCCCGGATAGGCGCGCGGGATCAGCAGCGCGCGGCCGGCGTTCTCGCGGAAGCGGGCGCCGAACAGGGCGCTGGCGGCGAGCTCGGCGACGACCGCGTCCTGCACCTCGTCGGGCTCGACGAGGATCAGCTCGGCGCCGGGCGGCTCGTCGGCGTCGGGCAGGTGGACGATGATCCCGTCGTCGGACCAGATCGCGTCGGACTCCAGGCCGTAGCGCTCGCGGATGCGGCGCGACAGCGCCAGGCCCCATGCCGCGTGGACGCGCCCGCCGTAGGGCGACAGCACGCACAGCCGCCAGTCGCCGATCTCGTCGCGGAAGCGCTCGACGACGATCGTGCGGTCGCTCGGCAGCACGCGCGTGGCGTCCTGCTGCTCGCGCAGGAAGGCGAGCAGGTTGCGCGCCGCGAAGGCATCGAGGTCGTAGTCGGCCTGCAGGGTCTCGGCGTCCTGCTCGACGGCCCAGCGGCTGAACGCGCCGATCGCCCTGCCGAGCTCCTTCGGCCGGCCGATGCCGTCACCCTTCCAGAACGGCACCGCGCCGGGCGCGCCGGGCGCCGGGGTGACGATCACGCGGTCGCGGCCGATCTCCTCGATCCGCCAGGTCGACGCGCCGAGCAGGAACGTCTGGCCCGCGCGCGCCTCGTAGACCATCTCCTCGTCGAGCTCGCCGACGCGCCGGCCGTCGGGCAGCACGACGCTGAACAGGCCGCGGTCGGGGATCGTGCCGGCGTTCGTGATCGCGAGCTGACGCGCGCCCTTGCGGGCGCGGATCGTGCCGCCGACGCGATCCCAGACGATCCGCGCGCGCAGCTCGCCGAACTCCTGCGAGGGGTAGCGGCCGTCGAGCATGTCGAGCACGTTCTCCAGCAACGGGCGCGACAGCTCGGCGTAGGAGTGGGTGCGCGTGACGAGCGCGTGGAGGTCGTCGACGGCGAACGGCTCGTCCTCGGGCTGCGACGCCGCGATCGAGACGATCTGCTGGGCGAGCACGTCGAGCGCGTTGCGCGGGACGACCGTCGGCTCGATCTCGCCGGCGCGCATGAGCTTGCAGACGACCGCGCACTCGAGCAGGTCGGCGCGGAACTTGGGGAAGATCCGGCCCTTGGAGACGTCGCCGACGTTGTGCCCGGCGCGGCCGATCCGCTGCAGCCCGCGGGCGACGGACTTCGGCGACTCGACCTGCAGGACGAGGTCGACGGCGCCCATGTCGATGCCGAGCTCCAGCGACGACGTCGCGACGAGGCAGGGCAGCTCGCCGGCCTTCAGCATCTCCTCGACGACGAGGCGCTCCTCGCGCGCGAGCGAGCCGTGGTGGGCGCGGGCGATCTCGCGCCGGGGCGCGTCCTCGGGCAGGTCGGCGTTGGCGAGCTCGTTGAGCCGCAGCGCCAGGCGCTCGGCGCCGCGCCGCGCGTTGACGAAGACGATCGTCGAGCGGTGCTGCTCGACGAGGCGCAGGATCTCGGGGTAGATCGCGGGCCAGATCGACTGCCGCGTGGCCTCGTTGCTTGTCCCCGTCAGCGGGTCGAGCGGATCGACGGCGGTGGCGCCGACGTGCTGGTCGAGCTCGGTCATCGACTCGACGGGCACGTGGATCCGCAGGTCCAGCGGCTTGCGCACGCCGGTGTCGACGATCGTGCACGTCCGCCGCGGCCCGACCATGAAGCGCGCGACCTCCTCGAGCGGGTTCTGCGTCGCCGACAGCCCGATCCGCTGCGGCTCGCGGTCGCCGTCCTGCAGCGCGGCGAGGCGCTCGAGCGTCAGCGCCAGGTGCGACCCGCGCTTCGTCGCCGCGACGGCGTGGATCTCGTCGACGATCACCGCCTCGACCGCGGTCAGCAGCTCGCGCGCGCCGCTGGAGAGCATCAGGTACAGCGACTCCGGCGTGGTGATCAGGATGTCCGGCGGATTGCGGCGCATCGCCGCGCGGTCGCGCTGCGGAGTGTCGCCCGTGCGCACGCCGACGCTGAGGTCGGCGCCGATGCCGCGCAGCGGCGCGCGCAGGTTGCGGTCGATGTCGTAGGCCAGCGCCTTCAGCGGCGAGACGTAGACGAGGCGGATGCCGCGGCCGCCGCCGGGCTCGCGACCGAGGCGGTCCAGCGCCCAGAGGAACGCGGCGAGCGTCTTGCCGGAGCCCGTCGGCGCGGAGATCAGCGTGTGCTCGCCGGTCGCGATCGCCGGCCACGCCTGGCGCTGGACGTCGGTCGGCGCCGCGAAGGCCGATTCGAACCAGTCCCGGACCACAGGGGTGAACTGGTCGAGAACCACGATCCCAGGCTACCGGCCGTGCGGCGCAACCGGGAGCGCGCCGGCGTGTTTGGGTTCGACGGTGCGCGCGATCGGTATACCTGAGTGCTGGCCGCCGAGGACGTCGCGTCCCTGCCGGCCGGGATCGCGCCGCCGGCCCGATCTCAGCGCGTCCCGGTCAGCCGCATGAACCGCCTCCCAGTCGCCATCGTCGCAGCGCTCTCGGCGCTCGCCGCCGCCGCGCCCGCGCCGGCCGCCGCTCCGCCCCGTACCGAACGCACGCTGCCGAACGTCGACCGGCGCCCGCCCGATCGCGGGCCGGTCCGTCCCGCCAGCGAACGGGCCCGCGCGGCGCTCGCCCGGCGGCTCGGCGACCACGCCGTCGTCTCGACGGATCGCGTCACCGGCGCCCTGCGGCTCGTCGCCCGGCGCCACGGCTTCCTGACCGCCGGACGCCAGGCCGAGCCGGCGCAGATCGCGCTCGACTACGTGCGCGCGCACCGCGACGCCTTCGGCCTGGAGGGTGACGACGAGCTCGACGCGCTGCGGCTGACGAGCCGCTACCGCTCGCCCGACGGCGTCACGCATCTCGCCTACGTCCAGACCTACGGCGGGATCGCGGCCTACGACAACACGCTGCTGGCGAACGTCGACGACGAGGGCCGGCTGCTGAACATCGGCGGCGCCGCGGTCGACGACCTGCGCGTCGCCTCGCTGACGCCCGACCTCGACGCCAGCGCCGCGCTGGGGATCGCCAAGCGCGAGGTCGGCGGCGCGATGGTCCCGCCGCGCGCGCGGCCGGGTCGCGGGCCGGAGCGCCCGACGACGTTCGCCAATCGCGACAGCGCTCGGCTGGCGCTCTTCAACGACGGCTCCACCACTCGCCTGGGATGGCTGCTTCACGTGACCGGAGAGCACGGCCACCTGTACGAGGTTGTCGTCGACGCCGACGACGGCGAGCTGCTGAAGCGACGGTCGCTGACGCAGTTCGCGTCGAGTGCAGGCGTCCACCGCAACCACCCCGGCGCGGCGAACGGCGGCGAGGCCGAGGTCGTCGACCTGGCCGCCGACCCGGCGTGGCTGAGCCGCGCCGACGGCGACAAGCGGCTTCGCGGCGAGAACGCGCACGCCTACGCCGACGACGACGGCAACGACGGCTTCACCAGCACGGGCGAGGACATCCCCGCCAGCCCGGAGACCGGCTGGCAGTATCCGGTGACGCCGTTCGGCACCAGCCCGCCGTGCCCGCTCGTCGGAGGAGCACCGGGCTGCACGTGGGACCCGTCCGACAGCGGCTCGAAGGCGCAGAATCGCGCGCAGGCGACGACGCAGCTGTTCTACCTCGTCAACCGGATGCACGACCATCTCGCGGCGCCGCCGATCGGCTTCACGCCGGCGGCGCGCAACTTCGAGGGCGCGGACGCGCTGGATGCCGAGGCCAACGACTCCGACGCGATCAACAACGCCAGCATGTCGACGCCGCCCGACGGCGCGTCGCCGTGGATGGAGATGCACCTGTTCGGCCCCACGGCGCAGGAGCCGAACGTCGCGCCGCTGAACTCCTCCGACGCCGCCGACGTCGTCTACCACGAGTACGTGCACGGGTTGACGAGCCGCTCGATCGGCAGCGGTCGCGGGATCGACGCCAAGCAGTCCAGCGCGCTCGGCGAGGGGTGGAGCGACTGGTACGCGCTGGACTTCCTCGTCGGCGACGGGCTCGTCGTCGACACCGCCGCAACCGACGGCGAGCTGCAGATCGGCGAGTACCTCATTCCCGGAGGGTTCCGCCGGCAGGGCGTCGACTGCCCCGTCGGCTCGCGGGCGGCCCGCTGCCCGGCCGTCGGCAGCGCGGGAGCGGGCGGGTTCACGCTCGGCGACATGAGCCGGATCGGCCCGTTCGAGGTCCACGACGTCGGCGAGATCTGGGCCCAGACGCTGTGGGACCTGCGACGCGCGCTCGCCGCCAAGCCGGGCGTCGCGCGCGCGCTCGTCACGGGCGGCCTGCGCCTTGCGCCCGACGACCCGTCCTTCATCGAGGCGCGCGACGCGATCCTCCAGGCCGACGAGGCGCTCGGCGGGACGAACCGCGCGACGCTGTGGCAGGTCTTCGCCGCCCGCGGCATGGGTCACAGCGCGACGACGACGAGCAGCGCCGCCACGACCGCGAGCGAGGCCTTCGACATGCCGCCCGACCTGCGCGCCGCGCCGCCGCGCGCCGCCGTCAACCGCGCGCCGACCGCCGCCAACGACGCCTACGCCACCTCGAGCGCGACGGCGCTGCACGGTCCGAGCGTGCTCGCCAACGACGGCGACCCCGACGGCGATGCGCTGACCGCGCGCGTCGTGTCGGCGCCCGCGAACGGGACGCTCGCGCTCGCGGCCGACGGGACCTTCACGTACACGCCGGCGGCCGGCTTCACGGGCACCGACGCGTTCACGTACCGCGCCTCGGACGCAGGCGGGCTGTCGGCGACGGCCGCCGCCGCGGTCACGGTCGCCGCTGCCCCGGAGCGGCGCGAGGCCTTCCCGGCCAAGCTGCAGATCCTCCGCGCCGGCGTGCGCGACGGTCGCCTCGACGTGTACGGCCGGATCACGGCGCGGGCGAGCGGGCGCGTGCAGGTCGTCTACCACTCCTCCGGCAGGCGCACGCGCTTCAGCGTGCCGATCGCCGCCGGCAGGATCAGCTTCAAGCGCCGGCTGTCCGGCGCGCAGCGACGCAAGACGACGGGGATCCTGACGCTGAGCTACGCGGGCAACGAGCGCGTGCGGCCCGACGACGTCCGGCTGCGTGCCGCCAACGGCAAGGCCGGGCTCGAGCGCCGCACGACGCGCATCGACGGCGCCGGCAGGCTGCGCGTCGCAGGCACGATCAGCAGGCGGGCGCGCGGCGTCGTACGGATCCGCCTCGGCTACGCGGCCGCCGACGGCAGCGCCGCGTTCCTGCGCTACAGCGCGAAGATCGGCAACGGCGCGTGGTCGCTGACCAGGCAGCTGCCGGAGGCGGCGCGGAGCGGCGGGCAGCTGTCGATCCAGTTCACGGGCTACGAGCCGGCGCTGCTGCGCGGCGAGCAGCTGGCCAAGGCCGTCGCGCCCTAGATCGCCGGCTGACGACCGCGGCCGTCAGCCGCGCGCCGCGCCGGCGAGCTGCCGCGCGCGCAGCAGCACCGCGTCGATCATCGCCGCCGTGAGCTTGCCGGTGAACGTGTTCTGCTGGCTGGGGTGAAAGCAGCCCAGCAGCAGCGGTGAGCCCGCGGGCGCCAGCTCGGCGCCGTGGCCGAAGCGCGCCCGCGGCCGCGGGACCGCGACGCCGCGCGCGGCGAGGATCCGCAGCGCCGCGTCCCAGGCGAACGCGCCGAGGCAGACGACGACGCGCACGTCGCCGAGCAGCTCGAGCTCGCGCAGGGCGTAGGGCAGGCAGGCGTCGCGCTCGGCCGGCGTCGGCTTGTTCGCCGGCGGGGCGCAGCGAACGGCCGCGGCGATCCAGGCGTCCTGCAGGCGCAGGCCGTCGCCGGCGTGCCGCGACAGGGGCTGGTTGGCAAAGCCGGTGCGGTGCAGCGCGGCGAACAGGAAGTCGCCGGAGCGGTCGCCGGTGAACACGCGGCCCGTGCGGTTGGCACCGTGCGCCGCCGGCGCCAGCCCGAGGATCATGACGCGCGCGTGCGGGTCGCCGAAGCCGGGGATCGGGCGCCCCCAGTAGTCCTCGGCGGCGAACGCCGCGCGCTTCTCCCGCGCGACGAGCTCGCGCCACGCGACGAGCCGCGGGCAGCGCCGGCAGTCGACGATCGCCCGTTCGAGGCGCTCGAGCTCGAACTCGCGGCTCAAGCGTGCGGTGGCTGTGACAGCAGGCCGATGATCAGCCGCTCGATCAGCGGCTGCAGATCGAGCACGCGGGCGGGCTCGCCGGTGCGCAGCTGGCGCGAGACGAGCTCGAACGTCGCGCCGACGATCGCGAACGCCTCGTCGGGCGACGCGAACGCCGGCCCGCCCGTCAGCTCGGCGGCACGCACCGTCTGCTCGTACATGACCTGGGCGAACGCGTTCAGCGTGGCGATCCGCAGCTCGGCCAGGCGCGGCCCGGCGCCGACGGTCTCGACGAGGATCGCCTGCGCGAGCATCGGGTCGGCCTCGATCGCTTCGAGGATCGCCCGCACGCCGGCGCTGTGGCGCTCCTCGAACCTGCGCTCCGCACCGCGCGACGCCGCGACGAGCTGCTCGAGAAACGACGCCGTGGCGTACTCGAAGAGCGCCGCCAGGCACTCCTCCTTGTTGGCGAAGTGCTCGTAGAAGGTCGCCTTCGACATGCCGGCCTGCCGGCTGATCGCCTCGGCGCTCGCGTCGGCGTAACCCGCCTTCGAGAAGACGATCGCGGCGGCGTCGAACAGGCGGTTCTTCTGGACCTCCAGGCGCACCTCGAGCGGGGGCGCGTGGCGCCCGCGCGGTACCGGTGCGGCGGAGGGCGTGCGCTCGGGGGTCAACACCGGCCAGTGTAGATAGGCTCCCCGCCGATGAGACCGGCCCTCACGATCGTCGTCCTGGCGCTGCTGCTCTCGGCCTGCGGGTCGGCCGCGCCGCGCAACTCCGCCGAGGAGTTCAGCGGCGAGGACAAGGCCGTCGCGACGGCCGTCGAGAACGTGGAGGAGGCCGCGCGCGAGGACGACGCGAAGCGGATGTGCACGCGGCTGCTCAGCGAGAAGCTGCTCGACACGCTCGAGCGGCAGGGAACCAACTGCACGACCGCGGTGCGCGAGGCCTTCAAGGACGCCTCCTCCAAGGAGCTGACGGTCGACGACGTCACGATCAGCGGCGACACGGCGACCGCGAAGGTGATCTCGGGCTCGGGCTCCAACGAGAAGACCGACACGCTGCGGCTCGAGAGGTCCGGCGGCGGCTGGAGGATCGCCTCCCTGCAGTCGTAGCACGGCCCGGCGCGTCGCCGGCGGGTCAGTCGCCGATCCGCGAGCCGTACTGGCGCGCGTAGTACTCCCGGTAGTCGCCCGAGCGGATCGGCTCCCACCACGGCCGGTTGTCGCGATACCAGGCGACCGTCTGCTCGAGGCCCTCCGCGAAGCGCACCCGCGCCTCCCAGCCGAGCGCGCGGACCTTCTCGGAGCCGAGCGAGTAGCGGCGGTCATGGCCGGGGCGGTCCCTGACGTACGTCAGCAGCCCCGGATCGGCGCCCGTCAGCTCGATGATCCGCTGCACCACCTCGATGTTCGCGCATTCGTCCGGCCCGCCGACGTTGTACACCTCGCCGGGAGCGCCGTGCGCGAGCACGTGGCCGATCCCGCGCGCGAAGTCCTCGACGTAGAGCCAGTTGCGCACCTGCATGCCGTCGCCGTAGACCGGCAGCGGGTCGCCGTGCAGCGCGTTGAGCACCATCAGCGGGATCAGCTTCTCGGGGTACTGGCGCGGGCCGTAGTTGTTGGAGCCGCGGCAGATCACCGTCTCCAGGCCGTAGGTGTGGAAGTAGGAGGCGACGAGCAGGTCGGCGCCGGCCTTCGTCGCGCTGTAGGGCGACGACGGCGCCAGCGGCGAGGACTCGGTGAACGAGCCCTCCTCGATCGATCCGTAGACCTCGTCGGTCGAGACCTGCAGGTACCGCACGCCGGCCGCGCGCGCGGCCTCGAGCAGCACCCACGTGCCGACGGCGTGCGTCGTGACGAATGCGTCCGGCTCGGCGATCGAGCGATCGACGTGCGTCTCGGCGGCGAAGTTCACGACCGCGTCGACGCCCTGCATCGCGCCGGCGACGGCGTCGGCGTCCTCGATGCCCGCGTGGACGAACCCGACGTCGAGGCCCTCGAGGTTCTCGCGCCTGCCGGCGTAGGTGAGCTTGTCGAGCACCGTCACCTCGTCGCCGTGCTCGCCGAGACGCACGCGCACGAAGGCCGATCCGATGAACCCGGCGCCGCCGCAGACGAGCAGCTTCATCGCGAGCACCCGCCTTGCGGGCCGGCTGCGAGGACCGTCGGGCGATGGCGCGCCGTCATGCCGTCACCCGCGTCGCAAGGTACTGCGCGACGCCGTCCTGCCAGCGCGGCAGGACGAGCGCGTCGGGGCGCTCCGTGCCGAGCACGCTGTAGGCCGGCCGCCGCGCCGGGCGGACGAACTGCTCGCTGGTCGCCGGAAGCACGCGACAGTCGATCCCCGCGCGCTCGAAGACCTCCAGCGCCAGCTCGTTCCAGGAGCACGAGCCGCTGCCGGCGATGTGGTGGATGCCGGTCCGGTCGGGGCGCTCTGCGAGCTCGACGAGCGCGCCGGCGAGATGCCCCGTCCATGTCGGGCAGCCGACCTGGTCGGTCACGACGCAGACCTCGTCGCGCTGCGCACCGAGCGTGAGCATCGTGTCGACGAAGTTCCTGCCGCCGGCGCCGAACAGCCAGGCCGTGCGGACGATCGCGTGCGAGGGGTTCTCCGCCGCCACCGCGCGCTCGCCCGCGAGCTTCGTCTCGCCGTAGACGCCGAGCGGCCCGACGCGGTCCGATTCGACCCACGGCTCGCGCTTGGAGCCGTCGAAGACGTAGTCCGTCGAGACCTGCACGACGAACGCGCCGATCCGCGCCGCCGCCGCGGCGACGTGGCGCGCGCCCTGCGCGTTGACCGCCTCGGCGGCCTGCCAGTCGGACTCGGCGCCGTCGACGTCCGTGTAGGCGGCGCAGTTGACGACCGTCCGCGGGCGCGCCGCCGCGATCCGCTCGCGTGTCGCCTCGCCGTCGGTCACGTCGAGGTCGGCGCGCGTGCAGCCGACGACGTCGTGGCCGAGCCGCACCGCGGTCTCGACGACCGCGCGGCCGAGCATCCCGCCGGCGCCGGTGACGAGCAGCCTCATCGCGAGCACCCGCGCTGCGGACATGCGACGGCGACCGTCGATCGGCGACGCGCTGTCACAGGATCCCGATCTCGGAGTTGTCGCCGACCATGAAGCGGTAGGCGCGGGGCTGGCGCACCCCGCGCGCGATCGTGACGTTGCGGCCCAGCAGCGAAGACTCCATGCGCCCCTCGAGATTCTCGACCTTCGAGCCCTCCAGCAGGATCGAGTGCTCGATCTCCGCCGAGCTGATCCGGCAGCCTTCGCCGATCGCGGTGTAGGGGCCGATGTAGGCGTCGCAGATCCGCGTGCCCGCGCCGATGATCGCCGGGCCTCGCACCGTCGAGCGCTCGAGCACCGCGCCGCGCTCGAGGACGACGCGCCCGTCGCACTGCGACGCGATCAGCTCGCCGTCGATCTGCGGCTCGATGCGGTCCAGGACGAGCCGGTTGGCCTCGAGCATGTCGTCCAGCCGGCCGGTGTCCTTCCACCAGCCGCGCACGATGTGCGGCTCGACGCGCTTGCCGTCGTCGACGAGGTACTGGATCGCGTCGGTGATCTCCAGCTCGCCGCGCGCGCTGGGCGAGATCGCGCGGGCGGCGTCGTGGATCCCCGCGGTGAACATGTAGACGCCGACGAGCGCGAGGTTCGTCGCCGGCTCGGGCGGCTTCTCGACGAGCCGCTTGACGCGACCGGACTCGAGCTCGGCGACGCCGTAGTTCTCGGGATCGTCGACGGGCGTGAGCAGGATCAGCGCATCGGGGCTGCTCGCGCGGAAGGACTCGACGAGATCGGTGATCCCGCCCTGCAGCAGGTTGTCGCCGAGGTACATGACGAACGACTCGCCGTCGAGGTACTCCTCCGCGGTCAGCGAGGCGTGCGCGAGCCCGCCGGGATGGTCCTGCTCGATGTAGGAGATCGCGACGCCGAACCGCGAGCCGTCGCCGGCAGCGGCGCGGATCTCGGCGCCGGTCTCCGGCGCGATGATGATCCCGATCTGCTCGATCCCCGCGGCCGCCATCGCCTCGATGCCGTAGAACAGCACCGGCTTGTTGGCGACCGGGACGAGCTGCTTGGCGCTGGTATGGGTGATCGGCCGCAGGCGCGTGCCCTTGCCGCCGGAGAGGATCAGCCCCTTCATCAGTAGACGCCCGAGGCGAGCTTGCGGTGATCCCACGTCACTCGCGAGCGCACGCGGAACTGCAGCGCGACGCACTTGGGCGCCTGCGCGAGCACCATCCGGCGCACGTCCTCGTCGAGTGCGCCGGCGCCGCCCGTGCGGTAGCGCGTGAACAGCTCCGTCCCGAGCTCGGCGACGTCCTCGGTGTCGCGGTGCACCGTGACGTCGCACTTGAGCATCACGCCGCGCAGCTGGTGGTACTGCTCGCCCGCCTCGACCTGGAGCGTCGCGCGCGGGTCGCGTTCGAGGTTTCGCACCTTCTGGGACTTCGCGAAGGTCCACGACCAGACCTCCTCGTCGCGGATCACGTACCACAGCGGCATCAGGTGCGCGAAGCCGTCGCGCCCGATCGTCGCGCAGATGACGGTGCGTTCCTCGGCGAGAAACGCAGCGACCTCCGCATCGGACATCCTGATCTCGTCGCGACGGCTCACGGGCGGGACTGTAGCCAGCCCCGCCCGCATTCCGTCAGAGCTCAGCGATCGTTCGGTCCGAAGACCGCCACCCGCTCGCAGCCACTGGTGCGGCGGCGCTCGTTGTTGTTGATGCGCGCCACGTCGGAGCCGCTGCCGCAGCGGACGGTCGCCGGCGGGCCTGCGGTAGCGACGTTGATGAAGTCGCGGCCGCTGCCGCCGAGCACGAGCCCGCCGCCGTACGCGGCGTTGATCGAGTCGTTGCCGCTGCCGGCCGACAGGCGATCGCGGCCGGGGCCACCGTTGAGGTGGTCCTTGCCGCTGCTGCCGTAGATCCGGTCGTTGCCGAGGCTGCCCGACATGTTGTCGCCGCCGGTGCCGCCTTCGATGCAGTCGTTGCCACGGCCGCCCGAGATCTGGTCGTTGCCGCCGCGCCCGAGGATCCGGTCGGCCATGTTCGTGCCCGTGATCCGGTCACGCCTGTTCGTGCCCACGATCGCGTACAACGGCCTGCCCGAGGAGCTCAGGCAGGGGCTACGCCCGAACCTGCGGCGCGCGACGTCGATCGGGATGACCGTGCCGCCGCTGGGCCCCTGGAACGGTCGCCCGACGATGATCTCGCCGAGGCTCGAGCCACTCGTGCCCGCCGGGATGACGCACAGGTTGCGCGGCTGATCGAACAGCGATCCGGCGGGGCAGATGCGCCCGGTCGGGTCGCCCGATCCCGTGTTCTGCTGCGCGGGATCGCAGACCGGCCCGTTGGCCCCGACCTTCGCCTCGCCGACGACGAGGTCGACGAGCGGAGCCGGCTCACCGGCCCGCAGGACCTTGACGTGCAGCGCCCTGACGGTCAGCGAGTCGGCCGTCTGGATGCGCTCGTCGACCTTGATCTCGACGATCGCGCCGAGGACCGGGTTGAGCACCTGCGTCAGCTCGTCGAGCAGCCTGTCCAGCGCGATCGGCTGACCGCCCAGCGTGATGTCCGCGACCCGGCTGTCGCCGGAGAAGCGCGGAACGGTGGATCCGGCGACGCACGTCGCCGCCGCGACGGCGTTGGCCGCTCCGACGCCGAGCGTCGGCCCGTTGGCGCCCAGCAGCAGCGTCAGGTCCTCCACGCGGCCCTCGGCAGCGGGCCTCTGATCGATCGCGCGGCCGAGCTCCGGCACGATCGCGGTGCTCGCCTTGCCCGTCACGGCGCCGAGGAAGTCCGGCGGGATGCCGAGCTGCGTTGCGGTGTTGCCCGCGCCGGTCTCGCTGTTGACGCACTGCGCGCGATCCGGGCTGACGCCGTTGGCGGTGTTGATGTTGCCGTTGGCAACGATCGGCTCGACGCGGTTCTGGCCCGACACCGACGTCCAGGCCGCGCTGCCGCGACACTGCCAGACGGGCACTGTCGTGAAGGCCGAAGCGACACCCGGCGCAACGACGAGCGCTACCGCCGCCGCAACCAATACAACGAGGATCCTGCGATGCATGAGACTCCAATCGTCATGGTCAGCGCCGGCGACATCCGACGCCGTGCTGCCCGCTCAGTACTCGTCCCGCGTACTTCCCCCTGCGACACACCAGCTTCTGGTGCCATGCGATACCGAGATCCTCGCAGGTCTATCCCGCTCGATCGTGTTCTCGGCCTGGGGACCCCATGACAGACCGGGTTGCGGCTCGCGGCGGGACTCCTGCCGGCCGCGACGCGTGGACCGGCGTCGGCGGCCGACGCGACGGCGTTGCGCGGCGTCAGCGAACGGCGGCGGCGCGCAGCCGCGCGACCGCCGCGAGGACGGCGTCGCGCGCCTCGGCAGGCTCGAGGACCGCGGCGTCGCCGGCCTCGCCGAGGATGTCACGCACGAGGAAGTCGGTCCCCTTGTAGGGATGCTCGACGACGACCGAGCCGTCGGCGAGCTCCTGGGCGACACGCCGCTCCTCGCGCGCCCAGCGCGCGCGCTCGGCGGAGACCCAGACGCGCGCGACCCGCGAGGCCTCGACCTCGCCGGTTCGCAGCCAGCCGTCGAGCTGGCCGGCGGGGTTGACCTCGGGGCGCGGCTGGTAGGTCGTGTCGGTGACCTCCGCGTGACGAATCCGATCGAGGCGGAAGTGGCGCACGTCGCCCCGCTCGGGATCGAACGACGCGACGTACCAGCCCTCGCGCCCGTTGACCAGCGCGTAGGGCTCGACGACGCGAGTCGTGAACTCGTCCTCGTTGGGCTTGTAGTAGTCCAGCGCCAGCAGCCGGCGCGCGCTGATCGCCTGCGACGCGACGCGCGCGATCGCGGAGTCGTCGCCGCCGGCATCGGCGACGTGCAGCCCCTGCTGCATCGGGTCGTCGCCGAGCGCCGCCACGATCTTCTCCCGGGCGGACGCCAGCGAGCCCTCCGGCAGGTGCTCGCCGATCAGGTCGATCGCCGCGACGAGCGCCTTGGCCTCGACCGGCAACAGCCGCGCCGGGCGGGCGAAGTTGTCCGAGTAGGGCTCGGGGTCGACCTCGATGCGACCCTCGTCGTCGACCTCGGCGTAGAGCACGTACGAGCCGCCGCCGAAGTTGACGACGTTGAGGACGTTGATGTCCTCGCGCAGCTCGGCATCGGAGATCTGCATCCGCTCGCAGACCTCGGCGGCGTCGAGCCGGATGCCGGCGCGTCCGGCCTGGATGAGGATCGAGGCGAGCGTGACGAGGCGGGCGAAGCGCTCCGGGCGGATCGACGTCTCCGTGCGCCGCGCCGCGCCGTTGAGCGCAGCGGCGGCGGCCGCGTCGACCTCGGCCTGCTCGTCGGCGGTCACGACGACCGGCGCGGCGAGCTCGAGCGCGGCGCCGCTGTGGCGCTCGTGCAGCAGGTCGATCCGCTCGGCCAGCTCGCGCTCGAGCTCGGGCGGCCCGAGCACGTGCGCATGCTCGCCGAGGCGCAGCACCCAGGCAGCGAGCTGGCGGCGGTCGGCGTAGGGGGTGGCGAAGACGACGGCGCCGTCGGTGCCGCTGGGCTGCACCTCGCCGAAGCGCCCGAAGTGGCGCTCGACCTGCCAGGCGATCCGCGCGGAGATCTCGATCTCGGCGTGGCCGGCGACCTCGCCGAACTGCCACACGGCGCGGTTCGCGTACGGGCGCGGATCAAAGCCCTCGGGCGGGCCCTTGAAGTCGTGCTCGGCCTTCGTGGCGTAGGCCACCTTGCCCTGGATCCGCGACAGGCGAAAGACGCGCAGCGCGCCGCGCTCGTGGGCGTGGCCGAGCAGGTAGAACTCGGGGTTGCGGAAGAGCAGCTGGTAGGGATCGACACGGCGCGTCCCCGTCTCGCCGGAGGCCATCGTGTAGTAGTCGAAGGTGATCGTCTTCTTGCGGAAGATCGCGGTCTCGATCTTCGCCAGCCGCTGTGACAGGTCGTGCCCGCCGGCGGAGGCGGTGATCGCCAGGCCGACCGCGCGCTGCTCGGACGAGCGCAGGGGGTTCGCGCGGCCCCAGGAGATCTGCTGCAGCGCCAGGCGCAGCGGCTCGGCGTAGGCGAACTCGCCGTCGAGCAGCGACAGCGCGGTCTGCAACGCGGCGAGCTCGGCGTCGGAGAACGCGATCGCCGGAAGGTGGAAGTTCTCCGGCCGCAGCGAGTAGTTCTCCTGCTCGGCGACGCCGTCGACCGGGCGCTCGACGGTCAACGTGATCCCCAGTGAGTCGAGCTCGGACCGATCGGCGTAGAAGCGCCGCGCGAAGGCATCCTCGTTCATCGCGCTGTACCCCTCGACGTCGCGGCGGATCTCCAGCGCGGTCACCGGGCGGCGCTCCGCCATCAGGTACGAGATCAGGGAGAGCTGGCGGATGAGCTTCTCCGTGTCCTTGGCCATGGGCGACACGATAGGGCCCGCTCGCGCGCGGTCCGATCACCCGGCGCCGCTTCGCCCCGCTTTTTGCGAAGAGTTGAGGCCGCGGCGGGCCGCGGCGGCGCAGACCGCCGCCGGCCGGGCGGACGCTCTGCCCTACGCCGCCTCGCGCTGCTGCGGCGCCCGGGCCGCCCCGGCGAAGTACGCCCCGCCGCCGAGCACCCGGTCGAAGCCCGACCAGCGCTCGCCGCTGGGCAGCTGCTTCTCGAGCCGGTCGAAGGAGCCCAGCCGCCCGCCGAGGTTGTCGCAGAAATGCACGAGCGTGGCCTCCCGCGTGCAGGGCACGATCGGGCTGCCGTGCTCGAGCGACCCGTGGTGGCTGAGGATGATGTGCAGCACGGCTTCGGCCGTCCGCGGGTGGAAGCCGTCGATGCGCTCGATCAGCCCGCGCACGCGGTAGTAGCCGAGCGGGATCTCGCCCTGCAGCCGGCCGGCATCGGTCATCTCGATCGCGCCGCCCGCGAAGGCGTAGGCGTCGAGCTTGCCGATGTCGTGCAGCAGCGCGCCGGCCACGGCCACGTCGCGGTCGATATCGCTGAAGGTCGCGCTGATCGCGCTGACCGCCTGCGCGACCGACAGCGAGTGCTCGAGCAGGCCGTGCCGGTAAGCCTGGTGAAGGCGCTTGGCCGCGGGCGCCGTCAGGTAGCGCGCCCACAGCGGCGAGTCGACGCCGAAGACGGCGTCGAGCAGCCGCTGCAGGTCATGGTCCTGGACCGTCGCGAGCAACCCGCGCAGGTCGGCCTCCATCTGCGCCGCCGAGCGCGCCGGCCCGTCGACGAGGTCGCCGAGCTCGAACGTCCCCGCCGCGGCGGGACGCAGCTCGCGCAGCTCGAGCTCGGCGCCCTGACCGGCGCCCGCGCGCAGCCGCCCGCGCACGCCGACGGGGGCGCCGACGACGGCGACCTCCGCCACGGCGGCCACGTCGTCGACCACGTTCGCGCGCAGGCTCCCGGTGCGATCGCCGAGGCTGAGGCGCAGGTACCGCCGGCCGTCGCGCCCGGCACGCAGCTCGGCCTCGCGGACGATCAGGACGCAGTCGACCTGCGCCCCGTCCTGCAGCTCTCGCACGAACATGGGCGACACGGTGCCAACCGTCGCGGACAGACCGCGAAATGCGAGGAGTAGTGTCGTGCGCGGATGTCCGGCAGCGCACTCGTCACAGGCGGCAGCGGCGGCCTCGGCGCCGCGGTCACGCGCGCGTTCCTCGCCGCCGGCTGGCGCGTCGTCGTGCCGGTCTACGCCGAGCACGAGCGCGAACGCCTGCCCGCGCACGAGCGGCTGGTGCTCGAGGGCGCCGATCTCGCCGACGCCGACTCGACGACCGCCGTCGCCCGGCTCGCGGGCGCCGACGGGGACGCGCCGCTGCGCGCCGTCGTCAACCTCGTCGGCGGCTACGCCGCGGCCGGGCGCGTGCACGAGACGCCCGTCGAGGACTACGAGGCGCAGCTGGAGCTGAACCTGCGGCCGACGTACCTCGTCTGCCACGCCGCGATCCCGTACCTGCAGGCGGCCGGCGGCGGCGCGATCGTCTGCGTATCCTCGCGCGCGGCGCTCGAGCCGTTCGCGGGGGCGGCGGGCTACATCGTGGCCAAGGCCGCCGTGCTGGCCTTCGTCGACGTCCTCGCCGCCGAGTACCGCGACGACGGGATCCGCGCCAACGCGATCCTGCCGAGCGTCATCGACACCCCCGCCAACCGCGCGTCGATGCCCGACGCCGACTGGGACCGGTGGGTCGCGCCGGAGCAGATCGCCGGCGTCGTGAGGTTTCTGTGCGAGGACGGCTCGGGCATCGTGAGCGGCGCCCACGTGCCGGTCTACGGCCGCGCCTGACAGCCAACCTGCGTGACGCCGGTACCCCGCCGAGTAGATTCACCGCCATGTCGAGCCGGCGGATCGCCATTCTCTGCTGCGCCGCGGCCGCGGCCGTCGCGGCGATCCCCTCCGCCCCGGCCGGCGCCCAGCCGCCGCTGCCCGGGGAGCGCATCCCGAGCGGCATCACGGCCGCCGGCACCGACCTCGCCGGCCTGACCGTCGACCAGGCCGCCGCGAAGCTGCAGAGCGTCCACGGCGCGCGCCTCGAGCGCGGGATCATCACCGTGCAGGCCGCCGACATCACGTGGAAGCTCAAGACGGCCGACGCGAACGTGGCCTTTGACGCGCTGTCGAGCGCCAAGCGCGCCGTCTACGCCGGTCGCGAGTCGGGCGGGCGGCGCATCGACGTGCCGCTGAAGGTGACGTTCGAGAAGGGCGCGGTCGACCGCTTCGTGCGCGCCATCGACAAGCGGCTGTATCGCGCACCGCGCGACTCCAGGCTGAGGATCTCGATCCGCCGCGTCCGCGTGACGCACTCCAGGCGTGGGCGCGACATCGGCGACAGGACGCTCGCCAAGCGGATCAGCGCGGCGCTGAGCGATCCGCAGATCATGCGCGTGTTCAAGCCCCGGCTGATCTCCGTCCGGCCGAAGGTCACGGCCGGCAAGCTGCGCCGCAGCGCCTCGACGGTGATCACGATCGAGCAGTCGACGTTCACGCTGCGCCTGTTCAAGCGCCTGAAGGTCGTCAGGCGCTACAAGGTCGCCGTCGGCCAGCCGGGCTACCCGACGCCGCGCGGCCTGTTCGCGATCCAGAGCAAGCAGGTCAACCCGGTCTGGTCGGTGCCCAACAGCCCATGGGCGGGCGAGCTCGCGGGCACGACGGTCACCGGCGGCAGCGCGCAGAACCCGCTCAAGGCGCGCTGGATGGGCGTCAGCGGCAGCGTCGGGATCCACGGCACCGGCCAGGAGTACTCGATCGGCACGCGCGCCTCGCACGGCTGCATCCGGATGCGCGTCAACGACGTGATCGCGCTCTACAAGCGCGTCCCGCTCGGCACGCCCGTCCTCATCCGCTGACGGGCGGCGTCAGCCGCGGTCGACCGGCGCCGGCTGATCGCGCCGGCCTCACGGCGACGACCGCTCGCCCGATCGTGCCGCGAGCGCGGCGCCGCTCATGCTGACCGCGTCGAGCAGCGGCTGGGCCTTGAGCAGCATCTCGTCGTACTCCTCGTCGGCGTCGGAGAGCATCACGATCGCGCCGCCCGACCCGATCGAGGCGCCGCTCTGCGTCGCGACGAGCGTGCGGATGACGATGCTCAGATCCGCCGTGCCGTTCAGCGCGAGATAGCCGAGCGCGCCGGAGTACACCCCGCGCGGCGCGCCCTCGAGCGCGTCGATGATCTCCATCGTGCGCAGCTTCGGCGCGCCGGTCATCGACCCGCCGGGGAACGTCGCGCGGATGCAGTCGACGAGATCGACGTCGTCGCGCAGGCGCCCGCGGACCGTCGACACGAGCTGGTGCACGGTCGCGTAGCTCTCGACGTCCATCAGCCTCGGCACGTGGACGCTGCCGATCTGCGACACGAGGCCGAGGTCGTTGCGCAGCAGGTCGACGATCATCAGGTGCTCGGCGCGGTCCTTCGGGCTGCCCGCGAGCGCCTCGCGCGCCGCGGCGTCGGCGGACGGCTCGGCTGCCCGGGGAGCGGTGCCCTTGATCGGCTTGGCCTCGACCGTGCGGTCGCGCGTCACGCGCAGGAAGCGCTCGGGAGAGGAGCTCAGCACCGCGCCCTCGTGCATCCGCAGGTAGGCGCTGTAGGGGGCGGGGTTGACGCGGCGCAGCACGCGGTAGAGCTCGAAGGTGTCGTCGAGAACCGGCAGCTCGAGCCTGTTGGTCAGGCAGATCTCGTAGCTCTCGCCGGATTCGAGCAGGCGCTTGCACGTCTCGATGTTCGCCTTGTAGTGCTCGCGCCCGCGGGCGAGCGCGAACTCGAGCGCCGCCTGCCCGTGGTCGAGCATCGCCGGCTCGGCGAGCACCGGCAACGCGGCCAGCGCGGCATGCGTCGCGTCGAGCCACGCGTCGGCTGCCGCCCGCTCCTGCGGGCCGCCGTCGCTCAGCGCGAGCAGGTGGGTCCTGCCGAGCGCGTGGTCGATCGCGACGACCCGGTCGGCGAGCAGCAGGAACCCGTCGGGCAGCTCCGACTCGCGCGCGCCCGCGGCGCCGCAGTCCGCCTTCAGCTCGTAGCCGAGGTAGCCGACGAAGCCGCCGTTGAGGTCGAACGGCAGCTGCGGGCTGTCGGTGTGCAGGCGCCCGAGCTCACGGCTGAGGTAGTCAAAGAGGGTCTCCTCGTGCGACGTGCTCTGGCCTCCGCAGGTGACCGTCAGTCGCGAGCCGCCGGCGTCGTAGCGCAGCTCCGCGCCGAGGCCGCCGATCGCGGCGCCCATGAAGCTGAAGCGCGACAGCGACGGGTCGACGAGGCTCGAATCCAGCCAGAAGGCGTGCGCGCGGTCGCCGAACAGCGTCGCGAACGCGCTCTCGGCGTCCGGCGTGCCGTCCGCGACGCGATGCGCGACGTGCACGCCGGCGCCGGCGCCGGCGCGCGCGGGCGCGCGGCCGCGGGGCACGATCGTGCTGCGCGGCAGCGGCGCCGCGCCGGTCCGGCGGCGGCGAGCGGGCGACAGCGCGACGAAGTTCGCGACGAGCTGCTCGCCGTGCTCCGTGCCGACCGACTCCGGGTGAAACTGCACGCCCCACGCCGGACGGCCGCGGTCGCCGATCGCCATCAGCGTGCCGTCGCCGGCCCAGGCGAGGGCCTCCAGCTGCGGCGGCAGCGCCGGCTCGACGACGAGCGAGTGGTAGCGGACGGCGCGAAAGCCCTGCGGGATCGCGGCGAACAGGCCATCGCCGCGATGGAAGACGCGGCTGACGGCGCCGTGGACGATGTCGTCCGCGCGCACGACGCCGGCGCCGTGGACGTGCGCCAGGCCCTGGTGGCCGAGGCACACGCCGAGCACCGGGATCTCGCGCTGGGCCAGCGCGGCGCGGCCGATGCCGAGGTCGCGCTCGCGCTCCGGGCGGCCGGGGCCGGGCGACACGACGATCCGGTCCCAGCGATGCGCGGCGAGCGCCTGCCAGTCGGCCTCGTCGTTGCGCACGACGACCGGCTCGGCGCCGGCGACGCAAGCGATGAGCTGGTAGAGGTTGAACGTGTACGAGTCGTAGTTGTCGATCAGCAACGTCGTCACGAGTGGCCAACACCCTAGACACCGTCATGCAGTGGGACGGCCGAGCGCTCGTCGCCGCGGCCGCCCCGGCGACCGCGCTGCTCGTCGCCGACTCCTGGCTCGTCGCCGACGGCGTGCAGCGCGCCGCGGGCGCGCACTGGGATCGCTTCACCGCATCGTGCCTGCAGGCGGGCGCCGATCGCGACGAGCTGCGCCGCTTCCGGGCCGCCGCGAGCGCCGCGCTGCCGGCGGCGGGCCGCTGGTTTCCGCGTGTCGAGCTGACCGCTCGCGGGCTCGCGCTGCGGCTGCGGCCCGCGCCCCGGCCGCAGCGCTCGGCGCGCGTGCTCGCCGGCCCGCGCGGCGATCCGCGGACGATGCCGCTGCGCAAGGGGCCCGACCTCGAGCTGCTCGCGTCGCTGCGCGCCGGAGCGCGCGAGCAGGGCGCCGACGAGCTGCTGCTGCGCGACGGGGCCGGCGCGCTGCTGGAGGGGGCGCTGTCGAGCCTGCTGTGGTGGGAGGGCGACGTGCTCTGCACGACGCGCGACGAGCAGGCCCTGCCGGGCGTGACGCGCGGGCTGCTGCTCGCGCGAGCACGCGAGCGCGGCGTCGAGCTGCGCCGGCGCGCGCCGCAGCCCGAGGAGCTCGACGGGCGCGAGACGTGGCTGGCGAGCGCGCTGCACGGCATTCGCGTCGTCGAGGGCTGGCTGTCGCCGCAGATCGCGGCCGGCGCGGGCGAGCGCGCGGCGCAGTGGCGCGCGGAGCTCGAGCGCGATGGGTGACTCGGGCTACGACACGATCGCGGCCGTCTACGAGTTCCTCGTGCCCGACGCGCTGCTGGCGCCGCAGGGCAGCGCCGGCGCCTTCGCCGCCCACGTCGAGCCCGGCGCGCGGGTGCTCGACTGCGCGTGCGGCATCGGCACGCTCGCCGTCGGGCTGGCGCTGCGCGGCTGCGAGGTCGTCGCGACGGACGCCAGCGAGGCGATGGTCGCGCGAGCCGCCCGCCTGGCGAGCGAGCACGGGGTGCGCGTCGAAGCGTCGGTGTGCGCGTGGGCGCAGCTGCCCCAGCGCGGCTGGGAGGAGCGCTTCGACGTCGTCTTCTGCGTCGGCAACTCGCTGCCGCACGCCGCCGGCCGCTCCGGCCGCCGCGCTGCGCTGGCCGCGATGGCCGGCACGCTGCGCCCGGGCGGCCGGCTCGTCGTCACCTCGCGGACGTGGGAGCAGGTGCGGGCGGCCGGCTCGCGGCTGCAGGTCGCCGAGCAGCTCGTCGTGCGCGACGGCCGGCGCGGGTTGCCGATCCACTCGTGGACGGTTCCCGAGTCGTGGGACGAGCCGCACCTGTTCGACGTCGCGGTCGCCCTCGTCGGCGACGACGGACGCGTGCAGACCCACCGCGGGCGCTTCGCGTTCTGGCCGTTCAGCGAGGCGCAGCTGCACGACGACCTGCGTCACGCCGGTCTCGCGCCGCAGGGCGCGGGCGTGCCGGCCGACAAGGCGGGGCGCTACCTGCTGACCGCGCGGCGCGCGGGGTGAGCGATCGAGCCGACTGGAGCTCGGCGCGGGCGTTCGCGGTCGTCCTCTGCGGCTGTGTCGATCTCACCTCGATATGCGAGGTCAACTCGCCATAAAGGGCCCGCCCGGCGAGCCGCCTACCCGCCGCTTCGAACCTCGTCGCGCAGCCGCTCGATCTCGCGCAGCAACTCGCGCTGGCGGCGGATGACGTCGTCCAGTCGCTGTCCGACGTCGCCGCGCGGCGTCGTCGTCGTGCCCGGCGTGGTCGTGGTCCCGGGCGTCGTGGCGGTGCCGGGCGTGGTCGTCGT
>JBKHXR010000120.1:0-23388 GCA_046565905.1 Thermoleophilia bacterium | reverse complement strand
AGCCGCGCGCCGCAGGTCGGCGGCGGCGCGCCGCAGGTCGGCGGCGGCGCGCCGCAGGTCGGCGGCGGCGCGCCGCAGGTCGGCGGCCGCGCGCCGCAGGTCGGCGGCGGCGCGCCGCAGGTCGGCGGCCGCGCGCCGGGCGGCTGCGGGCGCCCGTGCCCGCCGGCCGGCCGTACGCGCGCCCGCGCGGGCGCGCCCAGCGCCCGAGCCGCGCCCGAGCGTGCGCCCGCCCAGCATCCCACGGCGACCGGTGGCGCCGCCCGCTGCGCCACCACCTCCGCCATCGCCGAGCACGTTCGACGACTCGGGCTGACGCCGGCGCCACGGGCGCTGGATGTCGCCGCGCCGCAACCGGGAGGCAGGTCAGGACTCCGCGGGCTGCGCTGCGGCAAGTCGGCGCGGTCGCCGTGCGCGCGCGAGCAGCGCGCGACCGTCGCGTGCGACATCCGGCGCCCGCCACGCGCACAGCGGAACGTAGACAAGCGCGCCGAGCACGATCAGGGCGGCAAGCCGCGCGCCCGTCGGAACCCCGGCCTCGATCAGCGCCATACGGGCCAGCAACAGCGCGCCGATCATGACCGCGCCCGCTTGGAAGACGCCGGCAATCGCGTGCACGAAGACCATCGGCGACACGCCGAGCACTCGCGCCGCCAGCACCGTGAGCCACGGCTCGACGAGCGTGCTGGAGATGGCGTAGGCGACGGCGACGCCTGTGACACCCCATTGCGCGCCGATCGCGAACGCCGCGATGTGCACGGGAACGAACGCGAGCGAGAAGCGAAACATGAGCGACGTGCGGTCGCGCGCCATCAGCACGTCCATGTTGATGCTCTGCAGCGCGGTCAGGATCCCGACCCAGGCGAGGATCTGGATGATCGGTGCCGCCGGCGCCCACTTGTCGCCGAGCGCGACGGCGACGAACTCCTGAGCGACGACGATCAGGCCGCCGAGCGCGGGCACGGAGACGGCGGCGATCAGCCGCACGACGCGCGCCCACGCCACCGCGATGCGCTCGGGCTCGTCCTGCATGCGCGCGAAGGCCGGCGCGAGGATGCGCTGCAGCGGCGCGCCGATCCGCGCAGCGGGCTGCAGCATCACGTTGTAGGCGATCGCGTACGCGCCGAGCGCCGCCGGGCCGATGAAGCGGCCGATGATGAAGCGGTCGGCATTGGCGTGCGCGTAGAACAACAGCCGGTGTCCGACGACGTATCCGCTGAACGACCACAGGTCCCCCAGGCTGGCCCTGGAGAAGCGCAGCCGTGGCTTCCACGACGACCCGCGCCACATCAGCGCAGTCGTCGCCAGCGCGACCGCGAGCTGCTGACCGATGATCGCCCACGGCCCGGTGCCGGCGGCCGCGAGGGCGATCGCGATCGGAGCTCCGGCCAGCGCTCCTGCGATCGTCAGCAGCTCCAGCCGGCGGAAGTTCATGTCGCGCAGCAGCAGCGCCTGCTGCGTCGCGCCGAGCGCCGTGATCAGGAAGCTCAGCGACAGCACCGCGAACAGCGGCTGCGTATCGGGCTCGCGGTAGAGGCTTGCGATCGGACCCGAGAGCACGACGCCGAGGACGGTGAACAGCGCGCCGCACCCGACGGTCGTCCAGAACGCGGTGCTGCGGTCGTCCTCCGTCAGCGTCTTGCGCTGTACGAGCGCCGCCCCGAGCGCAAAGTCCGAGAACACGAGCACGAGGCTCGCGAAGACGAGCGTCAGCGCCGCAAGTCCGTACTCCTCGGGCGTCAGCAGCCGCGCGACGATCAGCGCCACCACGACCCGCGTGATCTGCATCGCGACCTGTGACGCGCCGACCCAGCCGAAGCCGCCGATCACGCGATCGCCCATCGCATCCGCGCTCGCCGGCTGCGCAGATCGCTCCTCCCCCGCGTCGGGCGGTGGCGTGCGTTCGGCCATCGCCGACGAGCGTACCGGCGGTCGCCGCGGGCAGACTGGCCACTCGGCTAGGGCCCGCGCGCGCCCGCGGGCGATACCGTCCCGCTCGATGTCATCGCACGCGCGCGCGGAAACTGCGGGGGCTGGAGGTCATGCTGCGGGGGCTGGAGATGATGCCGATGAGCTTGCGGCGGCACGACCCGACGCCCGCGTGCAGGCCGTCGTCGTCGCGTACAACAGCGCCCGTGCCCTGCGCGGCTGCGTCGCCCCGCTGGCAGGGCTCGAATGGGTCGCCGTGACCGTCGTCGACAACGCGTCGCCGGACGACTCGTCGGCAGCTGTCGCGAACCTGCCGGTCGACGTGGTGCGAGCGCCCTCCAACCGCGGCTTCGCGGCCGGCTGCAACATCGGAGTTGCGCGCTCGCAGGCACCGTACGTCCTGCTGCTGAACCCCGACGCGCGGATCGCGCCCGCGAGCCTGTGCGCGCTCGTCGAGGTGCTCGAGCGCGAACCGCGCGCCGCGATCGTCGCCCCGCGCCTGCTCGAGTCCGACGGCTCGCTGGCCTGGAGTCAGTTTCGCTTTCCACGCCGGCGCTCGACCTACGCCCAGGCGCTGTTCCTGCACCGCCTGTGGCCGTTGGCCAGCTGGACCGACGAGCAGGTCCGCGATCCGGCGGCGTATGCGACGAGCGGCTCGCCCGAGTGGGTGTCGGGCGCGTGCATGCTCGTGCGGCGCGCCGCGCTCGAGCAGATCGGGCCGCTCGACGAGGGGTACTTCATGTACTGCGAGGACATCGACCTGTGCGCGCGTGCGCGCGCCGCCGGCTGGGATGTGCGCTTCGAGCCGCGGGCCGCGGTTCAGCACGAAGGGGGCGCCTCGCGCTCCCGCCACGACCTGCTCGCAGTCTACGCGCGCGGTCGCGTGCGCTACGCCAGAAAGCACGCCGGCAGGGCCGCCGCGCTGGCGGAGGCCGGTGGGGTCATGCTCAGTCACATGACGCATGCCCTCGTCAACATGCACGACAGCGCGGCGCGGCGCGGCCATCTGCGCGCGCTGGCGTCTGCCGCCGGCGCCGCGGCGAAACGGCGCTGAAGACGTGAGCGGCCTGGACTACGTCGTCGTGACGCCCGCCCGCAACGAGCAGGAGAACCTCAAGCGGCTCGCGGCGGCGCTCGCCGCACAGACGCGCCCTCCCAGCGCATGGCTCGTCGTCGACGATGGCTCGACCGACGGCACCAGGGATCTGATCGCCGAGCTCGCGTCCGCGCTTCCGTGGCTGAGCGTCATCGACCGCGCGCAGGGCGAGGGCGGCGCGAGGCTTGCGGCAGGGCGTCGCGAGGGACGCGCGCTGCTGGCGTTCTGCGATGGCGTCGCAGCGCTCGAGCGCGCCCCCGACGTGGTGATAAAGATGGACGCCGACATCGACTTCGACGACACCTACTGCGACCAGCTGATCGCGCGCTTCGAGGCCGATCCCATGCTCGGGATCGCGAGCGGAACCTGCATGGAGCAGGAGCACGGCGTCTGGGTGCGGCGCAGCAAGGCGGAGTCCACCGTATGGGGTGCCTCGCGCGCCTACCGCTGGAACTGCGTTCTCGACCTGTTCGAGCTCGAGCCCTGCATGGGATGGGACGGTCTCGACGAGCTCCGCGTGCAGTTGCGCGGTATGAAGACCAAGACGTTCCTTGATCTTCCGTTCCGACACAACCGCCCGGAGGGGGGGCGCGAGCTGACGTCGCTGCATCATGGTGCGGCGCTCGGCCGCGCTTCGTGGTACATGGGCTACCGGCCGAGCTATCTCGCCCTTCGCGCGCTGTATCGGGCCCGCTCTCAGCCCGCGGCGCTGGGCATGCTGTGGGGCTACGGCGCTGCGGCGATCAGCCGGTCGCCGCGCCATCCCGACCGCGCCGTCGTAGCGCTCCTGCGCCGGCGCCAGCGCCTGCGAGCGACGTTGCGTCGCGGCATCCCCAGCTCCTGATCGACCGAGCTCAGGCGTTCGCCGCCCACTGGACGGACGTGTAGGTCAGCCGCAGCAGCATGGCTCTACCGTAGGTGCCATGTGTGGAATCACCGGTGCGTTCCGGCTCGACGGCGGTGACGAACCCCCCCTGCCCGAGAACGTCCTGCGAGCCATGACCGATGTCATGGAGTACCGCGGCCCCGATGACGCAGGCTTCGTGCTGACCGACGGCTGCTCGCTGGGCGCCCGCCGGCTCTCGATCATCGACGTAGAGGGCGGGCACCAGCCCTTCGGCAACGAGGATGCAGGGGTTTGGGCGGCGCAGAACGGCGAGATCTACAACCACGCCGCCCTGCGAGCAGGCCTGCGCGCTCGCGGTCATGTCCTGCGCAGCCGCTGCGACACCGAGGTGCTCCCCCATCTCTACGAGGAGCACGGCCCGGGCCTCGCCGAGCATCTGCGCGGCATGTTCGCCGTCGCGGCCTGGGATGCGGCGGCGCGCACCGGCGTGCTGATCCGCGACCGTCTCGGGATCAAGCCGCTCTACTACGCGCTCGTCGGAGATCTCGTGATCTTCGGCTCCGAGCTGAAGTGCGTGCTCGCGAGCGGGCTCGTCAGCGGCGAGCTCGACGCAGAGGCGATCGCCGCGTATCTGACGCTTGGCTTCGTCCCCTTTCCGATGACTCCGCTGCGCCAGGTGCGCAAGCTGGGTCCGGGCGAGCGGCTCGTCGTCGAGGACGGTGAGGCGAGGGTGGAGAGCTGGTGGCACTACCCCGCTCCCGATCCCGATCCGAGCACGCGGACAACCGAGGAATGGGCCGAGATCGTGCTCGACAAGCTCGACGAGGCGGTCGAGATGCGGCTGATGAGCGACGTGCCGCTCGGGGCGATGCTCAGCGGCGGCCTGGACTCGAGCCTGATCGTCGCGCTGATGGCGCGCCACATGAGCGAGCCCGTGCAGACCTTCGCCGTCGGCTTCGCCGGCGAGGACTCCGAGCTGCCCGACGCCGCCCTCGTCGCCGCCGCGCTGGGTGCCGACCACCACGAGCTGGAAGTCCGGCTGCGCAGCGATCCAGAGGAGCTCGCGCGGCTCGTGTGGCATCTCGACGAGCCGCTCGCCGACCTCTCGTCGCTCGGCTTCCTCGCGCTCTCGGAGCTGGCGTCCGGGCACGTCACCGTGGCGCTCAGCGGACAGGGCGCGGACGAGCTGTTCGGCGGCTATCGCAAGCACCGCGTCGCATCGCTGGCCGAGCAGTGGTCGCGCATGCCGCGCGCGTTGCGCGCCGGGGGCGCCGGCGTGCTGCGCCGGGGGCCCGGTCGTGCCGGCCGACTGGCCGACGCGCTGCAGGCGCCCGATCCGATCCAGCGCGTGCTGATGGCGAGCGGGCTCGTGCATCGAGACGTCCGCGACGAGCTCTTCGGCGGGGCGCTGGCAATCCATGCCGACGCCGCGGAGGCCGTGGTGCGCGGTCGCCTCGACGACGCGCCCGGCTCGGCGCCGCTGGAGGCCGCGCTGTACCTCGATGCCCGCCTCGGACTGGTCGACGACATGCTGACGTACTTCGACCGCGCTTCGATGGCCTGCTCGCTGGAGGTCCGCGTGCCGTTCCTCGATCACGAGCTCGTCGAGCTCTGCGCGACGATCCCGACCTCGCACAAGGTCCGGCGCCTGCAGGGCAAGCATGTGCTGCGGCGGGCTGCGCGCGATCTCGTGCCGGCGTCCGTGCTGACCAAGCGCAAGCGAGGGTTCTTCAACGAGGCTGTCGGCAGTTGGGTCGGTGCGGCCGGCGGATCGCTCGTCGATCGCCTGCTGCTCGACCCGGACCCCGCCTACGCCGAGGTGTGCGATCGCGCCGCGGTCGCGCGGATCGTCGCGGAGTGGCGCGCGGGGCAGGCCGGCCACGCGAACCTGCTGCTCGCGCTCATGATGCTCGAGGTCTGGCTCGGCGAGTTCCTCCCGCGGGCGCTGGGGTCGCTGGCGGTCGACGCCGGCGCATGACGACCGGGGCTGAGCTCAGCTCGGCGCGACGAACCAGCCGAAGCGCGCGTTGAGGCGCCGCACGAACGGAATCCGCACGAGGATCCGCTTGACAGCCTCGCGCCGCGCGCGGCCGGCCCAGTAGCGCCGCCAGTACTCCACCTTCTCGGGTGGCTCCTTGGCGTAGTGCGGTCCGCCCGTGTGGTGCACGACGAGGTCGGCGAGCACGGCCGCCCGCAGTCCGAGGCGCTGCACGTCCTCGATATAGGCGGCGTCCTCGAGCCAGAAGACCTCGTTCTCGCGCTCGCGAAAGCCACCGACGCGCTCGTTGATCTCGCGCGACGTCATCGCGCAGCCGCTGCCGGCCGGTCCGAGCAGCAGGCGCACGCCGTGCTCCACCGACTCGACGTACTCGTGCGGGCGGATGTGATGGCGGTAGCGCGACGCCACATCGTGTGGGTCGTCCTCGAGATCGGCGGCGAGGAATCCGACGTCCGGGAGCTTCACGAACGCGTCGCGCAGCATCGCGTCCCAGCCCTCCGGAGCGTCCACGATGTCGTCGTCGAGCTCGACCATGAACGGCGCCGTGGTGCGCCGGAAGGCGCGCGCGTATCCGTTGAAGCCGACATTGCGCTCGCTGTGGACGACCTGGATGCGCGGGTCGTCGAGCGCGTCGAGGTACGCGCGCGTGCGATCTGTCGAGCCGTTGTTCCAGATGACGATCTCGCGCGTCGACGGCGATGTCCGCATGAGCACGTTCTCGACGCACCTGCGCAGGAGATGAACGCGGTCATACGTCAGGACGACGACGGCGATGTCGCCGGCGCGCGTCGCGGAACCGGGGTTCGACATGCCGGCAAGCGTAGGCGACGCGCCCGGCGCCCGGATCCAGACGATCGGCTAGGTTCTCGCCGGCGGCGGCAAACTCGCCGAACGGCTGGCGACGCACGAAGGGCACGCTATACGGTGTCGCTCATGGGATCGGATGCGGCCCACGGCGCGGCGCCGGACGCGACGATCGGCGTCGTCATCCGCACGCTCGACGAGAGCGAGCTGATCGGCACGTGCCTTCAGATGCTGCGCAGGCAGCGCGGCGCGCACCGGCTCGACATCCTCGTCGTCGACAGCGGCTCGACCGACGAGACGGTCGCGATCGCACGATCGCACGGCGCCCGCACGCTGGAGATCGCGCCCGCGGAGTTCCACTACTCGCGAACGCTCAACCTGGGCATCTCCGAGGTGGCCGGCGAGTTCGTCGTGGTCCTCTCGGCGCACGCGGTCCCGCTGGACGAAGACTGGCTGAGGACGATCACCGCCCCGTTCGCCGATCCGCGCGTCGCCGGCGTGGCGAGCAGGCAGGTGCCATGGCCGAACGCGCCGTTTCGCGAGGTGCACCGGCTGGCCGAGACGTTCGGAGACGCGCCGCTGTCGCACACGGGCACCGGCGCGAACCCTGTTCCCTTCAGCAACGCCGCCTCCGCGATTCGGCGCAGCGTCTGGAGCCGCGAGCCGTTCACGCTCGCCGCCGCCGAGGACGTCGAATGGGCCGCGCGGGTCGCTGCCGCGGGTTGGACCGTGGCCTACGAGCCGCGCGCCAGCGTCCATCACTCGCACGACGAGACGCCGCGTGCCCTTGCCCGCAGGTTGATCGACCTCAACCGCGGTGGCACGCTCGCCATCGAGGGACGCGGGCTGCGGCACACCCTGCGCGAGGCCGCCACCTATCTCAAGCGCGACCTGAGGTTGATCGTTGGCCTCGACGAGCCGTTGCGCCGCAGGCTCGCACATGCGCGCGACCTGGTTCGCATGGTGTTCTTCTACGTGATCGACTTCTCGCGGGTCGGATCGACTGCCGAGCTGCGTCGCCGCGACGGCGAGCTCGGCGCGCGCAAGGCCCTGTAGCCGATCGGAACTCCTGTGCCTTGGTCTAGTGCTGCCGGCGCCCGCGAGACGTACGATGCGGCAATGAACCTCGCTCGTCATGCCGCCGTGGTGTGGCGTTTTCGCGTCGTTGCGGCCGTCGGCCTGTCGCTGGGGATCGTGATCGCGTTGCTTGCGTCATACACGGTCTCGTTCAGCGGCGGCCTCACGTTCACGCCGCGCGGCTCGGAGGTCTGGAGCGCGGTGTCCTCGATCCACGTGACGCAGCCCGGGTTCCCCGAGGGTCGCGTGACGCTGCCCCAGACGCAAACCGGCGGGGCCGTCACCTCCGGCGGACGGGCGGCGGTCGCCAGGAATGCTGCCCCGAAGGATCAGGTCCAGTTCGCCGATCCCGGCCGGCTCGCGAATCTCGCCGACCTCTACTCGAAGTTCCTCCGCAGCGCCGAGGTGCTCGCACGTGTTCCCGGCCGGCCCAAGGCGGCCCAGATCCAGGCGAGCCCCTTCCTGGCGAGCGCGGGCGGCCAGGTCCTGCCGATCATCGAGCTGACGACGAACGCCGACAGCGAGCGCAACGCACGGCGGCTCAACCTCGGCATCTACGACGCTCTGCGCGGCATCCTGACCCAGCGCCAGCAGGCGAACAGCATCGCCGTCGGTGAGCGCGTGGAGCTCAGGCTGCTCGATCCCCCGGACGTCGCGCTGACCTCCGGCCGGTCCCGCACGATGGCGATCCTGGCACTGCTGCTGTCCCTCCTCGGCACGCTGGCGGTCGTGCACATCCTGGAGGCGCTGCGGCGGACCAGCGACTCCCGCGACGACGACGACGCGTTCGCGCCGGTGGTTCCGTGGACGTCGACCGGACCACCGCGGTACGACGACCCGCGACCGGAGCGGCGCCCGCCACCGCAGGAGAGCGACCGCGGCGTGCCCGAGCGTCAGGCGGCCGGGGGAAGGCGGTCTTCGCCGTGAGCGACGGGGCGACTGCGGGACATCCCGCGTCGCCCGCCCGCGCCGTGCGCCGCTCACCCGGCGAGCTGGCGCTGTGGTCGGTCGTCGCCACCGGGATCACGATCTCGCTCGCCGCGGCCGTCAGCGGGGGCCGGCCGGTCGCGATGCTCGCGATCTTCGTCGTGCCGCTCGCCCTCGTGGCGTTCCAGCGCTGGCTGCTGGCGTGGCAGACGCTGCTCGCGCTGATCCTGCTCGTGATCCTCTTCATCCCGATTCGCCGCTACGCGGTCGGCGAGGGCGAGCTGCCGATCTCGTTGGAGCCCTATCGCGTGATCATCGCGCTCGTGCTCGCCTGCTGGGGAGCCGCGCTGGCCGTTGACCCGCGCGTGCGCTGGCAGCCGACTCGCTTCGGCGCGCCGATCGCCGCGATCTGGGTGGCGATCCTCGCCTCGCTCGCGCTCAACGTCGGTCGCGTGTCGGCGGTCAACGAGTTCGTGATCAAGGCGGTGACGTTCTTCGGCAGCTACTTCCTGCTGCTGTGCTTCATCGCCAGCGTCATCACGCAAGGACGCCAGCTGGACCGCATGATCCGGCTGCTCGTCCTCGGCGGCGGCGTCCTGGCCTGCTTCGGGCTGTACGAATGGCGCACGGGCTTCAACGCCTTCAACGGCCTCGGGTCGGTCCTGCCGTTCCTGACCTACCAGGACATCGGAGAGCACGTCGTGCGCGGCACCGGGGCGCGCGCGCTGGCGTCCGCGCAGCACCCGATCGCACTCGGTGCCGCGTTCGTGATGCTGATCCCGCTGTCGGTGTACCTCTTCAAGCGCAGTGGAAGGATCGGCTGGCTGCTGGTCGGCGGACTGCTGACGCTGGGCGCGTTGGCGACGGGATCGCGGACGGCGGCCGTGATGCTCATCGTCCTGCTCGTCGTCTTCGTCTGCCTGCAGCGCGCACAGACGGTGCGAATGCTGCCGTACCTGGTCGTCCTCTTCGTCGTCGTGCAGGGCGTCATGCCGGGCACGCTGGGAACGTTCCGGGTGATCCTCAACCCGAGCTTCGTCCTCCAGGAGCAGTCCAAGGCCGAGGGAACGGGCGCCGGCCGGATCGCCGATCTGGGACCGGCGCTGGCCGAGTGGACGCGCAGCCCGTTCGTCGGACAGGGCTTCGGCACCCGGATCACCTCCGAGGCGGGCTTCGTCGGTGGTGCGCAGATCCTCGACAATCAGTGGCTCGGGACGCTGCTCGAGATCGGCGCCGTCGGAGTCCTCGGACTGCTGTGGCTGTTCGCCCGAGCGATCCGGCGACTGGCGCGACTCGCGCGCGCGGAGACGGGTGCGGACGGCTGGCTGGCGACCGGCCTCGCCGCCGCACTGGCGGCCTACGCCGTCGGGATGTTGACGTTCGACGCCTTCGCGTTCATCCAGGTCACCTTCTTCGCGTTCATCATGCTCGGCTTCGCCTCGCTCATCACGCGCGACCAGGCGACGGCGCGCCCGGCCACAGCGGGGCCACGGCCGCGCCGGGTGGCTGCGCACGAGAGCGCCCACCAGCCATCCGGGGAGGTCCGCTGGATCCCCGACCGGCGATGATCGTCGGATGAACCGCGTGGCTCTCAGGCTGCTCGTAGCGCTGGCGCTCGCGGCGATCGCGCTGGTCGCGATGCGCGGGCACCTCACCGGGCCGCCGCACTGGACGCCCGACGGCCTCTTCTACGAGGCTCGCGCGCTGAAGCTCGGCGGCGTCGACACGGCGACGGCGCTCGAGCGCACGTTCGGCGGAGACATCGGGGCGCAACTGCGGCGCGTCGATCCCGAGCGCTCCGGCGATCCCGCATGGTCTGCGTACCACGCGCGCTTCTACGAGCGCCGCATCTCCGTTCCGCTGGCGGCGAAGGCGATCGCGCCCGTGTCGGGCGAGCGGGCGCTGCTCGACGTGTCGATCGCCGGCTACGTCGCCGCGGTGCTCGCGATCTTCGGTCTGCTGCTCCTGCGGTTCGGGCTGCCGATCGCGGCCGGCGTTGCGTTGCTGACGATCTTCCTGCCGGCGCTGACAGAGCATGCCAGCTTCCCCCAGACCGACAGCTGGGGACTGGCGCTCGAGACCGCCGCGCTCGCATGCGCCGTCCTCGCGCTGCGGCGCGGGCCGCGCTGGATCGTCCCCTGGTTCCTCGCGATCCTCGTCCTGTCGTTCACCCGCGACAGCGCGGCGATACCGATCGCCGCTGCCGCCGGGGCAGCGCTCATGCTCAGGTCGAGGGTCAGCCTGGCGCTGTTCGGATCCGGAGTCGTGGCAGCGCTCCCCGTGCTGCTGGCGTTCTCGACGCCGATGCGGGAGCTGCTGGCGACCATGCTCAACGACGCCCAGCCGAATCCCGGCGGATCCTGGGGCTTCATCGCCGGCCGGTACCCGGGCGCGGTGGTCGACCTGCTGCACGCCGACGGCGGCTTCGTGCTCGACGGAGCCTGGTACTCCGCTGCGTACCTGCTTGCCGGCATCGCGCTTCTGTTCCTCGTCGGCTGGCGCGCGGAGCGCACGCCGGCGACGATCCTCCTGCAGGCCGCCGCGCTGGCGGGCGTCGTCTTCGTGCTGCTCGTCCCGGTCTTCAGCGCCTTCCGTCTGGAGCTCGCGCTCGTACCGATGGCAGCGTTCGGACTCGCCCTGGGCGCCGAGCGCGTCGCCCGGCGCCTCGCGGTGCGGATGCCCTCGTTCGAGCGGCTCGCAGCCGCTGAGCAGGCCCGGCCATGACGCCGTCCGGCAGCCGATCGTCCGACCTATCCGATGGTCTGGGATTTCGTGCGCGCGCGCCCCGATGCACCTATTTTCTTACCTGTATGCCTGGCGACCTCCTCCGGGTGCCCAAGAGCCGTGCGCCGAGAGCGCGCTCGCTCGCGCGAGGCCGCGGCGGCGGCGGCACCGTCGCGTGCGCATCGCTGAGGCGCTGCGCCGGCGACCGCATCGTCACGACGCTCGTCGCCGATCACGCCGTCGCCGGCGCATGCGGCGGAGGCCGCTGACGATGCGCGCGACACCCCTGCGGGCCGTCGCGCTGATCGCGGCCGTCTTCGCCGTCGTGCCCGCCGTCGCGCGTGCCCAGGCGCCGGCGTGCCCCTGCACCGTGTTCGCGGCCGGTGACGCGCCCGCCGAGACGGACGCGCTCGTCGACTCGCCGATCGAGGTCGGCATGAAGTTCCGCTCCGACGAGGACGGCTTCATCACCGGTCTGCGCTTCTACAAGCAGATCAACAACACGGGCACGCACGTCGGCCACCTGTGGTCGGCAGGCGGGCAGCAGCTCGCCGAGGCGACGTTCACGAACGAGACCGCCTCGGGCTGGCAGGAGGTCACGCTCGCGAAGCCGGTTGCGATCAACGCGAACACGACGTACGTCACGTCGTACTTCGCCGCCGCCGGACGCTTCGGCTTCAGCCCCGGCTACTTCTCGACGGCCGCCAGCCGCCCGCCGCTGACGGGCCTCGCGAACGGCGTCGACGGAGGCAACGGCGTCTACAAGTACGGTGCGGCGAGCGCGTTTCCGGACGAGAGCTTCAACGCGACGAACTACTGGGTCGATGCCGTGTTCGAGCGCACGGAGCCCGCCGACACGCGAGCACCGACCGTCACCTCCGTCACGCCTGCCGACGGCGCCGCCGACGTCGTGACCTCGACGAGGCCGACGGTGACCTTCGACGAGCCGCTGAACCCGTCGACCGTGACGACGAGCACGTTCACGCTGGCCAGCGGCGCGAGCACGATCACGGCAGGCGTCTCCTACGACGAATCGACGCGCACGGCGACGCTGACGCCGAGCGCTCCGCTTGCCCTCGGCACGACGTTCACGGCCACCGTGAAGGGCGGCTCGGCCGGCATGCAGGACGTCGCGGGCAACCCGCTCGCCGCCGATCGATCGTGGACGTTCAGCACCGGCGCGGCGTGTCCGTGCACGCTCTTCGCGCCGACCGCCGGACCGGCCGGCGACGCGCAGTTCGACCAGCCGCTCGAGGTCGGCATGAAGTTCAAGGCCGCCGAGGACGGGTTCATCTCGGCCCTGCGCTTCTACAAGCAGCCGAGCAACACCGGCATACACACCGCAAGCCTCTGGACGGCCGCCGGACAGCGGCTCACCAGCGCGACGTTCGCGAGCGAGACCGCGTCAGGCTGGCAGGAGGAGGTGCTGCACGAGCCGGTCCCGATCACGAAGGACACGATCTACGTCGTCTCCTACTACTCGCCGTCGGGGCGCTATGGCGTCGACCAGGGCTACTTCGCGGCGGATGTGAGGCGCGGTCCGCTGACCGCCCCCGGAGGCCTGGCCGGCGGCAACGGCGTGTTCAGCTACGGCTCGACAAGCTCGTTCCCCGATCAGACGTTCAACATGTCCAACTACTGGGTCGACGCGACCTTCTCCTACACACGTCCGCCGGACACGCGGCCGCCGCGCGTCAGCTCGGTGAGCCCCGCCGATGGACAGTCCGGGGTCACCGCCGGCTCGAAGGTGACGGTGACGTTCGACGAGCCGCTCGACCCGCTCACGGTCAACACGGGCTCGATCGTCCTGCGCGACGGGGCCGGCAACCCGATCGTCGGCACGGTCGGCTACGACGAGGCGACGCAGAAGGCGACGCTCACCCCGACGTCGCCGCTGCCGCTGGGGACGAGCTTCACGGCCACCGTCAAGAGCGGCAACGCGGGCGTCACCGATACCGCGGGCAACGAGTTCGCCGCCGACCACAGCTGGACCTTCAACACCTCGGACGACTGCCCGTGCACCGTGTTCGCGCCGGACGCCGCACCGCCGGGCGACGCCCAGCACGACCAGCCGCTCGAGGTCGGGATGAAGTTCCGCACCACCGAGGACGGCTACGTCACGGCGCTGCGCTTCTACAAGCAGCCCAACAACACCGGCCTGCACACGGGCCACCTGTGGTCCGCCGGCGGTCAGCTGCTGGCAGCGGCGAAGTTCACGAGCGAGACCGCTTCGGGCTGGCAGCAGGTCGACCTGCCCAACCCCGTGCCGGTGGTCGCGAACACCACCTACATCACGTCGTACTACTCGCCCAACGGCTACTTCGCCTTCGACGGCGGCTACTTCGGCAACGCCGCCTCGCGCCCACCGATGACCGGCCTCGCCAACGGCACGGACGGCGGCAACGGCGTCTACCGCTACGGCGCGAGCGGCTTCCCGACGGACTCCTTCAACGCGACGAACTACTGGGTCGATGCCGCGTTCGAGCGCACGATCCCGCCCGACACGCGCGGGCCGAACATCACGGAGAAGGTACCGGCGAGCGGCGCGTCCGACGTCGACCCCACCGCCGACGTCAGGGCGACGTTCGACGAGCAGATCGACCCCGCCTCCGTCTCCTCCGCGACGTTCACGCTGCGCGACGAGCACGACGCCCTCGTTCCGGCGGTCGTCAGCTACGACGCGCAGGCGCGTGCCGCGACGCTCGACCCGCAGACGTCGCTCGCGTTCAACTCCACGTACAGCGTTCGGCTCAAGGGCGGCGCCGGCGGCGTAACCGACACGAGCGGCAACCCGCTGGCAAGCGACCACGTCTGGACGTTCACGTCCGCCGGCCCGTCGCCCGCGGACGGCCCCGGTGGACCGATCCTGCTCGTCACCTCGCCGACCGACAGGTTCACGCGCTACTACGCGGAGATCCTGCGCAGCGAGGGCCTCAACGCATTCACCGTGAGCGACGGTCCCGTCACCGCGTCGATGCTCGCCGGCCATCAGACGGTCCTGCTCGCCGAGCCCGCCGTCAGCGACGAGGAGGTCGCGCTGCTGACGGACTGGGTCCAGGGCGGCGGCAACCTCGTCGCGATGCGGCCCGACAAGAAGCTCGCGGGCCTGCTGGGGCTCTCCGACGCGGGCGGGACGCTCAGCGACGCCTACCTGAAGGTCGACGCCACGACGGCGGCCGGCGCGGGCATCGAGAGCCAGACGCTGCAGTTCCATGACACGGCCGACCGCTACACGCTCAGCGGCGCGAGCGCGATCGCAAGGCTGTACTCCGACGCTGCCACGGCGACGCCGAATCCCGCCGTCAGCCGGCGCGACGTCGGCGCGGCGGGCGGACAGGCGGTCGCGTTCACGTACGACCTCGCGCGGTCGGTCGTCTACACGCGCCAGGGAAATCCGGCATGGGCCGGCCAGAAGCGCGACTCGCGTTCGGGCGGACGGCGCGCGACCGACATGTTCTTCGGCGCCAAGGAGGGCGACGTGCAGCCCGACTGGGTCGACCCGGCGAAGATCGACGTCCCGCAGGCCGACGAGCAGCAGCGCCTGCTCGCCAACCTGATCACCGAGATCAACCTCGACAAGGCGCCCCTGCCCCGCTTCTGGTACCTGCCGCGCGGCGAGAAGGCGGCGCTCGTGTTGACCGGCGACGACCATGCGACCGCCGGCAGCCTCGCATGGTTCAACCGCCTGAAGGCGTCGAGCCCGGAGGGCTGCTCGGTGGCAGACTGGGAGTGCGTGCGGGCGACGTCGTACCTGTACCCCGACGCGGCGCTGACCGATGCCCAGATGGCCGACTACCAGGCGGCCGGCTTCGAGATCGCCCTGCACCTCAACACGCAGTGCCAGGACTTCACCGCCACGTCGCTGGCATCGACGCTTTCCGGCCAGCTCGCAGCCTTCGCCGCGTCATGGCCGAGCGTCAGGGCGCCGGTCACCAACCGCACGCACTGCATCATCTGGAGCGACTGGGCGTCGGAGGCGAAGGTCGAGCGGGCACACGGCATCCGCTTCGACACGAACTACTACTACAGCGGCCAGCCGGGCTGGCTGAAGAAGCCGGGACTGCTGACGGGCTCGGGCTTCCCGCAGCGCTTCGCCGACCTGGACGGCTCGTTCATCGACGTCTACCAGTCGATGACGCAGGTCAGCGACGAGATGGAGGGCGAGCTTCCGACCGCCTCGCAGGTGCGCACGTTGCTGGACAACGCGCTCGGCTCCAAGGCGTACTACGGCGTGCTCGACGCCATCTTCCACAGCGACCTCGGCGACCATTCGGCGCTCAACAACGCCGTCGCCGAGGCGCAGGAGCGCGGCGTCCCGATCGTCTCGTCGGCGCAGATGCTCGACTGGCTCGACGGGCGCAACGGCTCGTCGTTCGGCGACATCGCCTACGCCGACGGCCGGCTGAGCTTCTCGGTGCGGACGAACTCCAAGGCGCGCGGCCTGGAGGCGATGCTTCCCGCGCAGGGCGCGTCGGGGCCGCTCGTCCGCCTGACGCGGGACGGCGAGCCGGTCTCGCATCACCCGCGCACGGTCAAGGGCGTCCGCTACGAGGTCTTCAAGGCAACCGCCGGCAGCTACTCGGCGACGTACGCGAGCGACACCGTCGCGCCGGAGATCACCGCCGTCTCCGCGACCGCCGACGCCGAGGGTCGCGCCACCGTGAAGTGGACGACCGACGAGCAGGCGACCTCGCTGGTCGAGTACGGGCGCACCTCGAGCCTCGGCTACGAGGTCCAGACGACCGCACCCGTGACCGATCACAGCATCGAGCTGACCGGGCTGAGCCCGGCGACGACCTACCGCTTCCGCGTGAGCTCCACCGACGCGGCGGGCAACACGTCGCAGTCGCCGGCCGCGGCCAGCGCCCCCGCGACGCTGGCGCTGCCTGCGGGCACGCTGGTCGACACGCGGACGTCGGAGTTCGCCGCCGGCTCGCACGACGCGACGAGCGCCGGCGCCTCGCTTGCCGGCAGCGACGGCGAGCTCCAGCTGCGACCGGCGATCGGCGAGGAGTTCGAGAGCTCCGCCGTGCCGAGCGGCTGGCTCGTCTCACCGTGGTTCGCGGGCGGCGGCGCATCGGTCTCCGGCGGAGGGCTCTACGCCGACTCGGCGGCCGCATACCCGAGCACGCTCTACGAGGCGGGGCGCGTGCTCGAGTTCAGCGCGACGTTCCGGCCCGTCAACGACCAGGCCGTCGGCTTCGGCGTCACGCTCAGCGACTTCCCGTTCGCGGCGTTCACGACCGGCAACGCAGGCCAGCCCTTCGCGGTCTACGCCCACAGCGGCGCCGGACCGGCCAGCGAGCAGATCACGCCGCTGCCTGAGGTGGCGCTCAACGTCCCGCACCGCTTCAAGGTCGTCTGGAACGCGTCGAACGTGCAGTACTACGTCGACGGCGCGCTCGTCGCGACGCACGACGTGCAGATCGACAGGGAGATGCGTCCGGTCGTCACCGACTACGGGCTCTTCGGCGCCGGCGTGCGCGCGCACTGGCTGCGCCAGGGCGCATACAGCACGAGCGGGCAGTTCACCTCGCGCGTGCTCGACAGCGGACCGGACGCCCACCTCTGGCAGACGCTGTCGACCGGCGGCACGCTGCCGAGCGCGACGGCGATCGCGTTCCAGACTCGCACGGGAGCCACGAAGACGCCCGATGCCAGCTGGTCGGCGTGGCAGGCGCTGGGCGCCGACGGCGCGATCGTGAGCCCTGCTGCGCGCTACATCCAGTACCGGGCGACGCTGACGAGCGCGTCGGGCCTGCAGACGCCGACGCTCGATCGCACGCAGATCAGCTTCGGCGCGAGCGTCGACCGCGCCCCGGTCGAGGGCAGCGTCGCGATCGCGCCGGCGTCGCCGCGCACCGATCAGACCCTCACGGCGACGCCGAGCGGCTTCTCCGATCCGGACGGCGACCCGATCACCTACCACTACGAGTGGCTGCGCAACGGCACGCCGATCGCCGGCGCGACCGCGACGAGCCTCGACCTCGCGCAGCCGAGCGTCGGCGATCGCGGCGACACGATCAAGGTCCGCGTGTACGCGACCGACGGCAGGGGTGCCGCCAGCGACGCCGTGGCCGCCACGGTGACCGTGGCCAACACGGCGCCGACGGCGGGCACGGTGACGATCACGCCGGCGACCCCGTCGTCGAACGACACCGTGAAGGCCAACGCGAGCGGCTACGCCGACGTCGATGGCGACGAGCTCAGCTACCGCTACCAGTGGCTGCGCAACGGGACCGCGATCAGCGGCGCGACGAATCGCACGCTCGACCTCGCGCTGGCGGGCAACGGCGACCTCGGCGACACGATCGCCGTCGACGTCGTGGCCGTCGACAGCGGCGGCGCCAGCAGCCCGGCCGCCCGCGGCTCGAAGCTGATCAGCGGCCTGAACTCCACCCCGGTCGAGGGCAGCGTCGCGATCACGCCATCGTCGCCGCGCACCGATCAGACGCTGACGGCTACGCCGAGCGGCTTCTCGGACCCCGACGGCCACTCGATCACCTACGCGTACCGCTGGCTGCGCGACGGGACGCCGATCTCCGGCGCGACCGGCAGCACGCTCGATCTCGCGACCGCGGGCAACGGCGACCGCGGCGACCGCCTGACCGTCGAGGTCACGGCGGCAGATCCGTTGGGCGCCACGAGCGATCCGGCGACGACGAGCGTGACCGTGCTCAACAGCGCGCCGACGGCCGGCAGCGTGTCGATCAAGCCGACGTCACCGGCGACGAACGACACGCTGACAGCCGTTCCCAAGGACTTCGCCGACATCGACGGAGACGCCCTCACGTACACGTACCAGTGGTATCGCAACGGCGCCGCGATCAGCGGCGCGATCGGCCGCACGCTCGATCTCGCGCAGCCCGGCAACGGCGATCTCGACGACGCGATCGCCGTCGACGTCACCGCGCTCGACGGGGCCGGCGGCACGAGCCCCGCGTCGCGCGGCAGCACGACGATCACGAGTACGTCGTCGAATCCCGTCGCGTCGTACGGCTTCGAGGAGGCCGCCGGCACGTCGATCATCGACGGCAGCGGCCCGAACGACGGCACGCTCGAGAACGGCGTCGCGCGATCGGACGCCGGCCGCTTCGGCCGCGCGCTGAACTTCGACGCGACCGACGACATCGCGACGGTTCCCGACAGCGCCTCGCTGCAGCTCAGCACGGGCATGACGCTGGAGGCCTGGGTGCGGCCGACGGCGGTCACCGACTGGCGCACCGTCGTCTTCAAGGAGGCCGGCGGCGGCCTCGCGTACGCGCTCTACAGCAACGACGACCAGGATCATCCGTCGACGCGCGTGAACCTCAGCGGCGACACGGGGGCGGCGGGGACGAGCGACCTTCCGCCGAACGCGTGGTCGCACCTGGCGGCGACGTACGACGGCACGACGCTGCGGCTGTTCGTCGACGGGACGCAGGTCGGCTCCACGGCGGTCGCGTACGAGATCGCGCAGGGCGCCGGACCGTTGACGTTCGGCGCGAACAACGTCTTCGCCAGCGAGCGCTTCCGCGGCCTGATCGACGAGGTTCGTGTCTACAACCGGGCGCTCACGGCCGCCGAGATCGCAGCCGACATGAGCACGCCGGTCGTCGCCGGGACGCCGGCGCCGCCGGACGACACGAGCCCCTCGCGGATCGGCCAGTTCGGGGCCGTGCAGGAGTGGCCGATCGTCCCGGTGCACCTGTCGATGACCTCCGACGGCCTTGTCGCCGCCTGGGACGGCTTCGAGGCGGCCGTCAACTCCGAGCGCCGGTGGATACCGGCGACCGGGACCTTCGAGCAGATCGCCAGCGGGCGCAACCTCTTCTGCGCCGGTCACATCACGCTCTCCGACGGGCGCCTGCTCGTCGCCGGCGGACACCTCAACGCCTACGAGGGCACGACCGACACGAACCTCTTCACGCCGAGCACGGCAACGTGGCAGCGCGGCACGAACATGTCCCGGGCGCGCTGGTATCCGACCGTGACGGGGCTGCCCGACGGCCGCGTCTTCACGATCTCCGGCGATGGCATCACGCTCAACGAGGCCGGCCAGTCCGTTCCGCTGACGAACGGCTCGAACTCCGTGCCGGAGATCTACAACCCGGCCAACGACACGTGGTCGTCGCTGCCGAGCGCAGAGCGCCGGATGGCGCTGTACCCGTTCATGTTCGTGCTGCCCGACGGCCGGCTGTTCGACGCCGGCCCGGACACGACCTCGCGAACGCTGGACCTGTCGACCGGCCAGTGGACGACCGTCGGCACGAGCCAGATCGACGGCATGAGCGCCGTCATGTACCGGCCCGGGCGGATCCTCAAGTCCGGCACCTGGGCCGATCCCGAGTTCCCCGGCCTGCCGGTCACCAACCGCGCCGTGGCGATCGACATGACGGCCTCCAACCCGTCCTGGCAGGAGGTCGCGCCGATGGAGTACAAGCGGTCCTACCACACGCTCACCGCGCTGCCCGACGGCAAGGTGCTCGCCAGCGGCGGCCAGACCGCGAGCGACGGCGTCGACGAGCGCACCGGCATCCTCGCGACGGAGATCTGGGACCCGGCCACGAACACGTGGACGACGACCGCCTCGCACCGGCGCCCGCGGCTGTACCACTCGACCTCGCTGCTGCTCCCCGACGGCCGCGTCCTGCTCGCCGGCGGCGGCGCCTTCGGCACGGCGAAGGACGAGAAGAACGCCGAGATCTACTCGCCCCCGTACCTGTTCAAGGGTGCGCGCCCGACGGTGTCCAGCGCCCCGTCGACGCTGCGCTACGACGAGCCGTTCACGCTCGGCACGCCTGAGGCCGAGCAGATCGACTCCGTCTCGCTGATCCGGATGGGCTCCGTGACGCACAACCTCGACATGGATCAGCGCTTCATGCACCTCAACGTGACGTCGCGGACGTCGACGAGCCTGACCGTCGCCGGGCCCGCGAACGCCAACGTCGCGCCGCCGGGGTACTACATGGTGTTCCTGGTCAACGGCAGCGGCGTGCCGTCCGTCGGGCAGATCGTCAAGGTCGAGTCGGCGACCGACACGACGCGTCCGGGGTTGCGCATCGAGCAGGACGAGAGCCAGGCGGATCCGACGTCGACGACGCCGATCCGCTTCGACGCGACGTTCACCGAGTCGGTGACCGGCTTCAGCGCGGCCGACGTCGTGCGCGGCGGCACCGCCACCGGCGGCACGGTGTCGGTCACCGGCAGCGGCGCGAACTACACGATCACGGTCTCCGGCGCGGTCGGCGCCGGAACGGTGAGCGTCTCGGCGAACGCCGGCGCGGCGCAGGATGCGGCGGGCAACCTCAGCTTCGCGTCGGCGAGCAGCGACAACACCGTCACGATGCTCGACGAGACCGCGCCGACCGTGACCCTGACGGCACCGGCGAACGGCTCGACGACGACCGACACGACGCCGACGCTGAGCGGCGCCGCCGGCAACGCGACCGGCGACTCGACGACCGTGACCGTGCGCATCTGGCGCGGGACGGGCACCGACGGCGAGCTGCTGCAGACGCTGACGCCGACGCGCTCGACGACCGCGTGGAGCGCGACCGCCGCCGCGCTGGGGCAGGGCACGTACACGGCCCAGGCGACCCAGACCGACGCCTCGGGCAACGTCGGCACGAGCAGCGCCAACAGCTTCGACGTCAACGCCGCGCCGACGGTCACCGTCAACCAGCACGCCGCCCAGGACGATCCGACGAACGCGCCGCCGATCCGCTGGACCGTCACGTTCAGCGAGCCGGTGACGGGCTTCACGGCAGGCGACCTGTCGCGCACGGGCAGCTCGACCGGCGGCACGGTCGCCGTCAGCGGCAGCGGCGCCGACTACGAGATCGCCGTCTCGGGATCGCCGACCAACGGCACGCTGGCGTTCACGCTGCCGTCGGGTCGCGCGCAGGACGCGACCGGGCAGGCCAACCTCGCCTCGACGAGCAGCGACAACACGGTCACCTACGACACCGCGGCGCCGGCGGTCACGCTGACGACGCCGGCCAACGGCTCGACGACCGGCGACACGACGCCGGCGCTGAGCGGCGCGGCGGGCAACGCTGCGACGGACTCCCAGACCGTCACCGTGCGGATCTACAGCGGCGCGAGCACCGCCGGTGCGCTGGCGCAGATCCTGACGGCGACGCGCACGACGACGACGTGGACCGCCACGGCGAGCGAGCTCGCAGGCGGCGTGTACACCGCCCAGGCGACGCAGACCGACGCCGCCGGCAACACCGGCACGAGCGCTCCACGCACGTTCACGATCGACACCGTCGCGCCGGTGCTGACGAGCCTCGAGATGCTCGACACGAACGCCAACGGCAAGGTCAACCAGGTGCGCGCGACGTTCTCCGAGACGCTGCAGGCGACCACCGACGGGGCGCCGTGGACGCTCAGCGGCGTTCCGAGCAACGGGACGCTGGCCGGCGTGTCGCGCTCGGCGAACGTCGTCACGCTGACGATCGCCGAGGGCGCGGGCGCCGCCGACACCGCCGTCGGCAGCTTCACGATCGCCCTCGCGCCGAGCGCCAGCGGTGTGCGCGACCTCTACGGCAACGTCGCGAGCTTCGCCTCCACCGCTCCCGCCGACAAGTCGCGGCCGGTGCTCGTGTCGGCCCAGAGCAGCGGTACGACGACGAACCTCATGCAGGCCGGCGACAGCGCCGCGCTCACCTTCAGCGAGGCGCTCGCTCCCGCGAGCATCCCCGGCGCCGCGACCGTGACCGAGAGCCGCGGCGGGCTGTTCTCCGGGTCGACGCTGACGATTCCGGGCTTCATCGCGTCCGCGAGCATCAGCAACAGCTACCTCGGCGGCATGAACTCCAGCGGCACCGCGAACAGCACGGCGGTCAGCCTCGGCAACGGCGGTCGCACGGTGACGCTGACGCTGGGCGCGCTCAGCACGACCGGCCGCGGCGTGGCGCGCGGCTCCGGCGGCGCCTCGCTGTCCCCGAACGCCGCGATCACCGACCTCGACGGCAACGGCGCGGCGCCGACCGCACGCAACCTCAACCCGCTGTTCTGACGCCCCGCTGCGGCGGGCGCCGTGGCGAGGGTCGGGGGCGCATGCGCCCCCGACCCTCGGGCCGCTCGAGCTTCCGTCAGATCCGCTTGGTCATGTCGGCCTTGATCTCGGCGGCCGTCCGCGCGACGCTCCAGACGCGGACCTCGTCGATCTTGCCCTTGAAGAACTCCGTCCAGATTGCGGAGCCGCCGATCTTGAGCGGATCGGGGGTGGCGACGAGATCTCCCGACAGCGCACGGCTGCCGACGTGCACGCCGTTCTTGTAGATCCGCAGCTGCGCGCCGTCGTAGGTGGCGGCGATGTGCGTCCAGGTGCCGGTCGAGAGGGTCGCCGACGAGAGCAGGGTCGTGTAGCTCGGCCCGGTCGCGACCTCGACCGACGGCTTCTGGAAGCCGTTGGCGGCCGCGTAGAACGAGTAGGACTGGTGTCCGGCGGCGCGGTTCTCCTTCATCAGGATCTGACGCGAGTTGGTCGCCGAGGTCGAGTAGACCCATGCTTCCAGCGTCATCCCCCGCCGCAGATCGAGGCTGCTGGAGTCGGGGATCGAGATGTAGTCGTTGAGGCCGTCGAAGGACACCGCGCGGCCGAACCTGCCCTTCGAGACGCGCGTGGCGCCGGAGATCGTGCCGTGGTTGCCGAGGCCGCTCTTGTCGGTCGTGCGCGTGCCGCTCGTCTCGTTGAAGTTCCACGCTCCCACGAGAGCGGGGCCGGGCGTCGGCTCGGGGGTCGGCTCCGGCGTCGGCTCGGGGGTCGGCTCCGGGGTCGGCTCGGGCGTCGGCTCGGGCGTCGGCTCCGGCGTCGGCTCCGGGGTCGGCTCCGGGGTCGGCTCGGGCGTCGGCTCGGGCGTCGGCTCCGGGGTCGGCTCGGGCGTCGGCTCGGGCGTCGGCTCGGGCGTCGGCTCGGGCGTCGGCTCGGGCGTCGGCTCGGGTGCGGGAGCCGGATCGCCGGAGCACGGCTCATGCACGATCCCCGCCGCGCTGAAT
>JBKHXR010000119.1:0-10228 GCA_046565905.1 Thermoleophilia bacterium | reverse complement strand
GCCGTCAGCGGCCGCCGCACTGTGGCGGCGGGGCTGACGGCTGCGCTGTCCCGCGACGCCATGGCTACCCGGCGGGGGCCGTCGTGGTATCCGTGCCGCCGCCGGCGAGGCTCGCGACCTTCTGCTGGGCCTCCTGCTTCTGCTCCGCCGTCAGCGGGATGAACGTCGCCCGCTCCGTGATCTCGTCGCTGTTCTCGATGTAGAACTCGAGAAACGCCTTCACCTCCGGGCGCGCCAGCGCCTTGTCGGACGGGTAGATGAACAGCTCGCGGCCGAGCGGGTTGTAGCTGCCGTCCTGCACGGTCTCGAGCGTGGGCGCGACGCAGTCGCCGTCCTCGTTGCGGATCTGGACGGCCTTCAGCTTGCCCTCGTTCTCGGTGACGAACGACAGCGGAACGTAGCCGGAGGCGCCCTCGTCGCCGCTGACGCCGGTGATCACGGCGTTGTCGTCCTCGCCGATGTTGTTGTAGTCGGTGCGCGACTGGCCCTCTTCGCCGTTGATCGCCTCGGTGAAGTAGTCGAACGTGCCCGAGTCCGTGCCGGGTCCGTAGAGCTCCATCTTCTGGTCGGGGAACCCGGCGCGGACCTGGCTCCAGTTGTCGACCTTCGATCCGCGATCCCACATCTTGCTGACCTCGTCGACCGACAGGCACTCGGCCCAATCGTTCTCCGGGTGGACGACGACCGAGATGCCGTCGTTGGCCACGCCGAGCTCCTCGAACTTGATCTGAGCCTTCTCGCAGGCGGCGATCTCATCGTCCTCGATCTTGCGCGACGCGTCGGAGATGTCGGTCTCGCCGCGACAGAACTTCTCGAAGCCGCCGCCGGTGCCGGACGTGCCGACGGTCACGCGAACGTCCGGGTGCTCCTGCTGGAAGAGCTCGGCGGCCGCCTCGCTGAGCGGCGCAACCGTCGACGAGCCGTCGATGTTGATCGTGCCTGACAGCTGCTCGGTCGAACCGCCGCCCCCCGCGGCATCCGTGCTGTCGTCGTCGCCGCCGCAGGCGCCAAGGCCAACGGCAATCGCCCCACATGACGCGAACGTCGCGATGATTCGTCCGGTTGACCTCAAAGCCAACTCCTTTTTCTGGTGTCCCATAGCGCGGTGAAGCCAATCGAGGCGCGGCGCAGAGCTTGTTACGAGGCCGTAGCGGAGTTGTGAAGATCCTGTAATGGCTCGGGGGAAAGCCGGTATCCGAAGCCGACGTGGGTGTGGATGTACGCCACGGCGGGCTGCGCGCTCTCGAGCTTGCTGCGCAGCTTGTGGACGTAGACGTCGACGGAGCGGTCGCCCTTGCTCAGCGGCTTGCCCCACACCTCGAGGTACAGCTGCTCGCGCGACATGATGCGCCCGTCTGCTCGCGCAAGCGCGACCAGCACCCCGAACTCGCGGACCGACAGCCTCAACGCACGTCCCCTGACGCGCACCAGTCCGTCGGGCAGCTGGATGGTGAGGTCCCCTACCTCCATGACCTCGTGGCGTGGATAGGTCACGGTCATGGCCGCGATTGTCATGCGAAGCGCGGCCAGTGCGTGTTATCGGGCTGTGAACATCGCGCGAAGGTTTGCCAGCCGGGCTCGGTGCTCTGCTTGCGCGCCCGCCGGCAGATCAACAGCGCCGTAGGCGATGACCAGGCCGTCGCCATGCCGGGGAAGATCGCCCCGTGGACGACGGCGCGACGCGGTCGCGCTCGTCAGCAGCGCCGCCTGCAGCAGGCTGCCGCCGAGGCGCGTCGCGCCGGGCTCACGATGATCGCACCGACGGCCCGGCCGGCCCGCGCCACGGTCGCCTGCGACGACTCCGCGCGTCGAAGGGGAGAGACACCGCAGGAAGTCGGCGTCCGTCCGGTCGACGACAACGCATCGCGCCGGCGGCGGTCGACGCCGATCAGCGGCGTCGCGCTCGGATGACGGCATCGACGCCGGTAGCGGCCGTCGGCCGCGGACGCTCGCCGGCGACGATCGGCTGCCACTGGCCCGGATCGAGCGCTGCGAGCGCGGCTTGCACAGACACCTGCACCTGCCCGGCTGCGGCGGTCGGGGCTCCGCTGCCCGGGTCGATCGGGCGATGGCCGACGAGCAACAGGGTTCCGCCGCGAGCCACCCCTGTCGCCATCCGCCGCACCATCTCCTCGAGCGATCCCGCCACGTGGACGTACAGGCAGGCGACCAGGTCGTACCCGGCCGGCTGAGGCGTCCACACAGCGAGATCGGCCTCGACCCAGTCGATGCGCTCGGCGACGTCCGGTCCGATCGCCTCGGCCGTCGAACGGGCATATGCCAGGGCCGTCGCGGCGAAGTCGACCGCGGTGACGTGCCACCCGTGGGAAGCCAGCCACAGCGTGTCGGACCCGTGCCCGCAGCCGGCGTCGAGAGCGCGTCCGGGACGCAGGTCGCCGATCGCGGCCGTCAGATGGGCGTTCGCGGGCCGCTGCGCGACGCGATCCCCGTGCTCGCGCAGGGCGCGCGACCAGCGCTGCTCCCAGGACTCCCGGCCGTACCCGCTCACGCCGGCGCGATCCGCGTCGCTCGCCGGCACGGCAGCGGACCTAGCGGCGCTCGCCGTCGGCGGCGAAACCGTCGATGCCACTCCGCAGCCGGGCGACCATGGGCGCGACCGGGCTTCTGCGAACGCGTCTTCTCGGATCGGGCGCTGGGCAACTGCAGATCGGCCCGGGCCGACGAGGAGCCCCGACGTCGATGGGCGGCGCCGGGTTCGACGCAGACCGGATCGGTTGCCCGCATCCGACCGCAGGCGCCGCCGAGCCGTCGGACCGGCGCTCGACCACGGCGGGAAGGGCGAGCGCGATCGGGCGGATCCGCTCCGTCGCGGCCTCCGGTCGCGGCGTCGTCACGCTCGGATGGAACATCGCCCCAGCGTGCCATGCCGCCGGCGGGTCGACAAGCTCGCTCCTCTCGCACGCGGCGATGGTGGTGGTCGAAGCGCACCTGTTCGGTGCCCGTCCCCGAGGCCGTTGAGCTCGAGGCTGCGCTTCTGCGACCTGCCCAGGCCACGATCGTGGCGCCGCCCCGGTGGCACGGGAAGGTCGAGTGCGCCGGCACGATCGTCCTGCGTCCCGATTCGGGCCGGCGAGCTCTGGTAGCTTCGCGTGTCGTCAGAGTCACTCCAACGTCGAGGAGCACACTCACGTGACCACTCCGCTGCTGTTCGAACGGCGCCACCGGACGGGCCCGACCCAGGCCGTCCAGTACGTCGGCACCGACACCGAGATGGATCCCAAGGACAGCGCTCCGCCGCTGGCCGGCGATCGCAGCGTGCCGCAGCTGCACGGACGGCGCCGCCAGATGGCCGCCGCCGACGCGGCGCAGTACGCGGGGACCGACACCGAGGCAGACCCCAAGGCCGGCTGACGTCGGTCGCGCAACGGGCGCGCCAGAGGCGCCCGACGGCTCTGGTAGCGTCCGCGCCCTCTGCCGTCCCTCCCAACCCGAGGAGAACAACCATGTCCGCACCGTTGCTGTTCGGCAAGCGTCGTCCCGTGGCCGCAGCCGCCGCAGCGCAGTACGTCGGCACCGACACCGAGGTCGACCTGAAGAACCCCGAGGCTCGTTGAGCCAGGCTCAGGCCGCCCGCGGGGCGGTCCTGATCGTCACACGGCGCGTCGACGACCACTTCGACCTCGTCGAGCCGGAGCTCGCCGCGCGCGGCGTCAGCCCGCTGCGGCTCGACACCGACCGGTACGCCGAGGACCGCTCGCTCGCCCGCCTGCGAACGGCCGGCGGGCAGGCGTCCGCGGTCCTGCGTGCCGGCGGCGTGGAGATCGACGGCGACGACGTCGGCGCGGTCCTGTTTCGTCACTTCCACGTTCCGACCGCCCCGGGGGTCGCCCCCGGCGCCGCACGCGAGCTCGCCGAGTCGGAGCTGCGCGCCGCGCTCGAGGGCGCCCTGCTGTCGATCGACGCGCACTGGGTCAATCACCCGTCCGCCAACCGGCTCGCGCGGCTGAAGCTCGTCCAGCTCGCGCGCGCGACCGAGGTCGGCATGACCGTGCCCGACACTTGCGTGACCGCTGACCCGGAGGAGATCCGCGCGCGCTTCGCGGACTGGGACGGGCGGATGATCGCCAAGCTGGCGGGCGGCCAGGTCGTGGCTGCCACCGTCGAGGAGCAGCACGTCATCTACACGACTCGACTGGCCGAGGAGGACCTGCGCGACGATGGCGCGCTCGCCGCCTGCCCGGCGATCTACCAGCGGCTCGTCGAGAAGGCGTACGAGCTGCGCGTGACGGTCGTCGGTGAGCGGACGTTCGCATGCAGGATCGACTCGCAGTCAGAGCCCGACGCAGAGATCGACTGGCGCCGCGCGGGCGCATCGCGCGTCGGCCTGAGCGCGCACGAGCTCGAGCCGCGGACCGCGCGCCGCTGCGTCGAGCTGACGCGGCGGATGGGGCTGGCCTTCTCCGGCATCGACCTCATCGTCACGCCGTCGGGGGATCCGGTCTTCCTCGAGCTCAACGCCGCCGGGGCGTGGGCGTGGGCGCAGCGCGCCACCGGGCTGCCGATCGCGGCGGCGATCGCCGACGAGCTCGTGGCGGGCGCCGCGCGCCCGCGGCATGACCGGCGGGACGCGATGTCGGCGGCGTGAACCCCGCGACGCGCCCGCCGCTGCCCGAGGGTCCGTGCCTCGTCGCGGGGCTGGGGCGCGCGGGGCGGGCGGCGGCCGACGCGCTGCTGCGCGCGGGCCGCCCGGTCTCGGCGTGGGACGCGTCGCGCGACGGCACCGTCCGCGGCGCCGCGCGGCGCCTGCGCGCGCGGGGCGTCGCCGTCGCGCTCGGCGGCGACGGGCTCGACGCGCTCGCCTCCGCCGGGCCCCGCGCGACGATCGTCAAGAGCCCCGGGATCGCGCTCGACGCCGCGCTCCTGCGCGCCGCGCGGGCGCGCGGCAGCGAGGTGATCGACGAGCTCGAGCTCGGCTGGCGGCTGTGCGGCGCGCCGGTCGCGGCGGTGACCGGCACCAACGGCAAGTCGACGACGTCGCGTCTGTGCCGGGAGGTGCTCCAGCGCGCCGCCGGAACGGCGCTGCTGGCGGGCAACACGGAGTTCGGTCCGGCCCTGTCGGAGGCGGTCTGCGAAGGCTGGATCGTATGCGAGACGTCGAGCTTCCAGCTCGAGGCGTCGCCCTCGTTCCGGCCCGATGTCGCCGTCCTGACGAACCTGACGCCCGAGCACCTCGACCGCCATCGCAGCATGGCCGCCTACGGCGCGGCGAAGCGCGCCATGTTCGTCGCCGCTGGCGAGACCGCAGGCATGTCGGTCGTCAACCTCGACGATCCGTTCGGCCGCGCGCTGGCCGACGAGGTGCGCGCCGCCGGCGGGCGCCTGCTCGGCTACGGGCGCGCGGCGGGCGCCGACGTGCGGATCCTCGACGCGTGCTGGGACCTCGCCTCGGCGACCCTGAAGGTCCGCGGCCCCGGCGGCGATCTGACGCTCCAGACGCGGTTGCCGGGGGAGCACAACGCGCACAACCTTGCGGCCGCGCTCGCCGTCGCCGCGGCCGTCGGGCTGCCGGGCCCCGCGGCGGCCGAGGCGCTGGCCGGGGCGACGCCGCCGCCGGGCCGCTGGCAGCCGATCGACGAGGGCCAGCCGTTCGACGTGCTCGTCGACTACGCGCACACTCCCGACGGCGTGCGCAGCGTCCTCGAGGCGGTGCGCCGCGCCGTCGACGCGCGCGACGGCGCCCGCGTGCACACCGTGCTCGGACCGGTCGGCCTGCGCGACGACGCCAAGGACAGCGGCAACGGGCGGGCCGCCGGGCTGCTCAGCGACCGGCTCGTCGTCACGAGCGGCTCGACGCCCTGCCCTGGGCGCCTGGCGCGGATCGCCGCGCTGCGGCGCGCGGCCCCGGACCCCGCGCGCGTCGAGGTCGTGCTCGATCGCGCGGCGGCGCGCGCGCGCGCGATCGGCGGCGCGCGCCCCGGCGACGCCGTCGTCGTGCTCGGCCTGGGCGACCTGCGCCGCCAGATGCTCGACGCCCACACGCTGCACCCGCACCACGACGCCGCCGCCGCGCGCGCGGCGCTGCGCAGCGGAGCGCCGGCATGGAGCTGATCGTCGCGCTCAGCCGGCTCGCCGAGCCCGGCGGGCCGCAGACGTACTCGCTGACCGTCGGCGAGGAGCTCGCGCGACTCGGTCACGGCGTCACGCTGTACGCCCGCGAGCTCGGCGCGATGGCACAGCTCGCGCGCGAGCGGGCGCTGCGCGCGACCGACCTGCCCTCCGAGCTGCCCGAGCGCGCCGACGGGGTGCTCGTCAGCGCCGACCGCCCGCTCGCCGTCGAGCTCGCCGCGCGCTACCCCGGCGCGGCGCGCGCGTTCGTCGTGCACGGCATCGACGAGATCCACCTGCCGCCGCCGCTGGACGGCGTCGTGGCCGCCTCGGTCGCGCTCAGCGACCGCTTTGCGCAGCGCGTGGCGGCGACGGCGGGGGCGGGCGAGGTCGTGCGCATGCGCCAGCCCGTCAACCTGCGCCGCTTCGGCGCGCTCGGCGCGCCGGCCGCCCCGCCGCTCAGCGTGCTGCTGGCGGGCAACTACCACGGCGCGGCATGGTCGCGCGCGCACGTGCTCGAGCGGGCGTGGGCCGGTGCGGGGCTGCGCTGGGAGCGCGTCGGCCAACCCGAGCCGCAGCTCGACGTCGCGCCTGCGATGGCGGCCGCCGACATCGTCGTCGGCTACGGGCGCTCGATCGTCGAGGCGATGGCCAGCGGCCGGCCCGCGTACGTCTTCGACCACGCCGGCGCCGACGGCTGGGTGACCCCCGAGTCCTACGCGCGCATCGAGGGCGCCGGCTTCTCCGGGATGGCGGGCGGCGATCCGCCCGACGCCGCGCGCCTGCGCGCCGACCTCGACGCCTACTCCGTCGACCTCGGCCGGCTGGGGCACGACCTCGCGCGCACGCACCACGACGTGCGCATGCACGCCGCCGAGCTCGTCGCGCTGCTGGAGCGCATCGCGCCCGAGCCGCCGCCGGCGGACCGCTCGGCGCTGCGCGCGCTCGCGCTGCTGGCTGAGGCCCAGATGCGCGCCGAGATCGCCCGCGACGTCACCCGCGGCGAGGCGCGCCAGTGGTTCATCCGCGCGCAGGAGCTCGACGGGCAGCTGCGTGTGGCGGTCGCCGACGGCGCCGACGCGCGGGCGCGGCTGGAGGCGATCCGCGCGACGCGGCGCTACCGCGTCGCGCAGCGGCTGGGCCGCGTCGCCGAGGCGCTGCGGCGCGCACGTCCGCGCCGGCCGCCGCGATGACGCCGGAGCCGATCGACCCGCAGGTCGTCACCGGCGCGCCGCGCGCGGCCTGGCGGCGAACGCCTCCGGCGAGCTGAAAGCCGGGCGATCGCCTCGCCGGCACATGCCGGCCGGCGGCGGCGACGGCGGCGCCCCGCCGCAGCGACGAGCGCGGCGAGCCGCCGTGCGGCATACCCGCAACCGTCCGTCATCGGGTCGAGATGCTCGCGGGCCCCTTCGCCGCGGCTGCGAGCGCGGCGCCCGCCCGGCGGCGCATCCGCAGCTAGCCGACGCGCTGCCGTTCGGACCGATGCTGCCCGAGGCCCGCGCGCGACCCGTCGCCATGCGGCGAGAGGCTTACCCGGCCGCCGGCCTGCGCGGACTGCATCGGAGCAGCCGCGCCGGCGCCGGCACGGCACGATCGGGTGACAGGCCGTGATCGGAGCATCTGAGGCCGGGCCCGTGCCGGGCCCGCGTCTTGTCGACGCTTGCGCACATGCAACCGCCACCGCACACGCGCCGCCGACCAAGCGTCGGGCCGGCTCGCTGTCACCCACGGCAGCGGTCAGAAGCGGATTACGCCCATGAGCAGCAGGAGCACCAGCGTGATGACCGCTGACAGCAGCAACGAGCCGCCGCAGCCCAGCCGGTTGGAGAAGAACAGGAACACGCCGCTGCGCTACCCGGTGACGAAGCGACGGAAGCGGCCCCAGCGGACACGCGCGAGATACGCGCCGGCGCGTGATGCCGGCCCTGGGCGACGTTCGCCTGCGGCCGGCGGCTCGCCTCGCGGACGGCTGGACCGACGGCGGAGCAGGTCCGTCCACGTCCTAGCCAGCGGCCACGAGCGCTCGGGCCGTCCCCGGATCCGCGTCCTCTCTACGTCAGCTGCTCGCGATCGTCCTCCGCCGCCCACAACCGCTCGAGCCAGGCCGCGCCTTCGTCGCTGACGTAGCGGTCCTGGTCGAGCGGCGGCGTGCGCGGCGCAGGCTGCGAGGACAGCGACTCGACCGCCCGGCGCCCCGGCGGCGCCGATTGGAAGCAGGCAAGACAGAGCGCGCCGTAGCGCGCGGGCCTCGTGCACCCGGTGGTCTCGCAGCACTGCTCCCAGCGCAGCTCGACGCTCACAGCGCACCTCCGCCTTCGGCGTGTTCGGATGGCGGGCAGGCCTCTCCTGCCGGAAGAGGCCGAAGGATGATCGGCCAGGACGGTTGGTGCATCTGCCCGCGACGGATACCCGTCGCGATCTGCAGTGAACCGACTTTCGTACGCTCCGCCGGCCGCCGGCCGCCGGCCGTGCGGCGTTCCGCGCGTCGTGGCCCCGTCCACCGGCGGCGGGCGCGCGTTGCGCGGCGAGCGGCTGCTCGTGGCGACCGGCCGGCGTCCCCTTCGGCCTGCCGGCTGCGGCCGCTACGAGCCCTGTCGCACTAGTGGCCGTCGGGGTGGCGAGGCGGGCGCCCGGCGCGCATCGTGTCGATGATCCTGCCATCCGGGTGGCGCAGGTATGCGACATGCGACTCGTCCTTCCAGACGGGAGCCTGCAGGCCGGCGTACAGCATCAGGTCGCCGGTGTGCGTGCGCTGGCTGCTGCCCTTCCCGCTGTAGACGTAGGCCGTCTGGCCGGCGGCGAGCTCGCCCTCGGGAAACGAGTAGACATGCTCGTGCTGCTCGCCGGCGCAGTCCGTCACCTCGAGCCCCGTCACGGGCACCGGCTCGGCGCCGTCGTTGACGACCTCGACGTACTCCGAGGAACCCGATCCGCGCTGCACGACCGCGCATATGTGCAGGCCCATGCCTCCGGGGCGCTCGTGCTGAGCATGCAGCGGGACGTCGGTGCCAAGCCATTCTCCGGACACGCACCCAGGGTACCTGGACGACGGTGCCGAGGCGAGCCTCGCGCGCAACGGTCTGACCACGTTGCCGCAGCGCGATGGTGCATGTCGCGGACGGGCTGACGGGACCGACGCTGCGGGCGATCACCTCGCCCCGCAGCGCGATCCTCAGCGAGCCGATCGCGCGCCGCGGCGCGACCGCGCGCCGCCCCGTCGACGCGCCCGGCGTGGGTCCGCGCGGCCTCGGACGCGTCTCAGTCGACAGCGCAGGAAGAAGCGTTCAGCAGCATCAGGGCGTCGTATCCGACGAAGGCTGCGCCGAGCGGCTTGCCCGCGGCGAGCAGCCGCGCCCAGAACTCGTCCGCGATCTCGGCGCGCACGAGCGCGAGCTGGCGTCGCTGGCTCTCGCGCACGATCGCGACGACGTCTGCGTCGCCGGCGTCGGCGCCGACCGCGCCGATCGGCAGGTCGCCCGGCAGGCCCGCGGCGGCGAGCAGCCGCGCCGCCCGGGGGCCGATGATGCCGACGAGCGCCAGCGACGCGCCGACGTCTCGGTGCGGTAGGTCGCTGCGATCACGTCCGCGTCCGATCGGCGGTCCCGACGCGAGCGCGGCGTGGGGGCCGACGAGCAGGGTCCGCCGCGCGTGGACGCGCAGGTACCAGACCGTGCGCAGGCGTCTGGCGCTGCCTACCGGCAGGGGCGGGTCGCCGAGGCGATCGATCAGGGCGCGGTCGAGCAGCTCGCGGTCGCCGCGCAGCTCGAGCACGCCGTAGTCGGAGCGGTCCGAGAGGCCGACGCTCTTCATGCAGGCGGCGATCTCGCCGGCAACGGACCCGTAGTGGGCGACGATCGTGCAGCCGTCGCGGTCCTGCAGGACTCCGCAGGCACGCATACACGCCTCCGGGATGGAGGACAGGCCAGGCGGGCGCAGGGAGCTCTCCATCGGGTGAGCGGGCCGTTCGGCCGACCGAAACGGTCTCGGCGGCCCGCCGCAGCGGGCCGCCGGCCGCTTGTCTGGTCCGCCGAGCGGGCGAGTCCTAGCTGACGCCGAGCTTCTCGGCTGCGCGGCGGGTGCCCTCGACGCGGTTTGCGATCTTCTGGAATGCGATCTCGCGTGCGTAGTCGGGGGAGCCGTGGTTGGGCTTCTCGTCGATCGA
>JBKHXR010000118.1:0-97645 GCA_046565905.1 Thermoleophilia bacterium | reverse complement strand
GTGGCGCGCAGAGCGCGCCGAACAGAAGACGTCAAGGGAACTTCCTTTCGGCAGCTGGGCGACCTCGCAGACGAGGCCCCTGGCTTTGCGTCCCCGCCTCACAGCGGGTTTGCCTTTGTCGGGGTGTCCCGTACGGACTCCATGAACGATCGGCCATCCCGGCCGCCGACCTGAACGCAGAACCCACGCTGGAACGTATGTCCATAGCTCGCCGATCGCGCGTGGCCCCCTGCGCGCGGCCGTGCAGCATCCGCGACCCCCGGTGCACGGGCCGGATAGGTTCTGCCGGTGGGAGAGGTCGCCGTGCTGCTGCTGGGCTGCGCCCTGCTGTTGGCGGCGGCGGGACTGACGACAGCTCTGCTGCAGCCCGACTCCGCGCTCGACGCCGCGATCTCGGCCGGCGTCGTGGCGGCGGCCGGCGTCGCAGCGATGCTGCTCGTCGTCGGCAGCGCGGGACGGCTGACGCCGGGCGCCGTGCTGGCGCTCGCGGCGGCGTGGGCGCTGACGGCCGCGGTGCTCGCCGCGCGCGGTGGCCTGCGGCCGCCGCGGCTACCGGCGCTGCGTCCGCGCACCCTCCTGCGCCACCCCTGGGAGGCGGCGCTCGTGGCGCTGGCGCTGGTCGCCCTGGGCTGGCAGCTCGTCGTGGCGCTGGTGATGCCGCCCTTCGCCTACGACGCGATCACCTACCACCTGACGATCGTGGCCAGCTGGCTGCAGGCCGAGAACATCAAGCCGACGCCGCTGAGCCTGTGCTGCGCCTACTACCCCGCGACCGCCGAGCTGCAGTTCGCGTGGCCGGCGCTGCTGCTCGGATCCGATGCCCTCGTCGACACGGTCCAGATCGGCTTCGCCGCGCTCGGCGCGCTCGCCGTCGCGGGCATCGCGCGCAGCGCCGGGCTTCCCGCTCGGGGTGCGAGCGCGGCAGCCGCGCTGTTCGCGGTCACGCCGGTGGTTCTCGCGCAGGCACCGACGAACTACGCCGATGTCATGTTGGCCGCCTGCGCGCTGGCGGCGCTGCACGCGCTCGTGCGCTTCGCGCAGACGGGCGCCGCCGCGCGCCTGCTCGTCGCGGGCCTGGCGACCGGCATCGTCTTCGGGATCAAGGGCACCGGTGTCATATGGGGCGCCGTGCTGACGCTCGCCGCGCTCGCGCTCGCCGCGCGGGCAGGCCGGTCGGGCGCGATCTCCCGCCGCGCGGCCGGCGCCGGCGCGGCGGTTTTCCTCGTCGCGACGCTCGCGCTCGGCTCGTACTGGTACGCCCGCAACTGGGTCGAGACCGGCAACCCGGCCTACCCGTTCGGCGTCGAGGTGGCGGGCACGACGGTGTTCGACGGCCCATTGCGCATCGGCGACGTGCTCACCGAGCCCGATGCCGGCGGCGACGAGCCGTGGCCCGCGGCGATCGTGCGCTCGTGGGGCGCAGACCTCGACTTCTGGAATCAGGGCTCCTACGACTACCAGCAGCGCTCGGGAGGACTCGGCCCGCTGTGGCCCTGGCTCGGTCTGCCGCTTTCGATCTGGCTCGTGGTGGCGCTCGCGCGGCGGCGGAGCGCCGCGCTGCTGGCCCTTGTCGCTCCCGCGCTCGTGCTGCTCGTCCAGCCCTACGGCTGGTGGTCGCGCTTCACGATCCCGCTCGCGGCGATCGGCGCCGTCGCGATCGCCGCCGCCGTCGTGTGGTCGCAGCGCGCCTGGCTGCGGCGCGCGCTGCAGGCGGGCGCGCTCGGCCTCGCGGTCTGCGGCGTCGGGCTGGCCAGCGCCGCGGTCGATCCCGCCGGCCGCGCCGAGCAGATCGCCGCGCTCGACGTGCTGCAACTCGCCGCTGAGCCGTCCGAGGAGCGAAGGATCGGGCGTCTGTTCTTTGCCGAGTACCGGTTCCTCGAGCGCGTCCCCGACGATGCCACCGTCGTCGTCGACCTCGGTGCGCCGCAGGTGCGCTTCGTGTACCCGCTGTTCGGGCCCCGTCTGGAGCGACGGGTCCTGCCGGCGGGCGCGCTGCCCGTTCGGTCAGGCTCGTGGGTCGTCACCGGCGCCGGCCGGCCGCTCGACGGCAGGCTACAACTTGACGACCGCTTCGTGCTCGAGCACTCCGAGCGGGGTCTGGCCGCGTGGCGCGCGGCCGGCGGCGCCGGCAGCCGTGCGTCGCGCTGACGGCCGACGATCGCTACGAGCGTCCGGCGTGCGGCCTCCGCCGCAAGATCGGCGCGACCCGCGCGGCCAGCGCCGAGGCGCCCCAGCGGCCGGCGGCGAGAGCCGCCGCGAGCGGGTCGCGGCGGGCCGCTCGGACGAGCTGGCGCACCGCCGCCCGGTGCTCGCCGCGCCAGGCGTGTGCGCGCGCTCGATCGAGATGCAGACGGAGGTATGCGCGCCGCTCCAGCGGCGTGCCGCGCTGCTGCGGATGACGTGCGAAGTAGCGTGCGAGGACTTGCTCGCCGGCGCGGGCGCCCGCTGCCACGTCGGCCGTCTTCGTGACCGACGACGCATGCCTGCGGTAGCGGCTGACGACCTCGTCCAGGCGGCGGACGGGCGCCTGCTCGACGGCACGCAGGACGAAGTCCCAGTCGCCGCTGACCGAGAACCCGGCCTCCCAGGCGCCGGCCCGCTCGACGACCGCGCGCGGGAAGAGGAAGGACACGACGAAGACCTCGAAGTCGTCCAGCAGGCACGCCTCGACGACATCGCCCTCGAGCTCGGAGCCGCACGCGCCCCGGGGAACGAGGTCCTCGTCGCACACCAGCGTGGTGCCGTACGCGATCGTCTCGTCGCCGGCCGCGGCGGCGAGCGCGAGCAGGCGGCCGGTGCTGCCCGGCTCCGCGATGTCGTCGGCGTCGAAGAAGCGCACGAACGCCCCGCGCGCGGCGGCGAGCCCTGCGTCACGGGCGCCGTAGGGGCCGCGGTGCTCCACGCGGATGACGCGCAGACGCGGATCGTCGATCGCCGCCAGCAGCTCCGCGAGCGGCGCCTCGGATCCGTCGTCGACGACGAGCAGCTCGAGCTCGCACGCGGACTCGTCGAGGATGCTCGCGACCGCGTCGCACAGCCAATCCGGCCGCGGGCGCCAGGCCGGCATGATGACGCTGACGAGCGCGTTCACCGCAGCAGCTCTGAGACGGTCACCGGGCGCAGATCACGCTCCAGCAGCGCCGGCACGAGCCGCTCGACGGCTTCGGCTGTCGCCGTGCGGGTCGCCGTGCCGCCGGCGTCGAGCGGCATGCCGTCGTGCAGGCAGACGATGTCTCCGGGCCCGGCCGCCGCCAGGACGCGGTCTACGATCTCGTCAGCCGAGTCGAGGTTCCAGTCGGCGGGATCGACCGAGCGCAGGACGACGACGCTCGCCTTGCGGCAAGCCGCCCACGCGACCCTGCGCGGTGCGCCGCAGTACGGGGGTCGCAGCAGCGACGGACGTGCTCCGGACGCCTCTCCGACGACGGCAGCCGTGCGATCGATCTCTGCGCGCAGGACGCGCAGGCTCTGGCGCTCGGGATCGGCGTGGCTGTAGAGGTGGTTGCCGAGCTCGTGACCCGCCGCGGCGAGCGCGGCAACGGCGGCGGGGTCGCGCGCGGCCGCCTCGCCCAGCACGAAGAACGTGCCACGACAGCCGTGTGCCTCGAGGGCGTGCGCGATCCGCGCCGTCCAGGCCGAGGGCCCGTCGTCGAAGGTGAGCGCCACGGCCTGCGGTCGCCCGGCGGCGCGGTGGACGATCGGCGGCCGGCCCAGGAGCGCGCGCGCCAGGTGCCGCATCGTCCGCACGCCGCGGGAGCGGAGACGAGCGGACGCCGGCGCGGCGCCTGTAGACCCAGGACGCAGGCTCACGAGCCGTCGAGTCTAGTTTGGCCTGTGCCTGCGCAAGCCTCTACCGTGGTGTCGTGAACGCCGGACCCGCCTTCGCCCCCCGCCACCGAGCGCCGCTCGAACTCCGCGCACTCGTGGTGATCGTGCCGATCGCGTTGCTGGTCGCGGTGGCGATGGGCTACGCCTTATATCTCTTCCCGCCCAACGGCGTGGTCGTCCTGGCGGGAACCGTCGGGCTCGGCGGCATTGTCGCGCTCGTGCTGTTGCGCTACGAGCTGGCGGTTGCGCTCGGCTTCCTCTTGCTGGGCGTCGTCCGTGCCGAGCCTGCGCCCCCCGACGCGATCTTCGCCGTCGCGATCGCGATCGCGGTGGTGACCGGGAGATTCGACCTGCGGCGCGTCCCGCTGGCGGTTTTCGTGCTCCTCGGCAGCTTCGTCGTGCTGAACCTCATCTCGGCGATCGAGGCGGTCAGCCTGCAGGCGGCCGGACGGTACATGCTGATCACGATCTATCTCGCCGTCTTCGCGATCTGGCTGACGAGCTTCGTCGACTCCATCGGGCGGGCGCGTCTGGTGGTGCGGGCCTACGTCGCCGGCGCCGTCTTCTGGGCCGCGGCGACCGTGGCGGCGCTCTACCTGCCGCTTCCGGGCGGCGAGCAGCTGCTCGCCTACGACGCGACGCGGGGCGTCGGACCGTTCGAGGACCCCAACGTCTACGGGCCGTTCCTGATCCCGGCCGCGCTGATCGTGGTGGAGGAGATGCTGACGCCGCGCTTCCTGCGGTCGGGGGGCGCCGTGAAGCTGCTCATGTTCTGCATCCTCGCGACAGGCGTGGTCGTGTCGTTCTCGCGCGCAGCCTGGATCGCCCTCGTCGTCGCCCTTCTCGTACAGCTGCTCACGCTGGCGGCACGCCACGGCGGCGGGCGACGGGCCGCCGCCATGCTCACGGTCATGGTCGTGGCCGGGACGACCGTCGCCGGTGTCCTCGCGGTGACCGATTCGCTCGGCTTCCTCAACGAGCGGGCATCGCTGCAGACCTACGACACCGACCGGTTCGGCGCCCAGGAGCGCGGCCTGCAGCTTGCCGAGCAGCACCCGTTCGGAATCGGGCCGGGGCAGTTCGAGATCATCGTCGACATCGCGAGCCACAGCACCTACGTCCGAGCGCTGGCCGAGCAGGGCGTGCTCGGGTTCGCGGCGATACTGGCCCTGCTGCTGACGACCCTCGCCCTGGCGGCCCGCAATGCGGTCCTCGGGCGCGACACGTTCGGCATCGGCTCGGCCGCGCTGCTCGGGGCCTGGACCGGGCTGCTGATCAACTCGTTCGTCGTCGACACGCTGCATTGGCGCCACCTCTTCGTCGTGGCGGCGCTGATCTGGGCGGGCTCGCGGAGGCCGCCTGGGCAGCCGCTCGCCGACGAGACGCGGAGACCGCGCACGACGGCGCGGCCGCTCACGTCCTGACGTCCCCCGGATCCCGCCGGATCCGGCGCCTCACTCCAGCTCGCTGCTGATCTTCTCCGGCCGCTTGGCCAGGTAGTACGGCGACGATTCGCCCTCCACTCCGATCGCCACGATGCCGAGCGCGCTGGTCTCCAGACGCTGGAGGACGATGCGCAACTCCGTGGCCTGGTTCAGGGTCATGCTGTCGACGCGAGCAACGACGAGCAGCGAGTCGCTCCATTGCGCGAGCACCTGCGAGTCGACGAGCCCGAGCAGGGGCGGCGCGTCGATCAGCACGTAGTCGTAGTCCTGGCGCTTGATGTCGCCGAGAAAGGTGCGCATCGGCTGCCCCGACACGAGCTGGATCGATCCCTTCGTTTCCGTGCCGCTGGTGATCACGTGCAGGCAGCCGGCGGCGGCGTCCTCGCTGTTGCCGGCGACGACGACGTTCGTCGCGCGACGCAGGAGCGTCTCCGAAGCTCCGGGGCGGTTCGTCGACTCGAGCTGCGGGAGGATCTCCGCGAGGCCCGTTCCGCGTGCCAGCCCGAACTCCTCGTGAAGCGTGGGCCTGCGCAGATCGGCCGATATGACGAGAGTCCTGAATCCCGCCCGCGCGAGCGCACGGCCGAGCCGGGCGCTGGCGGTCGTCTTCCCCTCGCCGCTGACGGCGCTCGTGACGAGCACCACGCGACCGGCATGCTCCCACGCTGCGAACTCCAGCGTCGCCCTCAGCGTCTGGTACGCCTCGTCCTCGACGCCGCTCAGGATCCGCGCGCGGCGCGTCCGCCAGCGGCGCGGAACGTCGGGGATGCCGGCCAGCACGGGCAGGTCGAGGATGCGCGAAAGCTCGCGCGAGCTGCCGATCCGGGGTCCCAGCTGGTCGCGAGCCAACGCGACGAGGATCCCGAGGAAGAGCGCCGCGAAGAGTGCCAGCACCGCGTTGCGCAACGGTCGCGGCGACACCGGGCTGCTCGGCGTCTGCGCGCGCTCGGCGACCTGCAGGTCCGAGCCGACAGCCGCCGCTGCGACGCCGAGGTCGGCGAGCCGCTGGCGCAGCGCTTCGAGCTCCGGGCCGCCGGAGCGCCGCGCCGAGAGCTCGTTGATGCGCTCCTGCACCGCCTGCCGCGCCGCGACGAGCTGTCTGCGGGAGACCTCGACGCGATCGGCGAGGAAGGCCTGCGTGACCGCATTGGCGATCGCGGCGGCGCGCGCCGGCTTCTCGTGCTCGGCCGTGACGTAGATGATGTTCGCGCTGTTGTCGATCGACGGCTTCACGCTTGCCGCCAGCGAGCTGCCGGGGACGCCCAGTCGCCTGCCGGCGGCGTCGAGGATCCGTGAAGCCGTCAACAGCTGGCGCATCGTCGCCAGGCGCCGCTCCGCCGACACGGCGTCACCCTGCCCGAGCACGGACGTCGTCTCCTCGAGCACGAGCTTGGCCTGCGCCTGATAGGTCGGTGTGACCATCAGCGAGATCGCGTGGACGGCACCGGTGACCACGATCACGATCACAGCGATCAACAGGGCGCTGCGCCGGATCGCGGCGATGTACCGCCGTACGTCGACCCGCTCCTCGTCGCCGGCGGCGCCCTGCCTGTCCGGTGGACGCGACACGCTCATCTAGGAGCCTGTTCGCTGGCTGACAGAGGGATGCACGACGACCTCATGCTAGTAACAGTCGGCAACCTCGCGATAGACGGTGAGTGTCTCCTGCACCATTCGCTCGGTCGTGAAGCGCGTGCGAGCGACCACGCCCGCCGTGGTTCCCAGCCGGCGTGCCAGCTCGGCGTCGGTGAGGACCCGGATCAACGCATCCGCCAGCGCGCGCGGATCGCGCGGCGGCACGAGCAGCCCGGTCACTCCGTCCACTATCGCCTCCCGGCAGCCACCGACGTCGGTCGAGACGATCGGAATATCAAGCTGCATCGCCTCCAGCAGCGACAACGGGAAGGATTCCGCCCACGAGGGGTTGCAGTACACGTCGCACCCTCGCAGGAGCGGCGCCGGACCCTGCGTGAGCCCGATCAGCCGCACGCGTTGCTGCAGCCCGGCAGCGGCGATCCGGGCCTCGAGCGCGGGGCGCTCGCAGCCTTCGCCGGCGACCGCGACGGCGGCATCGGGATGCCGCGCCGCGACGAGCTGCATCGCGTCGATCAGCGTCTCGAGTCCCTTGCCCGGCCTGAGCAGGCTGAGGACGCCGATCACCGGACCTTCGCGGCGCATCTCCGCAAGTCCTCGGGCGAGCTCTCCGTCCGGAAGCTGATCGATGCCGTTGTGCACCACGCGAACGCGGCGCACGGAACCGATCGAGGCCGCCAGCCTGCTCTCCGCGTCGCACACGCACAGCGTCCGGGTGGCCAGCCGCGCCAGCCCGCGCTCGAGGAAGCGATAGATCCTCCGATCGGCCTCCCGGGTGACGAATCCCGCGAACGCGAACCCGTGCGGCGTGTAGACCACGGGGATGCGTGGCGCAGCCGCTCTGACGGCGCGGGCGACGGCGCCGGCCTTCGAGCTGTGCGCATGGATGACGTCGGGACGCAGCCGACGCACGATCCGGGCGAGCTCGAACATCGCGCGGAGATCCCTCCCCGGCGAGATCGCGCGCGCCAGGTCGAGCTCCTCGACGTCCCCGCCGAGCCGGTCCTCGAGCCCGGCCAGCGGCCCGCACACCGTCACGCGATGGCCGTTGCGCCTCAAGCCGTCGGTGAGCCGCACGACATGCTCGAACGCGCCGCCATCGGCGGGCTGGGAGATCATCAGAACGCGCACGTGCGTGTCGGACCTGCGGTTGTCCGCAGTCAGTCTGTCGTATTCGTGACCACGGCGACAACCGTGAGCAGCATGATCTTCAGGTCCAGGCCGAGCGACCAGTTGTCGATGTAGTAGTTGTCGTACTCGATCCGGTCCGCCAGCGGGGTCTGGCCCCGCAGGCCATGTACCTGCGCCCAGCCGGTGAGGCCCGCCTTCGCCCGGTGACGGTCGCGGTAGCGCCTCACCTGAGGCCCGAACAGATCGACGAACTCGGGGCGCTCGGGCCGCGGTCCGACGAGGCTCATGTCTCCGCGAAACACGTTGACGAGCTGCGGCAGCTCGTCGAGGAAGGTTCGGCGCAGCACGCGGCCGACGGGAGTACGGCGGTCTGCCCCCTCGATGCCGCCCGGCGCGAGCCCCGAGTGCGGAACGTAGCTCTCCTGTACCGGCGGGGACACGTACATGGAGCGGAACTTCAGAAGGTCGAACGCGTGCCCGTCGAGCCCCACCCGGCGCTGACGGAAGAGCACGGGACCGGGTGACGTCAGCTTGACGGCGGCCGCGATCAGCAGCAACAGCGGCAGCATGACGATGAGTGCGACGGCAGCGATCAGCTTGTCCATCACGTACTTGACGCGAAACTGCCATCCCCGCGGATCGATCCGGTCCAGCGTCACGATCGGCAGCGCCCCGACATGCGAGACCGTGACTCGCTCGTTGAGCGACTCAAAGAGACGCGGCACGAGCGACACGCTCAATCCGGCGTCCTGGCAGCGATGCACCTGGACCAGCAGCTCGTGATCCGGCACGCTCGAGAACGCGAGGATCACGTGCTTGACGTGCATTTCGCGTGCCACCTGCACGATGTCGTCGGGCGGCCCGAGGACCGGAACCTCCCCCTCGAGGTCCCGATGGAGCGGTTGCACGTCGAGCATGCCGACGGGCAGCACGCCGTACTCGGGGTGGGCGCGCAGGCCGCGCACGACCCGCGATCCGATCTCCCCCGCGCCGACCACAAGTGCGCGGACCCCCGCGTGGCCGGCGCGCCGCGCGTGACGCTGGACGACCAGCAGCGTCATACGGCCGAGGCAGACGCCAACTGCCGCGAACAGCCAGAGGCGCAGCGCGAGCGGCGTGTTGTGCTCCAGGCCGGCGAACGCCGCGGTCGCGACGAGCGCGACCATACCCACCGACGCTGCCGCGACGACGCCGGCGAGCACGTCGATCATCGAGCGCCAACTGCGACAGCCATACATGCCCCGCGACCACAGCACGGCGAAGACTGGCGCCGGATACAGCCACGCGACGGCGCCGAGGTCAGACCCGGCCGCCCCACCAGCGCGAGCCTCGTCGAGCGATACGGCCAACGCGACCGCGATCACGAGCACGACGACGTCGGCTGCGAACAGCAGCCACTGCCACGGCGTGCCGGTGAGCAGCCGCCACCAGCGGCGGGTTGCGGGCGACAGGCGCAGACCCGGCGCGACTTCGACCGGTGCCGGCGCAGTCCTCGCGGTCGATGCGTCGGAGTACGCCCCGGCAGCAACGAGCCGCCCCGGACGCTTCAGGCCGGAGACGAGGCCTCGACTGCGGGATTCCGCCCGGGCGAGCTTCTCATCGTCGAGCACGGCCTTGGAGATACGGCGGCGAAGGATGCGCCCGCGCCGGGAACGCTCAACGGCTCCGTCCGCTCGGACATCGTCGTCTCGCCCCGTCAGCTCGCGGCCGAGCTCGCCGGGCCCGTCGTCGCTCACACGGACTGGCCGCGGAAATCGCGAGCGGTCCGTGCTCGCCGTGTCGCACCCGGGTATTTGATCGGGCGCCGCGGTCTTGGCCGTTTGCCTCATTGCGTCTCCTTCTGCCCCTACAGCAACTCAGTCCATTGCGTTTCGCTGTCCTGCCACGTGCATCGCGCGGTACCCCGTGACCACGTGGAACCGCCACCTCGTGAGGGTAGGGCGCACCTATTAGTCGCGGATTGGATAACGTGTTTGATCTCGATTGTATGTCCGGTTTCTGCCGACCTGGCATGGATCCATTCTTTTTCGGACGGTTGACCGACCACTTGTGACCCAGCTTCCCGACGACCCGACTCCCGCGGCAGAGCAGCTGCTCGACGCGCTGCCGTACGGCGTCGTCGCGGTGAACGGGGAGGGCGAGATCCTGCGCTTCAACGCGCCCGCCGCCAAACTGGTGCCGACGCTCGGGAAGGCGGCGCGCACCTGCCGCGATCTGTTCTCCTGCCAGATTCCCGGCGGTCCATGCGAGCACGCGTGCTTCGCGGCTCACGCCGCCGGCACCCGCACCTCGGGCCCAGAGGTCCGGATCGACACAGCGGGCGGGATCCCGACCGGCGCGCTCTGGGTCAGCGTGTCTCCGATGGCCGATGCGGGAGCGGTCCTGCACCTCCGCCCTGGCTGGCGGGGCGACCGCCGGCGACGTTCGGAGGAGCGCTGGCACAACCAGCCGGCGCTACGTATCCGCGTGCTCGGCCGCACCGAGGTCGAGTCGGCACATGACTCGATCGAGGGCGACTGGCTCGGCCAGCGTCCCGGGCAGATCCTGAAGTACCTGGTCTGCGAGCGCGGTCGGGTCGTCATGGCCGAGGAGATCGCGGAAGCGCTGTGGCCCGACAGCGGTCGGCGCGCCGTGAGCAATACGCGCTATTCGATCCATCGGCTGCGCACCCGCCTGGAACCGCGTCGCCGACCCCACGACCCACCGGCGTTCGTTCTCTCGCGGGCCGGCGGCTACACGCTGGATCGTGACCTCATCTGGATCGATGTCGACGAGTTCGAGCGCGCACTCGAGGACGGACGCACGGCGATGACGCGGCTCGACACCGAGGCGGCCACGCTCCACTACAAGCGTGCGGTCGGCTTGTATCGCGGCGCGCTGCTCGCGGACGAACCGTATGCCGACTGGGTTGGCGAGGAGCGCATCCGTCTCGCCGGCGCGGCGGCGAACGCGCTTCGCGTCTTGAGCGTGCTCGCGCACGAGGCCGGCGATCACAACGACGTCGTGCGCCATCTCCAGCACCTGGCCCGCCTAGAGCCGCTCGACAGTCTCGTGCACCGCGAGCTCGTTCAGGCACTGCTGGGGCGCGGCCGCCGCAGCGACGCCAAGCGCCACTACGACACCTTCGCGCAGCGCCTGCGGCGCCAGTTGGGACAGGAGCCGGAATTCGACCTGCGGTCGCTGTCGACCGAACCGCGGCCGAGCCCTTCGGCGCGCCGCAGCTGAGCCGGCGCCGCGGGGCGAGCGGCTTCAGCGCCCCGCGCAGCCCGTACGAGCCCCGTACCGCCCACGAGCGAGCGCCGCAGCGTCACCCCAGCCACTCCAGCCACCCGCCTCGCAGGACGATCTCGGCGAGCTCCGCGTAGCCGGCCGCGGCCGGATGCGAGCCGTCGCCGGCGGCGGTTTCACGGGTCCACGCCGGCGCCGCACGCAGCGGGCGGACGGTCTCGATGAACGCGACCTCGCGTTCGCAGGCGACGTGCGCGAACCGATCCGAGAGCGCACACACGCGCTCGTCGTGCCCGGCCTCGCCCGCGGGCGGCGGCCCGACGACGAGCGCGTCGAGCCCGGTCGCGCGCGCAGCGTCGATCATCCGCGCGAGGTTGTCGACCGCGAGCCCGGGGTCGACGCGCACGCGCCCGTCCTCCTGCGTCGCGTCGTTCGTCCCGACGGCGAGCACGACGCCGTAGGTGGCCTCCGGCGCGTTCGTCCGCGCCTGCGCCTCGGCCCGCCAGCGTGCGGCGACGTCGGCCGACGTGTCGCGGCGGACACCGAGGTTGTACGACGTCAGCGGCCGGCCGGCGGCAAACGATGCCGCGACGACGCGCCCGACCCAGCCCAGGCCCGTCGGGTCGCCGACGCCGGCGACGAACGAGTCGCCGAAGAACAGGATCCGGCGGTCGCGCGTCATCGGATCGGCCCCGTCACGGCCGCGAATGTACCTTCCAGCCCCCGATGTTCGTCCTCGAGTTCGAAACCCCGCACGGCGATGCGCGCGTGCATGTCGATCCCGTCGCCGGTCCGCGCGGAGCGCTCGTGCTCGGGCACGGCGCCGGCGGCAGCGTGGCGGCGCCCGACCTCGTCGCCGCGACGCAGGCGGCGCACCTCGTCGGCGTCAGCGTCGCGCTCGTCGAGCAGCCCTACCGCGTCGCCGGCCGCCGCTCGCCTCCGCGCGCGCCGGCGCTCGACGCGGCCTGGATCTCGGTCGTCGAGCAGCTCTGCGCCAAGGAGCTCGACGGCCTCGCGCTGATCGTCGGCGGCCGCTCGTCGGGGGCGCGCGTCGCCTGCCGCACCGCGGCGGCGACCGGCGCGGCCGGCGTGCTGTGCCTGGCCTTTCCGCTCGTCGCGCCGTCCGGCGTGTCGCGCCAGGAGGAGCTCGACGGGGCCGGCGTGCCGGTACTCGTCGTGCAGGGCTCCAGCGACCGCTTCGGGATGCCGGAGCCGGCAGCGACCCGATCGGTCGTCGTCCTGAGCGGCGATCACGGGCTGAAGTCCGACCTGCCGGGCGTCGGCATGGCCGTCGCCGAGTGGCTGGCGCGCATGCTCCCGCGCTGACGAGAGCCGTGCCCCGGCGCCCGCCGGCGGGCTACATCCGGTAGACGGGCGCCGAGATCGGTCCGAGCGGCGCATTGGCGCACGCCGAGAGCGAGAGCCCGACGACGTCGCGGGTCGCCAGCGGATCGATGACGCCGTCGTCCCAGAGGCGCGCCGTCGCGTAGTAGGGGTGCCCCTGCGCCTCGTACTGTGCGCGGATGCGTTCGCGCAGCGCCTCGAGGTCGGCGGGGTCGCGGTCCCCGGCGCCGACCGAGGCCAGCACCGTCGCCGCCTGCTCGCCGCCCATCACTGAGATCCGCGCGTTGGGCCACGTCCAGAGGAAGCGCGGGTCGTAGGCGCGCCCCACATGCCGTAGTTGCCGGCGCCGTAGGAGCCGCCGACGATCACCGTCAGCTTCGGCACGCGCGCGCAGGAGACGGCCGCCACCATCTTCGCCCCGTCGCGGGCGATCCCGCCCGCCTCGGCGTCGCGGCCGACCATGAAGCCCATGACGTTCTGCAGGAACAGCAGCGGGATGCCGCGCCGATCGCACAGCTGCACGAAGTGCGCCGCCTTGCGCGCCGACTCGCCGAACAGCACGCCCTGGTTGGCGAGGATCCCGACGGGGTGTCCGTGGATGTGCGCGAAGCCGCAGACGATCGTCTTGGCGTAGAGCGCCTTGAACTCGTGCCAGCGCGAGCCGTCGACGACGCGGGCGATGATCTCGCGCGGGTTGTAGGCCTTGCGCGACGCGATCGGGACCGCGCCGTAGAGCTGCGCCGGGTCGACCTGCGGCTGCTCGACCGCGCGCCGCTCCCACGGCGGCGCTGCCGCGGACGGCGCCGGCCCGAGCGTCTCGACGATCGATCGCACGATCGCCAGCGCCTCGCGGTCGTCGCCGGCGAGGTGGTCGGTGACGCCGCTGCGCCGGCTGTGCAGGTCGCCGCCGCCGAGCTCCTCGGCCGTCACCTCCTCGCCCGTCGCAGCCTTCACGAGCGGCGGCCCCGCGAGGAAGATCGTTCCCTGCCCGCGCACGATCACGGTCTCGTCGCTCATCGCCGGGACGTACGCGCCGCCGGCGGTGCAGGAGCCCATGACCGCCGCGATCTGCGCGATCCCGGCCGCCGACAGGTTGGCCTGGTTGAAGAAGATCCGGCCGAAGTGCTCGCGGTCGGGGAAGATCTCGTCCTGCAGCGGAAGGAAGGCGCCGCCCGAGTCGACGAGGTAGATGCACGGCAGCCGGTTGCGCAGCGCCACCTCCTGCGCGCGCAGGTGCTTCTTGACGGTCAACGGAAAGTAAGCGCCTCCCTTGACCGTCGCGTCGTTGGCCGCGATCACGCACTCGCGACCCGCGACGCGGCCGATCCCGGTGATGATCCCGGCGCCGGGCGCGGCGCCGTCGTAGAGGCCGTGCGCCGCCATCGGCGCGAGCTCGAGAAACGGCGCTCCCGCGTCGAGCAGGTGCTCGACGCGCTCGCGCGGCAGCAGCTTGCCGCGCGCCGCGTGGCGCTCGCGCGCACGCTCGCCGCCGCCGGCGCGGACGCGCTGAAGCTGTCCACGCAGGTCCTCGACGAGCGCTCGGTGCGCGGCGTCGTTCGCGGCGAACGCCTCGGAGCCGGGACGCACGGCCGTGCCGAGGATGACGCTCATCGCGGATGGCCCTTCCAGTCGATCGGCCCCGCCACGAGCGTGTGCGACCCCAGCTCGCGGCCGAGCACGTCGCGCACGGCGTTGGCCGCGTGCAGCAGCGCGAGCAGGTCGATGCCGGTCTCGATCCTCATCTCGTGCAGCATCGAGACGAGGTCCTCGGTGGCGATGTTGCCGGTCGCGCCGGCGGGGACCGGGCAGCCGCCGAGCTCCCCGAAGCTCGACTCGAACGAGCTGCAGCCGGCCTGCAGCGCGGCGAGCACGTTGGTCAGCCCCTGGCCGCGCGCGTTGTGGAAGTGCGCGGTGAGCTGGACCTCGCCGCCGAGCGCGGCCGCCGCCTCCTCGAAGTGCTCTCGTACCTGCACGGGGTTCGCCATTCCGGTCGTGTCGCCGAACGCGATCTCGTGCGCGCCGGCGTCCGTCAGTCGCCGCGCGATCGCCAGCACGCGCGCCCGGGGCACCACCCCCTCGTAGGGGCAGCCGAAGCTCGTCGAGATCACCGCCTCGACCCGCAGTCCGGCGTCGCGCGCACGGCCGATGACGCCGTCGAGGTCGGCGAGCGACTGCTCGACGGTGCGGTTGACGTTGCGCCAGTTGTGCTCGGCGCTGGCCGACATGAACACGCCGACCTCGTCGAAGCGGTCGCGCAGCTCGAGCGCGCGGTCGAGGCCGACGGCGTTGGGAACGAGCACGCTGCGCGACACCTCCGGCGGCACGTCGATCGCGGTCAGCACCTCGGCGGCGTCGGCGAGCTGCGGGATCACCGACGCCCGCACGAAGCTCGTGACCTCGATGCGCCGCAGGCCGGTTCGGGCGAGGCGGTCGATCAGCGCGACCTTGTCGCCGGTCGGGATGATCTCGGGCTCGTTCTGAAAGCCGTCGCGCGGCCCGACCTCGCGGATCTCCACCGACGTCGGCAGTGCGGCCGCCATGCCTCAGGCCCCGAGGGCGCGCGCGATGACCATCTGCTGGATCTCGTCGGTGCCCTCGCCGATCGTGAGGATCTTCGCGTCGCGGTACATCCGGCAGACGGGGTACTCCTCGATGTAGCCGTAGCCGCCGTGGATCTGCACCGCCTCCTCGGCGCAGCGGACGGCGAGGCGGCCGGTCTTCAGCTTGGCCTGCGCCGCGGCGAGGCCGAAGTCGCGGCCGGCGTCCTTCAGCAGGGCGGCGCGGTAGACGAGCAGCCGCCCGGCCTCGATCTCCGTCGCCATGTCGGCGAGCTTGACCTGGATCGCCTGGAACTTCGAGATCGGCCTGCCGAACGCGCGCCGCTGCCTGGCGTACGCCAGCGCCTGGTCGAGCGCGTCCTGCGCGAGGCCGACCCCCATCGCGGCGACCCCGATCCGGCCGATCGCCAGAACGTGCAGAAACTGCTTGAAGCCGTTGCCGCGCGGACCGAGCAGGCTCTCCTCGGGCACGCGGCAGTCGTCGAACGTCAGCGGCCGCGTGTCGGACGCATGCCAGCCCATCTTGCGGTACGGCTCGCCCTGCTCGTAGCCGGGCGTGCCGTTGGCGACGAGCAGGTTGGAGATCTCGCCCTCGCCCGTCAGCGCCGTGATCGTGACGACGCCGGAGATCTCCGTCCCGGCGTTGGTGATGAACTGCTTGGCGCCGTCGATGACCCACTCGCCGCCGTCCAGCCGCGCGCGCGTCCTCGTGTTCTGCGCGTCCGAGCCGGCCTCGGCCTCGGTCAGCCCGAACGCGCCGAGGATCTCGCCGCTGCACAGGCGCGGCATCCAGTCGCGGCGCTGGCGCTCGGTCCCGTAGAGGTGGATCGGCTGCGTGCCCAGCGACGTGTGCGCGCACAGCGTGATCGCGACCGACGAGTCCACGCGCGCGAGCTCCTCGACGACGAGCGCGTAGGCGAGCGTGTCGCTGCCGGCGCCGCCGTACTCCTCGGGAAACGGGATCCCCATCAGGTTCAGCGCACCGAGCTTGGCGATGATCTCGTAGGGGATCCGCCTGGAGCGGTCGAGCTCCTCGGCGACCGGCGCCACCTCGCCCTCGGCGAAGTCGCGGACCGTCCGGCGCAGCAGCTCGTGATCGTCGGAGAGCTCGAAGTTCACCACCGCGAGTATGAACGCCCGTTCATCAATGCGCAATCGCCAGCCTTGTGCCGAGGCGTAGAGTGCGTGGATGGGGCTGAACGCGCGCTCACCGAATCAGACGCGGGAGCGCATCCGCGAGGCGGGGCTGTCGCTGTTCAACGAGCGCGGCTACACCGGCACGACGGTGCGCGAGCTCGCCGAAGCGGCCGACCTGACGCCGGGGGCGATCTACAACCACTACCCCTCCAAGGAGTCGCTGCTGTTCGCGATCGTCGATCGCGTCCACGACGAGGCCGACACGGTCCTCTCCGCGACGCTGCGCGGCGTCGGCAGCGATCCCGTCGCACAGCTCCAGGCGCTGGCGGCGGCCTTCACGGCGTTCCACATCGCGCGCCCGCGCGAGACGCGCGTCGCCAACCGCGACTACATCTACCTTCCGCGAGGCGAGCGCGACAGCGTCGTGCGCCGCCGGCGCCGCGTCCGGGCGCTGTTCGCCGACGTGCTGCGCGACGGCGAGCGCCGCGGCCACTTCTCATTCGCCGAGCTCGGCAGCGACGACGCCGTGCAGGCGGCCAGCATGGCGATCCTCAACATGGTCGTGCTCGTCGCCGAGTGGTTCGACCCGGCCGGCCCGCGCAGCGCCGACGACACCGCGGCGCTGCACGGGCGGCTCGCGCTGCGGATCGCCCGCGGCGGGCGCTGAGCGCGCGCCGCAGGCCCTGGCCAGGCCTCAGCCGTCGGCCAGGACCGGCTGACGAGCAGGATCGTCGGGCTCGAGCTCGCGCTCTGCGTCGGCGGGCGCTTCGACGGGGTTGGCCGCGGCCTGCTTGCGCGCATCCTTCCTCGCCTGCTTGTCCATCCGGCGCTCGCGCATGCGGCGCTCGCGGTCGAGCTTCGCCATCGTCGTCTTCTTCTTGCCGCTTGATGCCATGCGTGCTCCCTCGTTGTGGCGCGGGCAGACGGCAGGGCGTTGCCCTTCCGGTCAGCTGTACACCGCGGCCAGGTGCGGGTGGCGACGACCAGCGCCGCTTGAGAACCCCGTGCGACGAGTCTAGGCCACGCCGCCGGGATCATCGCCACGGCGCCCGTGCCGGGAACCGGACACGCGCGCCGCGCGACGGAGAGGCGACTTGCGAGGATGAGCGACGGCAAGGCCGCCTGACCATCTCAGCGGCAGCAGGCCCCGGCGGCTGGAGCCCCGGCTGCAGGAGCCTCCCGGGCGCCGCGGGCGGCCCGTCACGGTCGCTGATCGGCCGGCGTCAGGGCGCGCGCTGCCGCAGCGGGTCGCCGATCCGCCCTAGGGTCTGCCCGAGCCCCTCGACGATCTCCTCGACCGCCGTGCCCACATCACCCACCGTGTCCTTCAGCTTGTCAACCAGCACCTGCGTGCGCTCCTTGACCGTCGGCGGCGGCGGCCTGGCCGCCGGCGGGGGCGCCGGCGGGGGCGGCGGGGGAAGCGGCGTCACCCGCGGCGGGCGCACCCGCGGCGGTGCTCCGGGATCGACCGCCGGCACGACCGGCCGCGCCCGCGGCGGCGCAGGCGCGCGCGAGACGGGGCCGCCGCGGTCCTGCGACCGCCCAGCCGCAGCGGACCGCCGCGACGCCTCGGCATCGGCCGGCGCGACGGGCGCGACGTCGCGCCCGGCGGCCGGATCGCCTGACGCGATGCGCTCGGCCGGCGTGATCTGCGGCCCGGACAGCAGCTGGCCCAGTGAGCCCAGGCCGCCGAAGCCGCCGGCGCCGAACAGCACGACCGCGACCGCCGCGAGCATCGCAGCGGGCACGAGCGCGGCGGCCGTCCCGGCCTTCAGCAGCTGGCGCAGCCATGCGCCGACGAGATCCATGTCGCGATGATAGGCCGGTCACAGCCCTCCGCGAAGCGATCGATCGCACGCACGCTGCGGCTTTCGCTGCTCGGCCTGACGATCGCGCTCGCGGTCATCGGCGCGATCGGGATCGCGGCGCTGTACGACGCCCGGCAGACATACGAGGACGAGACCGCGGCGGCGTCGGCGGTCGAGGTCGCAGCGGCGAACCTGCTCGCCTCGACGGTCGCGCTCGAGGCGAACCTCGCGCGGACGCGCTCACAGCGCGCGGCGCTCTTCGTGCGCAGCGCGGCGCGCAGCTTCGAGCAGGGCGCCGCGCGCCTGGAGCGACTGTCGCGCGGCGACGCGCGCAGCCGCGCGCTGGCCGCGCGCCTGCAGCCCGCGCGCCGGGACGCGAGGGCCCTCGTCGACAGCCCGACGAACGCCGCCGCGCGCGCCGCCGCGCGGCGCGACCTCCCGGCGGTGCGCGAGGTCGTGCAGCTGATCGCAGAGCGCCAGCAGACGCGCCGCCAGGCAGCGCGCGACACCGCGCGGCGACGGTCGCGCGCTGCGTTCGTGGCGATCGTGGCCGGCGCCGGGCTCGCGCTTGCCGGCGTGCTGGCCTTCCTCACGCTGCTGATCCGTGAGATGCGCCGCCCGCTCGACGACCTCGTCGGGGCGACGCAGCGGATGTCGTCGGGCGACCTGCGAGCGCGCGTCGAGCCGGGCGGTCCCGCCGAGCTGCAGGCACTCGGATTCGCGTTCAACGCGATGGGCGCCGACCTGGCGATCGCGAGCGAACGCGTCGAGACGCAACGCCAGCGCCTCACGACCACGATCCAGAGCCTCGGCGACGGCCTCGTCATCTGCGACAACGGCGACCGCATCACCTCCGTTAACCCGCGCGCCACCGAGCTCGTGCCCGGGCTGCGCGTCGGCTCGCCCGCGCACGGGCCGGCCAGCCCGCTGCCGCCGCTCGCCGAGGCGCTGGCGGGCGAGGTGACCGTCAGGCGCGAGGACGACCTCACGCTCGCGGTCACCGCGGCGCGCCTCGCCGGGCCGGACGGCGGAACCGTCTGGACGCTGCGAGACATCACCGAGCGCGCGCGCCTCGAGCAGGCCAAGAGCGACTTCGTCGCCACCGCCTCGCACGAGCTGCGCAGCCCGCTGACGTCGATCAAGGGCTTCATCGAGCTGCTCGAGACGACGGACGCAGAGAACCTCACGCCGCGCCAGCACGAGTTCATCGCGATCGTCCTGAAGTCGGCCGACCGGTTGGTCGACCTCGTCAACGACCTGCTCGACATCGCGCGCATCGAGTCGGGGCAGTTCGAGGTCCACGCCCGCAGCGTCGACCTGCGCGAGACGGTCGAGGACGTTGCCGCCCTGCTGGCGCCGCGCGTGGAGGGCAAGCGCCAGCGCCTGGAGCTGCAGATCGAGCAGCCGCGTCCGCCGGCGCTCGCCGATCGGGCGCGGATCCGCCAGGTCGTGACGAACCTCGTGACCAACGCCCACCTCTACACCGACGAGGGTGGCACGATCACCGTGCGTCTCGAGGGCGACGCCGTGGAGACGCGGATCACGGTCGCCGACACGGGCCGCGGGATGTCGACCGAGGACGCGCGCCGGATCTTCGACCGCTTCTACCGCGGCGCCGCCGACGAGCGCAAGAGCCCCGGCACCGGGCTCGGCCTGGCGATCGTCAAGTCGCTCGTCGACCTGCACGGCGGCACGATCGACGTCGCCAGCCAGGTCGGGCGCGGGACGACCTTCACGGTGCGGCTGCCCGCGGCGGCACGGGCGGACCCCGGCCGTCCGCCCGTGGCCGCCCCGGCGGTGGGCGACGGGCTCGGGTCGCGACGCGTGCTGATCGTCGACGACGAGCCCGCGCTGGCGACGCTGATCGCCCAGCAGCTGCAACCGCTGGGCGTCGAAACCGTGCAGGTCACGTCCGGAGCGCAGGCGCTCGAGCGGCTGCGCGCCGAGCGCTTCGACGCGATGACGCTCGACATCCTGATGCCCGGGATGAACGGCTTCGAGGTCCTCGACGCTGTCCGTGCGGACCCGCGGCTGCGCGAACTGCCGGTCATCTTCGTTTCCGTCTCCTCGCGCGCGCCGGAGCTCGAGGGAGAGTGGGCGGTCGCCAAGCCGATCGACCGCCGGCGCCTGACCGACGTGCTCGAAGCGGCGATCCAGGCCAAGCGCACCCGGGTGCTCGTCGTCGCCCCCGACAGCGTGCGCGACCGGCTCGCCCCGTCGCTGGCCGCGCTGGGCATCGACCATCGCTGGGAGACGACCGCCGAGGCGGCGACCGGCGCCGGCGCCGAGGAGCTCTTCGAGGTCGCGCTCGTTCACGCGAGCCTGGCGACGACGACCGCGCTGCTGGACGGAAGCGCCCTGCGCGGGCGTCGGCGCGGGCGTTCGGTCATCCTCTTCTCCACAGACGGTTCGGGGCAGGACGGGTCGATCGCCGTCGGAATGCCGGTGTTCGGCCTCACGCAGGCCGTCAGCGCGTTGCGATCTGCGCTCGGCGAGGCACCCACGGCAGAGGGAAGATGATGGCGGTGAGCACCGAGCAGCAACTGCAGGCGCGCATCAAGGAGCTCGAGGAAGAGCTCGCCAGGCACGTCCGTGAGGCCGCCGCGAAGGAACGCCAGCTCGAGCGCTACGCGGCGGATCTGCGCGAGACCTTCAAGCAGGAGCGTGCCCGAGCTCAGGAGCTGCGCGAGTCATACAGGCTCACCGTCCGCGCGCTCGCCGGCGCCGTCGAGGCGCGCGATGCCTACACCGGTCGCCACGCCGAGCGCGTCGCCGCCTACGGCCTGCAGCTCGCCGACGCCTACGGGATGCGCCTCGGCGACGACCCCGAGATCGAGTTCGGCTTCCTGCTGCACGACGCCGGCAAGGTCGCCGTGCCCGACGCGATCCTCTTTAAGCCCGGGCCGCTGACGCCCGCCGAGCGGCTGACCATGGAGCAGCACCCGGTGACGGGCGCGGAGATCGTGCGCGACATCGCCTTCCTCGGCGCGGCACGCGACGTGATCCGCCACCACCACGAGCGCTGGGACGGTACCGGCTACCCCGACCGCCTCGCCGGCGAGGACATCCCGGTCTTCGCGCGGATCTTCGCCGTCGCCGACACGCTCGACGCGTTGACGACGAACCGCCCCTACCGGCGCGCGTCGACGATCGCCCAGGCGCGCGTGATCATCCTGCAGTCCGTCGGCACGCACTTCGACCCGAACGTCGTCGAGGCCTTCAAGGCGCTGTCGGACGCTCAGATCGAGCGCACCAGGCTGAGGATCGGGTAGAGGGCGAGCAGTGATGCCCGGCCAGCGTGCGGTCCTGATCGTCGACGACGACCCGTTCATCCGCAAGCTCATCGTGACGACGCTCGAGGGCGTGTCGACGTTCGAGCTGCACGAGGCCTGCGACGGCGAGGACGCGGTGCGTGCCGCGCGCCGGGAGGCTCCGCGGCTCGTCTTCCTCGACATCGACATGCCGCGCCTCGACGGCATCGAGGCGTGCCGCCAGATGCGCGGCGAGCCGACGATGGCGGGCGCGAAGATCGTGATGCTGACGGCGTCCGCCGACGACACGGCGCGCCAGCGCGCCGCCGCGGCCGGCGCCGATCGCTTTCTCACCAAGCCGTTCAGCCCGCTGGATCTGCTGCGGCTCGTCGACGAGCTCGACAACGGGCTGGGCTGAGCCGGCTGCTGCGCCGGCTACGCGCCGAGCGGGCGGCGCAGGTCCAGGTCGGGAGCCTGCAGCGACGCGTCGATGCGCAGCGTGCTCGCGCGCAGCAGCTCGGGCAGGATCCCGGCGACGATCTGCGACGCGCGCTGGACCGCCTCCCAGGCCGTCGGCGCCTCGAGCTCCAGCCAGCTGAGCTTCAGCTCGCTGTGGTCGACCGCCATCTGCAGGTCGGCCGCGGGAAGCTGGCTGACCGGGCGCTCACCTGCCTCGTCGGACATCAGCCAGTCGTCGATCACAGCTTTCGCGCGCATCGCCCAGCGCATCTCGGCGGGGACGACGAGGTCGACCTCGAAGACGTTGGGCGCCGGCGCGGCCATCAGCGCCGGAAGAGCCCGCCGGTGATCTTCCACTCGTCGTCGACCTTCTGCAGCTCGACGTCGGTGCCGGCCCCGGTGACGGGAACGACCGCCTTGTCGCCGGTCACCCGCGCCTCCTCGACCTCGCCGTCGCGCAGCACCGCCCGGATCGGCTCGGTCAGCTGCGCGTGGATCTTCGTGATCGCCTCCTCGCACGAGTCCGCCTGCACCGGCTCGATGATCGGCGGGTCGTCGGCGATGACCTCGAGCAGCGTGCGCTTGGCGGGCTCGGTGAGCTGCGCGCAGACCTTCTCCTCGTCGCCCTCGGCGAGGCCGCTCACGGCGGCGCTCGTGACGTCCTCGGGGGTCGGCGAGCTGTTGCCGCAACCGAGCGCGGCGACGGCGAGCAGGACGGCTGCCAGGCGGGCGACGCGCATCCCCGCGAGGCTACCCTCTCGGCGCACTGGCGGCACGCGTTTCCCGGTACGTTCCCGGCGTGACCATGTCGCTCGACGAGGCGCTGCTCTCGCTCAACGACCGCCTCGGGCAGGAGGTCACGGCATGGGTCGAGGTCGCGCACGAGACGCCGCTGCTGATCGCGTCGGGGCTGCTGGAGAACTGGAGCCAGGAGACGACCGGCCTGCCGGTGGAGGCCGGTCCCAGTCACTTCGACCTGCGCGGCCACTATTCGATCGCCGATGCGCGGTTCGATCTCAGCGAGGCCCCGGTGGAGTCCGTCAGCGAGCGCAGCGACGGGCTCACGTTCCGGATCGCGGGCGGCGTTCGGCTCGTCGTGACGTGGCTGCCGCGCCCCGAGAGCGATCTGGTCTGAGCCGAGCCCGAGCTAGGTCGCCGGGGCCGGACCCGGCCCAGCTCCGCGCACCGAGACGACGAAGGCCGCGACGCGCTCGGCGAGCGCCCGGCACTCGTCGTCGTCGAAGCCCGCCAGGCGCTCGGCCAGCGGCCCGAGCGATTCGGTGGCGGCGAGCAGCTGCGCCGCGATGCTTCGCTTGAAGCTCTTCTCGACGTGCAGCAGCTCGCGCGGCCCGAGCGTGTCGGGAAGAAACGGCAACGGCGTCTCGGTCACGATCGGCAGGTCGTAGCTGAACCCCTCGGGCAGCTGGGCCTCCGCGTCGGCGGCGAGCTCGGCGATCTCGGTCCGCAGCGCACGGATCGTCTCGATCTGCGCGTTGGCGCTCGCGCGGGCGTCCTTCATGTCCTCGTCCTCGTCGTCGCGGTGCCCGAGCACCTCCGCCGCCTCGCTCAGCCAGGCTGTGTGGTGCGTCATCACCGCGTCGAACGCGAACAGCGCGGACAGCCCGCCGCTGGCGTCGGCGAGCGTCAGCAGAGCCTCGTCGGGCGGGACGTTGAACCGCAGCACGGACACTGTTCGTGACGGTACTCCGTGGCCGGCGCGCCTGGTCGGCGACGCGGGCGGCGCTACGCGTCGAGCTGTCCCAGGAGCACGAGCAGCACGGCGTTGACGACGACGGCACCGGCGAAGATCGCGGCTGGCGCCGCGCTGCCGGCAGCGAGCAGCGAAAGCGCGGCGAGCGCGAAGATCGCGAGCTCGAACGGCACGCGCGCGGCGAGCGGCAGCCGGCGCGCCGACTTCGGAGCGGCGAGGACCGCCCACAGCGCGATCGCGGCGGCCGGCGCGGCGACGGCGAGCAGGATCGACATGGCACCCGTCCCGGTCTCGGCGCCCCAGTACGCGAACGCGGCGAACGCCGCCAGCTCGAGCAGGAACTTGAGGGCGAGGTTCGCGGCCCTGAGCATCTCGTCTCACAGGATCGCCGAGCCGGCCGCGGGCTGTCGGTCTGCCGCGCCGCCTACCGTCTGCACGCATGCGCCTTGAGCTGTGGACCGACGGAGCGTGCTCGGGAAACCCCGGACCGGGCGGATGGGCCGCGATCCTCGTCGCCCGCCGGCCCGACGGGACGATCGCCAAGGAGCGCGAGCTCTCCGGCGGCGACGCGGCCACGACGAACAACCGGATGGAGCTTCAGGCGGTAATCGAGGGATTGCGCGCGCTGCGGCAGCCCTCCGCGGTGACCGTCCACATCGACTCGTCCTACGTCATGGACGCGATCGCCAAGCGCTGGTACGAGGGCTGGATTGCACGCGACTGGCGGACGACGGCCAAGCAGCCGGTGAAGAACCGCGAGCTGTGGGAGGCGCTGCTCGCACTGCTGGAGTCGCACACGGTGGCGTGGAGGAAGGTCAAGGGGCACGCGGGGGTGGAGCTCAACGAGCGCTGCGACGAGCTCGCGGTCGCCGCCTGCCGGGCGGCCGTGCCGTGCGAGCCAGGCGGGCACGCGCGACGCGTCTGACGCCGTGACCGACATCGATCCGCACGAGATCATGCGCGAGCTCGGCTCGTCGAGCGCCTGTCGCGCGACGGTCCTGGCGCAGAACCGCGGAAAGGCCGTCTGGCGGATCGATCGTGACGGCGAGACGGTCGCCTTGCGGATGCTGCGTCCCGACCACGAGCAGACGGCGCTGTGGGAGCAGCGCGCGATGGGCTTCGCCAGTGCCGCGGGCGTGCCGACCCCTCGCGTGCTGGCGACAGCCGTGTGGGAGCGCCGCCCCGTGATGCTGCTGTCGTGGTGCGAGGGTCAGACGCTGCGCGAATCGCTCCGAGCGCGACCATGGGCGGCGTTCGGGCTCGGGGTGGCGTGTGGCCGCGAGCAGGCGCGACTGCACCGACAGCCGGCGCCGCCGGCATTCGGTCCGCCGAGCTGGATCACCCGCTTCGGAGCGGTGGGCCCCGAGCTGCGCGCGCGTCTGGAGCGCATCGAGAGCGCCCATGCCGCCGTGCTGCATCTCGATTGCCACAGCGACAACATCCTCTTGACCGGCGGCAAGGTGACGGGCCTCCTGGACTGGACGAACGCCTGCGTCGGCGACCCTCGTGCGGACATCGCACGGACGTGGTCGATGCTGACCCGCCGGGCCGGAACGGGCGTGCGCGGGCGGGCGGCGGCGTACGCGTCGCGGATCGCGGCCGCGGGCTGGCTACGGGGCTACGAGCAGGTCGCCGGGCCCCAGCACGACATGCTGCCGTTCCGGATCTGGGCACTCACGGGGCTTGTCGGTACGTTGCGCGCCGAGGCGGCGAGCGCCGGCACAGACTGCGATCTCACGGCGCTGGAGGGCCGGATCGCGCGGCTGCGCGGACGCGCGGGGCTTCCGGCGGCCGAAGGCTGACCCGGCCAGGACACCGCGCGGCTGACGCGTTTGTCCGTGCCCTCGACGGCACGAAGCAGGATCGCGGCGCGTCCACGGGACGACGCGGCACCCCGGCAACCGGCGGCAGCCGCCGTTGGACCACGATGATGGGCGATACTGGGCTCGAACGCTGGCCGGATTGCGGCGGTGCCTTACCTACGGTGACGTTGGCTCACGTTCGCCGCGTTAGTTGACGGTGGCCGACACCGGATTGGGACCTGAGGTCCCAATCGCTGGCCGGAGGTCGCCGCTCGCGAATGCTGCGCCGATGCGGGCCGCCTCGTCTGCCGCCGGCGCGTAGTGCATGTAGCGGCGCGTCGTCGCGAGGTCGGAGTGCCCGAGATAGGCCTGGATGGTCACGACGTCGACGCCGGCCATCGCGAGCGACGTTCCCATCGTGTGGCGCAGGTCGTGCATCCGAAACGCCGGGTCCACCCCAGCCGCCACCAGCGCCTTGCGGTAGCGCTCCATCATGGGCGTGCGCGCGATCGGCTCGCCTGTCCGTGGGTCCGCGAAGACGGGATGCTGGGCGCCCTTCCACGGCGTCTCGTCGTAGAGCGCCTCGAGCTCGGCCGCGACCTGCGGCGCGAGCGGGACGCTGCGCGACTTGCGGGACTTCGGCGAAGTGTCCCTGCCGCGCACGATGTTGCGCACGACGAGCACGCGCTGCGCCGTCCAGTCGATCGCTTCCCAGCGCAGTCCCCGCAGCTCGCCCTGTCGCAGCCCGGTCATCGCAGCTGTGATGTAGAGGGCGCGATCGATCTGGCGATACGGCCCAGCCGTCGCGCAGCTGACCAGATCGATGACCTGATGCACGCGCAGGAACCGCAGCGGCTCGATCGCGTCGTGGTCGCGCAGCGGCGGCAGATCGACCGCTGGCATCGGACTTGCCTTCGCCCAGCCCTTGCGCACCGCGTACGTCAGCAGCGTCGAGAGCGTGGTGACGTACGTGCGGACGGTCCTGACCTTCAGCCCCTCCCCCGCGAGGTGGGCGAGCAGGCGCTCGACGTCGCGGGCCGTGATGTCCGAGACCGCCTTGCCCGCGAAGAACGGGCCGAGGTGGATGCGGACGTGCATCGCGTAGTCGGTCGCGGTCGACTCTTTGAGGTCGCGCGCGTCGAGGTATGCGGCGAGCACTTCCTCGATCGTCTTGCCACCGCGCAGCTTGTCCTGCGCCAGGCGATCGATCTCGGCGCTCGTGAGCGCCGCCATCGCGTCGCGCAGTGCGACCTCGGCCTGCTTGGACGTCATGCCGTGCGGCGACCGCGGGCCGCGGCGCTCGCCGAGTAGTCGGTTGACGCGCCGGCCATCGACGCGCCACTTGCCGTACCACGACTCGACGCCGGCGGCGTTCGTCCGCGTGTAGAGCTGGCCGGTGCCGTAGGAGCGGCGCGTGTTGGCCTTTCCGAGCGCAGCGGATCGCTCGTGATCAGCGCGCGGGCTAGGGTTCGTCGTGCTCACGGGGCTATCTCCTGTGGGCCATGGGGCCGGACGTTGGCGCGTCGCGGCCCCGCTTGGTGAGAGCCCATCCTACGCCCCCACGGTGCGGTTTGCACGCTTACGGCGGCGATCCGCGTACTGCTGCAGCGACTCGTACGGGCCGGCGCGATTTCCGGCTAGGAGCGCCCTCACGCGAGACCGCTCCCGACGACACGCCGGGCCGCAGACTTCTGCGTCGGCACGTCGGCCCTCAAGCGATCCTCCGCAGATCGGGCAGTGGCGCTTGCGCTCCGACATCTTGCTCAGCCGCTCGCCCGGCGGTCTGCCTCAGCCCGCAGCTCGGTCAGCCGCGCCTCCAGTTCGAAGACGCGTTGCTTCGCCGCGCGCAGTTCGCGCTGCACCGCCGTCATCTCGCGCAGCGTTGCCGCCTCGACCGGATCTGTCGTCGCCAGGCCGCGCTCGACGAGGCTCGGCGGCTGTGGCAGTTCGTCCCCTGGGTGGAAGTCGCGGCCGCGCACGTTGATCCCGCGGAGCGCGAAGATTGGCTCGCTCGCGGAGTCCTGTGAGCTCACCGGGGCTTGCTCTCTTGTCGTCGTCGACTCGCGGCGCCTCACCGGAGCACCACCGTCGGGTCCCGCTCAACGTTCTCGTAGTCGCGATCGCGGGTGTCGAGCTCGTGATGGATGAAGTACGCGATGTTGCTGAGCACGTCGCGCGGAATCCACATGAGCCCGTCAGCCTCGCGCCCCTCGATCCGCGAGAGGTAGATCCAGTCGTCGATCATCCGCAGAAGCCCGCGCTGGATCTCGCGCGTCTCGTCGCGCGAGCGCCAGACTAGCCTCTCCTCTGTCTCGGCAGGCGCGGCCTCCGGCGGGTCGAGCCGGTCGGCGGCGCCGCGCAGGAGCGCGGCGAGGCGGGTCACGCGCGGGCGTTTCACGCTGCCGCCCCTGTCCCGCGCTCCGCGGCGAACTCGGCGTACCCCTTGACGATGGCTGCCCACTCCAGTCGCTCGCCGAGCTGCCGCAGAGCCGCGATCGACTGCTCGTGCCGGCGAGCGGTCGGGGTGCTCAGCCGCCGCGGGTCGGGCTTCACGCCGGCACGCCAGACGTCGAGGCGATCCGCGTCTAGGCAGACGGCGATGGTTGGCTCTGTGCTCGTCGTGCCGAGGTCGTCCTCCTCGATCGCGCGCGTCAGCAGCGCGAGCTGCTCATCGGACAGAAACGTGAACGGGGGCGGCGTGGGGAGCACCTCGCGCGCGCAGTCGTCGGGCAGCCAGTCGACGGCCGCGCCGTTGACGTAGCGCGCCAAGCCGACGGCGAGCGCGCCGTGGCCGGGCTCGTCGGGCTCGTCGGTTTCGCGCATCGCGTCATGCACGATCGCGAACGCCAGCACGACGGCGGGATCGCCCGGCTCGCCGGCCTCCAGCAGCCGCAGCCCGTTCGCGGCGACTCGCTTCCAATGCGGGATGCCGTGAGACGCTCCGTAAGCGACGGCCTTCGCTTCCTCGTTGAGGATCAGCCGAATCCCCATGACGGCCCCGATCAGCCGCCCGACGTCCGGGATCTCGGCATCCGCCGCGGGCGCGCCAGTCGTGTCGAGCATCTCGGCGAACGCGTGATACGGCGCCGCCTTCATGCGCTCCATGCCCGCGGCGGCGATCGTCGACGCCGCGAGGGTTTGGCGCACCCCAGGCCTGAGGCTGGAGAAGTCGTGCCGGTCATACCCGACGATTGCGGAGGCCGGGATGCCGGCCGGGACGATGAACTGGCGCCCGGTGTCGTCGGTTGCGTCGAGTTTGATCTCGTCTGCGGGCAGGCGCAGCTTGAACACGACGGCGCGGCCGTCGCGCGAGCCGGTCGTCTCCATGTGCGCCGCCGCGGCGCGTGCCGCGTACCGGCGGGCAAGCTCAGCGTCATCGGTGACGTACGGGCCGGCGCGATCCGCCGGGGGCTGCCACCCACCGTCGCGCAGCTCCTTGAAGTGCGCCGCCGAGGTGCCGTGGTAGAGCAGCCCGGCCGGATCTGGCGTTCGCCGCGGAGCCACTCGCCGGCCCCGTCGCGCTCGCTTGTCGGCACGCCGGCAGTTTGACCGAGCCGCGGATGGCTTGGGCTTGCTCATCGCGCCGACTCGGCCACCTGCACCGATTCGGTCTCCTGAGTCGGACCACGTTGGCGCTTGTGCCACCCGCGAAGCATGGGGAATTCGGCGCGCGACTCCGCGTCATACAGCGGCTCCCGCGGGCGCAGCGGCTCCTCGTGGACGGTGGCGACCGAGACGAGCTTTGCCGATGACCGCAGTCGGTCCAGCACCCGCGCCATCTCAGGCCGCGCCCATCTGGACCCGAGATGCGTGCAGAAGGCGCTCGTACTCGAGGTCGACGCCGAGCGACTTGAGGGTGTCGATCGTCATCGCACCGGCCGACACGTGCACGCGCGGCGTGCCGTCGCTCGCCATCGCGACCGGCAAGCCCTGATACGACAGACGCCCGGACGCGTCGGCCGCGATCCCGTCCGCGCTGACGACGGGCGGCGCCGACGATGACTCCGCGGGCGGGTCGACCGCGCCCAGGCCGAGGCCCTCCGGCGTCTCGGGAATGCCCTCGCTGCTGGCCGCTGCCGTGAGGTCATAGCGGCCGTCCGGCCTTGGCGTGCCCGGCACGATTGCTGTGCTGCGTTCCTGTCGGTCTCTCGCGTTCATCCTGATCGGCTCCCTTCGGTTGTTGTCGCCGGCGCGATCTGGCCGGTCGGGTACTCGTCGAGCGCTGAGGCCGCTGCCAGCGCGTCCGCTGCGTTCGCCGCGCGCACACGCTCCATCCGCTCGCGCTCCTCCGCCGCGTGGTCCACGAGCGTCGTCCCTGCGGCGACCTGCCCGCCGAACGGATTGGCGTCGCGCCTGCCGCCACCGCGACCCCTGAAGCGCTGCAACTCCTCGGCGCGCTGATTCGGGAACTGGCGCCAAGAGCGCACGCCATCCGCCCAGGGCGGCAAGGGCAACGGCGCCTCGTCTCCCACGAGCCGGCGCTCCATCGCCGTGAGCGCGCCACCGAACCCATCGTCGATCGGTGCGATCGCAGCATCGATCCCGTGCTCATCGCACGCGGCGTCCACCTCGAACAGGAGCGCCACGATCTCGTCGACGGTCCCGGCGATCGTCGCCTCGGCCGCGTCGACCAGACCGGCCAGCCAGTGCGCCGAGAGCCGCGCACACCACTCCGGCGGCTCGTCACCGCTGCGCGCCGCGACTCGCACCTGGTCCGACCACGCAGCCACCGCCGCGTCGTGATCCTCACGAATCCGATCCGGCACGAGCACCGCGGTGGCCAGTTGCGCCACAAGGCGCTCGTGCTGCTCGCGGAGATGCTCGAGCCACGGCAGGTCCGTGACCGGCACGTAGCCCGCTTGGCCCGCCTTCGGTATGAGCTGCTGGGCAATCGTCATCGCGCACTTCCCGCGCCGCGCCGCTCGCGCATCTCGGCCCGCTGCTCGGGAGTCAACAGCGACAGGCCCTCCGCCATCGGCTCCCCCGGCTGCGCCTGCGTCAGCGGCATGCCCGCGGCCGGCGGCGCGTCCCCATCGAGCGGCACCGGAGGGTCACCCTCGACAGGCGCCGACGCCCGCAGCAGCGCCTCGAAGGCGCTCGCCGGCGGGGCGGCTCGGCGCGCAGCAACCGCGGCACGCTGATGCGGAAGCAGCAGCGACATGTGGTCGGGCAGCGGCTCGTCCTCGGGGAATCTGTTGGCGCTCATGCCGCCACCGGACCCGCGTCGGCGCCGAACGGCTGCGGGACGGATGCCGTCATCGCCTGCTTGATCCACGCCTCGAGTCGCTCGTCCTTCCGGGCCCGCGCCTCCGCCGCCTCTAGCGCGGCGCGGTGCTCGTCGGCCTCGGCCAGCGCCTCGGCTCGTTCCGCAGCGATCTTCGCCAGCCACGCTTCGCCGTGCTCGGCGACGACCCGCAGCGCGTCGATCGTCGCCCGCTTGACCACTTTCGTGGCCTCGTCCTTGGCCTGCCGCTGGGACTTCTGAACGGTCGCGAGGTGCTCCTGAAGCGCGCGCTCCTGTGCCCGCGCTTCCTGACGGCGTGACTCCTCGCTCATGTGCTCCTCAAGCGCGCGCTCGTGCGCCACGCGCGCCGCCTCGAGTTCCGGCCAATCGCTCGGCGGCACGAAGCCCCGCGCCGTCGCGGCCACTCCGCCCATGTTGACCGAGCCGATCTGCGATTGCAGCTTGTCCGTCGTCATCCTGCACCACCTCTTTCTGTTACGTGTACATTCATAGTTAGTCACCATTTGTCGTCCCAGATCCCGGCCATGATCGATCCGCCCTCAGTGAGCCGCTCCTGCTCAGCGCGCGACAAGTCCGGCCACATCGCCCGCGCCCGCTGCACACGCTCAGCGCGTGCGAGCGCGTCCTCGAGATCTCGGGCCGCCTGCTCGTCATCGGACAGCACCACCGGCGGGCGCCATGCCTCGGTCGCGAAGGTCATCGCGAGAGCGTCAGCGCGGTCGGGAGAACTCACGCCGCGGGCCTTCATGTCCGCCTTGCGCTCGATCTGGATGCGCCCGCGACTGTCCTCGTGAAAGCGGATCGCGCCGAGCTGCGACGCTAGCTCCTCGTCGGCAGGATCCAGGTCGACGAGTCCCTCGCGCATCACCTCGCGCAACTCCCAGAACACCTCAGCGCGTCGGTTGACGAAGCGGTCCGTCCGACGCGCGCGCTCAGACGCCACGAAGCCGACAGCGTTGGCCCCCTGCTCGCGCAGCCGATCAAAGACGCCGGCGCCGATCCCGATCGAGTCGACGAACGCCGGCCACCACGGACGCGCGTCGCGCAGCAGATTCATGATCGCGCCCGTCGTGCGCATCAACTCGTGGCCCTGGGCACGGTGCACGATCCGCGCGACGCCGCCGCGGTTGAGATAGACGACCGTCTCGTCGCCGCCGCCGCGGGCGATGTCGCAGCCGTAAGCGCCAGGTGCGCCAGAGCCCTCGACCGGCAGAGTGCGCCCCTGCGCCGCCTTGATCCACTGACGAGAGATCAGGCTGTCGTCGGCCTCGTCGGGGAACTGCGCCAGGACACGCGACATCCACCGCGCCGAACCCTCGCCCCACTGCTTGCGCATCCGCTCAACCCACGCCGCCGACACGAGCTGCTCGGCGACATCCGTGGGCAGCTCCTCGCCCGTGAACGCCGGCGCGTCGAACGCCGAGACCTCAATCAGGTTCCAGCCCGAGCCGGGCGCGCAGACCTGCGCGAAGCGCGACGCGGGGTCGGTCGGGTTGCCGATCGCGAGGATCCGCGCGTGCTCGTTCGTCGCCATCGAGTCGAACGCGTCCCAGACCCACGGCGGGACGCCGGCCGCCTCGTCGATGAGCAGCAGCAGATACCTCGCGTGGATGCCTTGCAGCGACGCCGCGGCCTCCTCGACGTTGGTCATGTCCTGCGACTTGCGGCCCAGCGCGACGAGCTCGTCACCGATCATCCACCGCGGCTGCGCGCCTCCGGTGATCCGACCCGGCAGGCCGGCCGCCGCATGGGCGCGGCGCAGCTCGCGCCAGAGGATCGCGTCGACCTGCGCCTGACTCGGCGCCGTGCTCAGCACGAACGCGTCACCGATCGGATGCGAGTCGATCCACCACGCCGCGAGCCGAGCGGCGAGCCACGACTTGCCCGTCGAATGCGCCGACTGCACCGCGGTGCGGGGATGCTCGCGCACGCTGCGCGCGATGTCCTGCTGGCGTGACCACGTGACCGCGTCGAGGCGATCCTCGATCCAGTCGACCGGATCGCCGGCAGCGACCGCGACGAAGTCCAGGCGCCGCAGCAGCCCGTCGCCGAGCGACGTCACGTCAGCACCTCGCGCGCGCTGCCGTTCACGGGCGCCTCGAGCAGGCCGCGGTGATGCTTGAACCGCTCCCCCGCCAAGCGCAGCAGCTCGTCGCTTAGGCCCGCGCGCACGAGGTCGGCCATCACGCTGTTGACGAGCCCCGCGAGCCGATCGAGTTGGACCTCTTGCACTCGCACGCGCCGCTCGTCGACATCCGCGTCGAGCGCCATCTTCGAGAACCGGGCGAGCCGGTCGATCGCGTCCGCCCGCGCCTTGACCCAGATGTGCAGTGCTGGCGGAAGCTGGCGCACCTCGACGACGTCGCCCGCGTCGCCTTCGCCCTCGGCGTCGCCGGCCGCGGCGCGACGCGTCGTGCTGACCCTCGCCTGCCCAGCGATGTCATCCGCGCCGAGCTCGGCGATCCGCAGGCTGAAGTAGTTGACCTCGGCGGCCGTCAGCGCGATCGCGAGCTGCAGCGCCTCGTGCGGCTCGAGATCCACGGGCCCGACGAGGCTCGCGACGTGCGCCCGCGCCATCGCGGTGGCCGCTGCCTGGCGATGGCTGGCCCACATCCCGCCGTGAAGCCGGCACGGCCCGAAGCCCGGCGTCGGGGTTCCCCAGCCCGCGCTCTTCTGGCACGGCGCCCCACCGGCCTTCGTTCGGGAGGCGCCGCAGATGGGTCGCGGGGTCTTGTCGGCTGTCACGCGGCCTCGCTTGGGACGACAAACGGGACCCCAGAGCCTCTCGCCGCAACAACAGCCGATGAACGCTGAGCCTCAGCGCGCTGCGGTACTAGCCCACGACCCGCGCCGGGACCCGACGCCATCGTCGAGTCGATCCACTCGCGCAGCTCGACGAGGTCGAAGCGAACGTACTTTCCGATCTGCCGGCACGGTGCCTCGCCGTTGCGAGCGCGCGTCGCGAGCCAGCTCTCGGGGACGCCGAGGAACTCCGAGGCGGCAGTCACGTCGACGAACGGACGCACCGCGCGCTCGCCCACGAGGACCGCGAGACGCTCAGCGACAGCGTCTGCCAACGCGTCGATCGCCTCCATGCTCTGCGCGGGCTCCATGCTCTTACCGGCAGGCGAAGAGGTCGCCGGGCGGGCGGCGCTCATGTCGTCGCTCCAGTCGTCGGACTGCCATCTGCGGCACTGTCTCCTGCCACCCCTAAAGAGGGGGTGGTGGCGGCAGTAGTCGACACGTCTGCCTGGCAGGGGTTGGCAGCAGTTGGCAGCAGTTGTGCTGCGCCGTGGTCGCTGAGCGCTATGAGCGTGCTGCGCCCTTGTGGTTCGCGGTGGACGTAGCCCTTGTCGTCTAGGGACTTCAGGGCTCGGAAGTAGCTGCGTTCGGGCACGCCGGAGGCGCGCTGGAGGGTGGATGTCGAGACGCGATCACTGCCAAATCCCGCTGACAGTGATTCGAGGATCTGCCGTTCGGCATCGCTCATGGCGGCCTGATTGCTGCCAGGCCGCAGTAGGCAGGAGTCCGCGAACGGTTCGAGGTGCAGGTTCCACGGCTCGAACGGCTCGGAGTCCTTGGCCTTGATGCACTCGAGACGCAGTCCGGCGCCGTCGGGTTTGAGGGCCGCCATGAGGTCAGCGGCGCCGCGTAGTGCGCTTGAGCCGCGTTCGTCCTCGCCGTTCTTGCCGGTGTGGTGGACGATGAGCGCGGCGGCGCCGTTGCCGCGGCGGAGCTTGTCGACCGCGGCGATGAACATCCCGACGTCGCGCGCTGAGTTCTCCTCGCCGCCGGCCATGCTTCGCGCCATCGTGTCGACGACGATCAGGGCCGGGGGCTGGCCGAGCCCGGCGAGCGTACGTCGCGCCTTGCCGAGCTGCGTCTCGTCGAGGAAGTTCACGGCGTCGGGTAGGAACCGGATCCGCTCGACGGTCGGCTGTCGTCGTGCTTGCTGCCACGCCTGCACGCGCACGCCGAGCCCGGCGCGGCCCTCTGCGGCGATATAGAGCACCCAGCCGGGCCGCGTGTCGTTGCCGTACCAGGGGCGCCCGGACGCGATGCACAGCGACCAGTCGAGCGCGAGGAAGCTCTTGCCGGCGCCGCTGGGTCCGAACAGGACGCTGAAGCCGCCGGCGGGAAGAATGCCGCCGAGGAGGAAGGTCGGCGGCTGGATCTTCGCTAGGTCGGCGACGCTCAGCAGCGGGAAGACATGCGCGGGGTCTGGCGGCGTGCCGTTCACGGTGGCCGCTTGCGCGGGTCCGCCGGCGAGCGCGGCGACGTCGTCGGCACTGAACGTTGCGGCACGGGCGCTCATGCCGCGATCACGTCCGGCTCACCGGGGACGAGACTGCGCAGAAGGTCCTGCTGTTCGTGCGCCAGCGCGAGCGCGGCGCTGGCTGCGCGATCGAGCTCGGCCGCCTGGCCGTAGACGGCGCCGCAGGCGAAGCAGCGCTCGGGATGCTTCAGGCGGTGCAGGATCTCGTCGGGGTCGCAGCCGAGCGAGCAGCGCACACTGACGTTCCGGCCGAAGCCGTGCTCTTGGATGTCGAGCCGGTGCTCCAGGCAGCACGGGCAACGTGCAGACCACCGGTTGATCTGCGGCCGGCAGCGGTACGGGAGCCCGCTCGCGCGGAGCATCTCGAGCAAAGCGTCGAGCGGACGCTCGAATGGCGCGCTCACGACTGCCTCTGCTTCCGCGCCGCATCCACCCGCCGGCGACGCGCACGCGCCTCGAGCCGGTTCTGCTTCAGACAACGCCGGCAGACCGAGGTACCGCGCCACTTCGTGCGGTTGGGGAGCTCGGCGCCGCACGCCGGGCACCAGGCGGAGCCGCGGTTCATACGATCACCGCCCCGCGCCGTTCAGCCGTTAGCACTCCGAACGTGAGAACGGCTCGCGGGGAAGGCGCGAGCCGAAGGGGTGCCGCTGGTAGTTCTGGGTCGGGGTCGGGGTCGCCGGGGTCCGTACCGGCCGTCGATGAGCTTGCAGCGGTGCGTCGGCTACCGGCGCTGCGGTGGTTGGTCGCCTGGCGTGCCGCACGGCCAATGCCGCGACCGGCGGCTGGGCGGCGCGGAGCAAGCGTGATTGCCTTGAGGCGGGTGCGCTTGGCGCCTGCGTCGTCGCGGTAGAACTCCGTCACGTGGGCGGTGTCGCGACCGAGTTTGCGTCCGAGCCGGACCCGACGCCTGTCCGCTTCCACCTTCTGTAGGGCGCTGATCCTGTCCGCGATCATCTCCTCGGTCGTCCATTCGGCTCGCTTCTCCGCGACTGTCTTGGCATCTACCGCGATCGTCGCGCCGTTTGCTGCCACGAATGACAGGCTGTCGTCGTCGAGCTGGCGAATATCGGTGTCGCCGAAGATTTTGGTTCCACGACGATCGGCCTCCGGTCCGGCGATCATGAACCGATCCGCAAATCGTTCGAGCTCCTCGATCGCTCGGGCTCTCAAATCGTCGCTCGCGGGCTCCGGCCGTGTCGGCGGCACCTGTCCCTGTGGGTTCTGGTCCATCTCGTGCCTTTGCTGTCGCGGGTGGATGGTCGCGTCGCCACGCGACCTAGCGATAAGAATGGACCACGCTGCGGATAGAACGACGCGCGCCCGCCGGGATGGGCGGGCGCGAAGGTCGGACGCTGGCGAAAGCGGTCGGTTGCCGGTGGCACGAGTACCGGCAGCGACCACAATAGAGACAGGCGTGGACGGAGGATCAACGGCGGGCGAGCGCCGGCTGGCTTCGCGCTTTCTCGCGCAGCTCGCGACGATGACGCCGAAGCGATGCCTTCACCGCCGGAAGTCGCGCCGACAGCACCGCGAGCGCCTCGGCCACAGCCTCGACATCACCAGGATCGGTTGGCCACACGATCTCGTCCGCCGGCGGGAGCATCTGGAGCAACGCGGCGGCGTCCTCGATCACACCGAAGCGGAGGTCTTCGCCACGACGACTCATGCGGCGGCCGCGGCCACGATCGCAAGCTCGTCGTCGTCGTGCGCCAGCACATAGGCCGCCGTCATCACGGCCGGCAGGTCATCGGTCGTGATCGTGACGCGGGAGCGCCCCGCTGCTTTCGACAGCCGCTCGGTCGCCTCGGAGAACGCGGTGGGCTGACCGAGGAACGCCGCGCGTGTCTCTGATTTCGTCGCCTGCATCGCCTGCCGCCAGCCGCGCCGCTCTTGGGTGTCGTGCGGGAACTCGTGTGCGAGAACCATGCGCATCCAGCAGGCGGCCCACGCGGTCTCGAAGTCCTGGCGGGTGACGTCGCCGTTGGCGGCGAGCAGCCGCCGCTTTTCGGCGATCAGCAGTTCAGTCATCCGCTCGGAGGGCAGCGGGTGCACGCGGCGTGGCACGGGCGCGAACGTATCAAGCGCACCGGCGTCACTGTGCGATCAAAGGTATCGCAGACTGTGTTACCTCTGGTAACACAAGCACCGCTCGCATCCCGAAACCGCCCATGGAATGGGGCTATGCACGCGCCGACGGTGGTGCTACCGTCGACCTCCATCAACCAATAAGTGTGATCCCGGCGGCCGCGCGAACGGCCCCGGGATCGTGCCACACAGGAGGCTAGAGCTCCCATGAGGACCCCCGAGGATACGCCGCGCGACCGCGACCACCGCTACGGCGTGACGATGATCGACCGCCCAGCTCTACCGGGCTTCGTGCCCGACCCCATTACGCTGCCCGCACCGCGCAGCGATGTCGCCCACGATCGCCGCGAGCGGGCCGCGCTCGTGCTCATGGCGGTTGCCTACGGGCACACGCCCGAGGACATCGCGCGCGGGATCGCGCCTGAGATTGTCGAGGCGTTTGGCGACGAGCTTGAGCGCGACGAGGCGCTCGCGCACGTCGACCTGCTGCTCGATGCTCTGACGCTGTGAGCCGCCACCTTGCCGTGCTGCAGGGCGGCGCCGAGGTGGCGCCGCCCGAGCGGCGCGCTGCGCCCACGCGCAGGGGCGGTCTCCCGACCGGGATTCGTCGTCGTCACGCGCGCAGCTGCGCGGCCGCGGGCCAGGACGACTTGGCGGCGTGCACGTGCACCGGGACATGGCCGCACTATCAGGCGCAGGCCGGGCCCAAGGATGACCGGCGGACGCGAACGTTCTACACCCTGAGGGACGCGGAGCGCTGGAGGGCTCGCATGCGACTGCAACTCGACCGGGGCGGCGGCCGCGTGCCGCGCGTGCGCGATGCCGGCGAGCGGTTCCTCGACGCGGTCGCGGCTGGCAAGGCGCTCTCGCGCAGCGGCACGCCATATCGGGAGACGACGATCAGGGGCTATCAGCGAGAGCTCCGCGGGCGGGTGTATCCGGCAATCGGCGACAAGCGTCTCGACGAGGTCAACCGCGGCGACGTGCTCGCGCTCAGCGGCGGCATGCAGGGCGAGGGTCTCGCGCCGACGACGGTGCGCAACGTCATCGTGCCGTTGCGGGCGTTGTACCGCTGGGCCGCCGACCACGACATCACGGCCCGCAATCCGACCCGCGGGCTCGCCATGCCCGGCGTGTCGGGCTCCCGCCGCGAGCGGTTCGCGACGCCGCAAGAGGTCCGCGCGCTGCTCGCGGCGCTCGACCCCCGCGACCGGGCGCTGTGGGCGACAGCGGCGTTCGCTGGTTTGCGACGGGGCGAGCTTATGGGGCTGCGCTGGAGCGACGTCGACCTCGACGCGGGCACGATCCGCGTCGAGCAGGCGTACAGCCCACTGGCGAAGCGAATGGGGCCACCGAAGACGAAGGCCGGCCGCCGGACGGTTCCGATCGCGGCAGCGCTTGCCGAGCACCTGGCCGCGCACCGCGAGCTCAGCCGACCGTTGCGCGCTCAGCTCGTCTTCGCTCGCGGCACGCTCGCCGACGCCACCCGCGGCAACCGCGGCGACCGGAAGGCGCCGTTCTCAGATTCCACGGTCTGCGTCCGCGCGCAGCGGGTCTGGCGCGCAGCAGGCCTCGAGCCGCTCGGACTGCACGAAGCCCGCCACACGTTCGCGTCCTCGATGCTCGCGGCCGGCGTCGCGATGAAGTCCGTCTCGGCCCTGATGGGTCACACGACGATCGCCGTCACGGTCGATCTCTATGGCCACCTGCTGCCGGGCGCCGGCGCGGATGCGATCGCGCAGCTCGACCGGTTCCTCGCCCAATGAGTGAGGCTGTCGCATACCACCGCACGAGCGCGGAAGCGGCCGCGGAAATCCTGCGCGGTGGCTTTCGAGATACCGAGGGGACGTGGGCAACCGGCAACTTGCACCGGGGCGTCTGGGTGACGCTCGAGCGCCCGTGGGACCTCGCTGTCAGCGGCGCCCCGTCCGCCGAGACCGAGTTGGCGCTCATCGTCATCGAGATCCCCGAGGCCGAGATCATCGACTACGAGTGGATCGAGGAAGGCAAGGGCTACCGCGAGGCGCTGGTTCCCGCCGAGATCCTCAACCGATGGCCACACTATCTCGCGTGGGAATGCGACGGGTGCGGCGCAGTCGCCCACGAGGCTGCATCCGGCTGGCGCAGGCGGACCCAGGTTCGTCCGTGGCCATCGACCGTGACCATCTGCGGCAACTGCGACGAGCCGCGAGGCGCCGCGGCGAGCAGTTGAAGCTCAGCCGCGGCGCGAACGGGGCATCAGGAGACCGTTCCCCCAAGCCAAGCTTGCCGTGCACGGCGGGACGAGCCGTCATGGCCGCGGCTCGTCGTCCATCCCCACTTCCCGCTCGAGCTCGGCGATACGTTCCCGATCCGGCCGCGGCACAAGCACCGGTCGTGGCGCGCGCTTGCCGCGCAGCGTCGCGCGGAACGCATCGCCAATGTGCCGCCGGAGGGTGACGCCCCGCATGGCCGCCTGGCCGTACAAGGCCGCGAGGCAGAACAGCTCCATGGCGGCGAGGATGATGAGGCTGACCGCGGTGGTCACGACCGCCGGTCGCCCCGAGGGGCGACCTCCTGGTGAAAGCGAGACGCCATTGGAGGACGATAACGGCCCGGCCCCTTCTGGCCCTGGAGGAGACGGTGTCGGTAGGCGCCGACCGCAGCGAGTCGGTGACCCCTGGCCGCGACCCCCATCTCCTACCCGACCCACCGCTGCCGGCTCCCGGGCGAAGACGCGATCGCGCAGCTCGACCGGTGGCTCGCTGCCGAGCAGGGACGGCCGATCCCCAGGGTTCGCGGGTCGGGGCGCTTCAGGGCCGCTAGACGATCTCCCAGATCGGTGAGGCTGATTCCGCCTCGGCTTCCGACGGACCTGGACGTGACGTCCCCTGGACGATCAAGGGTGCGCGGAGCGACGCCGTGACGGCCGTAGGAGGACTAAGCACGCGAGCGATGGCGTCGCGGATCGCCGGCACTTGATCGACGAAATCGAACCTCGTCGCCATCTCATCGATCTTCAAGTCATCGAGCGTGAGTATCTCTAGCCCCACGACGTCGTCCTCGGCGTCGATGTCCACGAGATGCGCGTCGTCGAACCGACGCGTCGCGACAATCTCGCGGTCGTTCAGGACCACCGCCAGCGCACGGCTTCGGAGGTCCGCGCGAACGTACGGATAGATCGGCATTCCTCAGTCCTCTCTCGTGTCAGGGACGAACGCGGTCACGACTTCCTCATGATCGAACGGCTCAACGACGACATGAATGGGTCGATCCCCAACGCGCCGCGCATAGATATGGCGGAACGGTGGCTCTCTCGATTTCCAGTCGGCATCGGCATCGATGAGCACGAGTTCCACGTCGTCGCGCTCGATCCCTCGTTGAGACATCTTCCAAAGCGCATACTCGGAGAATCGTGCCACGTCACGGGATTCAGGGCGCCGGGGGCTTCGCCACGTCGAGCCGGAGCGGGGAGCGCGCTTCGTTGCCGTCCCATTGGATGACAACTTGGTAGGTCCCGTGGGCGGGAAATACGACGTCCTCGAAGTTCAGCACCGCACCCAAACCAAAGCGAGCCCCAGCCGCGATGCCTGCTCGAAAGTCGTCGGGCAGCCGACCGATATCGGCGTGCGCTCGCGCAAGATCGTCGCCGTCCGCGGCTTGGATCACGACATCGATCTGGTGGGGGTACTCGGCCTCGTGTCGCGAAAGTAGAACTCGGAGAACCAGCACCAGCCGGTGATGTTGCGCAGGTACAGCGGCCGCGAAGATCGTGTCCCATCCAGCCCCGTAGATGTCGAGTTTCCCGTCTGGCCGCGTTTGAACACCGTCCGCCAGCATCGCGAAATCCAAGTCCACGCGGGGAGCCTACGGGATCGGCGGCAGCCTCCCCGGGACGAACTGCTCGGGGGGCGGCCGGCGACCGTGGTCTTTAGGCACGTTCGGCGGGCGGCATGCCGGACGGGCTCTCCCGGAACGCGCTCGGCCGGGTGCCCGTATGGTGCCCAAACCAGCGCTAAGACGGTTCTGGGTTAGCGGCCTCGCCCACCTCGCGCTGCTCCGCGGCGACAAATGGCGGCGGGTCGGCCTGCGGCGTCTCGGGCACGTCTTCAGGCTCGGGTTCCTCGCGTAGCTTCGGCGGGCGGGCGTGCCAGGGCTTGATGTTCTGGACGAGGTCGCGGTAGAAGTCGAAGGTCTGTGCCCGGGTCTCGCGCACGAACGAACCCTCGGCCTTCCCGCGCTTCTGCCCCATGGGCCGCGCGAGGGTGAGGATGAAGTTGCGCGGTTCGCGCTTGGGATCGGGGGGATAGGCGAGGCAGTCGGGCTCCTCACGTACTTGTGACAGCAGCGCGCCTGTCGTCTCGCGTGCGTTGGGATAGGCGACCTCGACGCGTAGATCGCCGGGGGCGTCGCCGAGTTGGCGCACGAGCCAGTTGATACGTGACTTCACGCGGCCCTCGCGCGGCGCCTCGACGACGACACTCGTCAGTGTGCGCCGAGCACGCAGATCAGCACGGATGTGCAGATCGCCGATCGCGTCCGGAATCCGTAGAACCGCGTCCAATGCACCATCGACCGCAAGCGACTTCGTCAGCTGGTCGAGGCGACCTTGAGTTGTCTGCGTGCGCGGCCGGGGTGATGACACCGAGCGTCCGAGGTCCTGGGAGAGCCCGAGGCACAGATACTGCGTGAACTGCTCCCAACGCTCTGCGACAGCGCGTGCCTCCGGGTTGCCCTGGCGCAGCGTCCCGTCATGCGCCGCCTTGCGGACGCTGACCCACTTGTCGCCCATGTCGTCAAAGCCCGCTGCGCCCGACGCTTCGTTGTCGAGGTAGGCGATCAGCTCGCCGAGAATCCATGCCTGATCGGGATCGGCGACACCGCGATAGCGAGCTTGCACGATCGCTTCGGTGATGATCCGCCACCACGAGAAGTGCCACAGGCTCGTGCTTCGCAGCCTGCGGCCATCGACCGAGACTGGTGTCTCCGATGACGACGCGGTGATCTGATTGGAGATCGTCAGCACGCCGTCGTAGCCCTGCTTCCGGGCGATGTCGAGATAGGCCGCAACCTGATCGTCCTTGAGCGTGGCTGAGCCGGTCTTGACCTCGACGAGGCAGGTCCATCGCTTCTTGCCGCGCTGGCAGACAATCGCGCCGTCGGGGATCACCGTCTTGCCGCTGGCATCTTTGAAGCGAACCTCGGCGAAGGTCTCGATGATCGGGGACTTCGGCGCCCCCAGCTCCTTGAGCAGCGCGTGACCGAACTCAGGCACCGCGTGCATGACGGCGAGCAGGCACGACGTCGCGCGCTTCTCCTGCTCCTCTTGGCCGCGTATCCCTGCAGTCGGAATCAGTCGGGCGGGATGCCAAATCTCAGTCTCGTCTGGAGGAGCGGACTTTCCCGTCGCCACGCTCGCGAACCTACCTGCGATCCATGAGGTCTGCCAACGCGGTCCGCAAACGTCAGCATCGGCACCCGAGCGAATTGGGACCTCGAAATTGGGACCTGAAACGCGAAAACCCCGCCGGAGCGGGGCTTTCGTAGTGGGCGATACTGGGCTCGAACCAGTGACCTCCGCCTTGTCGAGGCGGCGCTCTCCCAGCTGAGCTAATCGCCCTGGGAGCCGCGAGGATATCAACGCTCGCGCGGTGCGAGGCGGCGCGGCGTTAGTCTCGCGAGCGTCATGCGGATCACGCTCGCACAGGCGGCCAGCCAGCTCGGCGACCTCGAGGCGAACCTCGCGCGGGCGAAGGAGATCGTCACCGAGGCCGGACGCGCGCGCAGCGACCTGGTCGTCTTTCCCGAGCTGTTTCTCACCGGCTACGCGCTCGGCCGTGTCGACGAGGACGTCTCGATGGGGGCCGACGATCCGCGCCTGACGGGGCTCAACGCGCGCGCGCCGCGAACCGACGTCCTGATCGGCTTCTACGAGGACGGCCTCGGCGTGCACAACTACAACGCGGCCGCCTACTACGACGCCAACGGGCTCGTCCACTCGCACCGCAAGCTCTACCTGCCCACCTACGACGTCTTCGAGGAGCGCAAGCACTTCTCCCCCGGCCAGTCGATGCGCGCCTACGACACGCGCCACGGCCGGATGGCGACGCTGATCTGCAACGACGCCTGGCAGCCGCACCTCGCGTTCCTCGCCGTGCAGGACGGTGCCCGCGTGCTGCTCGTGCCGACGAACTCCTCGCAGAGCCGCTTTCCGGAGCGCTACGACTCGCAGACCTACTGGCGCGACATCACCGTCTTCTACGCACGGATGTTCCAGTGCTACGTCGTCTTCTGCAACCGCGTCGGCGACGAGGGCGAGCACCTGCGCTTCTGGGGCGGCTCGCACGTCGTCGATCCCTGGGGCGAGATCGTGTGCTCGCTGCCCGACGACGACGAGGCGATCGTCACGACAGAGGTCAACCTCGCCAACGTCCGCAAGCGCCGCCGCGAGGTGCCGCTCGTGCGCGAGGCCCGCCTCGGCCTGCTCGCGCGCGAGGCGATGCGGCTGGCCGAGGAGGGCGGCGACGCCTGAGGGCCGGCCAGGGGACCCGTGCTCGGTACCCTTGGCTCGTCTCTCCCGGCGCCGTGGCGGAGTGGCTACGCAGCGGCCTGCAAAGCCGTTTACTCCGGTTCGAGTCCGGACGGCGCCTCTCGTGACGGCATGCCCTCCGCCTCCCGTGGCCGGCGGCTGTGGCGCCTTGACCTCGATATCCGAGGTGAGATCGCCAGAACCGCGTCGGGCCGGCGGCGCGCGCTCAGCTGTCGCCGCGGCGCATCTGACCCAGCCGACCGGCGACCCGGCGCGGCAGCCGCCGCGCATCGGAGAGGGCGAGCGCGTCGCGGGCGACGCGCAGCGCCGTGGCCTCGCGCTGGAGCATGTGCACCTGCCAGCGCAGTGCGGCGATCTCGCGCGGCTCGCGCGCCGCGTCGATCGCCTCCAGCAGCTCCGCGCTGACCTGTACCCCGCGCCGACGGCGCAGGAGCACGAGGCCGTGCTCGCGCGGCGCGCTGCCCTCGCGCATGTCGACGATCTCGAACGCGCGGCCCCAGTGCTCGCGCAGCCACCACGGGGAGTGGAACACCGTCGGCCCGCCGAGCTCCCAGTCCTGGCCGTGGTTGAGCACCGTCATCCCGATGCGGTCGGGATCCCACGGCTCGTCGTTCCATACCTCGTACATGGCGCCGCCGAGGAAGGAGATGATCGCCAGCCCATCGGGCTTGAGCACGCGGTGAAGCTCTGACAGCCAGCGCGCCCAGTGATCGGTCAGGTGCGTGAAGACCGACACCGACCAGACGAGGTCGAAGGACTCCGACGGCTGCTCGAGCGGAGGCGTTTCGCCGTTGGCGAAGGCGCTCAGCGGCGGATGCAGCTCGCTGTTGATCCACTCGATCGAGCGCTCGTCGATGTCGCAACCCCACAGATCGCAGGTCTCGGCCTCCGCGAGGAAGTGGCGCATGACCTTCCCCGAGCCGCAGCCGAAGTCCAGGACGCGCTTGCCGGCAAACGACCACGAAGGCCCGAGCAGCTCGAGGATCGTCGTCCGCGAGTCGCGACCGACGGCCCGGTAGGAGGCGATCACGTCGCCCGGATCGGGCACGCCGGCGCGGATCGCCAGCGCGCGCGGCGGCAGCGGCGCCGACCGCTCGAGTTTCTCTGCGAGATCGCTCACGCGGGTTCAGACTACGAGCCATGGGAGTCATCACGCTTCACCGCGGCGACATCACCGCCGACAGCGACGCCGACGCGATCGTCAACGCCGCCAACTCGAGCCTGCTCGGCGGCGGCGGGGTCGACGGTGCGATCCACCGCGCGGCGGGGGCCGACCTGCTGCGCGAGTGCCGCCGCCTGGGCGGCTGCCAGACCGGCGACGCGAAGATCACCGGCGCCGCAAACCTGCCGGTCAAGCACGTCATCCACGCCGTCGGCCCGGTCTGGAGGGGCGGCGAGCACGGCGAGGCCGAGATGCTCGGCGGCTGCTATCACCGCTCCATCGCGCTGGCCGCCGAACACGGCTGCGCGCGCGTCGCCCTGCCCGCGATCTCGACGGGAATCCACGGCTACCCGCTCGATGCCGCGGCCGCCGTCGCCGTCGGCGCCACCCGCGAGGCGCTGGCGATGCACCCAGCGGTCGAGGAGGCACGCTTCTGGCTGTTCGGCGACGTGGCCTACGCCGCCTTCGAGAACGCGCTGCGGTGAGGGTCGGCGCCATCGTTCTCGCCGGCGGCGAGTCGAGGCGGATGGGACGGCCGAAGGCGGCGCTGGACTGGCACGGCTCGACGCTCGCGCGCCGCGCGGTCGGGATCGTCGGGCGCGTCGTCGACCGTCCCGTGGTCGTCGTGCGGGCCACCGGCCAGCAGCTGCCCGCCATGCCCGCCGGGGTCGAGATCGCCGAGGACGCGCGCCCGGCGCGAGGGCCGCTGCAGGGGATCGCCGCCGGACTCGCCGCCGTGGGAGGACGCGCCGACGCGGTCTTCGTCTGCGGCGTCGACGCCCCGCTGCTGCATCCGGCGCTGATCGCCGCCGTCATCAGCGCGCTCGCGGACGACGAGCAGATCGACGTCGCGCTGCCGGTCGCGCACGGGTTCGCGCACCCGCTCGCCGCGGCCTATCGGACCGCGATCGCGGACCGGCTGGAGGACCTGCTCGCGCACGACATCCTGGGTACGCGGCCGCTGATGGAGCGCTGTCGCGTGCGCCGACTCGACGAGGCGGCCCTGCTCGCCGACCCGGCCGTCGCCCGTTTGGACCCGCAGCTGGACTCGCTGCTGAACCTCAACGAGCCCGCCGAGTACGAGGCCGCCCACGGGCGCCCGCCCCCGCGGATCGAGGTCGTCGGCCGCGGCCACCTGCGCGCGGCGACGCTCGGCGAGGCGGGCGTGGGTGGCGCGACGATCAACGGGCGGAACGCGTCGGACCCCGAGGAGCCGCTGGTCACCGGCGACGTGGTCGCGTTCGTCGCGGTCGGGCGCGACGCCGGCGACTCGGGCGCGGTCAGTTAGTGCGACCTCTAATAGCCGGCGCGTGAGCTCGATGCCCGGCCGCCGGAGGAGAGATCGGGCGGTGCGATCGTGTACGTTTGCGCCCGTAAAGACCGGGCCCGGCCAAAGAGCGTTGCGGCCATCTCCCTGCACCCGGTCAGCGCGCCGCCGGCGAGGGCCGCGGCGCCGTCGAATCGAGGTCCCGCCGTATGAGTGCACAGCCGACGATCACCAGCGAAGCCGTCCAGGTCGGCGGGCCGTACTGGGAGGAGCTGTCCGTCGGCGATCTGTACGTCGAGTTCCCCGCCATGACGCTCAGCGAGGGGCATGCTGCGCTGCACCAGTCGATCGTCGGAGACCGGCTGCGCCTCGCGCTCGACGCGTCGCTCTCCGAGCGCGTCGCCGGACGCCGCCTCGCCCATCCGATGCTCGTCTGCGACGTCTCGATCGGCCAGTCGACGCTGCCGACGCAGCGCGTCATCGGCAACCTCTTCTACCGGCGACTGATGCTGCGCCGCCTGCCGGCGATCGGCGACACGCTGAAGTCGACGACCGAGATCGTCGCGCTGAAGCGCAACACGATCAAGGAGGGCCGCAAGCCGACCGGCCTCGCCGTCCTGCACATCGTCACGACCGACCACGAGGACCGCGCGATCCTCGACTACTGGCGCTGCGCGATGCTGCCGATCGGCGACGTCGAGGCGTCCCTGCCGCACGCCGACGATCTCGACCGCTTTCCCGCCGACCTGCCGCCCGACGCCCTGCACGCGACGCTCGACGGGATCGATCTGGCGGCCTACCGCGAAGCGGTGCCCGGCATCCACTTCGCCGACGTCAGCGCCCCGACGACGTGGGTGCTCGACGGCGGCGACAGCGTCACCGCCGCGCCCGAGCTCGTCCGCCTCTCGCTGAACCTGGCCAAGGCGCACTCCGACCCGGGGTCGCACCACTCCGGCAGGCGCCTCGTCTACGGCGGGCACACGATCGGGATCGCGGCCGCGCACCTGACCAAGACGCTGCCCAACCTGGTGACGATCATCGGCTGGCACCACTGCAACCATCTCGGCCCGGTGTTCGAGGGCGACGTGCTGCGCAGCACGGTGCACCTGGAGGGGACCGAGGCACTGCCCGGCGGCGGCGGTCTGGTGACGTTGCGCGTCGAGGTCTCCGCGCAGCGCGCGGACGACACGCTGGACGCGGTTCTCGACTGGCGACTCGTGGGAGCGATGGCATGACCGCGCGCCATTGCTCGACCATCGTCCTTGCGGATTGGAAAGGCAGGTTCTCGCGATGAGCGAGGGGATCCTCAACGGCGTGCGGGTGATCGAGGGATCGGCGTTCGTCGCCGCGCCGACGGCCGGGATGACGCTCGCCCAGCTCGGCGCCGACGTCATCCGCTTCGACGCCCCGGGCGGCGGGCTGGACTGGAAGCGCTGGCCGCTGACCTCGGACGGCGACAGCCTGTTCTGGTCGGGACTGCAGAAGGGCAAGCGCTCGATCGAGATCGACCTGCGCTCCGACGAGGGCCGCGAGCGGCTCACGCAGCTGATCACGATGCCGGGCGAGGGCAACGGCATCTTCATGACGAACTTCCCCGCACGCGGCTGGATGAGCTACGAGAAGCTCAAGGAGCGCCGCGAGGACCTGATCATGGTCGTCATGATGGGCAACCACGACGGCTCCTCGGAGGTCGACTACACCGTCAACCCGTCGGCCGGCTTCCCCGAGGCGATGGGACCGCGCGACTCCGCCGTCCCGACGAACAGCCTGATGCCGGCCTGGGACTCGATCATGGGCGGCCTCGCGGTCGTCGGCCTGCTCGCCGCCCTGCGCCATCGCGAGAGGACCGGCGAGGGCCAGCTCGTCGAGATCGCGCTCTCCGACGTCGCGTTCGCCACCGTCGGCCACCTCGGCCGGATCGCCGAGGTGCAGCTCGAGGGCCGCGAGCAGCCGCGCGACGGCAACTACCTCTACGGGGCGTTCGGCGGCGACTTCCCGACATCCGACGGGCGCCGCGTCATGGTCGTCGCACTGACCAGCCGCCAGTGGAAGGCGCTCAAGCAGGCGACCGGGACCGAGGAGCTGTTCGACAAGGTCTGCGCGGCGACGGGCCACGATTTCCGCGGCGAGGCCGGGCGCTACAAGGGCCGCGACCTGATCCGCGAGCTGCTGACGCCGTGGTTCGCCGAGCGCACCCTCGCCCAGATCCGCGAGACGTTCGCCGGGACCGGCGTCTCCTGGGGCCCCTACCAGACCTTCAACCAGCTCGTCGCGGAGGACCCGCGCTGCTCGGAGTCCAACCCGATGTTCACCATGGTCGAGCATCCGGTGGGGACGTACCTCACGCCCGCGTCGCCGCTGCGCTTCAGCGCGTCGGGCCGCGTGCCCGCGCAGCCGTCGCCGCGGCTCGGCGAGCACACCGAGGCGGTCCTCTCCGAACTCGCACGCGCCGAGGAGCAGGCGGCCGCGACCTAGAAAGGTCGGAGCTCGCGCCGGGCCTAGCCGTTCGGCCAGTGCACGCAGGCGGCGGCGGCCCGAGCATGGCCTCGGCAACTTGGACCCCCCCGGGTCTCCATCGGCCAGCATGCCCTCCGGTCGTCGCCCCACGGGCGTTGGGCGTGTAGCGCGTGGAGGCGGAGCATGGATTGGCCCCTCCTTCACACGTCGGACCGGCCGCGGGCGATCGCCCCGGCCGGTCCGATGGCCCTGCCCGTCGCGCTACGTGAGGCGGCGGAAGTGCGTGCGCTTGATCAGCGGCTTGCCCGGGTCGCGCGGCGGGACCGAATGCACTGCGTCCTCGGGCAGCGGCACCTCCTGCTGCGCGACGAGATCGACCGCCGTCATCGGGCAGTCCGCGGGAAGTCCGGCGAGTTCACGCATCTCGGGCAGCGAGATGGTGTCCTTGTCCCACCGGTGGATCGTGTCGTCGATCCAGAGCTCGTAGCGCGGCTCGTCCGTCGGGTCGGTGCTCATGTGAACCTCTCGATCGTTCCGTCTGGCCGTGCCCAGTGGCTACCCGGGCGGCCGCCGGCTCAGGCAGCGGTCGCCAGCCGCCCACGCGCGGCCGTGAGCGGGCTGGAGTCCAGGCGCTGCAACTCGGCGCACATCGTGCGCCGCCCGCGGTGGTGCAGGCCGTACACCGAACTGCTGCTGCGGCCGAGCTGCTCGGCGATCTCCACCGGCGACAGCCCGAGCACGTGGCGCAGAACGACGACCTGACGCTGGTCGTCGGGCAGCGTTGCAAGCGCGGCGCGCAGCGAGCGGGCACGCTCGGACCCGTCCTCACAGGCATCCTGGCTGCCGAAGATCTCGGCGGCCGGGGTCGAGCGGCGCGCGCGCAGCGCATCGACGGCGACGTTGTGCGAGATCCGCAACAGCCACGCCACGAACGGCACGCCACGCTGCTCGTAGCGCGCGATCGCGGTGATGAGCTTCGCGAAGACCTGCTGCGTCACGTCCTCGGCATCGTGGTGATCGCGGACGATCGAGCGCACGTAGCCGTAGACGTTGTCGGCGTAGTGCACGTACAGGAAGCGCACCGCGTCGCGGTCTCCATCCTTCGCGCGCCGAACCGCGCGAGCGACCTGGCGCTCGATCTCGGGCGATGTCTCGACCGTCGACTTCGCGATCAGGCGGTCCTTGCCTGCCGCTCGCGAGGGTGCTCCCCCCGCCGGCATCGGCAGCGTCCTGCTGCGGATCTGGCTCATCTCTCTGTCTTCCCCTTCTCCGTGAGCGTGTCGACCCCGCCGCCGGCCCCCCGGCGGCGCAGGCTCAACAGGCGACCGCCTCAGCCGCGGTGACGAGGTTGTTGACGTGGGCGTAGTGGCTGGCCTCCGTGCGGTTGGCGACCCCGAGCTTGCGGTAGGTGTTGGACAGGTGGAACTTCACCGTCTGCTCGGTGACCCACAGCATCCGCGCGATCTGCCCGTTCGTCGCGCCCTCGGCGACGAGCGCGAGGATCTCCTTCTCGCGCAGCGTCAGCGGGCAGTCGGCGATGACCGCCGCAGGACGTGGCTCGAAGCGGTGCACGACGTTGCCGCGCACGACCTCGCGCAGCATCGTCCCGAGGCTGACCGGGTGCATCGACTTCGACAGGACGGCGTGCGCGCCGGCTGCGAAGACCTCGCTCATCCAGCCCTCGTCCATGCGCAGCGTCAGCAGCAGGCGCTGGGCGCCGGGCACGTGCTCGCTGGCCTCGCGCAGGCGCGTCACGGCGTGGTCGGCGACCCGCGTCCCAACGGCCCGCGGGTCGTGCATGTCGTCGACGAGAATCACGTCGGGGCGCATCTCGAGCAGCGCATCGCGGGCGCTCGCGCGGCCGTCGATCACACCGATGACCTCAAACCCGACCGTCTGCTTGAGAGCGAGCCGGATGGAGTGCGCGACCAGCGAGTGGTCGGCGACGATCACTAGGCGCTTCATGCGCATGCCCCTCCTGTGCGCTGCGTGTGGTCGGTGTTCATCGCTCGCTTCCCTCCGTGGTCGCGTAGGCATTGGGCATGCTGACCGGCCCCAGGCCGAGGCCCGGGCCGGAGTGGACGATCAGGTCGGCGGCCTCGTTGCGCGAGCGCACGCCGAGCTTGGAGAAGGCCGACGAGAGGTGGCACTTGACGGTGCTCTCGGCCAGATACAGCTCCGACGCGATCGCCTTGTTGCTGAGGCCCATGACGATCATGCTGAGGACCTGCTTCTCGCGGCTTGACAGGGTCGGTCGGTCGATCTCGTGGCGTCCGGCCGCCGGGACGACCGTCTGACCGGCGAGGACGGCGCGGACGGTCCACGCCAGCGCGTTCTCGACCTCGGTCTCGAACACGACGCCGTCGGCTCCCGCCTCGACCGCGCGGCGCACGCCCCGGCGCGAGTCCTCGGGCATGACGGCGATCAGGTGCGTGTCGGGCAGGCTCTTGCGAACGCGGCGCATCTGCGCATCGCGCTCGGTGATCCCGCGGCCGACCGCGAGGACGACGACATCCGGATCGCGCCTCGTGCCGTGGCCGAGATGCTCGACGCTCGCACCACGCCGCTCGACGGTCATCCCGCCGCCCGCGAGCGCGCCCTCGATCCTCCGCGCGGCGAGCTCGTCGTCGGCGACCGCCGCGACGAGCGGCGAGCCTGCGATCGGTCCGCTACCGACTTCTGTGAGATCCACGCTCATCGAACGTCCCTGTTCTCGCGTCGTGCGCGCTCCATGCCGTATTCCGGCCCGCGCACGAACGCTGCATCTGGCAGCATGAGTTTCTAGCCCCTCTTCGTTGGCCCCTGCCCACTGCGTGGCCGTCAACCTCCAGCAGGGTCGCAGGCGGCGCGCCGAGTTACATCGGAGCTAGCCCCCACGTTTGCTGCCGTTGTTCGCTCATCGGATGCAGGTCCTTGCCACGCTGTCCCGCAGCGACATCGGCGGCTTCCCGCAGCGAGGTTGCAGGATCCTGCAAAGCTCGCTCCTCATTGCCGTTCGTAGGCCTCCAGCAGCGCGAGCCACACCTCGCTGCGCGTGGGAAACGCAGGCACGCACTCCCACAGCCGCGCGATCGGGACCTCGCCGACGACGGCGACCGTCGCAGCCTGCAGCCACTCCCCCACCTCGAAGCCGACGAACGTCGCGCCGATCAGCACGTCGCGGCCGGCGTCGATCACCAGCTGCGCGCTGCCGCGCGCGCCGCGGCCGACGAAGCTCGCTCCGGCGCTCGCCGAGGTCGAGCGGCGGACCGTCCGCACGTCGACGCCGGCATCGCGCGCCGCGGCCTCGGTCATGCCGACCGCCGCGAGCTGCGGGTCGGTGAAGACGACCCGCGGTGACCCGGCGCCGTCCTGGGTCGCGCACGCCGCGCCGTCACCGTCGATCGCTCGGCTGGCGACACGCGCCTGGTACTTGCCCATGTGCGTCAGCAGCGAGCGCCCGTTGACGTCGCCGATCGCGTACAGCCAGTCGCGCCCGTGGACGCGCATCCGGTCGTCGACGTCGAGCGGCCCGCCGGCCTGGAGACCGATCGTGTCCAGACCGAGGTCGGCGGTCGCCGGACGCCGGCCGACGGCGACCAGCAGCTCCTCGCCGACCAGCTCGCGTCCGTCGTCGAGCGTCAGCCTGACCTCGTCGCCGGCACGCCGGACGTGCGTCGCGGCGACTGCGGTGAGCACCTCGACTCCGTGGTCGCGCAGAGCCGCAGCGATCTGCTCGGCGGCGAACGGCTCCTCGCGCGCGAGCAGGCGCGGGCCCGCTTCGACGAGCGTGACCGACGTGCCGAACGAGGCGTAGGCCTGGGCGAGCTCGACCCCGACCACGCCGCCGCCGAGCACCAGCAGCCGCTCCGGGACGACCTGGGATGTGGTCGCCTCCCGACTCGTCCACGGGCGCGCTTCGGCGAGACCCGGGATCGGCGGCATCGCGGCGCCGCTGCCGGTCGCGATCACGACGGCGCGGCGCGCCCGCAGCAGCTCGTCGCCGGCACGCACGCAGCGCGCTCCCGCCAGACGGCCGTGCCCGCGCACCAGCGCGATGCCGCGCTCGGTCAGCCATTCGACCTGCCCCGCGTCGTCAAGGTCGTGCACGATCTCGTTGCGGCGCCCGAGCACGGACGGCACGTCCAGGCCGTGCGTCACCGCCTCGCACACGCCCGCCACCCGCTGCGCCTCGGAGAGCAGCTCGGCCGGCCGCAGCAGCGCCTTGGACGGCATGCAGGCGTAGAACGAGCACTCCCCGCCAACCAGATGCGACTCGACGACCGCCGTCGCGTAACCGCGCTCGGCGACGCGGCCGGCGAGAACCTCGCCCGCCGGGCCCGCGCCGATCACGACGACGTCGAACGACCGCTCGCCCACGAGCTCAGCCTACGCATGTGCGCAAACCGAGATCTCCGGCGCATGCCCGAGCGGCAGATGCGCGACACGGCCGCGGGTGGATGGTCGCGGGCTATAATCGGCCGCCTGCGCGGATGTAGCTCAGTTGGCTAGAGCGTCTGCTTGCCATGCAGAAGGTCGAGGGTTCGAGTCCCTTCATCCGCTTGCCTCGAAAGGCCCGCTCCCGGCGGGCTTTTCGCGTTTAGGGCGATGGCTTCTCGGGTTGGTCTGAGGCCGCGGGTACCACTCGCGGTACCAGCCTGCTTCATGGGTCGTGTCTGGTCGTGACCCCGGCGTGTCGCGCGAATCTCCCGCAGGAACGGTTGGCCGGACGGCCGCCACTCGCCCATGCTCGCGGTTCGCGGCTACCGCGAAGAGTGCTCGTTCTGCCTCGAAGGAGCACGCTCGACGGGCTCGGGAAGCCGTCTCGGGATTCGTCCAATGCAGCAGTGCGACGGGCGGGGCATAGGTCCCTGCACCCGCGCCAGCTTCGGTATCGCATTCGATCGCCGTGGCGAGGTCGTGGGCGAACCTTACGCCAGCAGCTGCAACCTGGGCGGTACGTGGTCGCGGTCGACTTCCATCTGCCCATCATGCTTCACGCGCCAGATGCCGGAATCGAGCATGTCCAACCAGATGTTGACGAGGTCGCCCATGGAGCCAACGATCATCTCCGGACTCTCGAAGTCACTCTGACCGAACACCGGCACGGTCTCCTGCCGGGCTCCGGAACAGTCGAAGTACAGGCGCGGCGTCCAGCCCAGGCCTTGCAGGATCCCGTCCAGGCCACACCCCTCGACCCAGCCTCCGCGCGAGCGCTCGTAGTTCTCGCAGACCGTGTCGAGGTCCAGGAGATCACGTAGGCCGAGGGTTCCATTTGCGTCGCGGCGGGTTCCGTTCTGCCAACGCCACCAACACCGTGCTTCGTCGGGCAGGTCGATACCGATCGGGAGCAATAGCTCGTCGATCTGATCGTCCGTCAGCCCGGGGGCCAAGGCGTCGACGACGGCGGCACCGCGGTCGCGGAGCTGCCGTTCCAGCTGCGCCAGGAGACCTGCATCGAGCGTGGTCGTGGCGACCGGACGCTCGTGGGCGGCGAAGTTCGGCTTTGGTCGCAGCCGCTCCCGGAAAATGGCGGCCGGGCGATCACGGTCGATGAGGTCCCCACGACGAAACGCGTCCCGGGACTCTTCCTCGGCGGCCGTCAACGGCTGCGCCTCACCCGGGTTGACGTAGATGCTGATTTCAGAGCCGGGCGGCACGATCTCATCCCACCGCGGGTGGGCGCCCGTGACGCGGCCACGGGGCGTTTCGAGAATGGCGTCGTCCTCACTGAGGACGACGACGGAGATCGGGCCGGTGAGCCCCGCGGCACGGACAGCCGCCCGTGCTTCATCAGCCGTGGCGCTCTCGATGAACGGCACCACGATCCACCCGCGCTCGAGCTTGCGCCGGTCGCAGTGAAGCACCCCGCGAGCCTACAAGCCCGCCGACGACGCCAGAGTCGGCCCGCCGCTCCACACCATGCATCTGGATAGCGCGGCGTCCGGACCGGCAGAGTTTCCCTCTCGCCTGTTGGGAGCACTGGATCTGCCTCAGTGCAGCAGCGGCGCAGGCATCAGGGGGATCGCCAGGCTTCCCATCGGACACGAAGCTCCGGCAGGATGGACGCAAGGTTCCTGCGGGCGTCGTCGTGCGTGTTCATCGGGTCGGCGAATGCAACGGCCCAGACGCCCCATCGACCCTCTTCGGGAGGACTGATCTCCCGAAAGTAGGTTGGCGTGAAGATCTCCCAGACGAGCCCGGCTCGACTGTTGTCCGGGGCTACCACGAACGCATCGCCGCAGTCATCACCGAGTTCGGAGATAAGACCGAATTTGAAGCCGTCTACGTCAACGTCTTCGAGGATGCGGAAGCCGTGGTAGATGGGGGCGTCATCCGGACGAGCTAGAAAACCCGGCAGGCTCGCATCGCGCGTCGCCGCATCCGGATCAAGAGCGAGTGGTCGGCCTCCTTGGCCTTTTGGTTGATCGGGTTGCTCGGGCATGTGAATGAGCCTAATGAGCCGCAGCCGGCCGCTATCGCTTTCGCCTGAACGGGGCGCTCTGGTGGGGGGTCCTCGTCGACGCCGCAGACCGATCCGCTTTCGAGAGTCGCGGTGAGGAACGGCCGACGGACAGTGGGTGGCCCGTAGCGCTGTTCGCCGCGTTGTCGTCCGGACCGACCCGCGGCTTGCCGCCGTGGGGCGACGCGCTCGTGGATGCCGACAAGCCCGTGCCCGGTCGCCGCCATTTGATGCCGGCTGCGCAATCGGTCCGGCTTGCGGATCACCAGCGAGCGCCTCGGCACCCCCCGGCTGGTCTGCACGCGACCGGCGTGCCCGAGCACACTCGTGCCCGCGCCATGGACCATCCCGAGAACGTCCGGCAGCGCCACGCTCTTCATCCGTACCAGCCGAAAGCGCATGCCAACCGCGATCAGGACGCCTGTCGCTCATTCGCAGACCGCACGATCGGCCAGGCACCACAACGAGGGACGCACTTGCACTCACCGAGTGCGGCCCCTCCGAGCAACCGCGGCGCGCGTTCCGTCCGTCCTACAAGCACCCGTGCAACTCGCCCTCCAGACCCGGCCGATAACCCGCGGCGACGTACTCACAGCGGATGAAGTCGCGACCTGGCTGCGAATCCCCACGTCAACCGTCTACGACCTCGCCCGCCGTGGACACCTGCCCGGCCATCGCGTCGGGCGGGCCTGGCGATTCCTGCGCCCGGAGATCGAGCAGTGGCTGCAGGCGAGCTGACACCGCCGACCGCCGATCAGCAGTCAGCTCAGCTTCACAGCCTCGTCGTCGAACACCGCGTGGATCTCCAGCCGCCCGCCGAGCGCCTCGACGTAGCGCTCGAGCGTCGAGAGGCGCACGTCGACCTCGCTCTCGATCCTCGACACATTGGGACGCGACGTGCCGAGCTCGTCGGCGACGCCGGCCTGGCTCATGCCGCGAGCCTCGCGCAACTCGGCCAGCGTGACCTGCAGGCGCATCGCGCGCTTGGTCGCGTCGACGCGCGCCCGTGCCTCGTCGTCGAGCGGGCGGCGCTTGCGGATCTCGTCGAGGTGTCGTGCGTGTCCTGCCATCAGTCCAGTCGCTGCAGTCGGAGGTGCTCGTCGTAGAGATCGTCGGCCAGCGGGATGCTGCGCTCGTACCAGCCGGCCCAGTCGTCGCGCTTGTCGCCGCCGAGGAGCACGATCGCGTTGCGCTCTGGATCGAAGCAGAACAGCGCGCGCAGGTGGCCGCCGAAGGAGCGCAGCTCCTTCATGTGGTGATGCCTGGATCCCGCGATGCGGTCGACGGCCGGTCGGCCGAGCGACGGCCCGCGTTCCTCCAGTAGTTCGACGGCAGCCATGATCGCCTCGTAGTCGGTGTCGCTGAGCTTGAGGATCCACTGCTCCGCGTACGCGGTGAAGTAGATGTCCCAGCTCACGATGGTAATGCTTTCATTACCGCAATGCAATCGTTGCGGACCCATCGTCTGCCGGTCGCGCGAACGCGGCGTCCAGGCGTGCGTACTCCTCGGGACGGAACTTCGCAGCGAGGTAGCGATCGGTCGTCGTGAGCTTCGCGTGGCCGAGCATGTCGCGCACGAACACCGGGTCGGCCGTGCGCGCGACGATGCTGCCCGCGGCGTGGCGCAGGCCGTGGAGCTTCATCGGTCGCAGCCCGGCCGTCGCGCAGGCGCGCTTGTAGCGCCGGCGGATCGCCGACTCGTCCAGTCTCCGACCCCAGACGTTGGCGAAGACGTAGTCGTCGGGGCCGAGGAACTCGCCGCGCGCCGCCAGCCGGCGCAGCGCCTGGACGGCCGGCGCGGCGAGCGGCACGTAGCGGTAGCGGCGGCCCTTCGGAATCGTCTCGACGCCCGCCGACAGCCCGCGCCGGACGAGCACCGTGCGGGACTCGAGGTCGACATCGGACCAGCGCAGCGTCACAGCCTCCCCCAGCCGCAGGCCGGTGAAGAACAGGATCCAGAAGAACTCGGCGTCCTGCTCGTCGATGCGGCGATCGAGCTCGTCGCGCACGCCGTGGCGATGGTCGCCAGCGGCCGTGACATCGGCCAGCGCCTGGACCTCGTGAAACTCGTAGTAGTCGAGCGCCGCCGGCGGTGGCTCGGGGCGCTTGTCGGCGGCCAGGACCGGGTTGACCTCCAGACCGTGCGTGTCCTCGCGGCAGGCGTACTGGAACATCGCGGCGAGCACCTGGCGGTGCTTGTTGACGTTGCGCGCGCTGAGCCCCTCGTCGTCGAGCGCGCGCAGGAACGCCGACACATCGCGGGTGCGCAGCTGCCTGATCGGGCGATCGCCGAGACCGCCCATCAGCCGGCCGTGGGTCACGCGCGTCCCGCGCTTGTACGGGATCCCGGGTTCGCGCAGCAGCGCGCCGTAGTCGCGCAGCGTCGCCGGCTTGACCCTGCGCACCTCCTCCAACCACCGCAGCCACTCGTGCGCGAGCTCGCGCACGGTCACGGGACGGTTCGCCCGCTCCCGCTCCAGCCGCTCGCGCTCGGCGAGCTCTCCCGCCACCCGGGCGATCATCTCCACCGCGCTGGCGTGTGCCCGGCGCTCGTCCAGCGCGTCCGCCGGCGGGCGGCCAGGTCGGCGCTCCCAGCCGCTCTCCCCGTCTGCGACCAGCCAAGCCACTCCGAGGCGCCGCTTGAACTGCCGGCCACCGTCGCGCCACTTCGCCTCCCAGTACGGCTGACCGGCCTTGTCGCAGCGCACGAGGAGGTTGTAGGAGACCGCCATTTCGGCCAGGGTACCACGCGGGTACCACGCTTTCGCGGGGTACCACTCCGGGTACCAAACCACGCTCGGCACACTGTGTTTGCAGCGCTTTTCGCACCCTAAACTGCGGCACACTTCGCGTCCAAGACCCACCTGATGCGGTTGCCATGCAGAAGGTCGAGGGTTCGAGTCCCTTCATCCGCTTGCGCCGAGGCCCGCCGCCGCGCGGGCCTCGCTCGTTCCCGGGGCTTGCCGCTAGCGCTCGCGGGAGAGCAGGAAGACGCTGGAGCCCTTCTCGCCGACGTACAGGCCGAGCCGGCCGGGGATGCAGGAGATGAAGCCCGCGCCGCTTCGCGTGAGCTGCTCCACGGCCTCGCGCAGCGACATCCGCCGCCCGTCCAGCACGCCGTCGCTGACGACGAAGCAGGTCGCGGGGGCGCCGGCCTCGACGAGGAGCAGGTAGAGGCTGTCGAAGTGGCGCTCGTGCCTGGCCCGCGTGCCGCGCGGATGCGCGTGGCGCGGGTCCAGCCGCCGCTCGAAGTGGGCGAGCTCGGCGCGGAGTTCACCGCGCACCCGCGGATCCTTCATCGCCAGCCGGAAGCGATCGCGGCGGTTAGGCTTGAGGAACAGCGCCAGCCCCTGCTCGTGCGCGTGCGACTCGATCTCTGCCGAAGTCATCAGAGGCAATGATGAGCGCCCCGCAGCCGGGCTGTCGCTCGGCCTGCTCTGAGATGCCATCGCGACGCGCTCTGCGTCCGGGACCGGTCGGTATCGCAGGTACCCGCTGGTTTGCTCAGTAAGGTACGCGTAGTGTCTATAACTCTGACGCAGCTGCGCAGTTTCCTCGCCGTGATGCGCGGGGGATCGGTCACCGCCGCGGCCGACGAGCTGGTTGTCACGCAGCCGTCCGTCTCCGCCGCCGTGGCGGCGCTGTCGCGCGAGCTCGGAACGCCGGTGACCGAACGCGAGGGCCGCGGCATTCGCCCCACGGCGGCAGGCAACGCCTTCGCGCCGTTCGCGGCGGACGTCATCGGCCTGCTCGAGGAGGGCCGGCGAGCCGCGCGCGAGGCCGCCCACCTGGCCGATCGCCGTCTGCGCCTGGCCGCCGTGACGACGGCAGCCGAGTCGTTCGTCCCGCCGCTCATGCGGGCCTTCTCGACGAGCAACGACTCGATCGGCCTGACGCTCGCCGTCGGCAACCGCGAGCAGGTTCTCGACCTCGTGCTCGACCACCGCGCGGACGTCGCGATCGGTGGCCGCCCGCCGCGTGACCCTCGCATCCAGTCCACAGCGATCCTGCCCAACGACTTCGTCCTGATCACCGCGCCAGACGATCCGCATGCCGGCGCCGGCACGGTCGACGCCGCCGAGCTCGAGCGCCGCGTCTGGCTCCTGCGCGAGCCGGGCTCGGGGACGCGGATCGTCAACGAGGAGTTCCTCGCCGCGACGGCACTTGAGCCCCAGACGCTGACGCTCGGCTCCAACGGCGCGATCAAGCAGGCTGCCCGCGCGGGTCTCGGCATCGCCTTCATCTCCCGCCACGCCGTCGCGCTCGAGCTCGACAACGGCCTGCTCGCCTCGCTGCCCGTGCGCCACCGTCCCGCTTCACGGCGCTGGTACGCGATGTGCTCCACCGTCGGCCCGCGCCGCGCCGCGGTCGAGCGCTTCATGACGTTCGCCGCCTCGCCCGCGGCGCGCGAGGTGATCGGCGACGGCGTGGAGCACGCCGTCGCCAAGCCCGCCGCCAGGTAGCGGGCCGACAGCCGCTGTGCCTGGCCGCTACGCGGCGCGCGTGCCGACGGGCTCCGCCGCCGGTGCGCCGACCGCCTCGACGTGGGTGACCGGCTTGCCCAGGCCGCGAACCTTGCTCGGAAGGTCGAGGTGCATCCAGCGCGACAGCCGGCGCGGCAGCGTCGAGATGATGATCTCGTCGACATCCTGCATGTTGAGGGCATCGGAGATCGCCGCCATCGGGTCGGCGTCTCCGACGTGTCCCGTGACGTCGGCTCCGGCCGCCTCGCGCAGGTGCTCGAGCGCGTGCTCGAGCTGCGCCGCCGCCTCCTCGCGGCCGGCAACCTCCGGATCGACGACTCGGTGTAGCCCCCGCGGAGTGGCCGGCACGAGGAGATGGAATGCGACCGGCTCGTCCTGGGCCCGTTGCCGGACCGCCTCCAGCAGCTTCTGCGTCGCTGCGGTGCGGTTGGCGACGATGAGCACCCGCCGAGTGGCTCCGGTCATATCAACTCCCCTGTTGCTTGTAACAAACGCTACGTGACCACCATGGCACACGACGGCGCGGGGACCGATCGAAATTTCTCTTTGGATTGGGGCGTCCGTCGACCGGCGCAGCGAGCGGTCGGGCCGAGCTCAGGCCGAGGCCGGCGCACGACCTTCGGAGGGGTGGTCGGTGCGGGTTCCCTCCCCGCCCAGCGCCACCGTCGCGCGCGCGGTGACGAGGTGGTAGAGGACGAGCACCTGCACGATCGCCAGCGATTCCGAGCGGTGCAACTCGGTGCCGACGGTGAACTCGCCCAGCCGTTCGGAGCGCAGGTGCGACGCGAAATGCATCCGCTCCCAGACGGCCTCCTCGATCTCGGAGCCGAGCGAGGGGTCGATGTCGCCGGGGACGAACAGCCGGTGCTCCGTGTCGCTCTCATCGACCGTCACCCCCTTGCCGCCGTCCTCGGCGAACTCCGACAGGTCGGGGTGGACCAGCCCCTTGCGCAGCACGATCTCGGCGTCGAGGTGCTCCTGGTCGCCGCGGCTGCCGGGCTTGAACGAGACGACGAGGTCCGCCCAGCGCTGCTGCGGCCGGATGAACAGCTCGGAGTCCGGCTCGCGGCGGTCGAGCTCCTCGAGCACCTGGTCGGTCGTGTAGCCGCGCCGCGAGCAGTCGCGCTGAACCTTCCAAGCGCGCCGGAGCTCCTCTGGCGGGGCGAGGAAGACGCGCACGTCGTAGCAGTCGCGCAGCGCCGGCGTGTGGTAGCCCAGCAGCCCCTCGATCAGCGTGAACTGCTTGGGCTTGGTGTAGACCGGCGGACCGAACGTCCCGTCCTTGTGCTGGTAGACGGGCTTGAGGATCGCGTTGCCCTGCCGCAGCTCGGCGAAGTGGCGCTCCATGATGTCGATGTAGTTGCAGTCCGGATGCAGCGGCGTGATGCCGTGCTCGGCGCGCTGACGGCGGTCGTAGCGGTGGTAGTCGTCGGCAGCGACGTGGGTGACGTTGTTCTCGCCGAGCATGCGGACCAGTCCGCGCGACAGCGTCGTCTTTCCCGTCGCGGAGTCGCCGACGACTCCGAGGATGATCGGTCGGGGCACGGTTTCTTTGCTCCTCGAGCTAGCTCTCGTTACCGGGCGCGGTTCGGCTGGAGCCGTTGGAGGGCTTCTCGTCGTCGTCGGGAGACTCGCCCTCTTCGTCGCCGAACAGCGAGCTGGCAAGGATATCTTCCGCCCTGATCGTCATCAGGTCGTCCTTGGACAGGTTGTCGCGTTGCGGGTACAGCCGTCCGGCCTGCCGCATCCGCGCGCGGTCGATCGCGTTGCGGATGCTTCGCCCGTAGGCAAAGCGGGGGCGCTCGAGGCGCCGCATGATGTACGCCTCGAAGGCGTCGCGGGCCTCGTCGTCGAACTTGTACTGCAGCTGCCCCATCATCAGGTCGCCGATCTGCACGAGCTCCTCGGGCGTGAAGTCCGGGAAGTGCAGATGGTGCGCGACGCGCGAGCCCATGCCGGGATTGGACTTGAAGAACGTCTCCATCCGGTCCTTGTAGCCGGCGAGGATGACGACGAGATCCTCGCGCTCGGTCTCCATGACCTGCAGCAGGATCTCGATCGACTCCTGGCCGTAGTCGCGCTCGTTCTCGGGCCGGTAGAGGTAGTAGGCCTCGTCGATGAACAGCACGCCGCCCTTGGCGCGCTTGAGCACGTCGCGCGTCTTCGGCGCCGTGTGGCCGACGTACTGCCCGACGAGGTCGTCGCGCGTGACCGAGACGACCTTCGGCTTGTCGATGTAGCCGAGCTTGTAGAGGATCTCGGCCATCTTCAGCGCGACCGTCGTCTTGCCGGTGCCGGGGTTGCCGGTGAACGTCATGTGCAGCGACGGTCGCGAGGACTCCAGGCCCGCGTCGCGGCGCAGCTGGTCGATGACCAGCAGCGCCGCCATTTCGCGGATCCTGTCCTTCACAGGCGCGAGCCCGACCATCTCGCGGTCGAGCTGGGAGAGCACGGCCTCGACGGCGTCGCCGCCATCGGGGACGTCCTCGAGCTTCTCCGGGAGGGTTTCGAGCGTCTGCGCCATGGATCTAGTCTCCAGCCTTGCCGTTGGACGACTTCGCGCCGGACTTGCCGCCGGTCATCGTGCCGGTCTCGCCGCTTCCGCCGTAGCGCTCCCCGTGCGGCGTGTTCAGGCCCGCGTAGGAGTGGATCGTGTAGCGGACGACGCGGTCATGCGTCTCCTGGCGCTCCAGGCGGAAGCCCGGCTCGTGCTCGGGCCGGTTGACGATGAACGACATCGCCGACGTCTGGCGGCCCAGCGAGCGGTCGTACGCGACGACCTTGACGTACAGGTGCGGGTACGCCTCGCGGCACGCGTTGACGTCGCGCATGACGACGTCCGCCTCGTCCTCGCCGAGGTCGAACATCGGCTGGGCCCACATCTCCCACAGCCCGTTGCGCGGGTGCGGGTCGTCGGTGTACTCGACCATGATCGACCAGCCGTTGCTCAGCGCGTACTTGATCTGCGCCTCGATCTGCTCGTCGGTCAGGTCGGGCAGGAAGGAGAACTGTCCCTGTGTGAGTCTCATGCTTGTCTCCCCTACGCCGACGTCGGCGTGACGACGACGTCTGCCGTGTCGGTCGAGGTGTAATCGAACGTGATGTCCTTCCAGACCTCGAGCGCGGCGTTCAGCTCGGGGCAGCCCTTGGCGGCCTCGACGAGGATGTCCGGACCCTCGGCGTAGTAGTCGCGACCCTCGTTGCGGGCCTGGATGATCGCCTCGACGGCGGTGCGGTTGGCGCTGGCGCCGGCCGCGATGCCCATCGGGTGGCCGATCGTGCCGCCCCCGAACTGGAGGATCGAGTCCTCGCCGAGGTAGTGCAGCAGCTGGTGCATCTGACCGGCGTGGATGCCGCCCGAGGCGACCGGCATGACGCCCGGCATCGACGCCCAGTCCTGGTCGAAGTAGATGCCCTGCTCGAGGTCCTTCTTGACGTAGCCGTCGCGCAGGGTCTTGTAGTAGCCCATGATCATCGCCGGGCCGCCCTCGAGCTTGCCGACGACGGTGCCGGCGTGGATGTGGTCGACGCCCAGCAGGCGACACCACTTCGCGATCACGCGGAACGACACGCCGTGCGTCTTCTGGCGCGTGTACGTGCCGTGGCCGGCGCGGTGGAGGTGCAGGATCATGCCGTTCTCGCGACACCAGTTCGACATCGAGGACATCGCGGTGTAGCCGACGGTGAGGTCCTGCATGATGATGATCGAGCCGACCTCCTTGGCGAACTCGGCGCGCTCGTACATGTCCTCCATCGTGGCGGCCGTGACGTTGAGGTAGTGGCCCTTGACCTCGCCCGTGGCGGCCTGTGCGCGCTGCACCGCCTCCATGCAGTGGATGTAGCGGTCACGCCAGCGCATGAAGGGCTGCGAGTTGATGTTCTCGTCGTCCTTCGTGAAGTCCAGGCCGCCGCGCAGCGCCTCGTAGACGACGCGGCCGTAGTTCTTGGCCGACAGGCCGAGCTTGGGCTTCGTCGTCGCGCCGATCAGCGGGCGACCGAACTTGTCGAGGTACTCGCGCTCCATGACGATGCCGTGCGGGGGCCCCGGGAACGTCTTGACGTACGCGACGGGGATCCGCATGTCCTCGAGGCGCAGCGCCTTGAGCGGCTTGAAGCCGAAGACGTTGCCGATGATCGAGGACGTCAGGTTGGCGATCGAGCCCTCTTCGAAGAGGTCGATGTCATAGGCGATCAGCGCGATGTACTGGCCCGGTGTTCCCGGAACCTCCTCGACGCTGTAGGCCTTCGCCTGGTAGTGCTCGTAGGAGGTCAGGCGGTCGGTCCAGACGACGGTCCACGTCGCGGTCGACGACTCGCCGGCGACGGCGGCGGCCGCCTCGATCGGATCGACGCCCTCCTGCGGCGTGATCCTGAAGGCGCACAGGACGTCAGTGTCCTTGGGCTCGTAGTCAGGATTCCAGTAGCCCATCTCCGCGTACGGAGTGACGCCGGAGTCCCAACGGCTCTTGGTCTTCTTCTGTCCGTCCTTCTCGGTGGTGCTCATTCCATCCTCTCTCAGGGTGCGCTGATGGTCACACTACCCTCTTGACCCAAAGCTCGAAAGCAAAAGATCACGGCTTTTATATAGTCGTCCATTTATACGGCTTCCGATGCGGCGATCGCCGCAGCAGCAGCGCTGTCTGCGGGTGTCAGAACAGCGACGGTGTCGATCGTCGCGCTCAGCCGGGGCACGATCGCGACGATCGACTCCTGCGCGCAGAAGGCGATGTCGGAGTCCAGGCCCTCGCGGCGCAGGCCGATCGCGCCCGCGCTCGCCTCCAACGCCTCCACGGCGCTCGCGTACGAGGCCGCGACGGCCTCGGCGATCTGCGCGCCATCGCTGCGCGGGCCCTCGAGCGCCCTGCTCAGCCGACCCGCCAGATAGACGTCCTCGATGCTCGCGCGCCCGTCGGTGCCGGCGCACACGAGCAGGATGTCCTGCGCTCCTGCGAGGTGCGCGAGCACCGCGTCGAGGTTCAGCAGCGACGCGGCGATGACCTCGTCGGCGACGGCCGCCGAGGCGACGATCGCCGGCGCCCCGTTGGTGGTCGCCAGCACGAGCTCGGCGGTCCGTGGCGACGCCGTCTCCTCGGGCGAGTTGCCCAGGTCGAAGCCCGGTGCGCGGGCGCAGCCGACCTCGCCGGCCAGCGTCCGCTGCGGCGTGCGCAGCTGTGCGGCGTGTTCGACGCTGCCGGCGACGAGCACCTGCTCATAGCCGGATGCCAGCGCCAGCGTGATCGTCGACGTCGCCCGGAGCACGTCGATGACCACGGCCGTCCCTGCCGGCCGGACGTGGGTCCCGAGGAACGCGACATCGATCATTGCGCAGTGACCCGCCTTACCCGTCCGGCCACTCCTTATGCCGCCGAGCGGACGCCCGCGGCGTAGCGCTCGGCCATCTCTTCGAGCGAGAGCGGCGCGTAGTCGCCGGCATGGCCGGCCATGCCGAGCTCCTGCATGCGCTGCACGCAGATGAACTTCTGACCGGCGCGCGCCGCCTTGCCGGGACCGCGCGGATCCCAGTCCCCCGGCTTGTCGCGGAAGTGCTCGCGCATGAACGCGGTGATCGCCAGCCGGCCGTCGGTGTCGATGTTGACCTTGCGCACGCCGTGCTCGATGCCGCGCTGGATCGCGCTGATCGGCACGCCGAAGCCGGCGTCGACCTCGCCGCCGGCGGCCTTGACGCGCTCGACGACGTCGGCCGGCACGCTCGAGGAGCCGTGCATGACGATGTGCGTCTCGGGCAGCCGCCGATGGATGTCCTCGATGATCTCCATCGCCAGGATGTCGCCGTCGGGCTCGCGCGAGAACTTGTAGGCGCCGTGGCTCGTGCCGATCGCGACGGCGAGCGCGTCGACCCCCGTGCGCTCGACGAACTCCTCGGCCTGCGCGGGATCGGTCAGGCAGATCTCGCCGGAGCCGACGCCGTCCTCGATGCCGCCCAGCGTGCCGAGCTCGCCCTCGACCGTCACGCCGCGCTCGTGCGCGTAGTCGACGACCTTCTTGGTGACCGCGACGTTGTCCTCGAAGGACAGCGGCGTCTTGGCGTCCTCCGCGAGCGAGCCGTCCATCATCACGCTCGTGAAGCCGAGCTCGATCGCGCTGATGCAGGTCTCCGGGGAGTTGCCGTGGTCCTGGTGCAGCGCGACGGGGATGTCCGGGTAGGTCTCGGCCGCCGCGAGCATCATGTGGTACAGGAAGCGATCGCCGGCGTAGGAGCGCGCTCCGCGCGATGCCTGCACGATGACGGGCGACTGCGTCTCCTGCGCGGCCTCCATGATCCCCTGGATCTGCTCCATGTTGTTGACGTTGAACGCTGCGACGCCGTAGCCGCCGGCGGCGGCCTCATCGAGTAGCTGTCGCATGGTCACGAGCGGCATTTATCCTCCTGCGGAGTTGGGTTGGGGGGCGGGGGTGCTCTCCACGATCCGGCGGTAGGAGCCGGGGCGGACGATCAGTGACTGCGTGGAGACCCAGCCGGCGGTGTAGCGCGGCGCGCCCAGCATCGTGCCGCCGGTGATGCCGCAGGCGGCGAAGATCGCGGGACCGCGGACGAGGCTCTCGGCATCGAGGATCTCGTCGAGCGAGATCCCGGCCGCGACGACAGCGTCGCGCTCCTCCTCGCTCTGCGGTGCGAGACGCGTCTGCATCCCGCCGCCGAGGACCTTGACGGCGCAGGCCGCCATGATGCCCTCGGGCGTTCCCCCGATCCCCATCAGCATGTCGACGCCGGTGCCCGGCAGCAGCGCGAACATCGCGCCGGCGACGTCGCCGGCGCTCGGCATGATCACGGCGACGCCCATCTCGCGCAGGCCGGCGGCGAGCTCGACATGGCGCGGCTTGTCGAGGATCAGGACGCGCATCTCGTCGACGCGCTTGCCGAGTGCGGCGGCGACGTTGATGACGTTGTCCTCGGGCGTCTCGCGCAGGTCGATGGCGTCGCGCGCGGCACGGCCGACGACGAGCTTGTCCTGGTAGAGGCCGGGACCGGGAGACCACAGACAGCCGTCGCCGGCGAATGCGATCGTCGTCAGCGAGCCCGGCAGACCGGCGGCGCAGAGGTCGGTGCACTCGACGGGGTCGACGGCGATGTCGAAGCGCGGTCCGTCGCCGTCGCCGAGCTCCTCGCCGTTGAAGAGCATCGGCGCGTTGTCCTTCTCGCCCTCGCCGATGATGACCGTGCCGCGGCCCTTGGTCTCGCCCAGGACGATCCGCATCGCCTCCGTCGCGGCCCCGTCGGCGGCCTTGCCGTCGCCCGAACCGGCGTGCTTGGCGGCCGCGAGAGCGGCGGCGCGAACAGCCGTGAGCGCGAGCGACTCCAGGCTCGCGGCCAGTGATCTCGACCCGCTGCGGGCAGCGTCGGCCGACTCCTCCACCAAAGACATTGCGGCATCCTCGCGTTCGCTGACTTCGGGTTCAAGCGAAATGTCAGCCTCTTTCGTTAGAATTCTCTCTATGCACTCCGGATCTCGGAGCGCTGCGGCCTATATCTTCACGGCATGCTGTTCCGGCAGATCACCCACGATGACCTCGGCTGCGCGTCCTACCTCGTCGGCGACGACGACGCAGGAGTGGCCGCCGTCGTCGATCCGCGCTTCGAGATTGATGTGTACCTGGACCTTGCACGGTACATGGGTGTGCGAATCGAGCACATCCTCGAGACCCACAACCACGCAGATCACGTATCCGGTCACGGACGCCTCGCGGTCGCGACCGGGGCGGCGATCCACGTCCACCGGCTCGCCGCGCCCGACTACGACCACGAGCCGTTCGACGACGGCTGGGAGCTCGAGCTGGGCGACGTCGTCATCCGGGCGCTGCACACCCCGGGCCACCGGCCCGAGCACAGCGCGTTCGCGCTCGTCGACCGTGCCCGCGGCGCCGAGCCGTGGGCCGTGCTGACGGGCGACTCGCTGTTCGTCGGCGACGTCGCGCGCCCGGATCTCGCGATCGACCGCGAGGAGGGCGCGCGCGGGATCTTCGCGAGCCTGCACGACAAGCTGCTCAAGCTCGACGACACCTGCGAGGTGTGGCCCGGGCACCTCGGCGGGTCGATGTGCGGTGGGCCGGGGATGGACATGAAGGTCTCGTCGACGATCGGCTACGAGCGCATGCACAACTCGCTGCTGGCGGAGCCCGACGTCGGGCGCTTCGTGCAGCGCTCGCTCGCCGCGCTCGGGCCGCAGCCACCGAACTTCCAGGCGATCGTCGCCCTCAACCGCGGCCCGCTGCTGACGACCGGCGTCGAGGCTCAGCCGCTCGCACCGCGCCAGGTCGAGCTCAAGAGCCGGGAGGGCGCGCTCGTCGTCGACGTGCGCACGGCCGAGCAGTTCGACGAGGCGCACATCCCCGCCGCCGTCTGCCTGACCGCGCTGAGCGCCGGGTTCGGCACCCGCCTCGCCTGGATCGCCGACCGCGCGCAGGAGATCGTGCTCGTCGGCCGCGACGACCGCGACGCGCTGATCGCCGCGAAGCTTGCGACCGCCGTCGGCATACGGCGGATCGCCGGCTTCCTGCACGGCGGGATGACGAGCTGGCGCGAGGAGCGCCGGCCGGTCGCCCACATCGAGCGCCTGCCGATCGGCGATCTGTACGCGCGGTCCGGCGAGCTTCAGATCCTCGACGTGCGCGAGCAGTCCGAATGGGACCAGGGGCACATACCCGGCTCGGTGCACAGGCCCTATCACGACATCGACGAGATCCCCGCCGGGATCGACCCGGCGCAGCCGGTCGCGGTCGTCTGCGCGTCGGGCCAGCGCGCCGCCGTCGCCGCCAGCCTGATCGCCCGTCACGGCGCCGAGCATGTCGTCCACGTGACGGCGGGCGGGGTCGGGACCTGGGAGCGCGCCGGGCACCCGATCGAGCGCGCCGACTAGAGCCACACCCGTTGCTGCTGATCGTCGCGGCGGCGCTGGGACTGGCGATCGGGCTCGTCGTCGGCTCGGTCGGCGGCGGCGGCGCGATCCTCGCCCTTCCCGTGCTCGTCTACGTGCTCGGCGAGCCCGTCGGACCCGCGGCCTCGGGGGCGCTCGTCGTCGTCGCCGTCGCCGCGGCAGTCGGCGCCGGATCGATGGCCCGCAGCGGTCAGGTCTGCTGGCGGATCGCCCTGAGCTTCGCCGCGCCGGCCGCCGTCGGGGCGCTGCTCGGGACGCTCGCCGGCAGCGCTGTCAGCGCCGCGCTGCTCGTGCTCCTGTTCGTGCCGGTGATGCTGGTCGCCGCGTTCGCGACGTGGCAGCGCACGCGAACCGGCGCGCCCGACGGCGACCTCGGATGTCCCACGCCGCCGCTGGCGCGCGTGCTGACCGCGGGCCTCGCGGTCGGCCTGCTGACGGGCTTCTTCGGGGTGGGAGGCGGCTTCGTGATCGTGCCGGTCCTGACGCTGTGGTTCGGCGTCGGCTTCCGGCGTGCGGTGGCGACCTCGCTCGTGATCATCACGCTGACCGGCATCGTCGCCCTGCTGAGCCACCTCGCCGCGGGCAGCGAGATCGACCTGGCCGTCACGGCCGCGCTCGCGCTGCCGACGGCGCTCGGCGCGTTCGTCGGGACGCACGTGTCCGAGCGGCTCCCCGGCGCCGTGCTGGCGCGGGCCTTCGCGGGCGTGGTAGGCGTGGTGGCGCTGCTGCTGCTCGTCGACGTGCTCCTGCTCGGCGGGCCGCCGGAGGCGTAGCGGGCCCGCGCCGTCGGCGGGCCGACTCGCGACCGCACGGCGTGACGGTGCACCGCCGCGAGCGCAGCCATCGTTTGGCGAGTTAGTGAGGCTGAGGCTCACCAACTCGCCACACTCGCCCGCCGGCGCCCGCGAGGTGCAGCGGACCTACTCCCACCAGTTCCCGCGCCGCGCGCGGAACCGGCGCAGGCGCATCAGCAGCCACTCGAGCAGGTTCTCCAGGCGCTCGAGCGCGACCTCCTTGGCCAGCGCGATGGCGTCGATCGGCTTGTGCTCCGCCGGCGCGGGCGCGGCGGCCGGGGGCTCGCCACCGGCCCCCTCGCCCGTCACCCGCGCAGCTCCTCGAGCGCCTCGGGCGTGTCGACGTCCGCCGCCGAGCACAGGTGCGAGCACTCGATCGGGTACGCGCCGATCGCCTTGAGCACCTCGCGCGCTCCGACGTCGCCCCGCAGCGCGGCGATCTGTCCGAAGTACTCGCGCCCGAGCACGACCGGGTGGCCGGGCATGCCGTCGTAGACCGCCCGCCCCCGCGCTCGCGACCCGTACTCGACGCCCAGCTGCGCGAAGGCCGCGATCACGGCGGGCGTGATGCGCGGCATGTCGCCGAGCGTCAGCACCGCCGCGTCGGCGTCCGCCACCGCATCGATTCCGCAGCGCAGCGAGGCCGACTGCCCGTCCGCCCAGTTCTCGCAGACGACCGGCTCGGCGTGGCCGAGGTCGACGCCCGCGCGGATCTCGTCCGCGCGGGCACCGAGCACGACGACGATGCGGTCGATCAGCGGCACGGCCTCGACGGCGTGCAGCGCGTGCTCCAGCAGCGGGATCCCGTCCAGCTCGGCGAGCTGCTTGGCGCTCGCGCCGAAGCGCGAGCCCGATCCCGCTGCCAGGACGACGGCGGCGATCACGCGGCGGCGGCCGTCTTCAGCGCGCGCCTGGTCAGCACCTGCGCCAGGTGGCGCTTGTACTCCGGCGAGGCGTTGAGGTCACCGAGCGGCGACGTGCCCTCCGCCGCGAGCGCCGCCGCCGCCGCGATCCGCTCGTCGTCGAGCGGCTGGCCGCGCAACGCGTCCTCCGCGGCGCTCGCGCGCAGCGGCGTCGAGCCCATGTGCGTCAGCCCGATGCGGACGTCCTCGCAGACGCCGTCGTTGGCCTTGACGAGCGCCGAGACGCCGACCATCGCCCAGTCCTCCGAGCGGCGGTTGAACTTCTCGTAGCCGAAGCCGTAGCCGGTCAGCGCGGGGACGCGGACCTCCGTGAGCACCTCGCCGGGCGCGACCGCGGTCGACAGGTAGCCCTGGAACATGTCGGCGGCGGCGATCTCGCGCTCGCCGTCGGTGCCACGCACGATGACCGACCCCTCGAGCGCCAGCAGCACCGCCGGCAGGTCGGCCGCCGTGTCGCCGTTGGCCAGCGAGCCGCCGATCGTGCCGCGATTTCGCACCTGCTGGTCGGCGATCTGCTTCGCCGCCGTGGCGATCAGTCCCATGTCGTCGCGCACCTGCAGGTCGGCGTGGCGGGTGAGCGCGCCGATCCGGAACGAGTCGCCGCCCGTCTGCACGCCGCGCAGCTCGCCGATCCTGCTGATGTCGACCAGCAGCGACGGTGCCGCGAAGCGCAGCTTCATGAGCGGCAGCAGCGAGTGCCCGCCGGCCAGCAGCTTGGCGTCCGGGCCACCCTCGGCGAGCAGTCCGATCGCCTCGTCGACGGATCCGGCGCGCACGTAGTCGAACTCGGCCGGGATCATGACGCACCGCCTTGCGGCCGCGTCGGGCCCGAGCCTGCCGAGCCCTCGCCCTGCGGCGGCAGCGACACCCCCTGCTCGGTGTCGCGCGGGCCATCGCCGCGGCCGCGCGCCTCCTCGAGCGCCTGCCACACGCGCATCGGCGTCAGCGGCATGTCCAGGTAGGAGATGCCCTCGTGGCGCAGCGCGTCGATGACGGCGTTGACGACCGCGGGCGTCGCGGCGATCGTGCCCGCCTCGCCGATGCCCTTGACGCCCAGCGAGTTCGACGGCGACTTCGTCTCCGTGCGGTCGGTCTCGAAGTTCGGGACCTCCTCGGCGGTCGGCAGCGCGTAGTCCAGGAACGTGCCGGTGACGAGCTGCCCGCGCTCGTCGTAGACGACCTGCTCGTACAGCGCCTGACCGATGCCGTGCGTGACGCCGCCGTGCACCTGCCCGTCGATCAGCATCGGGTTGACCGCCGGACCGCAGTCGTCGACCGCTACCCAGCGGACGACGTCGACCTTGCCGGTCTCCGCGTCGACGTCGACGACGCAGACGTGCGTGCCGAACGGGAACACGAAGTTCGACGGGTCGTAGATCAGCGTCTGCTCGAGTCCGAGCTCCATGCCCTCGGGCATGTTCGTCGCGTCGATGTACGCGCAGCCCGCGACCTCGGCGAGCGTCATGCCCTGGTCGGGGTCGCCCTTGAGCGCGAACCTGCCGTTGCTGACCTCGATGTCGTCCGGGTTGACCTCCAGGTTGTGCGCCACTATCTCGCGGCACTTCGCCGCGATCTTGTCCGCCGCGTGCGCGGCCGCGACGCCGCCGATCGACAGCGAGCGCGAGCCGTACGTGCCGAGGCCCATCGGACCGGTCGCCGTGTCGCCGTGGACGACCTCGACCACGCTCGGGTTGACGCCGAAGCGGTCGGCGACGATCTGCGCGAACCCGGTCTCGTGACCCTGACCGTGCGGCGACGCGCCGGTGTAGACCGTCACCGAGCCGGTCGGATGCACCCGCACGAGCGCCGACTCGTACAGGCCGATGCCGAGGCCGAAGCCGCTCGGGCCGACCGCCCGCGACGGCGCCAGGCCGCAGATCTCGGTGTACGTCGAGAAGCCGATCCCGCGCAGGATGCCCTGCTCTCTCAGCCGTGACTGCTCGGCGCGGAAGGACTCCATGTCGACGATCTCCAGCGCCCTGTCGAGCGCCGCCTCGTAGTTGCCGGAGTCGTACGTGATGCCGTAGGGCGTCTCGTACGGGAAGTCCTCCGGCGCGATGAAGTTCCTGCGCCGCAGCTCGATCCGGTCGATCCCCAGCTCCTCCGCGAGCTGGTCGATCGTGACCTCGAGCATGTGCGTCATCTCGGGCCGGCCCGCACCGCGGATCGCGTCCGTGAAGAACTTGTTCGTCAGGACGCCGGTGATGTCGGTCTGGACGACCGGGATCTTGTAGCAGCCCGTCATCACGAAGGCGCCCAGCTCGGGGATCATCGGCGTCAACAGGCCGAAATAGGCGCCGAGGTCCTGGATGATCCTCGCGTGGAAGGCCGTGATCCTGCCGTCGCGCGTGGCGCCCATGCGGACGTAGTCGACCTGGTCGCGGCCGTGGTGGGAGACCGCCATGTTCTCCGAGCGCGTCTCGATCCACTTGACCGGCCGGTCGAGCCGCCTGGATGCCCACGCGCACAGCGTCTCCTCGGCCGTCACCTGCAGCTTGCTGCCGAAGCCGCCGCCGACCTCGGGCGCGATGACGCGCACCCGGTCCTCGCCGATCCCCATCTGCACCGCGAAGAACAGCCGGACGAGGTGCGGCACCTGGGTCGAGGACCAGACCGTCAGCCCGCCGGCGCGGTACTCGGCGATGCAGCCGCGCGTCTCGATCGCCGCCCCTGCGGTGCGGTGGTTGACGATCCGCCGCTCGATCACGACCTCCGAGTCGGCGAGCGCCTGCTCGATGTCGCCGCCGCCGCCCATCGACCACTCGTGGGCCTTGTTCGTGCCCAGCGACTCGTGGACGAGGATCTCGTCCTTGAGCGCCTCCTCGACGTCGACGACGACCGGCAGCGGCTCGTACTCGACCTGGACCTGCTCGGCGGCGTCGACGACGGCGTAGCGGTCGTCGCCGACGACCATCGCGACGGCGTCTCCGACATGGACGACATGGCCGCGCGCGAGCGGCCAGCGCTGCGGTGTCTTGATCTCGACGCCGGGCGGCGCCCACGCCATCGGCAGCGGCGCGAGCAGGTCGCTCATGTCGTCGCCGGTGTAGACGGCCTTGATGCCGGGGCGCCCGAGCGCCGACGACGTGTCGATCGAGAGCACCTTCGCGTGCGCCTCGGTCGAGCGCACGACCGCCATGTGCAGCATCCCCGGCAGGGAGATGTCGTCGACGTAGGTCGCGCGGCCGGTGATCAGGCGCGGATCCTCCTTACGGCGCAGCGACTGGCCGACGGACAGGCTGCCTGCCGGAATCTCGGTGATGCTCATCGCGAGGACCTGCCTTTCGGATCGATCCGGACGAAGGCCGGGCGACGGCGCGTGGTCATGCCGCCACCTCCCGCTGTGCCTCGGCGGCGGCCTGGACGGCCTTGACGATGTTCTGGTAGCCCGTGCAGCGGCAGAGGTTGCCCTCCAGCCCCTTGCGGACCTCCTCCTCGGTGATCGGCCCGTCGGCGGTCCTGCGGGCGAGCAGGTCGGCCGCGGCCATGATCATGCCCGGCGTGCAGTAGCCGCACTGCAGGCCGTGGTTGGCCCAGAAGCCCTCCTGCAGCGGATGCAGGACGCCGCCCTCCGCCATCCCCTCGATCGTCGTGATCCGCGCGCCATCGCACTGCGCCGCGAGGACGGTGCAGCTCTTCGCCGACTCGCCGTCGATGAGGCACGTACAGGCCCCGCAGTTGGATGTGTCGCAGCCGACGTGCGTGCCGGTCAGCTTGAGCTCGTCGCGCAGGTAGTGCACGAGTAGAAGCCGCGCCGGCACCTCGGACTCATGCGACTCGCCGTTGACGGTCACCTGCAGGGGCACCGTCCGTCCCATGCTGATCCTCCTTCTGTCGATCGCGCCATGTGAGCCAGCACCGGTGATCATCGCATCCGGCCCTGGATTTCCTCGCCAGCATTTCGAGAACTTCAGCGACTGAAGCTCGCATGCGGTCCGCGCTCCGATGAGCTTGCCTGCTCGTCGACGCCGGGCCGTACGCGCCGGTGGAGTACCCGCGGCGCGTTCAGCCAACCGCAGCTGTCGGACCGCGGCGCGTCGCGATCACGATCCCGGCCACGATGACCGCGACGCCGGCGAGCTGCAGCGGCGCGGGATCCTCGCCGAGCAGGACGATCCCGAGCAGCACCGAGCCGACCGGCTGCACCGTCAGCACGATCGAGGTCAGCGACGCCGGCAGCCGCGGCAGGGCGAGCGCGATCAGCAGCCAGCCGAGTACCTGCGAGGTGAGGGCCAGCGTCACCAGCCAGCCGTGCGCCGGCCAGCTCGGCGCGAAGTCGGCCTCGCCGAGCAGCACGCCGGCGGCCGCCGCGACGAGCGTGGCGACGAGCGTCGCGGCGAACAGCGGCCCGGCGGGGCGGCGCAGGTCGCGGCCCATCTCGCGCAGGACGAGGATGAAGCCGGTGTAGGCGACCGCGGTCAGCACGCCGTAGAGCGCTCCGAGGGCGGGATCGTCGCCGTAGGCGCGCTCGCCGACGACCCCGGAGATCAGCACGGCGCCGGCGAACACGAGCGGCACCGCGAGCACGACCCGCGACGACGGCCGCTCGCCCAGCAGGGCCCACGCCGCGAGCGCGACGAGCACCACCTGGAGGTTGGCCAGCGTTGTCGCCAGGCCCGCGCCGACGTCGCCGATGGCGTGGTGCCACAGGATCAGGTCGGCCGCGAAGAACGCGCCCGCCGCGGCCCCGTAGCGCCAGTGGCGCGACGGCGGCGCGCCGAAGCGGCGGCGCTCGCGCAGCGCGAGCAGCGCGAGCACGGGCAGCGCATAGCCGCAGCGAAAGACGGCCGCGGTCGAGGGGCTGACGCCGGCGAGGTCGACGAGGATCGCCGAGAAGGCGATCGCGATCGCCCCCGCGAGCGCGGCGAGCGCGGGACGCTGCGTCAGGACGTGGCTAATGACCGATGGAGTCGAGCGCCTGGTTGACGAGCGCGTCAGCCTCGGCGTTCTGCGCCCGCGGGACCGAGCGGATGCTCCAGTGCTCGAAGCCGCGCAGCGCCCGCAGGGCCTCGGCGTGCAGAGGCTTCATGTCGGGGTGCTTGACCTTGTAGGAGCCGTTGACCTGCTTGGCGATCAGCTCGGAGTCGTTGACGACCTCGACCTCGCCGGCCCCCGCCTCGCGCGCCAGGCGCAGCCCGAGCAGCAGCCCGCGGTACTCGGCGACGTTGTTCGTCGCGACGCCGATCGGCTCCGCGGCGTCGGCGATGACGTCGCCCTCGGGGGTCGACACGACCGCGCCGGCGGCGGCGGGACCCAGATTACCGCGCGCTCCGCCGTCCACGTGGACGACGACCTTCACTCCGGTTCGATGCGCGGAAACTCGCCGGCGACGCGGGGACGCCGGCGGTCGCGTGTCTGGCGCTGCTCGGCCGCGGGGTCGTCGTTGGGTCCGCGCCGCTCGGACTTGCGGCGGTCGACGATGACCGTCACGTTCTCGTCGTCGGCGTAGTAGGCCGTCAGCTTCTCGAACAGCTCGACCTCCAGAGCCTCGGGCACGACGCAGTAGATCATGCGGTCACCCTAGAGAACCGCGAGCTGAGGCGGCAAGGACAAGGTGTCCACGCTCGTCGGCGACCGCGTTGGCCACCTGTTCGGACTCGCCGAGCTCCGACAGCTCGGCGCCCTGGCCGGTGACGCGCACGCCGGCCGCCTCGTCGGCGAGGTCGACCTCGTACCGATACCAGCACAGCTCCCAGCCGACGACGATCGTGACGATCGCACCCTCGACGTCGGAGGGCAGGACCGCGACCGTCGGCGTGCCGAGCGATCGCGCCACGCCGGCGATCCGGCGCGGATGGGCGCCCTTGTTGAAGACGTCGAGCGCGCGGGCCATCTTCAGGTCGGCGTTCGTCGGCACCGCGTGCACGTGGCGCGGCTCGCGCGGCGCCCTGTGCGGCTCGGGCGCGGACGGCGTCGCGACGACGGCAGCCGTGCCGGCGCCGTGCGCAGTCTGCGGCTCCTGGCCGACGGCGTCCTCGCCGATCCGGCCCGGAGCCGGGATGCGGTCGACGTTGGACGAGATCCGGCGGTAGGGAAGCTCGACCGCCGGTGCCGGCTCGCGACGCGGCTTCAGCCTTCCGAGCAGCGATCGCGGGCCACCGCGTGGCCCGTTGCGCCCGCGCACGCCGAGCGTGTTGTCGGCGCCCTCGCGGATCCAGCCCTCGTTGGCGGCGCGCGCCGTGCACAGCTCGCAGACCATCCGGCGCGAGCCGTTGGCGATGAAGGCGTCGGCGTGCTCGCCGCGCAGAAGCGTGCGGCCGCAGACGTCGCAGGCGACGACGGCGCGGCTCGTCGTGATCGACTTTCGCTCCATGCTGGCCGTCAGGGTACCGGCCGCGGGTCGCGCGCAGAAGACGCTCAACCGGTGTTCGACGGGCCCACGTGCCTGCCCAGCCACGCCACGAAGGGACGGGTGGCCTCCAACTGGGTGCGCACGCGCTCGCGGCAGCGCTCGTCGTGCAGCCAGGGCTCCAGCGGGTGGCGCGCGTAGACGGTCAGGTTCTTCAGGCGCAACCGCTGCACTCGCGGATGGTCGAGGGGGTAGCCGCGCGGCGCGCGCTTGAGCTCCGGCTCGACGAGCTGCAGCCCGGCGGTGGCGGCCTGCGCGACGGCGCGCTCGAAGGCGGCGGCGCGGCGCCCGTCGTCGATCGCCGTCCGGAAGCGCTCGAGCTGGTCCGACGCGGGATGGTGCAGGCCGGCCCCGACCAGCAGCCCGTCGAGCGACAGCTCGACGTAGTAGCCACCGGCGCCGCCGTACCCGATCGCGATCCCGAGCTGCTCCTTGATCGGCGGGCGATGGTGGAAGCGCGCGTCGTTGTAGGGCCGGAAGAACCTCGGCGCGCCGAGCTGCGCGACGCTCTCGGCGAGCGCGCGTCCCGGCGCGACGAGATGATCGTCGTAGCGAGCGCGGTTGGCCTTGAACCAGTCGCGGTCGTTGTTGTCCTCGAGGTCGCGCAGGAACTCGAGTGCTGCCGGCGGCCACGTCATCTCGGGTCGGCCGCTCCCGGGGCGCTCACAGGCGCAGGGGCGAACGACCCGAGGTTCGCCCCCTGCCAATGGTCGCTTCCGCGACGGGCACCGCCCGCGCGATCGACCACCTAGCCGTCTGCTCGCGGGCCGCTCACGCGTTGACCGCCTCCTCGGCGCTCGCCTGCGCGACGATCTTCTGCTGCAGGTGAGCGGGTACCTCCTCGTAGCGCAGGAACTCCATCGTGTAGTCGCCCTGGCCGCCCGTCAGCGAGCGCAGATCGGGCGCGTAGGTGAGCATCTCGGACATCGGCACCTCGGCCTTCACCTCGGTCAGGCCGCCGCCGATGCCCTCCATCCCCTGCGGCCGGCCGCGCCGCGAGTTGAGGTCGCCGATCACGTCGCCGACGGACTCCTCGGGGATCGTCAGCGTGACCAGCATGATCGGCTCCAGCAGCGCCGGCGAAGCGTTGCTCATGGCCTCCTTCATCGCGATCGAGCCGGCGAGCTTGAACGCCATCTCGGACGAGTCGACGGTGTGGAAGCTGCCGTCGAAGACCGTGACCGAGATGTCCTTGACGGGGCAGCCGGCGATCGGACCCGACTGCATCGCCTCGATGACGCCCTTCTCGACCGCGGGGATGAACGACGTCGGGATGACGCCGCCCTTGATCTGGTTGACGAACTCAAATCCCGCCCCGGGCGCGCGCGGCTCGATCGAGATGTGGCAGTCGCCGAACTGGCCGCGGCCGCCGGACTGCTTCTTGTGGCGCCCGTGCGCCTTGGCGGGCCTGCGGATCGTCTCCATGTAGGGCACGCGCGGCGGCTTGAGCGTGACCTCGGCGCCGAAGCGATCCTTCAGCCGGTCGACGATCACCTCGACGTGCATCTGCGACAGCCCGGCGATGATCTGGTCGCCGGTCTCCGCGTCGCGGTGCAGGTCGATCGTCGGGTCCTCCTCCTGCAGCCTGCGCAACGACGTGAACACCTTGTCCTCGTCGCCCTGGGCCTCCATCGCGAACGCCATCACGGGCGCCGGCAGCTCGATCTGCGGCATCGAGATCGGTTCGTCGCGCTCGGCGAGCCAGTCGCCCGCGCGGGTCTCCTTGAGCTTGGCGACGGTGCCGATGTCGCCCGGCCCGAACTCGTCGGCCTGGCCGGACTCCTTGCCGCTGAACACGAGCAGCTGCCCGACGCGCTCCTTGTTGTGGCTCGTCGTGTTCATCACGTGGCTGTCGTGGCGCATCACGCCCTGGTAGACGCGGAACAGGTTGATGCGGCCGGCGAACGGGTCGGCGCGGGTCTTGAAGACGTAGGCGTACAGCGGCTTGGTTTCGTCGGCCTCGAGCGTGATCTCCGGCAGCTCGAGCGAGCCGTGCTTCACCGGCGACGGGAGGTCCTCGACGATCGCGTCCAGCAGCCGGTTCGTCGCGAGGTTGCTCGTCGCCACGCCGCACGTCACCGGAAACAGCGAGCCGTGGTTCGTGCCGTCCTTGAGGACGCCGACGATCTCGTCGTGCGCGATCTCCTCGCCCTCGAGGTAGCGCTCCATGAGCGAGTCCGATACCTCGCAGATCTCGTCCATCATCTTCTCGCGGTACTCCTCGGCGAGCTGCTGCATGTCGGCCGGGATCTCGATCTCCGTGCAGTTGTCGCGCGCGGCCCCGTCGTAGCGGTAGGCCTTCATGTCGACGAGGTCGACGACGCCCGAGATGTCGTGCTCGGAGCCGATCGGGATCTCGGTGGCGACGACATGCCCGCCGAAGGCGTCCTTGAGCGACTCGAGCGCGCGAAAGAAGTCGGCGCGCTCGCGGTCGAGCATGTTGACGAAGATCATCCGCGCCAGGTCGAGCTCCTCGGCGCGCGCCCAGAGGCGCCGCGTCGTCACCTCGGCGCCCATCACGCCGTTGACGACGAAGATCGCCGACTCGCAGACGCGCATCGCGCCGAGTGCGTCGGCGACGAAGCTCGGCTCGCCGGGGGTGTCGATGAGGTTGATCTTGCGGCCGTCCCACTCGAACGAGCTGAGGCTCAGCGAGATCGACATCTTGCGCGCCTGCTCGTCGGGCTCGGAGTCCGAGACGGTCGTGCCGTCGAGTACCGATCCGAGCCGGTTCGTCGCGCCCGCCTCGAAGAGGAGCGCCTCGTGCAGCGAGGTCTTTCCGCTGCCGCGATGTCCGATCAGGGCTACGTTGCGAATGCGGTCAGCAGGCTTGTGCATACCGCGGCTCCTCTCCTCGGGGATCGCGCGATGCTAGTACCGCGAGAGAGAACTATCTACTTCGAGCGGCGCCGGCCGCGGGGGGCGCCGTCAGGGCTGGTCGATGTTCTCTTCGGACATGCGCCCGCGGAGGCGCAGCACGGCCTTCGTGTGCAGCTGCGAGACGCGCGACTCGGTGACGCCGAGGACCTCGCCGATCTCGCGAAGGGTGAGGTTCTCGTAGTAGTAGAGCGCCACGACGAGCTTCTCGCGCTCGGGCAGCCGCGCGATCGCATCCGCGATGCGGTCCTTGAGGTCGGTCGCGTCGATCACCTGCGCGGGATCGGGCGCGCCCGGATCCTGCAGCGTGTCCAGCAGCGAGACCTGGTCGCCGGAGGCGTCGGACACCGTCCACAGCTCGTCGAGCGCAGCGACCGTCGAGTTGGAGATCTGCAGCAGCGCGTCCTGGAAGTCCGAGACGGTCATCTCGAGCTCGCGGGCCATCTCCTCGTCCGTCGGAGCGCGCTGGAGCTTGTGCTCGAGCTTCGTGTTCGCGCGCTCGATGGCGCGGGCGCGGGCACGGACGGAGCGGGGCACCCAGTCCAGCGAGCGCAGCTCGTCGATGATCGCCCCCTTGATACGGGTGATCGCGTAGGTCTCGAACTTGATCTCGCGCTCGAGCTCGAAGCGCTCGATCGCCGAGATCAGGCCGCCCAGGCCGTAGGAGATGAGGTCGGCTTCCTCGACGTGGGCGGGCAACCCGGAGGCCATCCGGCCCGACACGTACTTCACGAGCGGGGAGTACGCGACGACCAGGCGCTCGCGGGCGCGATCGTCGCCGTCGCGCTTGTAGCGACGCCACAGATCCTTGAGCTCGATTGACTTGACGTTGGTTTCCATGCCGCTTAGGCCCTGGGATGCGCCCGCGAGTACGCATGTTTCAGGCGCGCCGACTCTACCCGAGTGTAGATCTGCGTCGTAGACACGGACGCGTGCCCCAGCAACTCCTGGATCGATCGCAGATCCGCGCCGCCCTCGAGAAGGTGGGTCGCGAACGAGTGGCGCAGGGCGTGCGGATGGACTGCGCCCTGCACCGAGGCGTGTCGCGCCCAGACGCGCAGCCGCCTGCGGATGTCCGACGTCGACAGGCGACGGCCGGACTTGGAGAGAAACAGCGCGGGCTCGCCGGCGTCCTGCGCGAGCGCTGCCCGCGCGCGCTCCAGATAGCGCGCGAGCGCCCGCAGCGCGGGCTCTCCGGCCGGGACGAAGCGCGTCTTTGAGCCCTTGCCCTCGACGCGCAGCTCCTCGCCGTCGAAGTCGACGGATGTGACGTCGAGAGCGACCAGCTCCTCCGCCCGCAGCCCGCTCCCGTAGGCGATCTCGAAGATGGCCCGGTCACGCAGCTCCAGCGGCGTGGAGGTCGGGATCCGGTCGAGCAGGCGGCTGATCGCTTCTGGCGCGAGGACGCTCGGCAGCTCCCTGCCGCGCTTGGGCGCGGCCAGCAGGTTGGCCGGGTTGGCCTCGATCTCGCCGTGCTCGCGCAACGTCTCATACAACGCGCGCAGGGCCGCAAGCTTGCGGGCGACCGTCGCCGGGGCCGACCTTCGCTCCGACAGCGCCGCCGCGTAGCGGCGCAGGAGCCGGTGCGTGACCGCGGGCGGCTGCACCTGCTGCCAGCTTGCCCAGACGGCGAACTGCCGCAGGTCGGCGGCGTACGCGCTGCGTGTCTTCTCGGCGGCACCGCGCCGCCGCAGATCCTCGTCGAAGCGCACGAGTGCCGCGCGCCAGTCCGCGCTAGCCTCGGGCTCGGTGGGCGTCTTCTTCATCGACACGGCTCAGGGAACGGTCGCGACCCAGCACCAGCTGGTCGAAGCGGGCATCGCGCCACCGACCGGGATCCCGCCGCGGCCGTGGCTACGCGTGCAGGGTACGGGCGACGCCTCGACGATGTGGTACGCGGTCATGCGCAAGCGGGAGCGGGGCATCTTCATCGGCACGCTGGTCCTTCGACACTCGCCGCACCATGCCCTGCTCCAGGAGTCCGGCTGGGAGGAGATCGCACCTACCGCGATCGGCGTCGGCGGCGGCTAGATTCGCGCCCCGTCGCATTCCGGTATCGGCGGCGGCCCCGATGCCGCGGCCGCGGGCGGCGCGGCGGCGCGGCGGCGCGGCGGCGCGCTAGTGGATGTAGATCGGCGTGCCGACGGGCACCTCGTCGTAGAGCTTCACCACGTCCTCGATGAGCATCCGGATGCAGCCGTGCGAGGCGTTGGTCCCGATCGATGCGCGGACGTCGGTGCCGTGCACGCCGACCCCGTCATAGACGCCGAGCCAGCGCGCCTTGAGCGGGTTCTCCGGCGTTCCGCCGGGAATCACCTGCCCGGCGAGGGATCCCGCCCACGGCGAGTTGGGAACCGTCCATGCCGGATTCACCGCCTTGTTCTGGATCTTGTAGAGGCCGGCGGGCGTCTCGAGACCGACCTGGCCGACGGCGATCGGGTAGACCCGCACCTTCTTGAGCTTCTTGAAGAGGCTGATCTTGAAGTTCGCGCGGTCGACGGCCAGCACGACCGGATACCTTGCGGCGAGCTTCTCGCCCGAGACCTTGGGTTGCACCGTCTGGATCGGGACGTCGAGCGTGCGATCGTCGACGGCCGAGACGAGCGCCGTCTGGACGCGGCTGCGCAGCTTGAGGGCGTCGATCGTGCGCCCGGTGCGCGCCTGACGGATCTCCAGCGCCTGCGGCTTGAACTGCACCTTGGCGTCGAGCGCCTCGCGGCTCACGGCGACGCGCACGCGATCGACGATGCGCTGCACGGCGCGGCGCGAGTACTGCACGTCGGGCGGTACGCGCACGTCGAGTCTCCGGCCGCTGATCGCGCGCCACGTTCTCTCGACGACGCCGCCGTCGCGGCTGCGGCGGAGCGCCTCGTCGAGCATCGCGTCCAGGTCGGCCTCGATCTTCGCCTCGCGCGCGCTGAGCGGGAACGTCTCGTCTCCGGCACCGATGATCAGCGGCCTGTTCAGCGGCTCGAGCAGGCGCTGCTGCACGCGTGTCCGGGCCTCGCCCCGTGTCATGCCGCCGACGTCGACGGGACCGATCCTCACGCCGTTTGCGATCACGTCCGCGCGGGCGCTGTCCCACACCAGCAGCGCTGTGACTGCGATGGCGACCGCGACGACGGCGACGAGCGTGATCGATTTCGCGGACATGGCGTTTCAGGGACTTCGCAACTGCACCGAGCCGCGGATCACTGTACGCGACGTCCCCTACCGAAGGGGCTGGTTGCAGGGGTTCTTGCTGCTCAGGTGCCGACGCCGGCGGAGCGGCTGAGCAGCGGATCCAGCTGCGCCGCCAGACCGCGCCAGTCATCGGCGCAGATCACGTCCTCGACCTCGCACAGGTCGCGGTTCCACGGGTGCGAGATCGTCGCGACGATCATCCCGTGATCGATCGCCCTGGCCAGGTTCAGCGGGCTGTCGTCGATCAGCAGTTCGATGCCGAGCTCGACGCACCGGGCGACCTTGTCGTCTGAGCAGTGCAGGTCGTCGTAGGGGACGCCGATCTGCGCCAGCCACTGCGCGGTGGGCTGCAGCGCCGAGGTGTCCCGGTGGCTCGTGATGTGGATGAAGTGGCCGGCGTCGCGCCAGCGCGTGACGACCGCGGCGGCGTGGGGATATGGCTCGCCGGCGAGGATCGCCTCCGAGCAGTGGGTCTCCTCGATGCACAGCCCCAGCTGGTCCGGTCGCAGGCGGGTGATGCCCCAGTCCAGCTGCTCCTCGTAGGGCAGATCGATGCCGAACCGTCGCAGCGCGGCATCGGAGAGGCGGTCCCAGTAGTGGTGGAGCGTCGAGTCGATGTCGATGGCGATGCGCATACTTCGGCGGCCGATGGCCGCAGCAAGAAGCGTAGAACCTCCGCAGGTCGGCGCCTACGGCGCCGCCGGCCGCTCGGCGTGGCTGGACGTGGAGTGGAGCGAGCACCGGCGCTTCGTGCGCGTCGCAGACCGGCTGCTCAACGTCGTCGAGCTCGGCGACGGGCCGCCGCTGCTGTTCATCCACGGGCTCGGCGGCTGCTGGCAGAACTGGCTCGAGAACCTGCCCGAGCTCGCCCGCGATCACCGCGTCATCGCCGTCGATCTGCCCGGCTTCTGCGCCTCGGAGATGCCCGCCGGCGCGGTGTCGATCACGGGATACGCACGCCTGCTGGACGTGCTGTGCGAGGCGCTGGCGGTCGATGCCGCGGCGGTGGTGGGCAACTCGATGGGCGGCTTCGTCGCCGCCGAGCTGGCAATCAACCATCCGCAGCGCGTCGAGCGGCTCGTGCTCGTGTCGGCGGCCGGCCTGCAGATCGCCGAGCTGCGCCTGGAGCGCGCCCTGCAGCGGCTGCAGCGGTTGCGGCGGTTGGAGCGGGCGTTCTCGCGCTGCGGCGGCTTCGTCGCGGCGCGCTCGGAGATCGTCGCGCGGCGGGCGCGGCTGCGGCGGATCGTGCCGGCGGGAGTCGCCGCCCATCCGGCGCTGCTGCCCGGGCCGCTGGTCGCCGAGCAGGTGGCGGGCGCGCGCCCGGGCTTCATGCCTGCGGTGCGGGCGATGGCGGGCTATCCGCTGCGCGACCGCCTCGCGCAGATCGCCTGCCCGACGCTGATCGTCTGGGGTGCGCGCGACCGCGTCGTGCCCGTGCGCGACGCCTTCGCCTTCGAGCAGCTGATCGGGGCCGCGCGCAGGATCGTCTACCCGGACACCGGTCATCTGCCGATGCTCGAGCGCCCGGCGCGCTTCAACGCCGATCTGCGGGCGTTCCTCGGCGAGACGCCGGCGACGGCGACGGGCTAGGGACCGGGCCGGCGGCGGGCCGGCGGCGGGCCGGCGGCGGGCCGGCCGAACGGCGACCGGCCGCCGGCGGACCGGGCGGCCGGCGGCAACGGCGTGTCGGCCGCTCGCCGGGGTAGACGACCTGACGACGTGATCCGGATCGGCTGCAGCGGCTGGAACTACGCCACCTGGCGCAGGTCGTTCTACCCACAGGGACTGCCGGCGTCGCGCTGGCTGGAGCATTACGCGACGGTCTTCGACACCGTCGAGGTCAACACGACCTTCTACCGGCTCGCGAAGCGAGAATCGGTGCAGCGTTGGGTGACGCAGGCGCCGGAGGGCTTCTGCTTCGCCGTGAAGTCGTCGCGCTACCTGACGCACATGAAGCGGCTGACCGACATGGATCGTGGCCTGCGGCGCCTGCTCGAGCCGCTCGAGCCGCTCGCCGACGCCGACATGATGGGGCCGATGCTGTGGCAGCTGCCGGCGAACTTCCAGCGCAGCGACGAGCGCCTGGCGTACGCGCTGGACCGTCTTCCGCCGGGGCGCCATACGTTCGAGTTTCGCCATCCGTCGTGGTTCTGCGCGCAGGTCTACGAGCTGCTGCGCTGGCACAACGTCGCGCTGACGATCGCCGACCGGCCCGGCCTCGAGGAGTTCCAGTCGCACGAGATGACGGCGGACTTCACGTACCTGCGCTTCCACCACGGCCACCGCGGGCGGCGCGGGAACTACTCGCGGACCGAGCTGGCGGAGTGGGCGGCGCGGCTGGCGCGGTGGTCCGCCGACGTCGATGTCTACGCGTACTTCAACAACGACTGGGAGGAGTTCGCGCCGGACAACGCACGGACGCTCGGGCACCTGCTGGGGCTCAGGTGACGGCGCCGCCGGACGTTCGCGCGACCGGGCCGGCCGGTACTAGGTGACCGCGCCCTGGGAGGCGCTCGAGACGAGCTTGGCGTACTTGCCCAGGACACCACCGAGGTCGGCGTTGTCGTTGCCTCGGTAGGCGGCGACGCGCGCGGCGATCGTCTCGTCGTCGAGGCCGACGTCGAGGCGGCGCGCGTCGACGTCGATCGTGATCACGTCGCCGTCGTGGACGGCCGCGATCGGCCCGCCGCGAACGGCCTCGGGCGCGACGTGCCCGGCCATGAAACCGTGCGTGGCCCCGCTGAAGCGCCCATCGGTCAGCAGCGCGACATGCTCGCCGAGGCCGATGCCGTTGAGGGCGGCGGTGACGCCGAGCATCTCGCGCATCCCGGGTCCTCCGGCGGGACCCTCGTTGCGGATGACGAGGACCTCGCCGCGCTGGATCGTCCCCGCGACGACGGCGGCCATCGCGTCCTCTTCGCTCTCGAAGACGCGGGCGGGTCCCTCGTGATGGCGGCGCTCGTGACCGGACAGCTTGACCACGCAGCCCTCCGGCGCGAGGTTGCCGCGCAGGATCGCCAGCCCGCCCGTGGCCTTGATCGGATCGTCGAGCGGGCGCACGACGCGCTGACCGTCGGTCTCCGTCGCCTCGCGCGCGTGCTCGCCGACCGTGCGGCCGGTGACGGTGATCGCGTTCTCGTGCAGCAGGCCCGCCTCGAGCAGGCGCTGGGCGACGAGCGGCACGCCGCCCGCGGCGAAGAGGTCCGTCGCCACGTAGCGGCCGCCGGGCTTGAGGTCGCACAGCAGCGGCGTGCGCTCCGAGATGCGGTCGAAGTCGTCGATGTCGAGCTCGATGCCCGCCTCCCGCGCGACGGCCAGCAGGTGCAGCACCCCGTTCGTCGAGCCGCCCGAGGTCGCGATCGCAGCGATCGCGTTCTCCAGCGAGTCCTTCGTGATGATCTCGCGCGGCCGCAGGCCGCGGTCGAGCACGTCCATGATCAGCCTGCCGGCCTCGATCGCGACGTTCGCCTTGCCGGCGTGCTCGGCGGGCACCATCGCCGAGCCCATCGGGCTGATGCCGAGCACCTCGAACGCCATCGCCATCGTGTTGGCGGTGAACTGGCCGCCGCAGGCGCCCGCGCCGGGGCTCGCGACGAGCTCGAGCTCGGCGAGGTCCTCGTCGCTGATCGTGCCGGCAGCGTGCGCACCGACGGCCTCGAACACGTCCTGGATCGTGACGTCGTGGCCGCGGAAGCGACCGGGCGCGATCGAGCCGCCGTAGAGCATCACGCCCGGCAGGTTGAGGCGGGCGAGCGCCATCACGGTGCCGGGGATCGTCTTGTCGCAAGCGCTCAGCGCGACGATCCCGTCGAACAGGTGGCCGCGCGCGACGAGCTCGATCGAGTCGGCGATCACCTCGCGCGAGACGAGGCTGGTCTTCATCCCGCTCGTGCCCATCGTGATGCCGTCGGAGATCGCGATCGTGTTGAGCTCCATCGGCGTCCCGCCCGCCAGGCGAATGCCCTCCTTCACCTTGGCGGCCAGCGCACGCAGGTGGAAGTTGCAGGGCATCGTCTCGATCCAGGTCGAGGCGACGCCGATGATCGGCTTGCTCAGCGCCTCGGCATCGAACCCGATGCCGTGCAGGTAGGCGCGCGCGGGCGCCCGCGCCGGTCCCTCGGTGAGGGCGCGTGAGTTGTGCTTTGGATCGAGCTTGCCGTTCGTGCTCACGGGGCGTGAACACTACCCGCGCCGCGACGCTGATCGCGGAGCCGGGCCTGCTCCCACTGGCCCAGGCGCCAGAGGTCGCGCTTGACCTGCTTGGGGTCCACCTGGCGCCCCGGCAGGTGCATGTTCGCGGTCGCGATGATGCGGCGCTCGTCACCGGTCAGCGCCATCCACTTGGCAAGGACGTCGTCGGAGTCCGGCAGCCGCGCGGAGCCATACGGCCGGGTCTCGTCGGGGAACGTGACGCAGTATTCGCTCAGCAGCCGGCGGGTCTGCGGCAGGTAGGCGACGATCGGCTTGTGCGGGTAGACGAGGTACGCGTACGTCGCGCCACGTCCGTCGGGCTCGCTGAGCGGACCCTCCGACAGCGCGCCCCAGACCCGGATGAACCCCAGGTCGCTGTACATCGCCCACTCCTCGTCGTTGACGCACGAGCGCAGCAGGCTGCGGGCGCGCTGCTCGGCGCGGCGCTCGCGACCCGGGTCGTAGCCCTCGACCTCGATGCGCGCCCGGCGGGCGCGCCAGCACGCGATCTTCTCGGCGGCGACCGGCCAGCCGACCTCCCACAGGAGCACGAGGACGACGATGACGCTGGCGCTTATGGCAAGCAGCATCGGTACCTGCTAGCGGCCGCCTGCGGCGCGCGGAAAGAAGATGACCCGATCGGCGTCCTGCGGAACCTCGTCGAAGCTGGACACCATCTGTGCCTGGCGGCGCCCACCCGAGTCGGCTCGCGGCACGGCGGCCCACATCCCCGCGTCCAACTGCTCGCGAAAGGCGTCGACGAGGTCGTCGTGCTCCTCGGGCACGTCGACGTCCCCCTCCGCGATGAGGATCTCCCCATGACCAGGCTTCATCCGAAGGAACCGCACAGCGCGCGATTATGGCAAAGCGACGCCCTCTGCCGGAAGGGTTCGCGATCCGTATCTCACTCCCGGCACGCGAGCCCGAAGACATCGACGGGACCCGCGCCCCGGCCGAGGTGGCGAAGACCGGCGCCGACGGCGGCTGACGCGACCGCTCGCGCGTGACGCGCCGCGGCGAGCGGGTCGTCGCCCAGCGCCAGGCGGGCAGCGAGCGTCGACGAGTGCGTGCACCCCGACCCGTGCGCGGCGCCGTCGGGATGACGCTCACCGGGAAGCTCCGTGAGCGTCTGCCCGTCGAAGAACAGGTCTGTCGCCGGCTCGCGGTGGCCGCCCGTGACGACGACGTTGGCGGGGCCGAGCGCGTGCAGCGCCCGGACCAGCTCGAGCCCGTCGAGATCCTCGTCGCCGGCGAGCGCCCGCGCCTCGGCGAGGTTGGGCGTGATCACGGTCGCGCGCGCGACGATCAGCGTCCGCAGGGCGTCGACGGCATCCAGCGCCAGCAGCCGCGCCCCAGACTCGGCGACCATCACGGGGTCGTGCACGATCGGCGTCGCGGCCGGGAGCCCGTCGAGCGCGCGCGCGACCGCCCGGATCGTCGCGACGTCGCCGAGCATCCCGATCTTGACCGCGTCCACGCCGAGGTCGTCCGCGACCGCACGGATCTGGCCGGTGATGATCTGGGGATCGACCGCTTGGACCGCCGAGACGGCGACGGTGTTCTGCACCGTGATGGCGGTGATCGCGGTCGCTCCGTGCACGCCGGCCCGCGCGAAGGCCTTCAGATCGGCCTGGATCCCCGCACCGCCGCCGGAGTCCGAGCCCGCGATCGACAGCGCGACGGGTACGCGGCGCGGCGACATGCGGCCGAGGATAGGGGTCGGCGGTCTCACGGAAGGCGCGCATAGTGTCCTCCGGGTCCGCGGCGGATGAACCCGAGCAGCTCGAGTTCGGCGAGCCCCGCGATCGCCTCCTGCGCCTCGGCGGGCGTCGGGGCCAGCGAGGACACCGTGTCGCGGCCCTGCTCGACACGGGCCAGCAGCGAGCGAAGTGGGGCGCTCAGGTCCTCGGGACGCCGGCCCGACAGCGCGGTCGCGACGCCGATGCCGAGCGCCTCGTCGAGCGCGTCCTGCGCGTCGCGGATGACGAAGGCTCCGTCGCGGAGCAGCGCGTTGGTGCCCGCGCAACGCGGCACGGTGACCGGCCCGGGCACCGCGCCCACGGCGCGCCCGAGCTCCTGCGCGAGATCGGCCGTGATCAGCGAGCCCGACCGCTCAGCGGCCTCCACCACGATCGTCATCGACGCCAGGCCGGCGATCGTGCGGTTGCGCGCCGGAAAGCACCAGCGGAAGGGCCTGAACCCAGGCGGCATCTCGGAGACCGCCGCCTGGGTGCGCACGAGCTCGCGATGCAGGCTGCGCTTGCTGGCGGGATAGGCGACATCGGCCCCGCCGGCGAGCACCGTGATCGTCGGGCCGCCGACCGCCAGCGCGCCGGCATGCGCCGCCGCATCGATGCCGAGTGCCATCCCGCTGATGACGGTCACCCCGGCCGCCGCGAGCCCACGGCCGAGGCTACGGGCGATCTCGACGCCGTCCGCTCCGGCCCGGCGGGCGCCGACGATCGCAACGGCGGGCGCGTCGCGATCGGCGAGTGCGCAGAGCAGCTCGACGTCACCGGCGACGTGCAGCACTGCAGGCGCGTCGTCGGCTTCCAGCATCCGCGACGGATAGCGCGGATCGTGCCGGCAGACCGCATGCATCGTCGCCGCACGCAGGCGCTCACGCGCCCGCCGCGGATCAAACGACGCGTGGGCGTGCGTGACCGCCGCTCGCCGATCGCCGGCGAGCGCCTCGATCAGCCGCTCGTCGGGCAGCGAGAGCATCTCGCCAAGCTTGCGGCGGTCGCGCGGTCCACGGTCGACGTGAGGCGCAAGCTGCGCGACCAGCGCGGTGCGGCGCAGGCATGCGTCGCACGCCGTCATGCGGCAACGGCTCCGTCCAGGACGCTCTCGCGGCGGAAGTTGAGCGCGATGCGGACGTGCTTCGCGTGCACCTCCCGGCTGCCCTCGATGTCGGCCACGGTCCGCGCGACACGCAGGATACGCCCGTGCCCACGGGGGCTGAGCGTGCCCTTCGCATACTCCTCGCGCAGGACCGCGTTGGCCTCCGCGTCGGCGCGCACCAGCCGGCGCACGAGCTGCGGCGTCAGCTCCGCGTTGGTCCTCAGACCCGTGCCCGCGAGGCGATGAGCCTGCCGCCCGCGCGCGTCGAGCACACGCGCGAGCACGTCCGCGGAGGATGTTCCCGGGTCGCCTTCGAGCGCCTGCGATCTGGGCCGCGGCATGTGCACGAGCAGATCCATGCGATCGAGCAGCGGGCCGCTGAGCTTGCGGCGGTGCCGAGCGATGTCGGCCTCGTTGCAGCGACAGCGCGGCTCCCCCGCATGGCCGCAGGGACAGGGATTGGTCGACGCGACGAGCTGAAAGCGCGTTGGAAACGTCACGGTCCGCTGGCCGCGCACGATCGCGACGAAGCCGTCTTCCAGCGGCTGGCGCAGCGACTCGAGCGCCGACCGGCTGAACTCCGACAGCTCGTCGAGAAAGAGAACTCCGTGGTGCGCGAGGCTCGCCTCGCCGGGCGCGGGAATGGTCCCGCCACCGACGAGGCCGGCGGGTGAGACCGTGTGATGCGGCGCCCGGAACGGTCGCTGCTGCACCAGCCCGTCGCCGGCGTGCCGCCCCGCGATGCTGTGGATGCGCGTCACGGCGATCGCCTCCTCACGTGTCAGCGGCGGCAGGACTGACACGGCGCGCCGCGCGAGCATCGTCTTGCCGGTGCCGGGAGGGCCCGACAGCAGGATGTTGTGGGCCCCGGCCGCCGCGATCGTGATCGCGGTGATGGCGTCGCTGTGGCCGCGAACGTCGGCGAGATCCGGCGGTGTGGGCGGTTGCGCGCCGCCCGAGGCAGGCTCCGGCAGGTCTGGCGGCTGCTCTCCGCGCAGGATCGCCGCGACGTCCGGCAGGCTCGCGACCCCCGCCACGGCGAGCCCATCGACGAGCGCCGCCTCGCGGGCGCAGTCTCGCGGCACTATGAGTCCGGCGATCCCAGCGCCGCGCGCGCCCTCGGCGACGGTCAGCACGCCGCGGCAGTGGCGCAGCTGCCCGCCGAGTCCCAACTCGCCGAACACCGCCCACCGCCCGAGGCCATCGGCGGGAAGCTGGCCGGAGGCCACGAGCACCCCGCATGCGGTCGCCAGGTCGAAGCCGGGACCGACCTTGCGCAGGTGCGCCGGCGCGAGGTTGACGGTTATCCGCCGCTGCGGGAACTCAAAGCCGGCGTTGATCAGCGCCGTCTGCACCCGTTCGCGCGACTCGCGCACGGCGGCGTCGCCGCGGCCGACGATCGTGAACGCCGGTAGGCCGCGGCGCAGGTCGACCTCGACCGTGATCCGGCGCGATGAGATGCCGTCGAGCGCAAACGTCGTGACATGGGCGAGCATCGGCGGACCGTAGGCGCGATCACGTCACAGAACAGCACGCCTTCGCAACGATTCACCGCAGGCTTCGCGCTGCGTCTCCGGCGCGCGAAGCCGGCACGAGAACCGCGCAGAGTTGTGACGATCAGGTGCTGAAGCGGCACATCCCGGTGTCTAGCGTCGGCGCCGATGGTCATCGATCTGCGCCACCACCTCGGCCGCGTCGGGGAGCGACTCGCTCGCGAGCATCTCGAGCGCATGGGCTACCGCGTCGTCGCGGTCAACTACCGGACGCGGTTCGGCGAGCTCGACCTCGTCGTCTGCGACGACACGTGGCTGGTATTCGTCGAGGTCAAGACGCGCCGCGCCGGCGCGCTGGAGTCCCCGCTTCAGGCGGTCTCGCGCGAGAAGTGCGGGCGCGTTCGCAGGATGGCGGCGGCGTGGCTGGTCGAGGCGCAGGACCGGCCGCGCTCGCGCGAGCTGCGCTTCGACGTCGTCGGCGTGACCGTCGATCGCGACAGCAGGCTCGTGCGCCTGGACCACCTCGAGGCGGCGTTCTGACCGTGGGCCCTCTCCGAGCGCTACAGCGCCAGCTGCTGATACGCGGTCGACTGAAAGCTCAGTCGGTGAAGCGGCGACACGCCGAGCCGCTGGATCGCGTCGCGATGCTCTGGCGTCGAGTAACCCACGTGTGCCGCGAAGTCCCAGCCCGGGTGCAGCGCGTCGGCACGGTGCATGTAGCGGTCGCGTGTGACCTTGGCGACGATCGAGGCGGCGGCGATCGCGGCAGACGTCGCGTCGCCCTCGACGATCGCCCGCTGTTCGTAGCCGAGATCGCCGACGGCGAAGCCGTCGGACAGGCAGATGCACCCCGGACGCGCGACGCCGAGCAGCGCATCGCGCAGCGCCGCGAGGTTCGTCTTGTGCAGCCCGCGCGCGTCGATCGTGCGCGCGCAGCGCGACACGACGCAGACCTTCGACGCCGCGCGCATCACGATCGGAAACAGCTGCTCGCGCACCTCGTGGCTGTGCTGCTTGGAGTCGTTGAGGCGACTCAGCGCACGCAGGTCGCGGGTCGTCAGCGATTCGGTATCGAAGAGGACGCCCGCGGCGACGAGTGGGCCCGCGAGGCCGCCGCGGCCGGCCTCGTCGGCGCCCGCGACCCACCGCACGCCGAGGCGGCGGTCGAAGGCGAACAGTCGACGGCCGCTCGAGCGCTTGCGTGCGGCCTTCTTGGCCCGCGCGCGGCTGTCGGAGCCCGCCGACGCGGCCACCGGAGCGGTGGCGCGGGGCGACGGGCCCGCCGGCGGAGTGGGCGCGCGCTGTACCCCGGGGACGGCTGTCGGCGGACGCTCCACGGCTGCGGGCCATCATGAAGCACTGGGCGGGCGGAATGCTCATCAGCGCCGCAGCCGGCGATCAGCAGGCCGCTGGTGCCGGCCCCGCGGGGTAGTGAGCTACAGCAGTCCGATGCGCTTCGGCGGCCAGTACGTCGCGAAGGCGTTGCCGATGATCCACTCGCGCGGGACGGGCCCCCAGAACCGGCTGTCGTCGGAGGAGCCGCGATTGTCGCCCATCATGAAGTAGTGGTCCTTGGGGATCGTGATCGCGTTGGTGAGGTTGCACTCCGGGCCGCTGCCGCAGGGCTCGATGAACGGCTCGCGCTGGCGCTCGCCGTTGCGGATGACGTGGCCGTCCTCCACCGCGATCGTGTCACCGGGGCCGGCGACGATGCGCTTGATGAAGTTCACGTCCGCCTTGCCGGCAGTCGGCTTGGGACACGGCTGCCTGGGCTCCGGGCGCACCGCACACTGCGTATCGCTCTCGGCGCCCGTCGGCGGATGGAAGACGGTGACGTCGCCGACCGCGGGATCGCCGAAGTTGTTGCCGATGCGGTTGACGAGCACCCGCTGGCCGACCGACAGCGTCGGAACCATCGAGGGCGACGGGATCCGGTAGGGCTTGACCAGGAACGCCTGGATGCCGAGCGCGAGACCGAGTGCCACGGCGACGATCAGGACGAGCTCTACAAACGAGTTGCCCTTGGAGGAGTCGGCTTTGTTCACGTCTGCCCGCCGGAGGGGGCCGACTCGGCCTCGCCTTCGGCAGCGGTCCCGTTCGTCGGGGCCCCTTCAGTGTCGTCTGCCTGTGCCTCGGCCTCGACGGCTTCGGCGACCGCCTCGTCGGCCACGACGCCCTCCGCGTCGACGGCTTCGGGCTCTGCTGCCGCCTCGGCCTCGAGCTGGGCCGCGGGGTCGTACAGCAGTCCTGCCTCGACGCGCTCCTCGGGTCCGGTGTAGCGGCGCTCGCGGACGCGGGCGCGCTTGCCGACCCGGTCGCGCAGGTAGTACAGCTTCGCGCGCCGGACATCGCCGCGAGCGGCGACGTCGATCTTCTCGATCTTCGGCGAGTGAACGGGGAACGTCCGCTCGACTCCGACCCCGAAGGACTGCTTGCGCACGGTGAACGTCTCGCGCGCCCCGTGACCCTGGCGCTTGATCACGACGCCCTCGAAGACCTGCGTGCGCCTGCGCGTGCCCTCGATGACCTGGAAGTGGACGCGCAGGCGGTCGCCGGCCTGGAAGCTGGGGACACGGCGCAGCTGCGCGCGCTCGAGGCTGTCGATGAGGGAGGACATGGCGAAGAAAGGGCGCGGACGTCAGAGGCTGGCCGCGCCGACGCCGCATGATAGCGACGGTCGTTCGTCCTGCGCCCCGTCCGGCTCAAGCGCCTGCGCACACGCCGCCCGGCGGCCTGCGGCCGGCAAGCAGCGAGCAGCGAGCAGCCGCAGCCGAAGCACAGCAGCAGCAGCCACCGGCCACCAGGAGGCGCCTGCCCCGGTCGTCAGCCTTCCGCTGCCTCGCCGGCGCGCTCGCGCGACCGCTCCAGCCGCCAGGCGCGGATCTGCTCGTGATGTCCCGACAGCAGGACGTCGGGCACCCTCCAGCCGCGGTAGTCCGCCGGGCGCGTGTAGTGCGGATACTCCGGCCGGCCGCCGAGCGCCGTCGAGAACGACTCCTCGAGAGCCGATGCGCTGTGGCCGAGCGCGCCCGGCAGCTTGCGCATCACCGCATCGCACACGACCATCGCGGCGAGCTCGCCACCGGCGATGACGTACTCGCCGATCGACACCGCATCGCTGGCGAAGTGCTCGACGATGCGCTCGTCGAAGCCCTCGTAGCGGCCGCACAGGAGCGTGATCTCCGGTTCGGCCGCGAGCTCGTCGACGAGCGCGTCGTCGAGCAACCGTCCGCCCGGGGTCAGCGCGATGACGCGGCGCTGGTTGCGCAGCTCGACCGGATCGGTGCCGCCGTAGAAGCCGCGCAGGGCCGCGTCCATCGCATCGACGCGCAGGACCATCCCCGCGCCGCCGCCGAACGGCGTGTCGTCGACCTGCCCGCCGCTCAGCGGCGTGTGCTCGCGCATGTCCAGCGCGCGCAGCTCATGGCCGCCGGCCAGCGCGTTGGCGATGTGCCGCTGCGCACGGAACCAGTCAAACCAATCGGGAAACAGCGTGACGACGTCGAGGCGCAAGAGCAGCCGTCCGCGCCAGCCCTACGCCCACGCCGCTCGATGCATCTACGCCCCTCGCAAGCCGAGGAAGCCGGAGTCGACGACGATCCGCCGCTCAGCGAGGTCGATGCCGAGAACCGCGTCGCCGACCAGCGGCACGAGCAGGTCGCCGACCTCGAGCACCTCGCAGGAGGGCAGCGGACGCATCCGCTCGACCACGCCGAGGTCGCAGCCGTCCTGCGTGACGACCGTGCAGCCCTCGAGGTCCTCGGCCCAGTACTCGCCCTCGGGCAACGGCGGCGCGTCGTCACGCGCCACGAGCAGGTCGGTGCCGCGCAGCGCCTCGGCTCCGGCGCGATCGTCGACGCCGCGCAGGCGCAGGATCGGCCGGTCATCGGTTCCCGCGCGCCGGACGATCTCGTACACCTCGCTGCCGATCCGCAGCGCGCCGCCGAGCGTCAGCAGCACGCCGCGCGGCCGCGTCACGTGAAAGGACCCGTCCAGTCCATGGGGACGGCCGACCCGGCCGGCGTTGAGCAGCGACATCGCACGCACGCCCTAGGAGTCTGCCGCGAGATCGACCATCAGTCGACGATGTCGACGAACACGCGGCAGCCTTCCTTGACGGCCGCCGCCTTCAGCACGGTGCGCAGCGCATTGGCCGTGCGGCCGCCGCGGCCGATCACCTTGCCGTAGTCGTCCTCGCCGACCGACAGCTCGAGCACGACGCTGCCGTCCTCCTCGTCGAACTTCTCGACGCGGACGGCGTCGGGATCGTCGACGAGGGCGCGGGCGAGGTATTCGAGAAGCTCTTGCACAACGGACCGGCCGGGTGAGCGGGGGCGGACGGGACCGCGTCGGGCTACGCGATGCCCTGGATGTGCAGCAGCTTGCGCACCTGATCCGACGGCTGCGCGCCGCGCTCCAGCCAGTGGCGCGCGCGATCCTCGTCGACGCGGATCGTCGACGGGTCGGTCTGCGCGTTGTAATGGCCGATCGTCTCGATCACGCGACCGTCGCGGGGTGAGCGCGAGTCGGCGACGACGATGCGCCAGATCGGATCCTTGCGGCCACCGACGCGTGTGAGTCTCATTCGAACAGCCATAACGTGCCGACAGCCTAGCGAGCCTGCTTCATGAGCGCTTGGAGATCGGGCATCTTGCCCTTGCCGAGCTGCTTCATGAGCTTCTGCATCTGCCCGAACTGCTTGACCAGCTGGTTGACGTGCTGCACCGTCGTGCCCGAGCCGCGGGCGATGCGCAGCCGCCGCGAGCCCTTGATCAGGTCCGGCCGCCGGCGCTCCAACGGGGTCATCGACAGGATGATCGCCTCGATCCGGTCGAGCTCGCGCTCGTCGACCTTGACGTTCTTCATCGCGGCCCCCTGAAAGCCCGGGATCATCCCGAGCAGCGACTGCAGCGGGCCCATCTTGCGCATCATCTTCAGCTGCGAGAGGAAGTCCTCGAACGTGAACTCGTTGCGGCGCAGCTTGCGCTCGAGCTCCTTGGCCTCGTCCTCGTCGATCTGCGCCTCGGCCTTCTCGATGAAGGACAGGACGTCGCCCATGCCGAGGATCCGCTGCGCCATCCGGTCCGGATGGAAGCGCTCGAACTGGTCGAGGTGCTCGCCGGTGGAGGCGAAGACGATCGGCTTGCCGGTGACCGCCTTGACCGAGAGCGCCGCGCCGCCGCGGGCGTCGCCGTCGAGCTTTGACATCAGCACGCCGTCGAAGGCGACGGCGCCGGCGAACTGCTCGGCGACGTTGACGGCGTCCTGGCCGGTCATCGCGTCGACGACGAGCAGCACGCTCGTCGGCTTGACCGCCTTGCGGATCTTGATCAGCTCGTCCATCAGCTTCTCGTCGATGTGCAGGCGCCCGGCGGTGTCGACGATCAGCACGTCCTTGCCGTCGCGCTTGGCCTGCTCCAGCGCCCACCTGGCGATGTCCACCGGGTCCTTCTCCGTGCCCTGCTCGTAGACGGTCGCACCGACCTGGCTGCCGACCTTGACGAGCTGGTCGACCGCGGCGGGGCGGTAGACGTCGCACGCGGCGAGCGCGACCGAGGAGCCGTGCTCCTTGTTGAGGAAGCGGGCGAGCTTCGCGGTGGCGGTCGTCTTGCCCGAGCCCTGCAGGCCCGCCATGAGGATCACCGTCGGCGGCCGCGGCGCGAACGGCACCGCCGCCGAGGCGCCGCCCATCAGCGCCGTGAGCTCCTCGTTGACGATCTTGACGACCTGCTGGCCGGGGTTGAGCTGACCGAGCACGTCGGCGCCGAGGCAACGCTCCTTGACGGTGCTCGTGAACGACTTGACGACCTTGAAGTTCACGTCGGCCTCGAGCAGCGCGAGGCGGATCTCGCGCATCGCTGCGTTGACGTCGGCCTCGGTCAGCGTGCCGCGCTTGCGGACGTCGGCGAGCGTCGCCTGGAGCTTCTCGGAGAGCGTGTCGAACACGAGCGATGCAGTCTAGGCGTGGCAGGCGCCGGCGGGAACGGAACGTCCGTCCCCCGGCCGGCGGCGATTCATCTCGACCACCGGTCGGGCGGTCCTGTCGCGGCTTGCCCTGCCGGGCGTCCTGGTCGGCCTGACGAGCCGCCTCTCGGCCGATCGATCGCTCAGGCCCGCCGCACGAGCGTGACGCCGTCGCGCACGCTGAGCATCACGTTGACCACGCGCTCGTCGGCGGCGACGTGGTCGTTGAAGGCGCGCAGCGCACGCGTCGAGTCGCTGTCGTCGGCGGCGGGCGGCTGCGCGACGCGCCCGCTCCACAGGACGTTGTCGACGACGATCAGGCCGCGCTGCGAGAGCTTCTGCAGTACCGCCTCGTAGTAGTCGCGGTAGCCGCCCTTGTCGGCGTCGATGAAGACGAGGTCGAAGGGACCGGCGAGCGACGCGATCGTGTCCAGCGCCGGCCCCTGGCGAACGTCGATGCGGTCGCCGTAGCCGGCGCCGTCGATGTGGCGCCGCGCGAACGCGACGCGCTCGGGATCGAGCTCGCACGTCACGATCCGCCCTCCCGCCGGCAGCGCGCCCGCCATCGAGAGCGCGCTGTAGCCCGAGTACGTGCCGATCTCGAGCACGAACTCAGGCTGGGCGAGGAACACGAGGAACTCGAGCAAGCGCCCCTCGATCTCGCCGGTCAGCATCTGCGGCGACTCGAGCGTCTCGCGGGTCTCGGCGGCAAGCCCCCGGAGGAAGCCGGCCGCCGGCGACGTGTGGGCGGCCGCGTAGGCCTCGACCGCCTCGGGGACGATGAACGAGCTCACACCGGCGGCGGCGGCGGCGGCGTGCCGGGGCGCACCGCGCCCGAGATCGCGCCCCCGATGTTGCCCAGCGCCTGGCTGAACTCGCTCGGGATGA
>JBKHXR010000117.1:0-37381 GCA_046565905.1 Thermoleophilia bacterium | reverse complement strand
CAGCTGACTACGCGCGCAGCGCCGCCGGGATCTCCTCTCCCGGCCCGGCCGCCTCGGTCCGCGTCCCGTCCCGGCGGGGTGCGGTACGGCGACCCGGCAGCGGACCCTTTCCGGTTCCGCTCACCGCTGCGCCAGGGGCTCGTCCGCCGGACGCAGCCGATAACCGTACCCGCGGGCCGGGCGTCGTCGCACGCCCTCCCGCACGAGAACAAGGAGACGACATGTCCGTCGTTACCATGCGCCAGCTCCTCGACAGCGGCGTGCACTTCGGCCACCAGACCCGCCGCTGGAACCCCAAGATGCGCCGTTTCATCCACGGCGAGAACGGCGGCATCTACGTCATCGACCTGCTGAAGACCGAGCGCTTGCTGCGCGACGCGCAGGAGTTCGCGTCGGCGGTTGCCCACCGTGGCGGCACGGTGCTGTTCGTCGGCACGAAGAAGCAGGCGCGCGACGCGGTGAAGGACACCGCCGAGAGCGCGGGCATGCCCTACGTCAACCACCGCTGGCTGGGCGGGCTGCTGACGAACTTCCAGACGATCAGCCAGCGCATCAAGCGCCTGCACGACCTCGAGCGCTACGAGGCGGAGGGCCAGCTCGCGTTGCTGCCGACCCGCGAGCGGATGGCGGCGCTTGCCGATCTCACGAAGCTGCGCGCGAACCTCGGCGGCGTCAAGAACATGACCCGGCCGCCCGAGGCGATGGTCGTGATCGACCTGAAGGTCGAGGAGATCGCCGTGCGCGAGGCGCAGCGGCTGCGGATCCCGATCATCGGGCTCGTCGACACGAACTGCGATCCGGACGGCATCGAGTTCGTCATTCCCGGCAACGACGACGCGATCCGCTCGTGCGCGCTCATCGTCCGCGCGATCGGCGACGTCGTCGGCGAGGGCAACGCCGTCTATCGCGCCCGCGAGGAGCAGCAGCGCAAGGAGGCCGAGGAGCAGGCTCGCGTCGCCGCCGAGGAGCGCGCGCGGCGCGAGGCCGAGGAGCAGGCCGCCCGCGAGGCGGCCGCGCAGGCCGAGCGCGAGGCGGCCGAGGCGGCGCGCAGCGCGGCCGCGGCCGCCGAGGCGGAGGCGGCGCAGGCGGCGACGGCGCAGGCGCCTGTCGAGGTCGACGAGGTCAAGGTGCACGCCAAGGGCGGGGGCGACCGCCAGGCGGCGGAGGCCGAGGTCGCCGACGCCGTGCAGGCGGAGGGGCGGCCGCCGGCGGACGCGAGGGTTCCGCAGGCCGCCAACGCGGAGGTCGCGCCGGCGCAGAAGGACAACGTCAAGGGCACGTCACCGGACCCGGCGCCGCCCGCCGAGGACCAGACGCCCGATCCGGCTTCGCCTCCCGCGGAGGCGACGGAGGCCGCCGAGCCCGCCGCTGCAGCCGACTCCGCCAAGACGCCGGCCAAGCCGCGCCGTCGCAAGAAGGCCGCGCCGGCGGCCGACCCGGTGGCCGCCGAGACGGCGCCCGAGACGGCGCCGGAGCAGGCCTCCGAGCAGGCGCCCGAGTCCGAGACAGTCAGCGACACCGAGGTACCGACCAGTGAGTGACATCAGCGCCAAGGACGTCAAGGCCCTGCGCGACCAGACCGGCGCGGGCATGATGGATTGCAAGCGGGCCCTCGTCGAGGCGGGTGGCGACATGGATGCGGCGCTGGAGCTGCTGAAGGTGCAGCTCGGCAACAAGCTGCAGAAGCTCGCGGGGCGCGAGGCGAACGAGGGCACCGTGCAGTCCTACATCCACGCCACCGGCAAGGTCGGTGCCCTCGTCCAGGTCGACTGCAACACCGACTTCGTCGCGCGCAACGAGGACTTCGTCGGCTTCGCCCGCGACGTCGCGATGCACGTCGCGGCATCGCCGCAGACGCGCTACGTCTCCGAGGAGGAGATCGACGAGGACGCCAGGCAGGCCGAGTTGCGCGTCTTCGAGCAGCAGGCCGCCAACAAGCCCGAGAACGTGCGCCCGAAGATCGCCGAGGGCAAGCTCCGCAAGTGGATGGAGGAGACGGTCCTGCTCAAGCAGCCGCACGTCAACGGCGACAAGTACGACGGCAAGACGATCGAGGAGATCCGCGCCGGGCTCTCGCGCCAGACCGGCGAGAACATCGTCGTCCGCCGCTTCACGCGCTTCGCCGTCGGCGAGTGACGCCGCGCCCGTCATGACGTCCGTGCAGCCCGTGTTCCGGCGGGTCCTGCTCAAGCTGTCGGGCGAGGCGCTGATGGGCGATCTCGACTACGGCACCGACCCGGCGCGGGTCCGCACCGTGGCGACCCAGATCGCGGCGGTGCATGCGCGCGGCGTCGAGATCGCGATCGTCGTCGGCGCAGGCAACATCTACCGCGGCCTGAAGGGCGCCGCGGCGGGGATGGACCGCGCGACGGCCGACTACATGGGCATGATGGCGACCGTGCTCAACGCGTTGACCATGCAGGACGCGCTCGAGAAGCAGGACGTCAACACCCGGGTGCAGTCGGCGATCACGATCTCGGAGGTCGCCGAGCCCTATATCCGGCGTCGCGCGATGCGCCACCTCGAGAAGGGCCGCGTCGTGATCTTCGCCGCGGGTACCGGCAATCCGTTCTTCACGACGGACACGGCGGCGGCGCTGCGGGCGGTCGAGATCCACGCCGAGGCGATCCTGATGGCCAAGAACGATGTCGAGGGCGTGCTCACGGGCGACCCGCGCGTGGACGCCGACGCCACGCTGATCCGCGAGATCAGCCACATGGATGCGCTGCGCCGCGGCCTGCGCGTGATGGACTACACCGCGCTGACGCTCTGCGCCGAGAACGAGATGCCGCTCTACGTCTTCAACATGAACGACGAGCGCAACATCGAGCGGATAGTGTCCGGCGAACAGGTGGGAACGGTGGTGGTGACGCGGGATGAGTGAGCTGATCGACGAACTGTTGGCCGACGCGGCCGAGCGGATGGGGAAGTCCGTCGAGGCGACGAACCACGAATTCGGGTCCGTCCGAACCGGGCGTGCCAGCCCGGCGCTGCTGGACCGCGTCCACGTCGACTACTACGGCGTCTCGACGCCGCTGCGGCAGCTGGCGACGATCAACGCCGCCGAGGCCCAGCTGCTCACCGTCCAGCCGTTCGACAAGGGCTCGATGAAGGCGATCGAGAAGGGCATCTCCGAGGCCAACCTCGGGCTGACGCCGAGCAACGACGGCAACATCATCCGCCTCGTGATCCCGCAGCTCACCGAGGAGCGCCGCCGCGAGTTCGTCAAGATGGTGCGCCACATCGCCGAGGAGGGACGCGTCGCGATCCGCAACGTCCGCCGCGACGTGATGCACGACCTGCGCGAGCTCAAGGACGAGGGCGAGGTCGGCGCCGACGAGGAGCACCGCGCGGAGGCCGGGCTGCAGAAGCTCACCAACGACAAGATCGCGGAGCTCGACGCGCTGCTGAAGGGCAAAGAAGAAGAGATCCTCGAGGTCTAGTTGTCCTCCGGGCGCGGCGATGCGGCGCGCTACGTCGCGATCATCACGGATGGCAATGGGCGCTGGGCGCGGGCGCGCGGGCTGCCGGTCGGCGAGGGGCACCGCGCGGGCGCCGACAACCTCAAGAAGATGCTGCGCCATGCCGGCGAGCTCGGCGTGCGCGAGCTGACCGTCTTCTCCTTCTCGACCGAGAACTGGTCGCGTCCGCAGGAGGAGGTCTCGGGGCTCATGGCGATGTTCGCCGAGCGGATCGTCGACGAGACGCCGGAGCTGCACGACAACGGCGTGCGGATGCGCTTCATCGGGCGCCGCGAGGGCGTCGATCCCAAGCTCGTCGAGCAGATGGCGTGGGCGGAGGAGCTGACGGACGACAACGACAAGATCACGCTCTTCGTCGCGTTCAACTACGGCGGCCGGGCAGAGATCATCGATGCGGCGCGGCGCTTCGAGGGCGGCGACGAGGAGGACTTCCGGGCGCTGCTCTACGCGCCGGAGATGCACGACCCGGATCTGATCATCCGCACCAGCGGCGAGCAGCGCCTGAGCAACTACCTGCTGTGGCAGTCGGCCTACTCCGAGCTCGTCTTCCGCGACGAGCTGTGGCCGGATTTCGACCGCGCGGCCTTCGAGGCGGCGATCGACGAGTACCGCGCGCGCCGCCGGCGCTTCGGGGGCCGCTGATGGCCTACGCCGGCGGTCGCGGCGGGCCGCGGCGGGCAGCGCCGCCGCGGGCCCCGCGGCCCCCGCGTCCAGGCCGCGGACGCGGCGGCGGCTCGGAGATGACCGCCCGCGTGATCGTCGCGGTCCCGGCGGTGGCGTACGCGATCACGATCATCGCGGTCGGCGACATCTGGTTCGCGCTCGGCATCCTGCCGCTCGCGATCATCGCGCTCGGCGAGCTGTTCGACCTCTACGACGACGCTGAGCCGGTCCGGCTCGCCGGCTTCATCGGCGTCACGGCGCTGCTTCTCGCGGCGCTGTTCGGCGAGGGCTTCCACGTCCTGCTGACGTTCGTGGCGTTCTTCCCGGTGCTGTTCGCGATCGCGCTCGCGCAGCGCCGCGCCGGCACGCTCGGCATGGCGCTGACGGCGTTCGGCGTCGCCTGGATCGGGGTCTCGCTCGCCCACGGGGTGCTGCTCCGCGAGCTGCCGCACGGCGACGGCATCATCGTCGACATCCTCGTGGGGACGTTCGTCGGCGACACCGGCGCGTACATCGGGGGGCGCTGGTTCGGCCGCCGCAGGCTCGCACCGAGCGTCTCGCCGAACAAGACCGTCGAGGGTCTCGTGATCGGCATGGTCACCGCGGTCCTGGCGACCTGGCTGGCCGGGCTCTACCAGGACTGGCTGTCGGGCACCGATGCGCTCCTGCTCGGACTCGGGGTCGCGCTCGCCGCGCCGCTGGGAGATCTCTTCGAGTCCTTCGTCAAGCGCGACGCCGGGACGAAGGACTCCGGTCGCCTGTTCGGCGCACATGGCGGTGCGCTGGACCGCCTCGATGCCGTCTTCTTCACCGCCGTCGTCGGCTACTACGTCTGGCTGGCGCTGCTGTAGTAGGGGGCCGCTCGCGTCATGACGCAGGGAGGCTCCCACCTAGACGGGTGGGTCGTTGACAGGCAGCGGAGTGCCTGCCAGATTCCAGCCGCAGTTCCGAAGGGACGCGGGGCGGCAGGCGGGTCGTGCCGGTGCACGGCGGTCCATCCAGGGAATCGAACGTTGTCTACGACCCATCGGGGAGAAGCGGGGCCCAGCGGACGCAGGACTGTTGCGATGCTGCTCGCGCTCATCGCCGCGTTGCTCGTGTGCGGCGCCGCCGCGAAGACCGCGCCCGCAGCCGAGGCTGCCGCCGCGCCGCCGTCGAAGCAGTGCTCTGACGGCGTCGACAACGACGGCGACAACCTGATCGATCATCCCGACGACCCGGGCTGCGGGAGCACGAACGACAACAGCGAGGCAGACGACGTCGTCGCGCAGTGCTCCGACGGGCTGGACAACGACGCCGACGGAGCGATCGACTTCCCGGACGATCCCGGCTGCGCGGGAGAGACGGATGACAGCGAGCTCGACGTGACCGTCTCGCCGCAGTGCTCCGACGGGTTGGACAACGATTCCGATGGTCTGACCGATCTGACCGATCCGGGTTGCGAGAACGCGGCGGACGACGACGAGACGAACGCGCCGCCGCCTCCGCCTCCGCCTCCGCCTCCGCCTCCGCCGCCACCTCCGCCGCCGGTGCAGTGTGCGGACACGCTGGACAACGATTCCGATGGCCTGACCGACCTGACCGATCCGGGTTGCGAGAACGCGGCGGACGACGACGAGACGAACGCGCCGCCGCCACCACCGCCGCCACCGCCACCGCCGCCACCGCCGCCGCCGGCGCCGGCGCCGGTCCCGCAGCAGTGCGCGGACGGCATCGACAACGACGCTGACGGAAGGATCGACGCCGGCGTGGACCCCGGCTGCGTCAACGTGTTGGACAACGACGAGACCGATCCGCCGGCGCTTCTGGCGTCGTCGAGTCGCGCGACGCCGCTGCTCAGCCCGTTCCCCGTCGTGCGCCTGCGCGGCCGGATCCTCTCCAGCGGCGTCGCCGTCAGCCTGCTGTCGATCAAGGCGCCCAAGGGGTCGCGAGTGACCATCACCTGTAGCGGCGCCAAGCGCGCATGCCCGCGCCGCAAGGCGACGAAGAGGATGACGAGCAGCTCCACGCGCTTTCGCCTGTTCGAGCGGCGGCTGCGCTCGGGAACGGTCCTGCGAATCTTCGTCACCAAGAGCCGGTACGTGGGCAAGTACACGCGGTTCACGATCCGGCGCAGGCACGCGCCGTTGAGAAACGACGCGTGCTCGCGGTCGAACAACACGTCGATGCGCTGTCCGCGCTAGCCCGGGCGCGCGCCTACCGGCGCGAGCGGTACGCAGCGCGCGTGCATCGCTCCGGCGCGGGAGCTCGCGGCATGGCCGCGACCGGCATCGCGGTGGTCGCCTGCTTTCTGCTCGCAGCCACCGCTGCGCCGTCGCAGGCCGCCACGACGCAGCTGCGCGCCGCCGGTGCCACTGGGGTCGCGTGTCACGCGCGGGTCCTGCCCGCCGGTCGCGGCGTCGTCGTCCGGTACCGGGAGGCATCACGCACGGGCCTGCTGCGCACGCGGCTGCGCGCCTCCGGCGACTGGGATCTGGCGGTCTTCGACGCCTCGTCGCGGCGGCTGGTCGCCGCGGCGGCGTCACCGTCGGGGCGTGAGCTCGCCGACGGCTTCGTCGCCGCCGGCCAGCGCCTGCGGATGCAGGCCTGCCGCCGCGCCGGTGCGGGAGCGCGCGCGGTTCTGCGCACGCAGGAGATCGCGCTGGCGCCGCAGCGGCCGCAAGACGGCGCAGGCGTGCGCGTCGTCAGCGTCACCGTCCGCGACCGTGCGGCCCGCAGCCGACTCGCCCGTCTCGGGCTGGACGCCGCAGAGCGCGCTGACGCCCGCAGCGTCGACGTGGTTCTCCACGACGCCGCCGACGCCGCCGCGCTCGACCGGGCCGGCCTGCGCTGGACCGTGAAGCTCCCCGACCTGCGCGCCCGTGCCACCGCCAACGCAGCGACCGATCTGCGCGCCGCGCTGCGCAGGTCGCGAGCGTCGCGCTCGGCGAAGATGCGGACGGCCGCCTCCCGGCGCAGCACCTATCGCCGGCTCGCCGACTACGAGAGCGAGCTCAAGACGCTCGCCCGGCGGCACCCGGGCCTCGTGAAGCTGATCACGCTGCCGCATCGCAGCCTGCAGGGCCGCCCGGTCCTCGGCGTCGAGATCGCCCGCGACGTCAACGTCGACGCGGGCCAGCCGGTGTTCCTCCAGCTCGGCATGCACCACGCTCGCGAGTGGCCCGCGGCGGAGCATCCGATGGAGTGGGCGCTGGAGCTCGTCGACGGCTACGGCCGCGACCCCGAGATCACGCGGCTCGTGGACGCGACACGCAACATCGTCGTCCCGGTCGTCAACCCCGACGGCTTCAACCTCAGCCGCGAATGGCCGGTCGACGTCGGCACGCTCGTCGCGCCGGTGAACCTGCCCGCGCAGCTCAACGGGCTGCTGCCGATCCAGGACCCGGCCTACACGGCGGCGCTGCTCGGCGACCAGGGGATCAGCCCGGCCCCCGGCACCGGCTTCTCGTACAAGCGCCGCAACTGCCGCATCACCGACGGTCAGCGCCCGGCTGGGGGAGAGTGCGAGTCGCTGTTGCACAGGCGCAGGGGCGTCGACCTCAACCGCAACTACGGCGGCTTCTGGGGCGGACCGGGCGCCGGATTCGAGGTCGAGGACGACACCTACCGCGGGGCCGACCCGTTCTCGGAGCCGGAGACGCAGAACGTCCGCGAGCTCGTCTCGTCGCGCCAGGTCACGACGCTGATCACGAACCACACGTACGGCGACCTCATCCTCCGCCCGCCGGGACTGGCGGGGCCCGGCGCGGCGCCCGACGAAGCGCTACTGCGGACGCTCGCCAGCGCGATGGCTGCGAAGAACGGATACACGAGCCAGCACGGCTACGAGCTCTACGACACGACCGGGACGACCGAGGACTGGTCGTACTTCGTCACCGGCGGGCTGGGCTTCACCTTCGAGATCGGACCCGACGAGTTCCATCCGCCGTACGCGCAGGTCGCGGCGCACTACGCGCGCAACCGCGGCGCCTACCTCGTCGCGCTGCAGAGCACCGCCGACCCCGCGCGCCATGCGGTGCTGGCAGGGCGCGCGAGCGCGGGCACGGTGCTGCGAGCGCACAAGGAGGTCGCATCGCTGACGTCGCCTGTCCTGCTGGACTTCGCCGGGACGACAGCTCCCGCGCGCAGCTATCGCGACGTGCTCGATACGACCATGACGGTCGGATCGAGCGGCCGCTTCGAGTGGCACCTCAACCCGTCGACGCGCCCGGGCGCCGCCGCTGCGGAGGCGTGGAGCGTCACCTGCGAGCGCCCCGCGGGCACGGTCCTGGCGCGCGGCGAGATCGTCGTCGGGCGCGGCGAGCGCAAGCGCCTCGACATCTGCGCGCTCGGCTTCTCGGCGGCGGTCGACCGCCGCCCGCTCGCGCGTGCGCTGCACCGCGGACTGCGCGCACGAGCGCGCTGCTCGCTCGCCTGCAGCAGCTCGGTGGACCTGAGCCTCGACAGCGCGGCGGCGCGGCGGCTCGGCCTGACGCGCGGCAGCAGGCGAGTCGTCGTCGCGCGCGGCGACGTGCGGCGCAGCTTCGGCGGTCGCAAGCAGTTCAGCGTCCGCTTCACGGCTGCTGCCCGGCGCAGGCTGCGGGGCGCCACGCGGGTGCGCCTGCGGGTGACGGCCCGCGCCCGGTCGGGCACGACCGACCGCCGGGTCATCCGGCGCACCCTGACCCTCACCCGCTGACGCCTGCGAGAATGCCGGTGCAGATGGCCCGGCGACTCCTCATCCTCGGCTCGACCGGGTCGATCGGCACGCAGGCGCTCGAGATCGTCGAGCGCGATCCCGAGCTCGAGCTCGTCGGCCTCAGCGCCGAGCGCTCCGCCGACGCGCTGATCGAGCAGGCACGCCGCTTCGGCGTCGGCCGGATCGCCCTCGCCGACGCCGATGCCGGCGCCCGCGCCGCCGAGGCCTGGACCGACGGCGAGGTGCTGATCGGGGCCGAGGGGCTGGTCCGGCTGGTGCTGGAGTCCGGTGCCGATCTGGTCCTCAACGCGCTCGTCGGCTCGGCCGGGCTCGGCCCGACGGTTGCCACGCTGGGGGAGGGCATCGACCTCGCGCTGGCCAACAAGGAGTCGCTCGTCGTCGGCGGCGAGCTCGTCATGGCGCTCGCCGAGGGCACCGGAGCGCAGATCCTGCCCGTCGACTCCGAGCACTCGGCGCTGCATCAGCTGCTGGCCGGGGAGCGGCCGGGCACGGTGGAGAGGCTCGTGCTGACCGCGTCGGGTGGACCGTTCCGCGGGCGCACGCGGGCACAGCTCGCCGAGGTTACGATCCAGGACGCGCTCGCCCATCCGACGTGGGACATGGGCGGCAAGATCACGATCGACTCCGCGACGCTCGTCAACAAGGGCCTGGAGGTAATCGAGGCGCATCACCTCTTCGGCATCGGCTATGACCGCATCGACGTCGTCGTCCACCCGCAGTCGATCGTGCACAGCATGATCACGCTCTGCGACGGCGCGGCGCTGGCGCACCTCGGACATCCGGACATGCGCGTCCCGATCTCCTATGCGCTGCACCATCCCGAGCGCGTCGACGTGCCGATGCGCGCGCTCGATCTCGCGGAAGTCGGCGCGCTGACGTTCGAGCCGGTCGACCACGAGGCGTTCCCTGCCCTCGGCCTGGCGCGCGCTGCGGCGAAGGCGGGCGGCACCGGCCCGTGCGTGCTGAATGCCGCCAACGAGATCGCGGTGCACGCGTTCCTCGGCGAGAGGCTCAGCTTCCTCGGTATCGCAGCGGTCATCGAGGGCACGCTCGAGCGCCTGCCGGCGGCGCCGGTGCGCGCGTTCGAGTCGCTCTACGAGGCCGACCGCCAGGCGCGCGAGATCGCCGCTGAGCTCGTCCAGACCTGGTCGCAGCGGCTCCTACACTGAAACCGTGAGCTATCTGCTGGCCTTCGCGGGATTCGCCGCGCTGATCATCCTGCACGAAGCCGGCCATTTCGCCGCCGCCAAGGCGGTCGGCATGCGCGTCGAGCGCTTCGCGCTGTTCTTCCCGCCGCTCGTCGCCAGGTGGCGGCCGAAGAACTCCGAGACCGAGTACGGCCTCGGGATGATCCCGCTCGGCGGCTACGTGAAGATCACCGGCATGAACCCGGAGGAGGACATCCCTCCGGAGATCGCCGAGCGCGCCTACTTCCGCCAGCCGGTGTGGAAGCGCGTCGTCGTGATCGCGGCCGGGCCGCTCGTCAACATCGTGCTCGCCTTCCTGATCCTCTGGGTGCTGTTCGCGGCGCGTCCGATGCAGCTCGTCCAGCCGGTCGTCGATCGCGTCGAGAAGGGCAGTCCCGCACAGGGCGTCCTGCAACCCGGCGACCGGCTTGTCTCCGTCGACGGCCGTCCCGGCTACTCCCCGGAACTGACGCCCGAGCAGGGCGAGGAGCGCGTGGTGGCGCTGCGCGAGCAGATCGGCCGGCATTCCTGCGCGGGCGAGCCGAGGGCCAACTGCGCGGCGACGGAGCCCGTCGAGCTCGTCGTCCTGCGCGACGGCGAGCGGCGCACGCTGGAGGTCACGCCGCGCTACGACGCGCAGGCGCAGCGGCTGCTGATCGGCTTCGGCTTCGAGACGCGCGGCGTGGACGTCGGCGTCGTCGAGGCCGCCGAGCTGAGCGTCACCGGGATGTGGAACGTCACCACGACGACGGTGCAGAGCATCGTGAAGCTGTTCTACGACAGCGAGGCGCGCGACCAGGTCTCCGGTGTCGTCGGCTCCTACGAGGCCACGCGGCAGTCGATCGAGTTCGACACCGTGCGAGCGGTCAGCATCCTCGCGCTGATCTCCCTGTCGCTGGGGATCATCAACCTGTTTCCGTTCCTGCCGCTCGACGGCGGCCACATCTTCTGGGCGCTCGCCGAGAAGCTGCGCGGGCGCGCGATCTCGTTGCGGGTGATGGAGCGCGCGTCGGTCGTCGGCTTCATGCTCGTCCTGTTTCTCTTCTACGTCGGGCTGTCCAACGACATCGGGCGACTGTCCAGCGGCGAGGGCTTCGGCGTGCGCTAGAACCCCCGGCCGGAGCTACCGGGGCTCGGGCGGCAGGTCGATGCGCTCGAGTCGCATCAGCGCCAGCGCGCCGCGGGGGCGCACGTCGTCGTCGATGCCGAGCACCGCGAACGTCGTCTGCAGCGCCTCGACGTAGGACGCATCGACCACCGCGCTGCGCTCGCGCAGCCCGGTTCGCAGCCGCTCGCGCCCTGCCTGGCTGCCGCGGTAGGCCCAGACGCGGCCGGGCGCGTCCGCGACCGCGGCCGTCATCTCGACGCGGTCGTAGTTGCGCTCACGCTCGTCGAGCGCCTGCAGCCGTGCCTCGTCGGCAGCGATCAGGACGCCGTCGACCGCGCCGCCGGCATGCTCGACGATGTCCAGGAACGCGACGTGGACCGCCGGCCGGCTTCCGTCCTCGCGCAGCCGGTAGCTCTTGTAGCCGGGGATGTCGACGCGGTTGTCCATCGCCACGCCCCACGTGCGCCGGTAGCCCTCCAGGCGCGCCGGCCGCCCGCCGAGGCCGGCCGCGAGCGAGCCGTAGCCGAAGACGAAATCCTGCGGCTCGGCCATCTACTCCGGCCAGAAGTCCTCGTGCATCTCGTGCTCGCCCTCCTGGTCGGCCAGCCGGACGGAGCAGATGACGAGCTCGACGTCGTCGGGTCCCTCGTTCCAGATCGATCGAACGGTCGCCGGAGCGACGCGCACGCAGGTCAGCGGACCCACGTCGACGGTCTCGTCGCCGAGCTTGAACCGCAGCGTCCCGGCGATGACGAAGTACAGCTCCTCCTGCGTGCGGTGCGAGTGGCCGTAGCTGCCCTTGCCGCCGGTCTGCGCCGGCATGCGCCGGTACGTGAGCGCGACCTGCTCGGCGCCGATCGCCTCCGTGAACATCCGCATCTCGCCCGGGTAGTCGCCGAGCACGTCGGCGACGTCGGCGGCCGCCGTGATCGTGTAGTCGCTCATGTAGCCCCCACTGGTCGCTGAGTCCCTTGCGCCGCACGTGCCAACGCCACCGCCATGATCGGATCACCGGATGTCCTCCGTAGAATCGACGACATGCCTTCAGCGCGACAGATCATGGTCGGCAGCGTCCCGGTCGGCGGCGGCGCGCCCGTCGCCGTGCAGACGATGACGAAGACCGAGACCGCCAACCTACAGGCGACGATGGACCAGATCCACAAGGTCGCAGAGGCCGGCGCCGACATCGTGCGCGTCGCCGTCCCGCGCGACCAGGACGTCGAGGCGCTCAAGACGATCGTCGTGCAGTCGCCGATCCCGGTCATCGCCGACATCCACTTCAACCACACGCTCGCGCTCAAGGCGATCGACGCCGGCGCGCACTGCATCCGCCTGAACCCGGGCAACATCGGCGGCCCCGACAAGGTCGCCGAGGTCGTCGCGCGGGCGCGCGCGGCGGGCACGCCGATGCGCATCGGCGTCAACTCGGGCTCGCTGCCCAAGCACCTGCACGAGCTCGAGCGCTCCAACCCCGTCGAGGCGCTGACGACGGCCGCGACGGAGTTCGTCGAGCTCATGCACCGCCTGGACTTCTTGGACTTCAAGGTCTCGATCAAGTCGACGAACGTGCCCAACACGATCGCCTCGAACCGCCTGCTGAGCGAGAAGATCGACCATCCGCTGCACCTCGGCATCACGGAGGCGGGCACGAAGTGGTCGGGCAGCCTGAAGTCGGCGGTCGGCCTCGGCACGCTGCTCGCCGACGGGATCGGCGACACGATCCGCATCAGCCTGTCGACCTTCCACGCCGAGGAGGAGGTCAAGGTCGCCTGGGAGATCCTCAAGGCCCTGCAGCTGCGCGAGCGCGGCCCGGTACTCATCGCCTGCCCGACCTGCGGGCGCCTGCAGTTCGACATGGACACCGTCGTGGTGGAGATCGAGCGCCGCCTCGAGGCCTACGAGGACCCGATCGAGGTCGCCGTGCTCGGCTGTGCGGTCAACGGGATCGGCGAGGCGTCGCACGCCGACTTCGGCATCACGGGCGCCAAGGACGAGGGCCTGATCTTCAGCCGCGGCAAGCCGCTGCGCAAGGTGCCGACGGCGCAGCTCGTCGACGTCCTGTTCGAGGAGATCGACAAGTACGCGACGTCGAAGAGGATCGTCGTCGACGAGCGCGCCGCCGCCGAGGGCGCCGCCTGGCTGCAGGCCAACGAGGACGCGACGGCGATGACGCCCGAGCGCCTCGCCGCGCTCGAGGCCGCCGAGTCCGCCGCGCACGACGGCGGCGACGACGTCCTCGCCGTGCTCGCCGAGGACGTCTCGCCCGTCGCCGGGCGGCGCTTCACGCGGGCCTGAGCCCGGCGGCCGGGGGGCGCGCCGCCGCGCTCCGGGGCCGCGATCAGGCGCCCGTGTCGACCTTCACGTCGAAGGTCCGGCCGCTCGTCACCGTGACGCGCAGCGTGGCGACGGGGCGGCCGAGCAGCGGGCGCACCCGCACGCGGGCGGTCCGGTCGCCGTTGGACAGCGCGTAGTCGCACGACGAGTTCAGCAGCGCGAGCAGGCCGTCCGAGCACGTCGCGCGCGTCGTCAGCGGCAGCAGCCCGACGAGCCGGATCGACTTGATCTTCTCCGTCCCGGTCGAGGACTCCGTGCTGATCTTCACGTCACCGCCGTCGAACTCCGAGCTGTGGACGATCGCCTGCGTCGAGTCCACGCGCTCGCCGAGCCGGCGCGTCGCCGGGTCGCCCATCGCGACGCTCGCGGCGAGCTCCTCGCTGCTCAGTGCCCGGCGCCAGACGCGCGGCTCGTCGAGGTCGCCGGCGTAGTTGAGCAGGCTGCAGCCGCCGAACACGCCGAAGTACGTGTCCGCGACGTCGAACGGATAGACGATCGCCAGCTCCGTCGGCGTGCCGTCGCCGACCTGGACGCCGTCGACGAACAGCCGCACCGTGGCGCCGTCGAACGTCCCGGCGACGTGGTGCCACGCGCCGTCCCACAGGCCCTGACCGGCATCGGGCGAGATCGCCCAGGAACCGAATGCGTCGGCGCTGGCGATGTAGAACTGCAGCCCGTTCTGCGCGCCGGTGTACAGCCCCCACGACGCCGTGCCGCAGCCCGTCGCGCCCTGGGAGATGATGTGCCTGTACTGGCCGGGGCTGGCGGGCGCGCGCAGCCAGGTCTCGACGGTCACGTTCGCCGGCTCGAGCGAGCTCGAGCGCGGCACCGTCGCGCGGTCGTCGATGCCGTCGAAGCGCAGCGAGCCGCCGAAGCGACCGGGGATGCGCGCCGGGTCGCCGGCGAGCGTGGCGTGGTTGGCGTTGCCCGACGAGTCGACGGCGGTCGCGCCGCCGGGCTCGTCGAAGTGCCAGGCTCCGCCGAGGTTGGTGGCCGCCGAGGCCGTGGCGGGCAGGAGTGCTGCGCAGGCAAAGGCACACGCACACGCGAGGTGGGTCAGGCTCCGACGGGACATCGTGGGACTCCCAAGATCGGGTGTATCGGGATGGGAGCCCGACTGTACGGCCGCCTTGGAGGAGCGACCCCTACCCGAAGGTTCAGACCGCGTGACGCCGCGCGGCGGCGGCGTCACGCGCTCCGCGCGGTGCGATCAGCTGCCGTCGGCGCTGATCGACGTCGTCCCGATGCTGCCGTCTGCGCGGACCCAGGCCCCGCGCCAGTCGCCGGGCACGGGGAACGGGGCGGCGAGCGTGGCGGTGAAGTAGCCGAAGTGATCGACCGCGATCGGGTCGCCCACGTTGTACCACCCCGCCGAGTTGTCCTTCGGATGCCACTGGATCTGCACCTTCTCGGCGGCGCCGTTGGCCGCCATGCGCAGCTGTCCCCACAGGCCGAACAGCGGCATGCCCGACAGCGGGTCGGCGCCGAGCGGCGTGGCGACGAACGGGAACGAGTAGGCATACGCCGCCGGCTTGGGCTGGCCGCGCTGGAAGAACAGGCCCGACTGGTAGGTGAACCAGCGGCTCTTGGACGTCTTCGGGCGGCCGCGGACCGGCGCGACGTCGGCGAGCAGGAACTGCGCCTGCGACGCGATCCGCGGGTTCGACCAGGCGAGGTACTCGCCGGTCGTGTTGTACTTGGCCTGCAACGGCAGCGAGACGCCCGAGAAACGGTCGGGCGGATTGGTCTCGAAGCCGTACTCGGTCATGAACAGCTGCAGGTTCGACGAGACCGCCTTCGTCTTGGCCGACATCTCGTCGAGCAGCGTGCCGAGCTCGGCGATGTTCGCCATCGTCAGCGCGTCGGGATGGGCGTCGCGCTGCGTCGGCGGCAGGTTCTTCGTGTACGGGTGGTGGGCATAGCCGCTGGCCTGCAGCGGGCCCTTCGCGAGATCGCCGCAGTCGCGTGCGCGCGCGGCGGCGCCCGTGTACGGGGTGCCGTTGGGCTGGATGCAGAACACCTCGCGGAGGAACTGCTTGGGGCGGATCGGCGACTTGCCGGTCTTCTTGTCGCTGCCCAGCGGCGCGGTCTCGCCCAGCAGGATGATGCTGTTGTCGACGCGGTGACCGGCGGCGACGAGGCCCTGGTAGCCGGCCTGGTGCAGCTTGCGGAAGATCGCCGGCGAGGCGGGGACCGTCCGGCCTCCGCGCTTCTCCCACTGCGGCGAGAGCCAGCCGCCCTGGTTGGGCTCGTTCCACAGCGACCACATCGTCACGCGGGGCAGGGTCGAGCGCGAGCCGTTCTCGTCGCGGTACGTGCCGTCGAAGCGCTTGCCGACGGCCGTCACGAAGCGCTTGAACTCGCGTGCGCGCGGCCTGTACGTCGACTGCAGGGCGCTGGAGCCCTTGGGCCTCTTGGCGTGCGCCCAGCGCGGACCCGGGCCGGTGACGTTGAAGTAGACGCGGATGCCGCGATCGCTGGCGGCACGCACGAGGTTGTCGTAGCGGTCCCAGTTCCGGATCGGGTACGTGCGCGGGTTGTCGGGCTTGAAGCGCCTGTTCTGGCGTCGCGCGCGCTCGCGCGCGCGCTGGTGCTTCTTGCCCTTGAGCTTGGAGAGGTCGCTCTTGGTGAACTTCGCGAACTCCGCGACCGTCTTCCAGAGGACCGTCACGCGGACGGTGTCGACGCCCAGCGACTTCATCTGGGTCAGCGTCTTCGCGGCGGTGCTGTCGTCGCGATAGACCAAGAGGTCATCGTCCATCATGATCGACATCTGCGTCGGGCTCGCCTGTGCCGCGGAGGGTGCGAGCAGAGCTCCGAGGACGAGCGCGAGGACGGACGAACGAATGCTGGGCGACATGGAGCTCCTACGAGACGTGGGTGTTCGAACGCGCGAACGGGACGGCCTCGTGCCGTCCCGTTCGTACAACACCGACAGTGTTGCGGAAGTAGCGCGGCGCCTGGCCGATCAGCTGGTCTCAGCGCTGTAGCGCTTTGCGATCTCCGTCCAGTCGACGGTGTTCCACCACGCCTTGAGGTACTCCGGGCGCCTGTTCTGGTACTTCAGGTAGTAGGCGTGCTCCCACACGTCGTTGCCCAGCAGCGGGATCTGGCCGGTGCTGATCGGGTTGTCCTGGTTGGCTGTGCTCGTGACGGCGAGCGCGCCACCATCGAGGACCAGCCATGCCCAGCCCGAGCCGAACCGGCCGGCGCCGGCGGCCTCGAACTTGCCCTTGAAGTCGTCGAAGGAGCCGAACGCCTCGTCGATCGCGGCCGCCAGGTCGCCGTCGGGCGCGCCGCCGCCGTCGGGGCTCATCGAGGGCCAGAACAGAGAGTGGTTGAGGTGCCCGCCGCCGTTGTTGCGCACCGCGGTGCGCTTGTCCTCCGGGATCGCATCGAGGTCGGCGATGACCTCGTCGATCGGGCGGTCGGCGTGCTCGGTTCCCTCCAGCGCCGCGTTGAGCTTGTCCACGTAGGTCTGATGATGCTTGTCGTGGTGGATCGTCATCGTCTGCGCGTCGATGTGCGGCTCGAGCGCATCGGCGGCGTACGGCAGGGGCGGACACTCGAATGCCATGAAGCTGTTCTCCCTCGTTCGGCGGACTCGCCTCGGACTCTACCCGCGTAGGCTTCGCGATCACGTGACGCGCCTCTCCCAACTGCTGCTGCCGACCGAGCGCGAACCGCCCGCCGACGCCGAGGCGATCTCGCACAAGCTGATGGTCCGGGCCGGGCTCGTTCGTCAGATCGGCACCGGCCTGTGGTCGTGGCTGCCCGCGGGCTGGCGGGTGCACCAGAACGTCGTGCAGATCATCCGCGAGGAGATCGACGCCGTCGGCGGCCAGGAGATGCTGATGCCGGTCCTTCAGCCCGCCGAGCCCTGGCGCAGGACCGGTCGCTACGAGATCGACGAGCTGCTCAAGCTCCAGGACCGCAAGGGCGCCGACCTCGTGCTGGCGATGACCCACGAGGAGTGCGTCACGTCGCACGTCGCCCAGGTCGTGCGCTCCTACCGCGACCTGCCCTTCAGCCTCTACCACTTCCAGGTCAAGGAACGCGACGAGCCGCGCCCGCGCGCGGGCGTCCTGCGCACGCGCGAGTTCATCATGAAGGACGCCTACACGTTCGATCGCGACGAAGAAGGGCTGCGGGCCGCCTACGCGGAGTACGCGCGCGCGTACGAGCGGATCTTCGAGCGCACCGGGCTGGAGTGGTACAGCGTCGAGTCCGACGTCGGGATGATGGGCGGGTCGGGCGCGCACGAGTACATGGCGCCATGTCGCGCCGGCGAGAACGCGGTCGCGCTTGCGCCGGGCTACGCCGCGAACGTCGAGGTCGCGAGCGCCGACCCGCAGCCGGTCGAGCTGCCGGCGCCGCTGCCGGCCCCGGAGTCCGTGCACACGCCAGGCGCGATGACGGTCGAGGCCGTGTCGCGGCTGCTCGAGGTGCCGCACGGCGCGCTGCTGAAGTCGCTGCCGATCGTCGTCGAGGACGAACGCGGGTTCGTGGTCGTCGTCGTGCGCGGCGATCACCGGCTCAACGAGATCAAGCTGACCAACGCGCTCGGCGCACCATGGCGCCCGGCGAACGAGGACGAGATCGCGCGGCGGCTCGGACCGCCCGGCTTCATCGGGCCGGTCGGCGCAGACGTGCCGGTGCTGCTCGACGACGCCGTCGACGCCGAGGGCGGCTACGTCGCGGGCTCCAACGAGGCCGACCATCACCTGCGCGGCGTCCAGCCCGGGCGCGACTTCGACTACGAGCGCGTCGACTGCCGGACGGTGGAGGCCGGCGACACCGTCAACGGGCACCCGATCGCGATCGAGGCGGCGATCGAGGTCGGCAACATCTTTCAGCTCGGCACCCGCTACTCCGAGCCGCTCGGCGCCACCTTCCTCGACGAGGAGGGCGTCCAGCGGCCGATCGTCATGGGGTCATACGGGATCGGGCCGGCGCGTATCGTCGCCGCAGCCGTGGAGCAGTTCGCCGACGACAGGGGGATCTCCTGGCCGCGCGCGCTCGCGCCGTGGGACGTCGAGATCGTCGCGCTCGGCAAGCCCGGCAGCGACGAGCTCGCCGCCGCGGAGGGGCTGTATCGGCATCTGCGTGCGATCGGGCTCGACGTGCTGCTCGACGACCGCGCGGCGGGGCCGGGCGCGAAGTTCGCCGACGCCGAGCTGCTCGGCGTCCCGCTGCGGCTGACGGTCGGCCGGCGCTCGCTGGAGTCCGGCCGCGCCGAGGCCCAGCGCCGGCGCGGGCTGCAGGACATCGACGGCGGCGTCCCGCTTGACGGCGCGGCCGAGGTCGTGGCCGAGCTGTGGCGGACGCTCCCGTAAGCGAGGCCGCCGAGCAGGCTGCCGAGAAGGTCCGCCTGACGTTCCGGCGGCTCGCGGGGCTGGACCGGTCCGGTCCGCCGCCGCCGCAGACGCTGCGCGGCCAGCCGTGGAACGTGTGGACGATCCCCAACGCGATCGGCTTCGTCCGCCTGGCGCTGATCCCCGTCTTCCTCGTGCTCGCGCTGAGCTCGCCGAGCGGCACCGACGCGCTGCCGGCGGTGCTGTTCGCGGTCATCGCCTGGAGCGACTACCTCGACGGGATCTCCGCGCGGATCACCGGCCAGTACAGCCGCTTCGGCGCGCTGCTGGACCCGTTCGTCGATCGGCTGCTCGTCATCTCGGGTCTCGTGGTCTGCTGGCACTTCGAGCTGCTGCCGCGCTGGGCGATCGCGGTCCTCGTCGTCCGCGAGCTGATGCTGCTCGTGCTCGGCCAGGTCGGTCTGCGCCGGGGGCTGGAGCTGAGGATCAACTGGCCCGGCAGGCTCGCCGTCTGGCCGACGATGTCGGCGATCTTCTTCGCGCTCGTCGGTCTGCCGACGCTCGCCGAGGTGCTGCTCTACATCGGTCTTGCGCTGGCCTACTTCGCCGTCCTGCTGTACCTGCGCGATGCGGCGGCACAGCTGCGTGCGCTGCGCGACGCCCGGTGAGTCGGGCGGCGACCGCACGGCCTGCCCGAGCTCGCGCCGCGCGGCGGCCGCGTCGCGATCGCGCACCAGCGCCCGGGGCGGTTGCCGACCCATGTCAGCGCGAGGACGACGAGGCTCGCACGGGCCGGCGTCACGCCCGGCGCCAGCCTCAAGCTCAGCTTGAAGGCAAGCCTGCGCTGGTATGCTCGCGGCGACGGCGCATCACTCCCGCTTCTTCATCGAGGAGACCTCTTTTGATGGACACCTTTCCGGACCTCGGCTCGCTCTCCGACCAGGAGCTGAAGGACCTCATTCAGCAGCTCACCGATGAGGAGGTCGAGGTCTCCTACCGCCGGCGGATCCTGCACGGCAAGATCGACATCCTCCGCGCCGAGCTGGTCAACCGGCTGCGCAAGAAGCACGAGACCGGCGAGGACGTAATCTCGGGCGCCGATGTGCAGCGGCTGACGGACATCCTGGCCGGGCGCAACTCGCAGGAGTAATGGCGCACCACTGCCCCGAATGTGGCTTCGTCAACGCCGAGGGTGCCAACTACTGCCAGAAGTGCGGCGCCTTCGTCGGGACGCCGGAGCCGACGAAGGATCCGGTCACGGCGACGTACCGCATCGACGAGACCGGTGAGCTCGTTCCCGTCGAGCTCGAGGACGTCGTCGCCCACGGCGCCGCGCTCGTCATCCGTGCCGGCGGCGGCCGCGTCGGGGAGAGCTTCGCACTGGAGGGCGAGCGGATGACGATCGGTCGCCGGCCCGACAGCGGCGTGTTCCTCGACGACGTGACCGTGTCGCGCGACCACGCGCTGATCGTCCGCCGCGGCGGCGACTGGCACCTCGACGACCTCGGCTCGCTGAACGGCACATACGTCAACCGCCAGCGGATCGAGAGCCACCGGCTGGAGGACGGCGACGAGCTGCAGGTCGGCAAGTACAAGCTCACGTTCCTCTCACGCTGATGGCGACCACGAAGGACACCAACGGGCGATCCGCCGATCCCTCGACGACCGAGGACGGTCCGCCGCAGAAGGCGATGACGATCGGCGCCGTGTGCAAGGGCCTGGCACAGGAGTTTCCCGACATCTCGATCTCGAAGATCCGCTACCTGGAGGATCAGAAGCTGCTCAACCCGCGGCGGACGGCCGGCGGGTACCGGCTGTACTCGCCGTCCGACGTGGTCCGCCTGCGCACGATCCTGCGCCTGCAGCGCGACGAGTTCCTGCCGCTGCGCGTCATCCGCCAGGAGCTCGCGTCCGGGCGCGCCGCCGACGGCGAGGGCGCCGTCGCGGCGACCGTCCAGTCCGTTGCCGGCAAACGAAAGCGCCGGGCGAGCGTCTCCGTTGCCGACGACGGCGCGATGTACCCGCTGTCCGATGTGCTCGAGGAGACACGTGCGTCGCCCGAGCTCGTGCGCGAGCTCGAGGACTACGGCGTCATCAAGGGCGAGCTGCGGGCCGGCGTGCACTACTACGACGAGACGGAGCGCGAGATCATCGCGGCCGTCACCGAGCTCGCGCGCTACGGGGTGGGCGGCCGCAACCTGCGCGTCTTTCGCTCGTCGGCGGACCGCGAGGCGGCGCTGCTGCAGCAGATCCTCGCCCCGGCGCTGCGCTCGCGCAACCCAGAGCGTCGCAAGGAGGCGCTCGAGGCGCTCGAGAACCTCGCCGCGGTCGCGTCGCACCTCAAGCACCTGCTGCTGATCCGCGACCTGCGCAAGATCGCCGGATGACGGTCACCGGCGAGCGGTCGCTCGAGAGCTACATCCGTGCGATCCCCGACTTTCCGAAGCCCGGGATCGTCTTTCGCGACATCACGCCGCTGCTCGCGAGCCCGCGCGGCCTGGACGCGTCGCTGTCGGCGCTGACGAAGCTGACGAGCGACCTGCGACCGGACATCGTCATCGGCGCGGAGGCGCGTGGGTTCCTGTTCGGCCCGGCGCTCGCCCACAGGCTCGGCGCGGGCTTCGCGCTCGCGCGCAAGCCCGGGTCGCTGCCGCACCGGACGATCAGCCACTCGTACGCGCTCGAGTACGGCACGAACGTGCTGGAGCTGCACGAGGACGCGATCAGCGAGGGCGCGCGCGTGCTCGTCCACGACGACCTGCTCGCGACGGGCGGCACGGCGCGCGCGCTGTGCTCGCTCGCCGAGCGGCTCGGCGGCGAGGTCGTCGGCTGCGCGTTTCTGATCGAGCTCGGCTTCCTGCCCGGACGCGAGGCGCTTGCGGGATACGACGTGCACGCGCTGATCAGCTACGACGAGGAATAGGTCGCGCGGTGGCGGTCGTGCGTCGCTCGCGAACGCTGCGTGCGACGCCGCAGGAGATCTGGGCGGTCGTCGGCGACGCGCATCACCTGCCGCGCTGGTGGCCGCGCGTGACGCGCGTCGAGGATGTCCGCGACGGCGCGTTCACGCAGGTGCTGAGGACCGCGAAGGGGGCCCCGGTGCGTGCCGACTTCGAGATCGTCGAGTCCGACTCGCCGCGCGTACGGCGCTGGGCGCAGCAACTCGTCAACACGCCCTTCGAGCGCGTGCTGGCGCAGTCGGAGGTGGAGGTGCGCCTCGAGCCCGAAGGGCGGTCGGCGACGCGCGTCGAGCTGTCGCTCGTCCAGCGCCTCAACGGGACCGCGCGGCTCGGCGCGTTCATGGTTCGCAGCGCCGGGCGGCGCCAGCTCGACGACGCGCTCGACGGCCTCGAGCAGCTCGTGGGGGCGCGCTGACGGTGCCGGCGCGTGCGCCGCGGGCTACGGCGTCGTCGTCGTCTGGGTCTGCGTCCGCTGCCGCGCGGCTTCGGCAGCGGTGACCATCGGCGCGACGAGCACGACCGCCCCCGGCTTCGTCGGCTTGTCGGCGGTCTCGCGCGTCAGCAGGACCGCCCCGTAGGCGGGGGTCTGGGGCGACAGGTCGCTTACGGTCTGCAGCTTGCCGTCCTCGCCGACGTTCGCGTCGGGAAAGCCGAGGAACTCCTTCTTCTCGTCGGAGGTGTACAGCCAGATCCCGTAGGCGGCGCCCTTGGGGCTGGCCGGGAGGCGCTCGGCCGTCAGCGCGAAGCGGAACTGGTTGTTGTCGGGGAATCGGACGATCGCGACCTGGCCCCGTGCGCGCGACTCGACGCCCTCCGGCGGCGCGAGCGTGCCCTGTGCCACGATCTCGAACTTGTCGCCCGTCGGCGTCGTCTGGAGGTTGGCGGGGGTCGTCGTCGCGGGGGTGGTCGTCGTCGCCGCCGAGGTCGGTCGGTCGCCGTCCCCGAGGCTCAGCGCGAGGATGACGCCGATGCCGATCAGCACGCCGACGCCCGCGAGCAGCAGCTTCGTGCCGAGCTGCGAGCTGCGCTTGACCTCCTCGTGGCGGGCGGCGCGGCGCTGCAGCGCCGCGAACGCCTGCGCGACCTCCTCGCGCTCCGCCGGGATGTCCGGCAGCGCCTCGCCGCCGATCGGCTCCAGGGCGGTCGCCGCAGCGCGAGCCCACGTCCGGCCGGCGGTCGAGCTCTGCAGGTACTCGCGTGTCGCCGCGCGCTGCGACGCGGTCTGCTGGCCGAGCAGGTGATCGGAGATCTCGTCGCGGCGCTCGTCGCCGATCTCGCTCGCGTCCGGGCCGACCGCGGCGACGGCGCTGCGCGCGCGCCGGCGGATCTTCGCCGGGTCGCTCTTGAGCAGCGCGGCGATCTCGTCATAGGACTTGCCCTGGCGCAGAAGCAGCTGCAGGACTGCGCGCTGGCCGTCATCGAGGCTCTCAAGGGGGGACATCGGCGCCAACCCTAGTAGGTCGCCCGTCGATCCCGCGCTGGCCCGCCGGCGTCGCCGGCCGGCGGAGAGCCACTAGGGTCTCGGCTCCGATGGACGCCTCCGATCTCACTGTTCCCCAGGGCGGCTTCGACGCCCTCTACGGCCTCGAGCTGCTCGAGGTCACCGAAGCGCTCGTGCGCGCCCGGGTCGCGGTGCGCGACGAGGTCAAGCAGCCCTTCGGGCTCGTCCACGGCGGGGTGCTGGCGTCGATCGCCGAGACGCTCGCCTCGGTCGGCACCGCGGTCGTCGTCATGGCGGAGGGGATGGCGGCGATGGGGCTGTCGAACAACACGTCCTTCGTGAGACCGATCACCGAGGGCACGATCCACGCGCGCGCGCTGCGCCGCCACCGCGGTCGGACGACGTGGATCTGGGACGTCGAGATCTCCGACGACTCGGGGCGGTTGTGCGCCCTTACGCGGATGACGATCGCCGTCCGGCCGGTGCCCTCCTAGGCGCCGATCGCAGGATCTGCGTGGCAGGGGCGCTGTCCCGGGCCGCCCGTCGCGGGCTCCGACGGGGCTCGAGGGAGCACGGTGGCGGATGTTGCTCGATATCAGAGCTGTTCTCGCCATCCGTGCTCGCACGCGACCACGGTTGTTCCCGGCGGTGCGCGCCCACGTCAACCGCACGAGTGCCGGAAGCGGCCGGTCGTCGCGCCGACGGCGCCCCACGTCAACCGCCCGGCAGCGACCCGGCGTGCCTGGACGACCCGCTAGCCGCCGAAGCGATTGGTGATCGGAACCCGCCGATCGCGTCCGAAGGCCCGGGTCGTGACCTTGATCCCCGGCGGCTGCTGGCGGCGCTTGTACTCGGCGATGTCGACGAGCCGGATGACGCGGTCGATGTCCCCGGCCGGCAGGCCGCGGGCGACGAGCTGGTCGCGGCCGAGGTCGTGCTCGACGTAGCCCTCGAGGATCGCGTCGAGGATGTCGTAGGGCGGCAGCGAGTCCTCGTCGCGCTGGTCCTCGCGCAGCTCGGCCGAGGGCGGGCGCGTGAACAGCTCGGGCGGGACCAGCCCGCCGCCGGCGCGCTCGTCGCGATCGCGCGCCAGCCGGTAGACGAGCTGCTTGGGGACGTCCTTGATCACGGCGAAGCCGCCGGCGCTGTCGCCGTAGAGCGTCGAGTAGCCGACCGACATCTCGGACTTGTTGCCGGTCGTCAACACGAGCCAGCCGAACTTGTTCGACAGCGCCATCAGCAGGTTCCCCCGGATCCGCGCCTGGAGGTTCTCCTCCGTCAGATCGGGGTCGCGCCCCGCGAAGACGCCGGCCAGCGCCGCGTCGAAGGCCCGCATCATCGGCTCGATCGGCAGCTCCAGCAGGGCGCAGCCGAGGTTCTCGGCGAGGCGGTGCGCGTCTGCTCGCGTGCCCTGCGACGAGTACGGCGAGGGCATCGTCACGCACGTCACGCGGTCGGCGCCGAGCGCGTCGACGGCGATCAGCGCGACGAGCGTCGAGTCGATCCCGCCGCTCAGCCCGAGCACGACGTGCTCGAAGCCGTTCTTGCGCGCGTAGTCGCCGGTGCCGAGCACGAGCGCGCCGTAGACCTCCTCGACAGGATCGGGCAGCTCCGCGACGGAGGCTCTGAACGGTTGCCCCGCCGGCGGGCGTCCGACCGTGAAGGACCCGAGCTGGTCGACGCTCGCGCGCGCGGCCGCCGCAGGCGCGCGCCGGCGCGTGTCGCGCAGCCTGGCCGAGCCGACCGTCACGGGATCGACCTCGGCGAGCAGCAGCGCCTCTTCGAACTGCGGGGCGCGGGCGAGCACGGTTCCCTCGTGGTCGACGACGAGCGAGTGGCCGTCGAAGACGAGCTCGTCCTGTCCGCCGACCAACCCGCAGAAGGCGACGGCCGCCAGCTCGTCGCGTGCGCGCTGCTGCAGCATCCGCTCGCGCCGCGCGCCCTTGCCGGCGTCGTAGGGCGACGCCGACAGGTTGACGATCACCCGTGCGCCCGAGAGCGCCTCGTCCGACAGCGGCGGGCCGGGCTGCCAGATGTCCTCGCAGATCGTCAGGCCGACGGCGACGCCGTCGACCTCGATCGTCGCGCCGCGCTCGCCCGGTTGGAAGTAGCGCAGCTCGTCGAAGACTCCGTAGTTGGGCAGGTGCAGCTTGCGGTAGCTCGCCTGCAGCGCGCCGTCGGCGAGGACCGCGGCCGAGTTGTGGACGTCCTCGGCGCGTTCGGCGTAGCCGACGATCGCGACGATCTCGCGGGCGTGCTCGGCGAGGCGCTCGAGCGCGGCGCGCGTCTCGGCGAGGAAATGCTCCTTGAGCAGCAGGTCCTCGGGCGGGTAGCCGGTCAGCGCGAGCTCGGGAAAGACGACGAGCTGCGCGCCGGCGTCGCGCGCGGCGGCGATCGCGTCGCAGATCTTCGCCTCGTTGCCGGCGATGTCGCCGACGACGGCGTTGAGCTGGGACAGCGCGATGCGCAGCGGTGGCTGCGTCACGGCGCCCGTCCGAGCCAGTACTCGACGAAGGCTTCCAGACGCGGATCGTCCGGTCCCGAGGCCTCGAGCATGCGGCTTGCCGTGACGGCGGTCACCGGCGCCGTGAGGTTCGGGCGGCGCTCGAGCAGGACGGCCTGGCCGGCGGCCTGGAGCGCCGGGCTGGGCGCGCCGGCGCTGCGCCTCGCGAACGCGCGCAGGTCGCTCGTCAGGCGCTCGTCGCTGTAGAGCAGCAGGATGTTGCCCGGCTTGACCGCCGGCTGCGATCCGGGGCTGCGAGCGACGCCGGGGCCCTCGCGCTGCTGCGGGACCGTGGGATCGTCGCGCGCCGCGAAGAACGCCGCGATCCCCGCGACGCCGATCACGCCCACGACCGTCGCGGCGATCGCGAGGAGGGCCTTGGCGCCCAGCTCGGAGCGCCCCATCAGCGGATCTTGCCGGCCGCCGGGCGGCGCGGACGCGTGGCGCGCCGTCCGCGGGCGGCGCGGCGCGGCACCGACGCGCCCGCCGCGAGCGCGTCGATCGACGCGCGCAGGAAGTCGGCGAGCGTGTCCAGGTCGGACATCTCGTCGTAGTCCCCGAGCAGCCCGAACCCGAGCCTGCCGTCGTAGCTCATCACGGCGATGCCGAGCGCCTGGCGCCGTGCGAGCGGGACCACGGGATACACCGCGCGCAGCCGGCGGCCGAGCAGGTACAGCGGCTGTTGCGGGCCGGGCACGTTCGTCACCACGAGGTCGAAGAAGCGCTGGCTCTGCTGCAGCCGGGCGGCCTGGCTCATGATCGTCGGCGAGGCGAAGCCGGCGAGCTCGGTCAGCGTCCGCGCGCCGATCGCCTGGCGCTCGTCCTCGACCGCCGTCGCGTCGCGGATCGCAGCATGCTGGCGGACGGGATCCTCGATGCCGACCGGCAGCAGCGCCCACATCGGCGCAACCTCGTTGCCGAGCGCGCCCTGCTCGGCCTCGGCCCGCACGGAGACCGGCACCAGCGCGGTCAGCGTCAGGCCGTCGGTGTCGATCCCGCGGTGGCGAAAGAACCGTCCCAGCGCGCCCGCGACGACGGCGAGCACCGCATCGTTGACCGTCCCGCCGAGCGCGTCCTTGACGCGCTGCAGCACCGCCAGCTCGGCGTCGACCCATGTGTACCGCCGGTGCGGCCCGACCTCGACGTTCAACGGCGTCGGCGGCACGGGCCGCAGGCCGGCGAACGTCAGCGCGCCGATCGCCTGCAGCCCGTTGCGCGTGCTCGCGAGGGCGTGGCGCGGCGCGCGCACGAGCGCGCGCGCGGAGCGGACGGCCTCTGCGGGGCGCGTCGCGCGCTCGATCAGCGCGTCGGACAGCAGCTGGGCGGGCGTCGGCAGCGGCCGCGGCGCCCACGGCTTGCGCGGCGGGCCGCTCGGCGGGACGTCGGGCTGCGTGTCGAAGAGCACCGTGGTGATGTCGACGGCGGAGATCCCGTCGACGAGCGCGTGGTGGCTCTTGGCGACGAGCGCGAAGCCGCCGTCGCGCAAGCGGTCGACCAGATACAGCTCCCACAGCGGCTTCGTGCGATCCAGCCGCTGTGCGAACAGGCGACCGGCGAGGTTCTTGAGCTGCTCCTCGCTGCCGGGGGCCGGGACGCCGGCGTGGCGCAGGTGATAGCGCAGGTTGAAATGCGGGTCGTCGACCCACACGGGCCGCCCCTGGTCGAGCGGGACGCCGGCCAGCCGCTGGCGAAAGCGCGGCACGAGATGCAGGCGCGACTCGATGTGCTCGCGCAGCTCGTCGTAGGACGGCGTCGGACCGTCGAAGACGGTGATCGAGGCGACGTGGACGCGGGCGCCCGCCCGCTCCTGATGCAGGAAGGACGCGTCGAGTGCGGAGATGCGGTGGCCGCGGGCGATGCGGTGATTGTTCCACGACCGACCGCGCCGGTCGGGTCGTCATCGTTCAGGGCCGTGACACCGATCGCGCATCTCGACGTCGACGCCTTCTATGCGAGCGTCGAGCTGCTGCGCCGCCCCGAGCTGCGCGGGCTGCCGGTGATCGTCTCGGGCAGCGGCCCGCGGGCGGTCGTCACCACCGCGTCCTACGAGGCGCGCCGGTTCGGTATCGGATCGGCGATGCCGACCGCGCGGGCGCGTCGGCTGTGCCCGGACGCCGTGCTCGTCGCCCCCGACTTCGCGGCCTACAGCGCCGCCTCGAAGGAGGTCATGAAGCTCGTGCGCGAGGCGGTCGACCGCGTCGAGGTGGTCGGGATGGACGAGGCGTACCTCGATCTGAGCGAGCTCGTCGCGCCGCGCGCGGCGATGCGGCGCCTCGTCAACGCGATTCGCGAGCGGACGGGCCTGGAGTGCTCGATCGGGATCGGGCCAAACCGCCTGGTGGCGAAGGTGGCGTCGGATGCCGAGAAGCCGCGCGGCTTCGTCTGCCTGACGCGCGAGCAGGCGTGCGCGCGCTTCGCGGGGCATTCGCCCGGACTGGTGCCCGGCATCGGCCCCAAGACGGTGCGACGCCTGGAGGAGATCGGGATCACGACGCTGCGGGCGCTGGCCACGGTGCCCGTCGACGCGCTCGTCGCGCGCTTCGGGTCCAACCACGGTCCCGACCTGCAGCGCCGCGCGCGCTTCGAGGCCTCGGCGAAGCTGACGACCTCGCGCGTCGCGGTCTCCGAGTCGCGCGAGACGACCTTCGACCACGACATCTCCGACGCGGCGCGGCTCGAGCAGGTCCTCGGCGACCTCGCCGGCCAGCTCTGCGCCCGCCTCGCCCGCCAGGACCGGCGCGGGCGCAACGTCGCGATCAAGGTTCGGCTGTCGGACTTCACCACGGTCACGCGGGCGCGCACGATCGCGCTGCCGACGAACGATCCGGCAGTCGTCACGCAGGTCGCCCTGGACCTGCTGCGCGAGTATGCGCCCGCGCGACCGGTGCGGTTGCTCGGGATCCGCGTGGCCGCGTTCGAAGATCCCGCCGCTGCCGGCGCTGACGCCGATCAGCTGGCGTTGCCGCTGTAGGGCGCGGGCCGGGTCGACGAAGCGCGGCCCGACCCGCGCCGGTCCCGGGCCGTCGGCGTTGCGCTGCCGGTCCGGTGGCTCCGGCCGAGCGCCGCCGGTCAGGGCGCGACGATCAGGATCGCGCCTGGCGAGATCCGGCGGCGGTCGCGCCCTCCCGCGCCCGCGCCAGGCAGGCGTCCAGCGCGCGCTCGGCCTCGGACACCATCGCCCGGGCACGCGGGAGGTCGCGGCTCTGCTGCTCGCGGATGCGCGCGGCGACCTGCGCCTTCGCGCTGCCCGGCAGCCGGCCGAGCAGCTCCTGCAGGTCGGCGATGCTCATCTCGACGCTCTGCAGGCGCGCCCGCGCGCGGCGCAGCGCGTCGCGTCGGCGCGGGCAGCGCGGCCGGACCGGGACCGTCTCGCGCACGCGCAGGGCGCCCCGCACGCGATAGTGCTGGCGCGAGTCCTCGACGACGTCGAGCACGATCTCCTGGTCATCGGCGCTCACGTCGCCGAGGTCGAAGAACGCGAACGCGTGGCCGAGCACGTCGTCCTGGTTGCGCAGCTTCTGGAAGACGTTGAGCTGATCGGCGATCGCGTCCTCGACCTGAGGCTCGACGCGCTCGACGATCGGCGTGACCTCATCCTCCTCGCCCTCGACATCCCCGGTTCTCGGCGCGCGGCCCTCGGCGAGGGCGAACGCGCGCAGCTCGTCGCCGAGCGCGTCGCGCAGCACGTTGCGTCCGACCGTCATCGCCGTATCGGGGGTCTCGTCGGCCTCGAGCGCGACGACGACCACGCCGATCCCGCGCGCGCCGTCGGCGAGCCGGCGCGTGAAGGGCGGGAACGGCAGGTCGAGCGTGTCGCCGGCGCGGGCGTCGATCGCAAGCGGTGCCGAGGGTTCACCGATGGAGGCCGTCGAGAGCTCGACGAAGCGGGCCTGGCCGACGAGGGCCGGATCGGTCCAGAGGTAGATCGGCCAGAGGTAGGGCTCCGAGCCACCCGACGTGTCGTGCTCGGCGAAGCACTCGAGGCTGTCGAACGTGATCGTGGCGTCGATCGGCATGGCTGCTCCTGTTCCGCAGCGCCCCGAGCCTCGGAAGCGACGATAGTGCCGCAGCGCGGCCGTGCCCATGGGGAGTTCTCCCCATCTGCGACGACATCACCCGATACCGTCTCGCAGGTGCCGACGATCGACATCGCGGGAACCGACCTGTACTACGAGCGCCGGGGGGCGGGCGAGCCGCTGCTGCTCATCCAGGGCCTCGGCGGCAACAGCCTGCACTGGGGCGAGGAGTTCCTCGGCGCCCTCGAGGACACCTTCGAGCTGCTCCTCTACGACCACCGCGGGGCCGGTCGCAGCGGCCCGCTGGACGGCGAGCACACGATCGTCGACCTGGCGAACGACGCGATCGGGCTGCTCGACGCGCTCGAGATCGAGACAGCCCACGTCGTCGGGATCTCGATGGGCGGGATGGTCGCCCAGGAGCTCGTGCTGCAGGCGCCCGACCGCGTTCGCACGCTGACGCTCGGCTGCACGTTCCCCGGCGGCCGGGAGGCGACGATGACCGACATGACGGTCGTCGGCATGCTCGCCGAGGCCGTTCTCTCCGGCGACCAGGAGCGCACGATGCGCGTCGGCTACGAGGTCATGATCGCGGCGGAGTACGCCGAGCGCGAGGGCGCCTATGAGCTCTACACGGAGGTCGCGGCGCAGTATCCCGCGCCGATCCCCGTGCTGATGGCGCAGCTCAGCGCGATCATGGGCCACGACACGAGCGAGCGGCTGCCGGAGCTCGACACGCCGACGCTGGTCATCCACGGGACCGAGGACCGGCTGATGGACGTCACCAACGGCGAGCTGATCGCGCGGCTCGTCCCCGGCGCGCGGCTGGAGCTGCTGGAGGGCTCCGGACACATGTTCTTCTGGGAGCAGCCGCAGCGCAGCGCGCAGCTCGTCCGCGAGCACGCGACCGCGCAGCGCTGACCGCGCGGTTCGCGGGCCGGATGGCGCCTAGTACAGCGCCTGCGCGAGCCGGCGGCGGGCATCGCGCGCGAGCGGATGCTCGACGCCGAGCTCGTCCAGGACGGCGACGATCGCCTTGCGCAGGCGCTCCTTGTCGTCGCCCTCGGCGCCGGCGAGCTCCTCGAGCAGGATGTCCAGGCCGGCCTGGTGGTCGCCCTCGTCGAGCTTCGCGAACGCCTCGCCGAGCCGCGGGCGGGCGCCGTCGGCCCGCTCGAGCTCGATGCGCGCCGCCAGCCCGTCGGCGCCGAAGCTGCCGGCGGCATTGCGCAGATGGCGCAGCGCGGCGTCGGGGTCGCCGCCGCGATACAGCAGCTGGGCGAGCCTGAAGTTCGCCTCCACGTTCGCCGGCTCCTTCTCGATCACCGTGCGCAGCGACGCCTCGTCGCCGGCGTCGAGCAAGCGCTGCGTCGCGGACGGGACGAGACCGTCGAAGAAGGCCTCGACCTGCGCCGGGGACTGCGCCCCGACGAACTCCGCGACGACCTTTCCGTCGCGAAAGGCCTTGACGGCGGGGATGCCCTGGATCCCGAACAGGTTCGCGATCGAGGGGTTCTCGTCGGTGTCGATCTTCGCGAGCAGGACGTCGCCCTCGCGCGCCTTCGCGGCCTTCTCGAGGACCGGGCCGAGCTGCCGGCACGGAGCGCACCACGGCGCCCAGAAGTCGACGACGACCGGCACGTCCGCTGAGCGCCGGACGACCTCGGTCTCGAAGTCGGCCTCGGTGACATCGATCACGGTCATGCCGTCACAGGGTAGACAAGCGCGCTCGCGCGCTCGCGCGCTCCCGCGCTCCCGCGGGTGCGCCGGCGCGGGCGGCCGCCGGCGCGGCGGCGAGGCGATCTGCCGCGCGGCGTCCGATCGCCGGCGGGCGCCGGCTGCAAGGCTTGCGTGATGGCGCAGCGCCGGATCGACGCGGGCGCGGGCGTGACGCTCGCCGCGACGGACGAGGGGGAGGGCACGCCCGTGGTGCTGTTGCACGGCCTGACCGCGTCGCGGCGCTACGTCGTGATGGGGTCCAGCGCCCTGCAGCGCGGCGGCCATCGCGTGGTGAGCTATGACGCGCGCGGCCACGGCGCTTCATCGCCGGCGCCTGCGTCGGGCGACTACTCCTACGCCGACCTCTGCGCCGACCTCGTCGCGGTGCTCGATGCGCTGGCGATCGACCGCGCCGTGCTCGCCGGGGTCTCGATGGGCGCGCACACCTGCCTGCGCCTGGCGCTCGAGCTGCCCGAACGCGTCGCGGCGATCGTCGCGATCACGCCCGGGTTCGATCCCGCGCAGTACGCCGACGCGCAGCGGCTCGCGCGCTGGGACGCGCTGAGCGACGCGCTGCGCACGCACGGGATCGAGGGCTTCGTCGAGGCCTTCGGCGTCGAGCGCGTCCCGGCCGCGTGGCGCGAGACGGTCGGTCGCGCGCTACGCCAGCGGATGGCGGTCCACGAGCATCTCGATGCGGTCGCCGACGCGCTGCGCGCCGTTCCCCGCTCGGCCCCGTTCGCCGACCTGCACGAGCTCGCCGGCATCGAGTGCCCGGCGCTCGTCGTGGGAAGCCGCGACGAGGCCGACCCGGGGCACCCGCTCGCGATCGCCCAGCGCTACGCGGAGCTGTTGCCGCGCGGGCGCCTGGAGGTGGAGGAGGAGGGCCGCTCGCCGCTGGCGTGGCAGGGCGGACGGCTGTCGAAGCTGATCGCGGAGGTGTCGGCGCAGGCGGCCTGATCGCGTATCAAGCGGCGCGGTCGCGGCTCTCACAGCCATGCGAGGCACCGCATCTCGTCGTCGCCGCCGCGTACGCGCCGCGCGGCCGTGGCGATCCCCGGCAGGCGCAGAAGCTGAGGGCCGCCTCATGCCGCTCGGGCGCCATTAGTCTGCGACCGTGAACGCCGGCTGCTCCGGCACCCCGCTCGCCCGCAAGCTCGGCTACGCGCCGGGCATGCGCGTGCACCACGTCAACGCGCCCGACGGGTTCAGCGACCTCGTCGGCGAGCTGCCCGACGGCGTCACCGTCCTGCGGCGCGTCGCCGACGACGTCGACCTCGCGATCCTGTTCGTGACGCGGCGGCGCGAGCTCGAGCCGGGGCTCGCGAAGCTGCAGCGCCGGCTGCGACCCGCGGGGATGCTCTGGGTCGCCTGGCCCAAGCGTGCAGCGAAGGTGCCGACCGACGTCACCGAGGACGTCGTGCGCGACGTGGCGCTGCCGCGCGGGCTCGTCGACGTGAAGGTCTGCGCGATCGACGACGTCTGGTCGGGGCTGAAGCTGGTGATTCGCAGAGAGCTGCGCTGACCGCTCTGGCCGGCCAACGACGAACTCCCCGGCTGCGATAGCCACCGGGGTCGAACGTCAGATCGTGCAGGGGGGGACGAGCGGCGCAACGGCTGCCGTCCGTCGCCGAGAGTGCTAGTTCAGCGCCTTCTTGAGCGCGGAAGCCGCCGAGAACTTCGCGGCCTTGCTGGCCGCGATCTGAATCGTCTCGCCGGTCGCCGGGTTACGGCCCTCGCGTGCGGAACGCTCGCTCACGCTGAACTTGCCGAAGCCCGCGACCGCTACCTCGCCACCGCCGGCGAGCTCGCTGGCGATCGCATCAAAGGTGGCGTCAACTGCGCCCTTCGCATCAGAACCGCTGAGACCGGTGTCCGAAGCCACCTTCTGTGCAAGCTCCTGCTTGGTCATTGAGTTCTCCCGTGTCGAGTACAGATGCGCCTACGCTAGCGCCTGCCCCGGCGGCTCGGCGGGTTTTGCCTTTTTCGCGGCGCCTCGAGCAGGGGCGCCCGCGGCGCTCGCCGCAGTCGCAGGACTTCGCCAAGCCGTACCTGGCGTCCCGCGCCGCACGCTGTGCGCAGACCTACCTCGCGCCGAACCCCGCCAGGTAGCAACAGATTATTTAGACGTGCCATAATCGTCGTCGTGACGCGACTTACCCGCCGCCGCCTGCTCAGCGCCGTTCCCGCCGTCGGCCTCGGCGCGACCGCGCTGCATGCTGCGGTCCCGCATTCGCACGGCGAGGCGGATGCCGCGGAGCACACCGCGGACCCAGTCGCCGGCCACGACGGCGATGGCCACATCGGCTTTCGCGGCGGCGAGGTCGACCACCGCGCCAACGGCTTCGACCCGCACGTGCTGCTGCGCGACTTCGACGCCGGCAAGGTCAGCACGCTGCCCGACGGGCGCACGCTGCGCGAGTGGACGATCGCCGCCGCCGAGCAGGAGATCGAGATCGCGCCCGGGGTCAAGTTCACCGCCTGGTCCTACAACGGGCGCATCCCCGGCCCATCGCTGCGGGCGACGGAGGGCGACCGGCTTCGGATCCGCTTCGTCAACGGCGGACGCCATTCGCACACGATTCACTTCCACGGCATCCATCCCGCAAACATGGACGGCGTCGCCGGCTCCGGTCCGGGCGACATCCCGCCGGGCGGCGAGACCGTCTACGAGTTCGACGCCACGCCGTACGGCCTGCACCTCTACCACTGCCACGTGCGCCCGCTCGCCGAGCACATCGCCAAGGGCCTGTACGGCGCCTTCCTGATCGATCCGAAGGAGCCGCGCGAGAAGGCCGACGAGATGGTCATGGTGATGAACGGCTTCGACACCAACTTCGATCGCGCAAACGAGGTGTACGCGGCGAACACGATCGGCTTCGCCTACTCGGAGAAGCCGATCCGGATCAAGCGCAACGAGCTCGTGCGGCTCTACCTCGTCAACGTCCTCGAGTACGACCTGATCAACTCGTTTCACCTGCACGGCAACTTCTTCGACTACTTCCCGACGGGAACGTCGAAGCAGCCCAGCGAGCTGACCGACACCGTGATGCTCTGCCAGGGTCAGCGCGGGATCCTCGAGATGCGCTTCCCTCACACGGGGCGGTTCATGTTCCACGCCCACCAGTCGGAGTTCACCGAGCTCGGGTGGATGGGGTTCTTCGAGGTCATCGACTAGCGATGGAGGCGGCGAACGCAAGCGCCGGCCTGACGCGTGGCGTCCCCGCGTGGGTGCTCGGGCTCGTACCGCTGCTGCTGATCATCGCGGCGGTCGGTCTCTTCTCGGCGCTCGGCGGGCCGGGCCTCGGCGAGCGCCGCGGCCCACCGGCCGAGGAGCTCGCCGTCGAGCGCACGGTGCTCGAGCCCGGACGGATCGAGCTGACCGTCCGAAACGACGGGCCCGACCCCGTCGCGGTCGCGCAGGTCATCGTCAACGACGCCTTCGCCTCATTCCAGGGCGCCGGCGAGCCGATCGACCGCCTGGCGACGGAGAAGCTCGTGATCTCGCAGCCGTGGATCGAGGGCGAGGCCTACGAGGTCGCCCTGCTGACCTCGTCGGGCGGGACGATCGCGCACGAGATCCCGGTCGCCGTGCAGACCCCGTCCGCCGACGCCGGCTTCTACGGCCTGATGGCGCTGCTGGGCGTCTACGTCGGCATCATCCCGATCGCGCTCGGCATGCTCTGGCTGCCCTGGGTCAGGCGGATCCCGCCGGCCTGGCTGCGGGTGGTGATGGCGCTGACGGTCGGACTGCTCGGCTTCCTCGCGATCGACGCGACGCTGGAGGGCGTCGAGCTCGCGGGGGAGGGGTCGCAGGCCTTCGGCGGCGTCGCGCTCGTCTTCCTCGGGGCGGCCGTCGCGTACCTCGCGCTGACGGGCGTCAGCTCATGGCTGTCGCGGCGCCGCCGCGAACGCGCCGCCGCGGGCGCGAGCGCAACGGCGCTCGCGACGCTGATCGCCGTCGGCATCGGCCTGCACAACCTCGGCGAGGGCCTGGCGATCGGCACCGCGTACACGACGGGGGCGCTGGCGCTCGGCGCGTTCCTCGTCGTCGGCTTCGCGCTGCACAACACGACCGAGGGACTCGCGATCGTCGCGCCGATCGCCTCGTCGCGCCCGTCGCTCGGGCGGCTGGCCGCGCTCGGTCTGATCGCCGGCGCCCCCGCCGTGCTCGGCGCATGGGTAGGCGCCTCGGCGTTCAACAACTCCGTCGCCGCGTTCCTCTTCGGCGCGGGCGCGGGTGCGATCGCGCAGGTGATCGTCCAGCTCGCGCCGGCGCTGCGCGCCGACGGCGAGCGGGGCCTGCAGCCGCGCGTCGTCGGGGGCCTGCTGGCGGGCCTCGCGCTGATGTTCACGACCGGTCTGCTCGTCACGGTGTAGTCGTGTCCCCGGCTTGCGGGAAGGACGACTAGCGAAGATGGCGGCGATCCACGGCACCGGCCAGAGCAACGCGATCGAGGACTACGCGAAGTCGATCTACTCCCTGCAGCGCCAGGCGGGGGGGAAGGCGGTGAGCACGAACAGGCTCGCCGAGCGCTGCGGCGTGACGCCCGCGTCCGCCTCGGCGATGGTCAAGAAGCTCGCCGAGCGCGGGCTCGCGATCCACGAGCCCTACCACGGCGTGCGCCTGACCAGCGCCGGCGAGCGCCTCGCGCTGGAGATGCTGCGCCACCACCGCCTGCTCGAGCTCTACCTCGCCGAGCACCTCGACGTGCCGTGGGACCGCGTGCACGAGGAGGCCGACGCGCTCGAGCACGTGCTCTCGGAGGACCTCGAGGCGCGGATCGCCGCAAAGCTCGGGCATCCGACGCACGACCCGCACGGCGATCCGATCCCCGACCGCGACCTCGTCATCGACGAGGGCCAGAGCGAGTCGCTCGACAGCCTGCCGGTCGGGGCCCGCGGGCGCTTCGTGCGCGTCTCGGACGCCGATCCGGAGATGCTGCGCTACCTCGCCGAGCTCGGCATCCGCGTCGGCGACGAGCTCGAGGTGCTCGACCGCCAGCCCTTCGAAGGACCGTGCACCCTGCGCTTCCCGACGCAGACGCATGTGCTCGGGCTCCCGCTGTGCCGCGCGATGCGAGTCACCCGAGCAGAGTCGCCATAGCAGAGCAGCAGGGCCTGCCGGCGGCGCTGAGCCCGCTGCGCAGCGTCCGCGCGCGCGGTCCCGTGCGCGGCCGGCTGGCGCTGCTCGGACCGGCGTTCGTCGCCGCCGTCGCCTACGTCGATCCCGGCAACTTCGCGACGAACATCGAGGGCGGGGCGCGCTTCGGCTACCTGCTGGTCTGGGTCGTCGTGATGGCGAACCTGATGGCGATGCTCGTGCAGTACCTCTCCGCGAAGGCGGGCCTCGCGTCGGGCCGCAATCTGCCGGAGCTGTGCCGGGAGTGCTTTCCGCGCGCCACGAACGTCTTCCTCTGGATCCAGGCGGAGATCGTCGCGATCGCCACCGACCTCGCCGAGTTCGTCGGCGCCGCGATCGGGCTGAACCTGCTGTTCGGGATCGGGCTGTTTCCGGCCGGGCTGATCACGGCCGTGGTCGCGTTCGGGATCCTCTCCCTCGAGCAGCGCGGCCATCGCCGCTTCGAGCTGGCGATCGCCGGCCTGCTGGGGCTCGTCGCACTGGGCTTTCTCTACGACCTGCTCGCCGTGGGCAACCAGTCCGCGGCGGGCATCGCGGACGGCCTCGTGCCGGGCTTCGCCGGATCGCAGTCGCTGCTTCTCGCGATCGGGATCATCGGCGCCACGGTCATGCCGCACGTCGTCTACCTGCACTCGGCGCTCACGCAGCGGCGGATCGAGCCGCACGACGACCGCGAGCGGCGCGAGCTGCTGCGCTTCCTGCGACTGGACGTCGTCGTCGGTCTCGGCGCGGCGGGCGCGATCAACCTCGCGATGATCTGTCTCGCCGTGGCGATCTTCAACCGCACCGGCAACCCCGGGGTGGACTCGATCGA
>JBKHXR010000116.1:0-57726 GCA_046565905.1 Thermoleophilia bacterium | reverse complement strand
TCGATGGGCCCGCTGGGCTCGGACAAGAGCGAGATCGGCATCCAGTGCACCGACAGCGCCTACGTCGCGGTGTCGATGCGGATCATGACCCGCATGGGCAAGAAGGCCCTCGACGTCCTCGGTGACGACGGGACCTTCATCCCGTGCGTCCACTCGATCGGCGCCCCGCTGGCCGTGGGCCAGGAGGACGTCCCCTGGCCGACCAACGCCGAGACGAAGTACATCGTCCACTACCCCGAGACCCGCGAGATCTGGTCCTACGGTTCTGGCTACGGCGGCAACGCGCTGCTCGGCAAGAAGTGCTACGCCCTGCGGATCGCCTCGGCGATGGCCCGCGACGAGGGCTGGCTCGCCGAGCACATGCTCATCCTCAAGCTGACCTCGCCCGAGGGTGACACCAAGTACGTGACCGGGGCCTTCCCGTCGGCCTGCGGCAAGACCAACCTGGCCATGCTCGTGCCGACGCTGCCGGGCTGGAAGGTCGAGACGGTCGGCGACGACATCGCGTGGATGAAGTTCGGCGACGACGGCCGGCTGTACGCGATCAACCCCGAGACGGGCTTCTTCGGCGTCGCGCCGGGCACCGGCGAGGACACCAACCCCAACGCGATGAAGACCGTCGAGCGCAACACGCTGTTTGCCAACTGCGCGCTCACCGATGACGGCGACGTGTGGTGGGAGGGCATGACCGAGCAGCCGCCGGCGCACGCGATCGACTGGAAGGGCAACGACTGGACGCCCGACTGCGAGACGCCCGCAGCGCATCCCAACGGCCGCTTCACGACGCCTGCGGGGCAGGATCCGGCGATCGCGCCCGAGTGGGAGGACCCCAAGGGGGTGCCCGTCGACGCGATGATCTTCGGCGGCCGGCGGGCCACGGTGGTACCGCTGGTCACGGAGGCGTTCGACTGGAATCACGGCGTCTTCATGGGCTCGACGATGAGCTCTGAGATGACGGCGGCCGCCGCCGGCGGCATCGGCCAGCTGCGCTTCGACCCGTTCGCGATGCTGCCGTTCTGCGGCTACAACATGGCCGAGTACTTCCAGCACTGGCTGGACATCGGCGCCCGCGACGGCGCCCAACTCCCGAAGCTGTTCTACGTCAACTGGTTCCGCAAGGATCCGCAGACCGGCCGCTTCCTGTGGCCCGGGTTCGGCGAGAACTCGCGCGTGCTGAAGTGGATCTTCGAGCGCTGCGCGGGAACAGGCGAGGGCATCGAGACGGCTGTGGGGATCATCCCGACGTTCGAGGCGCTGGACATCGACGGCCTCGACATCTCCGACGAGGACCTGCACAAGGTCCACGACGTCGACGTCGAGGCGTTCAAGGCGCAGCTTCCGCAGATGCGCGAGTTCCTCGACAAGTTCGGCGACGACCTGCCGGCGGAGATCGGCCTCCAGTTCGAGGCGTTCGAGAAGCGCTTGGACGCGGCGGCGTGATCGCGCTGTTCAAGCGCTGGCTGCGCATGCGCCGGCGCAAGAAGGCGCGCGGCCGCCGCTAGCGGCGCTCATCTGTGTCGACCGCCTCGCCCGGCGCGGCGAGGCGGTCGGCCCCGGGCGCTGCCCGACGGGGCGATGCAGGCGATCGCCTCTCGGCCGGCGGCGCAGGCGTGGCGGCGAACCGCGACCGACGCGCGCGGCGTCGGCGGGCCGTGCCCGCTCGAGCAGCACGACCGGGCCGCGCCTCCGCGGGTGCCGATCCACGGGCTCGCCGGAGGAGTAGAATTGTGTCGATCGGCACGAATAGGAGCAGGAGGTGCATGATGCTGGTGCGCGACGGCATGAACCGCAACGTGGTGACGGTTGGACCACAGCACACGGTGCGGGAGGCGGCACGGCGCATGACCCGGGCGGACGTTGGTGCCGCGGTCGTGCTCGACCCCGACGGGGTCGGGCCGGGGATCTTCACCGAGCGCGATCTGCTGCGCGCCTGCGGAGCGGGTGACGATCTGGACCGCGAGCTCGTCGAGGCTCACCTCACGCAGCGGCTGAAGTACGCGGCGGCGGACTGGTCGCTGGAGCGGGCGGCCGAGGAGATGGTCCGCGCGCAGTTCCGTCACGTCGTCGTGCTCGACGGCTCGGAGGTCGTGGGGATCCTCTCGATGCGGGACATCGTGCGCTGCTGGACGCAGTCGGGCGCGACGGCGATCCTCCAGCAGGCGGCGACGCCCGCCTGAGCCCGGATCCACGCCGGTCGCGCAGCGACGACGAGGGCCCGCGCGGACACGGCCCTCGTCTTCGCTACGTGACGCGGCGGCGCATCAGTGCTGCGCGACCTCGCCGCGCCAGGCGCCCGTCTCGACGCCGCGCGTCTCGATCAGCTCCTTGAAGCGGTCCAGGTCGCCCTGCACCCGGCGGTCCGGCGCGCCGATCGCGTCTCCGATCTTCTCCTTGATGCCCTCGGGCACGAAGTCCATCTGCACCATGACGCGCGTCGTGTTGTCGTCGAGCCGATGGAACGTGACGACGCCGGCGTTGTCCTTGCCGTCGACGTTGCCCCACGCGATCCGCTCGTCGGGAACCTGCTCGACGATCACGGCGTCCCACTCGTGCTTCGAGCCGCCGAAGCTCGCGACCCAGTGCAGGTGCGTGTCGTCAAGCTGGCGTACCTCGTCGACGCCGTCCATGAACTGCGGGAACTCCTCGAACTGCGTCCACTGGTTGTAGACCGTTCTGAGCGGTGCGTTGACCTCGATCGACTTCTCGATCGTGCTCATATCGGCTCCTTTCGCGATCGGTTGGTGGCCGGTTCGTCTACCCGCTGCAGGGCCGGCCGAACGAGATCCCGGCACGGTTGGCGCGCCGCCACGAGCGGTCCTCCCCGGCCTGCGTCCGGCCGGCGGCCGGCTGCATCAGCCGACGGCCGCTGCCCGGGCGCCGGGCCGAGATCAGGCCGGATGCCAGCTCGGCGCCGGCCGCGTCGAAGGCGCCATGCGCGCGCGACGGTCATCTCCGTGACGAAGGCCGCCAGATCGCGCGCGTCGATCAGCCTGGATCCGGCGCGTGGATTCGCACGCGATCGCCGGCGAGCGGTCCGATCGCCGGGATCCCGTCAGCGCACCCGCATGTCGCTCGCGCCCGCCGCGGGCTGTACGGTCCCCGGATGGCAACGCAGACGCAGGAGGACGTCGACGATGTCCTGCCCGGTCGCGAATGGGCGTCGGAGCTCTACCGCATCGCCAACGACCAGTTCGACCGCGCATCGGCGCTGCTGGAGCTCGATCCCGAGTTCGTGACGCGCCTCGGCGAGCCGCGCCGCGCGCTGGTCGTGAACTTCCCCGTCCGGCTGGACTCGGGGCGGGTCCTCGGGCTGACCGGCTACCGCGTGCAGCACACGCTGACGATGGGCCCGACGAAGGGCGGCTTCCGCTACGGCCCCGACGTCTCGCTCGGCGAGTGCGCGGCGCTTGCGATGTGGATGACGTGGAAGTGCGCGCTGCTCGGCCTGCCCTACGGAGGCGCGAAGGGGGGCGTGCGCTGCACGCCCCGCGAGCTGAGCGTTCCCGAGCTCGAGCGCCTCACCCGCCGCTACGCGGCGGAGCTGATCCCGGTGATCGGGCCCGACCGCGACATCCCGGCACCCGACATGGCGACCAGCGACCGCGAGATGGCGTGGTTCATGGACACCTACTCGCAGATGGTCGGCCACTCCGTCTTCGAGATCGTGACCGGCAAGCCCGTCGTGCTGGGAGGCACGACCGGCCGGCGGGAGGCGACCGGCCTCGGCGTCGTCTACGTCACCGAGGCCGTGTGCGAGCGCATCGGGCTGGACCTGCGCGAGGCGCGCGTCGCGATCCAGGGCTTCGGCAACGTCGGCGCCGTCGCGGCGGGGGAGCTGCACGCGATCGGCGCGCGCGTCGTCGCCGTCTCCGATCACACCGCCGGCCTGTTCGACCCCGACGGACTCGACATCGCGGCGCTCGAGCGCTGGCACGCGGAGACCGGCGTGCTCGACGGCTACCCCGACGCCAAGCAGGTCGGACCTGGGGACGTCCTCGAGGTTCCCTGCGAGATCGTCATCCCGGCCGCGCTCGAGCGCCAGATCACCGACGAGAACGCACCGCGCCTGCAGTGCCGGCTCGTCGTCGAGGCGGCGAACGGGCCGACCACGCCGGAGGCCGAGGCGATCCTGCGCGAGCGCGGCATCCTGATCGTCCCCGACGTCCTCGCCAACGCCGGCGGCGTCACGGTCTCCTACTTCGAGTGGGTGCAGGACCATCAGCGCTACTCCTGGGACGAGCTCGACGTCCAGGAGCGCCTGCGCCGCCAGCTGCGCGCGGCGTTCGGCCGCGTGATCGAGGCCGCCGACCGGTTCGGTTGCGACTGGCGGATGGCAGCGCTGTCGGTCGCGATCGAGCGTGTGTCCGAGGCGGCGCGGATGCGCGGGATCTACCCGTAGGCGCCCCGCCGCGCCGAACGTCCGTCCAGGTCCGCGCAGCCACGCGCGTGGACCTGTGGTCGATGTGCCGAATGATCGGACATGGCCCGTCGTTCGCGTGTGCTGGTCGCGCTGGTCGTCGTCGGCGTGGGCGCGGCGACGGCGTTCGTGCCGCCCTCGGCCGCCGCCGACCGGGGCGCCGCGCCGCAACTCGACTCCACGGTCCACTTTCGCCAGCAGTCCTCGCGCCGCCACACCGTCATTCGCCGGCTCGAAGTGCGGCCCGCTCACGCGGGGTCGAAGATCCGCGTCAGCTGCAGGGGGTCGGGCTGCGCGTTCAAGCCGAGGACGCGCAGGGTCCGTCGGACGGTCTCGTCGTACTCGCTGACGTCGCTGGTCTCGCGCGCGCGGCTGCGGCGGCGGGCCCGGCTCGAGGTCCGCATCACCAGGCCGGGAACGGTCGGCATCGTCGTGTACCTGAAGATCCGCGCGCCGGCGTCGCCGAAGGTCACGATCCTGTGCCAGACGCCCGGCGGCCGCCGCCCGAGCGCCTGCGTCTCGCCGAAGCGCACGCCCAAGCCGCCAGCCACCACGACCATCCCCACCGCGACCGGCCCGCCGACCACCATGACGACCACCCCGCCGACCACCGTGACGACGCCCCCGAGCGCGCGCCCGGCTCCGCCCGCCGTCGAACGGCTGCGCTTCGGCATCTATCCGTGGGGTGCGGCCGGCTGCGTGAACGAGTGTGCGCCGTCGGTGGCGGAGAACGCCGACAGGTCGATGGCGACGGTGAAGCAGCTGAAGGGCAGCCGCTCGTTCGTCGTCCACCTCTACGGCGACTACGACGGCGTCTCCGCGGGCTCGGTCGAGGGTCTGATGAGCGAGGCGTCGTGGTGGTCGGCGAACGGCCTGAAGGTCGCAGCGGTGTTGCGCTACCGCCCCGCCGACGCGAGTTGGGCCGCGGGCTATCCGGCCTGGATCCGCACGCAGGCCAGGCGCCTCGCGGCGATGGCGGGCACCGTGTCCATCCAGGTCGGCAACGAGCCCAACAACCCCTCGCCCGGAGCGGGCGACGGCTCCTACCCGGGCGTCATCGAGGCGATCGCGACGGCGATCCCGGCGGCACGCGCCGAGGTCGTCGCCGCCGGTCGCGCCGACATCGAGATCGGCTTCAACTGGGCCGCGGGCGACGACCCGGCGACCACGGAGCCGATGTGGGCGGGCCTCAGGCAGGCCGGCGGCAGCGCGTTCATGCAGGCGGTCGGCTTCGTCGGCGTCAACGTCTATCCGGGCACGTGGTCGCCGCCGCTGTCGACGAACGCTCCGACGGCGTCGCAGATCGACGCGACGATGCGCGGCACGCTCGACGCCGTGCGCAACCGGCACATGCCCGCCGCCGGCGTCACCGGCGCACGAATCGTGATCGCCGAGACCGGCTTTCCGACGACCGCGGCGCGCACCGCCGCGACGCAGGACGCCGTGCTGCGCGCGATCGTCGCCGCTGCCGACGCGACGAAGTCGATCTACGGCATCACAGACGTCTACTGGTTCTCGCTGCGCGACGGCAACACCGTGTCGGGTCAGCTCGAGAACGGCTACGGCCTGCTGCGCGACGACTACTCGCCCAAGCCGGCGTTCACGACGCTGCAGGGTCTCGTCGCGAGCATCGGGGCCTGACCGGCGCCGCGGCTAGTGACGCTCCTCGCCGGTCGCCGCCGGCGGGCGCGACTCCTCGGCGAGCGACGTGATCGCGAGCATGCCGCGAGCGGCGTCCTCGAGCACGGTCGTGGCCTCCTCGAGCGAGCGCGCGTAGAGTTCGACGAGCAGGTGGACGACGACCTTGTCGCCGTCATGCTTGTGAAAGCGGACGTGGGTGAAGAACTCACGCGTGCCGTGGTCGCCGAAGGCCGCGTAGGACAGCGCGTCACCGGCCTCCGGGCCCGAGCACGTCTCGACGTCGTCGGTCTCGACCGTCACCGTGCATGACGCCACCCACGGCGTCCCGGCGATCATCCGCTCCCAGCGGTCCTCGATCGGCTCGACGCGGCCGTTGTGAAAGCCGAGGTGCGGCTGGTCGTGCATGCACTCCAGGCATTGCACGACGGCTTCCTGCAACTCGTCGACCGGCTCGGCGCGCTCACCGGTATCGGGATCGATCTTGTGGATCCCCTCGTAGTGCACCTGGACCTCGAGGTCGGTCGACCAGCACCGATAGCAGCGCAGCCACGAGCGGGCTTCGTTTGCCTCCATGGCGGGTCATGGTAGTGCGGCGTTCTGACCGTACGGCGAGAGCGCGAGCGACCCACTCGCGAGCGCAGCCGCCGGAGCCCAGGGCGAAGGCCGCCCGCGCCCGGATCCGCGCGTGCTGGCGTGCAGATCGCGGGCCCGTCGCGCACCCGTCGCCCGCGGAGCGCAGGGCGAGAGCCCTCGCGCAGCCGCCCTGTGGGCGCACCGCGGCAGAGACGTACTAGGCTGCCGCGCCTATGAGAAAGGCCGTCTCCGTCGTCACGACGCCGTTCCGCGCCATCGGCAGGTTCCTCGCCCGGCGCCTGCGCCCGCTGCGCTTCCTCGGCAAGCCGTTCGTGAAGCTCAGCAGGCTGCGCGGCCGGAAGCTGGTCTTCGCGCTCGTCCCGATCGTCCTCGTCCTGGTCCTCCTCGTCAGCGTGCTCAAGCCCGAGGCCGACAGCGAGGAGGAGGTCCGCGAGACGCTCGATCGCTTTGCCGCCGCCACGCGCGACAAGGACTATCAGACGCTGTGCGACGACCTGTACGCGTCCGACCTCGTGGAGCGCATCCGTGCCGCCGGCCTGCCCTGCGAGGTCGCGCTGCGCACCGGCCTGGAGGATCGCCAGAACCCGCAGCTGCGGGTGCTCAGCGTCGAGGTCGACGGCGACACCGCGTCTGCGCGCGTGCGCTCGACCGCCGGCGGGGAGGTGCCGTCGACCGACACGGTCGGGCTGACGAAGGAGGGCGACGACTGGAAGGTCTCGTCGCTGTCCGAAGCCGGGTCGGAGACCGTCGCGCCGTAGCCGCGGCGGCGGCGCCGCCTCGCCGTCGGCTCGGCGGTCCTGCCGCGCGATCAGCGTCGCAGCACGACGTAGACCGCGGTCAGCGCGAGCGCGATCTGCCCGAACGACGCCGCCGTGCCGAGGTTCGCTGCGCCCGCGAGCTCGGCGACGACCGTCGCGACGACGAACGCGCCCACCATCAACGCCAGATCGAGCGATGCCGCGCGGCTCACGGCGCCGTCGCCCGCTCGAGCACGCGGGTCAGCGCGCAGACGTCGAGCGCGGCGTCCTGCTCGTCGAGCAGCCTGGCTGCGCTGCGCGCGCCGCCGAGCGCGCGCAGCCCGCGGTCGCCGTGCTCGGCGACGAAGTCCGCCAGCGCGCTCGCGCGCCGCGCCGAAGCGCGGCGGGCGGCCACGTCGAGCGATCCGCGATGGTCGTCGAGCGCTTCGACGAGCTCGTCGAAGCCCGCCGCCGGAGCCAGCGAGCTGACCGCGAGCACCCTCGTGTCGCGCGCGCCGAGCGACCGCAGGGCGGCGTTCAGGTCGCGCCGCGTGCGCTGCGCCAGCTGCCCGAGGTCGGCCTTCGTGACCACGAGCACGTCGGGGATCTCCATGATCCCCGACTTCAGGAACTGCAGGACGTCGCCGCCACCGGGTTGCACCACGACGGCGACCGTATCGGCGACCTCGGCGATCTCGGTCTCCGACTGGCCGACGCCGACCGTCTCGACGACGACGACGTCGAACGCCGCCGCCAGCGCGTGCGCCGCGGCACGCGTGGCGGGGGCCAGGCCGCCGAGGCGACCGCCCGCCGCCATCGAGCGGATGAAGACGGCGCGATCGGCGGCATCGGCCGCGATCCGGGCGCGGTCGGCGAGCAGCGCGCCCCCCGAGCGCCTGGACGAGGGGTCGACGGCCAGCACCGCGACCGAGCGGCCGCGCGCCCGCCACGCGCGCACGAGCTCGGACAGCAGCGACGACTTGCCGACGCCGGGCGGCCCCGTCACGCCGACGACGTACGCCGGCGCCTCGCCGCCGAGCGCCGCGGGGGAGACGGCGTGCAGCAGCGCAGCGATCTCGCCCCTGTCGGCCGCGGCGCGGCTCTCGACGATGTTCAGCACCGCGGGCGCGACGGAGAGATCGCCATCGCGCAGCCGCTGTCCGAGTTCTTCGCCGGTGGCGGGCACGGACGCGGACGCTAGCGGAGCGTCGCGGCGGCGCCCGCGCGCGGCGCCGTCGAGGGCGGTCAGCCGGCGCTGCGCAGGTTCGGATGCCCCGGACCCGGCCAGGGCGCGAGCATGAGCACCAGCAGCGCGTCCTCGACCCCGCGTACCGCGTGGCGCTCGGCCGGGCTCCAGTGCACGAGCGAGCCCGCCTCCACACGGCGCCCGGTGCCATCGGCGACGACCTCGATCGAGCCGCGGTGGACGTGCAGCCAGGCGTGCTCGTGCACCTGGTGCTCCTGCAGCTCGTCGCCGGCGGGCAGGTTGATCGCCACGATCCGGGCCGCGCCCTCCTCGGAGTGCAGCACGATCGGGCGGCGGGGTTCGGGATCGATGCTCGCCGCGGTCCAGATGTCCATGCGCCGAACCTACCCGAGCCGGCGAACGACAACCGCGGGCGCAGGCCGGTCTGCGCTGCGCGATGCCCGGGTCGCGGATCGCCGGCGTCTCGCGGCTCGCGGCGTGCGGGATGCGCCTCCGGTGGACGGTCAAGGAGCTTGTGCGTCAGACGTTCGCCGCGACGCCGTTGCGCTCGGCGACGAGCCCGACGATGTCGCGCATGATCTTCGTGAGGTCGAAGTCCTTGGGCGTGTAGACGGCGGCGACGCCCGCTGCCCGCAGGGGCGCGACGTCGACCTCGGGGATGATCCCGCCGACGACGACCGGCGCGTCGACGCCGGCCTCGCGCAGGCCTTCGACGAGCGACGGGATCAGCTCGCGGTGCGACCCCGAGAGGATCGAGAGGCCGATCACGTGGACGCCCTCCTGCAGGGCGGAGTTGACGATCTGCGAGGGCGTCAGGCGGATGCCCTCGTAGACCACCTCCAGGCCGGCGTCGCGCGCGCGCACGGCGATCTGCTCGGCCCCGTTGGAGTGGCCGTCGAGACCCGGCTTGCCGACGAGGATCTTGATCCGCCGGCCCAGCGCGTCGCCGACGCGGGCGACCTCGTCGCGCAGGGCCTCGAGCTCCGCTCCCGTCGCCACCGGGCCCGCCGACGCCTCGCCGACGCCCGTCGGCGCGCGGTAGTCGCCGAAGCAGTCGCGCAGCGCCTGCGCCCACTCGCCGGTCGTCGCGCCGGCGCGGGCGGCGGCGATCGTCGCGGGCATGATGTTGACGGCGTCGTCGGCGGCGGCGGCGCGCAGCTCGTCGAGCGCGGCGTCGACGGCGGCCTGGTCGCGGGCGCTGCGCCACTGCTCGAGCGCCGCCTTCGCCTCGGCCTCGGTGCCCGGATCGACGGTCATGATGCCGCCGTCCTCGCCCTCGGCGAGCGGCGAGGGCTCGGTCTCGCGGTACCTGTTGTGGCCGACGATGACGAGCTCGCCGGCCTCGATGCGGCGGATCCGCTCGCGATGGGAGTCGACGAGCGAGGCCTTCATGTACGGCACCGCCTCGACCGCGCCGCCGTGCTCCTCGACGACCGCCATCTCCGTGCGCGCGCCCTCGGCGAGCTCGGCGACGAGCCCGTCCATGACCCTGGACCCCTCGAAGATGTCGGGATACTCGAGCAGGTCGGTCTCGTAGGCGAGGATCTGCTGGATGCGCAGCGACCACTGCTGATCCCACGGCCGCGGCAGGCCGAGCGCCTCGTTCCAGGCCGGCAGCTGGATCGCCCGCGCGCGGGCATTGCGGCCGAGCGTGACGCCGAGCGCCTCGAGCACGATCCGCTGGACGTTGTTCTCGGGCTGGGACTCCGTCAGCCCGAGCGAGTTGACCTGCACGCCGTAGCGAAAGCGCAGCTGCCTGGGGTCCTGCACGCCGTAGCGCTCGCGGCCGATCTGCTCCCACAGCTGCGACATCGCGCGCAGCTTGGCGTGCTCCTCGACGAACCGCACACCGGCGTTGACGAAGAACGAGATCCGCGAGAAGACGGTCCCCATGAGGCCTTCGTCGACGCGCGCGCGGACGGCGTCGAGCACGGCGATCGCGTTGCAGAGCGCGTAGGCGATCTCCTGGACCGGCGTCGCGCCGGCCTCCTGCAGGTGGTAGGAGCAGATGTTGATCGGGTTCCAGCGCGGAACCTCGGTGACCGTGTAGGCGATCATGTCGGCGGTGAGTCGCAGCGACGGGCCGGGCGGGAAGGCGTAGGTGCCGCGCGCCAGGAACTCCTTGACGATGTCGTTCTGGGTCGTGCCCTGCAGGAGGCTCTGGTCGATGCCCTGCTCCTCGGCGGTGACGATGTACAGCGCCAGCAGCCAGGCCGCCGTCGCGTTGATCGTCATCGACGTGTTCATCGTGTCCAGCGGGATGCCCTCCATCAGCTCGCCCATCGCGCCGCGATGACCGATCGGCACCCCGACCTTTCCGACCTCGCCGCGCGCGAGCTCGTGGTCGGCGTCGTAGCCGGTCTGCGTCGGCAGGTCGAACGCGATCGACAGGCCCGTCTGCCCCTTGGCGAGGTTCGAGCGGTACAGGGCGTTTGACTTCCTCGCCGTCGAATGCCCTGCGTAGGTGCGCATCATCCAGGGCCGGTCGGGCTCGGGCAGACGATGCGCGGGGGTCTCGCTCATGACCGCGGATCGTACCGGCGCGGGGCTTGGAGGTGCCGCGAACGGGTACGGATAAGGGCAACGAGCGATTACGGGAGGAGATCCATGGCAGACGAGACACCAGGCATCGAACCAGGCCAGGTCGTGGGCCACGCCGAGCCGGACACCGGCCAGGGCGAAGCTGCCGCGAGCGAGATCCCCGAGGGCGTCGACTCGCTCTCCGACGATCAGATCCAGGCCGCCGAGCAGCGCGGCGGCGGCGGCGAGGGCGACAGCGACGCGCTCGACATGGCCGACATCATGGCCGAGGCAGGCGGCGACGCCGGCGACGCCGGCGGCGACGAGACCTAGAGGCCTCGCTCGGGGCGCACGTCGCCTCGACGGAGGACGAGACCGGCTTTCCGCGTCGCTCGGCCCGCCAGGGGCGAGCGACGGGTAGCGTGGACGTCGATGCGCGCGATCGACGTCTGCCACCTGGGCCGTGAACACGTGATCTGCGCCTGGCAGGTCGACGACGTGATCGTCGATCCCGGCCCCGAGTCGAGCGTCGAGCACCTGCTCGAAGCCCTCGGCGACGAGCAGCCGCGCGCGCTGCTGCTGACGCACATCCACTTCGATCACGCCGGTGCGGCCGGCGCGCTCGTACGCCAGTGGCCCGACCTCGAGGTCTGGGTGCATGAGCGCGGCGCGCGCCATCTCGCCGATCCCGAGCGCCTGGTCGCGTCCGCCAAGCGGCTCTACGGCGACGACTTCGACCGGCTCTGGGGCGAGGTCGTCCCGATCCCGCAGCAGAACCTGCGCGTCCTGCACGGCGGCGAGTCGGCCGACGGCTGGGACGTCGCCTACACACCCGGGCACGCCTCCCACCACGTCTCCTACCGCCACCAGGACAGCGGCTGGGTGTTCGCGGGCGACACGGCGGGCGTGCGGCTGCCGCCCGGCGCACTGCTGCTGGCGCCGACGCCCCCGCCGGACTTCGACCTCGAGGCCTGGCGGACGTCGATCGACAAGATCCAGGCGTGGGAGCCGCAGGCGCTCGCGATCACGCACTTCGGCGACTACAGCGACGTCGGCGAGCACCTCGACCGGCTGCGCGAGGCGCTCGCGCGCTTCAGCGAGCTCGCCAGGGACACCGACCGCCACGGCTACGCCGACGCCCTGCGTGCCGAGCTGCGGGCGTCGCTCGACGAGCGCACGGCGGCCTCGTACGCGCAGGCGATGCCGCCCGAGGACCAGTGGCTGGGAATCGACCGCTACTTCAGTCGCCGGCGCGAGGCTGGCGCATCGGGCTGAGCGTTCGTATCCTGAGATGTCGATGAGTCAGACGATCGAGAAGCCGCGGACCGATGGTCCCGGCAGCGGGCTTGGCGGCCACTGGCGCGTCATCGTCCGCAACGACGACCACAACACGTTCGACCACGTCGCGCACACCCTCGCGCGCCACATCCCCGGCGTCAGCGTCGATCAGGGCTACCGCATCGCGGACAGGATCCACCGCAGCGGGCTGGCGGTCGTGTGGACCGGCCACCGCGAGGCGGCCGAGCTCTACTGGGATCAGCTCAGCGGCGCGGGCCTGACGATGGCCCCGCTCGAGCAGGGCTGACGGCGCTCCCGCCGCGTCGGCGAAGACGGCGGGGCGCGCGTATGCGAGGCTGTGACGCAGGGTGAGCGAGGGGGGTGGCACCAATGCCGACCGGGCCGTGCGCGAGCGCGTGCTCCTGCGCGCCTACCACGAGGACGGCGACACCCGCGCGCGGGACGCGCTCGCCGAGGAGATGGTGCCCCTGGCGCGCGCCCTCGCGGGGCGCTACAGCGGCCGGGGCGAGCCGATCGACGACCTGGTGCAGGTCGCCTGCGTCGGGATCATGAAGGCGATCGAGGGCTTCGACCTCTCGCGCGACGTGCGGTTCTCGTCCTACGCCACGCCGACGGTGCTCGGCGAGATCAAGCGCCATTTCCGCGACAAGACCTGGGCGATGCGGGTCCCGCGCGGGATGCAGGAACTGCAGATCGAGATCGCCAAGGCGCGCGACGAGCTGACCACCAGGCACGGCCGCTCGCCGACGGTGCAGGAGCTCGCCGACGCCGTCGAGCAGCCCTTCGAGGAGGTGCTGATCACGATCCAGAGCCAGGAGGCGCGGCGCACCCGCTCGCTCGACGAGCCGACCGGCGAGGACATGACGCTCGCCGACTCGATCGGCGCGCGCGATCCCGACATCGGGCGCGCCGAGATGCGCGTCCTGCTCGACGACGCGTTCGAGGTCCTCTCCGAGCGCGATCGCGAGGTGCTGCGGCTGCGCTTCGCCGAGGACCTCACGCAGACTGAGATCTCGCGGCTCGTCGGCGTCTCGCAGATGCAGGTCTCGCGGATCATCCGCCAGGCGCTGCGCGCGCTGCGCTCGGAGATCGACCGCGACAGCGAGCGCAGCGACGCCGCGTAGCGGGTCGCCTACTCGATCTCGTCGCCGGCGCCGAGCGTGTCGAGCAGCTCGAGCGCGGCGATCTGCGCCGGCGTACCGGCGATCTGCCCGTCGCCGAGGTCCTGCAACTCGGGGTGGAAGCTGACGTGAACCGCGACGCCGTCGGCCTCGACGTCCTCGAGCACCACGACGGCCCGGCCGGGACCGGCCTCGTCGCCGGCGCTCGCGTCGGCCTGCGCGGCCGCGGTCGCCGCGGTCAGAACGGCCAGCGCCAGCTCGCGCCAATGCAGGACCGCCTCGCCGCGCTCGGCCTCGGTCATCGAGGCCAGGTGGTGGTTGTTGCGCTCCGCCAGCGCTCTGACGGCCGCGTCGACGGAGGGCGCTGAGAGGATGACTTCGGGGTCGTCGGACACCTGCGCCAGGCTACTGACCGCGCGCTGAGCGGCTTACCGGCGTGCGGCCCGGCGGTCGAACCACTCGCCGAACGTGCCGATCAGGCTCGCCGTACCGTGGCCGATCCGGCCGGCGACGCCGGGCGCCGAGGCCTGCACCGCGAGATCGGGATCGTCGGCGAGCGCGAGCACCGCCGCGCGCATCGCGTCCTCGGTCTGGCGCAGCTGCGTCGCCCATCGGCCGAGGAACGCCTCGAGCTCGCGATCGTCGTCGCCTGCGGCGACGCGCGCGAGGAACTCGAGCAGCGTCACGACGTGCACGGCGTCGAGCACGGCGAAGCGCAGCGCCTGGTTGATCTCGAGCGCCGTGTCCAGCGCGCCGCTGTGCACCCGGGCGAGCTGCACGCCGAGCCCCTGAGCGGTGGGTCGACCGAAGACGCCTCGCTGCGCCGTCACGTCGGTCAGCTCCGCCAGCAGGCCGCGAGCGACGTCCGATCCCGCGCGCAGGGGCTGGGCCTGATCGGGTGCGATCGCGTCCAGGCGGGCGGCGAGCGCGCGCCAGTGATCGCGCAGCTGGCGCGTCATCGCGTACAGCTCGCGCAGGCCGCGGTGCTCGACAGGGTGCATGCACAGAGCGTACGGGGTGCCCCTCGGGCGCAGCTGTCCATGACCCTTGGGTCGAGCGTGAGAGATGGCTTGCGCGGATCCTCTCCGCCGCCTCGTTCGCTAGCGTGGGGCGCCGTGCTGGGGGTGGTCCTCGGCCTGCGACGCGATGCGAGGACCCCCGATGGAGGCCCAGACAACGCCATGAGCAGCGATCGCGCCAGCCGGCGGCTCGCAGCGATCTTCGTGCTGGGCGCCGGCCTCGTCGGCGGCCCGGTCGCTCTGCCTGCGGCGGCGCAGGATCCGCCCGCGCCCGCCGGCCCCGCGACGAGGACGCCGGCGCCGGATCCCGCCGCCGTCCCGCCGCCGCCCGCGCCGGTCCCGCAGCCCGCGCCGGTCCCGCAGCCGCCCGCTCCGGCGCCGCCCGCTGCCGCGCCCCCCGTCGCACCGCAGCCCGCGGTCCCGTTCGCCCCGCCTGTGGCGCCGCTGGACTTCCTCGCCGACCTGCCCGAGCTCGACCGCCGCGAGGGACCGCGGCAGGCGGGCTCGGACAGCCCAGGGCGCGCGCCGGGGCGCGCCGTCACCCGCGGCCGTGCGAGGACGGCGACGCCGCAGCAGGCGCCGGACGACGACGACGACGCCGCCGCCGCCGCCGGTGGCGAGACGGGCTCCCTGCTCGGCCCGGCGGGGCGGCCCGCGCAGATTCCCAACTTCTTCATCGGCCAGTTCCGGATCCCGCCGTTTCTGCTCTCGATCTACCAGGCGGCCGCGATCCAGTACGGCGTGCCATGGGAAATCCTGGCGGCGATCAACGAGATCGAGACGGACTACGGCCGCAACCTCAACGTGTCGTCGGCCGGCGCCCTGGGCTGGATGCAGTTCATGCCCTCGAGCTGGCGGGCCTACGGCGTCGACGCCAACGAGGACGGCCGCAAGGACCCGTACAACCCGGTCGACGCGATCTTCGCCGCCGCGCGCTACCTCAAGGCCGCCGGGGCGGACAGCGACCTGCGCAGGGCGATCTTCGCCTACAACCACGCGGACTGGTACGTCGCTGCCGTGCTGCGCCGCGCGCGCCTCTTCGCGGGGCTTCCCTCCGACCTCGTCGGCTCGCTGACCGGCCTCGCGCAGGGCCGTTCGCCGGTCGCCGGCCGGGCAAGCTACGCGAGGCGGCCGGCGGGCTCGGGCCCGCGGCGCGGGCTGCGGATCCTCGCTGCGCCCGGCACGGCCGTCGTCGCCGTCCAGGACGGCGAGATCATCCGCGTCGGCCGCAGCGCACGGCTGGGGCGCTACGTGATGCTGCGCGATGCCTACGGCAACACGTACACGTATGCGCACCTCGCCAGGACCGCGCGCAGCGTGCTGGTGGCCAAGGAGCGCCGCGAGGTGCAGCGGCAGCCGTCCGGCGCGATCAACTCAGACCCGCTGGCGACGCCGCTGCCCGACCCGGCGCCGACGGAGCCGGCGAGCGCCGGCAGCAATCGCAGCGCCGGGCCTCCGACCCCGTCCGCGCCGGCGACGACAGCGCCCGCGCCCGCCGCGAGACGGTCTGCGCCGGCCGCCGAGCTCGGCAAGGAGCGGCTGTTCGCCAACCCCGCGCGGCCCCGATCGCTTCCCTCCGGCGGCCGCCGGCAGATCCTCGACGCGACGTTCGCGCTGCCCGCGGCGGCGAGCCTGCGCTCGTACTTCGCCGGCGACGTCGGGCTGGAGCGCGACGAGCTCGAGCTCAAGCGCCTCTTCCCGGGGCGGCGCGTCATCGCCGGCACGATCCTCGGGCGGATCGGCTCGGACACGGGGATCGCGGGCGCTGCGCACATGCTCTTCGAGATCCGTCCGCCCGGCCTCGACGTGCCGCGGATCGACCCTGAACCGTTCCTCGAGGGTTGGCGCCTGCTCGAGTCGACGGCGGTCTACCGCGCCAAGGGCGCCGCCGCCGTCGCGAGCGGCTCGATCGGCCAGATCCTGCTCATGAGCAAGGAGACGCTGGCGCGCCGCGTGCTCGCCGATCGCGGCATCGAGGTGTACGGCTGCGGGCGCCGCGACATCATGGCCGGGGTCGTCGACCGCCGTGTGCTCGCCACGCTCGCGTTCCTGTCGGCGAGCGGCCTGCGCCCGACGGTGTCGTCGCTGCGCTGCGGGCACCGCACGCACACCGTCAGCGGCAACGTCTCGCAGCACAGCTCGGGCAACGGCGTCGACATCTCGGCGATCAACGGGACGCCGGTCCTCGGAAACCAGGGCGCGGGGTCGATCGCCGACAGCGCGATCCGCCGGCTGTTGACCCTGCAGAGCACGATGGCGCCCGACCAGATCATCAGCCTGATGCGCTATCCGGGGACGGCGAACACGCTGGCGATGAGCGACCACGCCGACCACATCCACGTCGGGTTCCGCCCGACCGGGGGTACCGGTGACGGAGGCCGCATCCAGGCGCTCGGCCTGCGCCCGAAGCAGTGGCTGCGGCTCGTGGACCGCCTCGGACGGATCGAGAACCCGGCGGTGGTGCGCCGGACGCCGTCGCCCTACGCGATCCGCGCGGGGGGCGTCAGCTCGACGCCTCGCTCACCGCAGCGGGCTCCGTGACCTCGCCGAAGCTGACGAGGTCGGCCCAGGTGTAGAGCAGCGGGACCTGGTACCAGCCGGTGCATGCGGCGCGCATCTCCGTGAACTCGGGGCTGAACCAGAACGAGTCCCAGCCCGACTTGCTCGGGAACTCGATCGACATCAGCAACTTGTAGCGGTCGTCGCGCGAGCGGAAGACCATGTAGCGCGTCGCGCCGTGGTGCGTGGCCAGCGGCGCGAGCTGCTGCAGCGCCGCCTCCAGGTCGTCACCGCGAAAGCCGGTCGCGTACCACGGCAGCTGGACGACGCCTCCGGGGCCGGCCATCAGTTGCCCGCCTCGGCGATGATCGCGCCGGGGCCCTCCGCCGTCCGGCCCTGGCCGCTCTCCGTCGCGCCGACGAGGATCGCGATCTTGCCTGAGTGCTTGTTCTCGTACATGAGCTGGTGGGCCTCCGCGACGCCCTCGAAGGGCATGGTCTTCCACAGGACGGGACGGATCTTCGACTCGCGGATGAGGTCGTTGGCCTTCGTGCACTCGTACGCGTTGGCGAAGTGCGAGCCGATGATCTGCTTCAGGCGCATCCACAGATAGCGCACGTCGAAGTCCAGGTCGAAGCCGGACGTCGCGCCGCAGATGACGACCTTGCCGAAGGGCTTGACGACGAAGACGCTGGTCGGGAACGTCGCCTTGCCGACGTGCTCGAAGACGATGTCGGGCGCGGCGCCGAGGATCTCCTTGACGCGCTTGCCGAAGCGGCGCGACTCGGCGAAGCGCGCCTTCTCCTCGTCGGGCGTCTCGCCGCCCTTGCGCATCATGCCCGCGTACTCGTTGCGGTTGATGAAGTCCTTGGCGCCGAGCTGCCTGACGAGCTCGCCCTTCTCGTCGGAGGAGACGACGCCGACGCAGTCGGCTCCGGTCAGCGCGCACAGCTGCGTGGCGAAGACGCCGAGGCCGCCCGCCGCGCCCCAGATCAGGACCTTGTGACCGGCCTGCAGATCGACCTGGTCCATCAGCATCCGGTAGGCCGTGAAGTAGGTCAGCCCGTAGGAGGCGGCCTCCTCCCAGGTCAGGTGCTCGGGCTTGGCGAGCAGCTGCTGGGCCTGGACCTTGCAGAACTGCGCGAACGAGCCCCAGCTCGTCTCGTAGCCCCAGATCCTCTGGCTCGGCGCGGCGAGCGGGTCGAGGCCGTGGACCTCGACGTCCTCGTAGGAGGCCTGGTTGCAGTGGACGACGACCTCGTCGCCGACCTTCCAGCGCGTGACGCCGGGGCCGACCTTCCAGACGACGCCCGAGGCGTCGGAGCCGCCGATGTGGTGGTCCTCGTCGGGGTGGTAGCGAAAGACCGAGACCGGCTTGCCGAGCGCCGCCCAGACGTTGTTGAAGTTCACGCCGGCGGCCATGACGCGCACGACGACCTCGAAGGCCTGCGGCTCGGGGACCTCGATCTCCTCGACCTGGAAGGCCGTGTTCGGCTCGCTCTCGCGCTCCTGGCGGATGACCCAGGCGGCCATCGTCGCGGGCAGCTCGCCCGGCTCGGTTTCCACGGATGCGACTTGGCTGAGATCGACGGCCACGACGGTTGCTACCCCTCGGTTCGCTTGGCTGATTCGGCGTGGATCCTACGCGGCCGGCGGATGGCGCGGCTCAACAGGCGCGTCGAGCAACGCCGCCGCCTCGCGCACCGCGACGACGTGCGCGCGCGGATTGGTCGCCGATCTACGCACCGATCGGCTCGCGTGCCGGCTCCGCCGGCGCAGGCGCGGCGAGCTCGCCGCCCGGCGGTGGCCGGCGGTCGGCACCGCCCGCCAGCTCCGGCGAGATCAGCACCCACGAGACGGCGGCGCCGGCGGCGGCGACGAAGGCGCCGATCAGCAGGCCCTCGCCGAGCGCGTCGACGAACGCCGCCTGCGTCCTCGCATGCCCGATGAACGCCCCGAGCACCGCGATGCCGAGCGTGCCGCCGACCATCCGGCTCATCGAGAGGATCCCCGACGCCACGCCCGCCTTCGCCTGGTCGACGGCGTTCATCGCCGCCGTGCTCATCGGCGACATCACGAGCGCTATGCCGATGCCCATCAGCACGAAGCCCGGCAGCAGGAAGCCGAAGCCGGTGCCGGCGGTCAGGAAGGACTGCCAGAAGAGCGAGGCCGCGACGAGCGCCAGCCCGGCCGTCATCAGCGGCCGCGGACCGATGCGGTCCGTCAGGCGCCCGGCTACCGGAGCCACGACGATGATCATGAGCGTCGTCGGCAGGAAGCGGACGCCCGCCTCCAGCGGCGAGAAGCGCAGGACGTTCTGCATGTAGAGCGTCAGGAAGAAGAACATCGCGAGCATCGCGAAGGACACGATGAAGGCGACGATGTTCGCGCCGAGGAAGGTGCGAGAGGCGAAGAAGGCGAAGTTCACCATCGGCACCCTGACGCGGCGCTCGACGAGCGCGAAGGCTGCCAGCCCGCCGGCAGCGAGGGCGAAGAGGGAGATGATCCGCAGCGAGCCCCAGCCCCACGCGTTCGCCTCGACGAGCGCGAGCGTCAGCGCGGTCAGCCCGACCGTGATCGCCACGATGCCGGCGACGTCGACCTTCGGCAGGACAGACTCGTCGCGCGACTCGTGCGTGGCGAACAGCGTGACGGCGACGGCGCCCGCGGCGACCGGGACGTTGATGAAGAAGATCGACTGCCAGGAAACGTGCTCGATCAGCACGCCGCCGAGGACCGGCCCGATCGCGAGCGCGACCGCCGAGACGCCCGCCCAGGTGCCGATCGCCTTGCCGCGCTCGTGCGGCGGGAAGGCGTTGGTGATGATCGACAGGGTGGCGGGCATCATCAGCGCGGCGCCGACCCCCTGGATCGCGCGGCCGCTGATCAGCCACGCAGACGACTGCGAGAAGCCGATGAAGAGGCTCGAGGCGGCGAACAGCACGACGCCGATGAGAAAGACGCGGCGCCGGCCGAAGATGTCGCCCAGCCGGCCGCCCGTCACGAGCAGCACGCCGAAGGCGAGCGTGTAGGCGTTGACCGTCCACTCGAGGCCGGCGAGCGACGTTTGCAGGTCGCGCTGGATCGACGGCAGCGCGACGTTGACGACGGTGTTGTCGAGCATGACCATGAACAGCGCGAAGCACATCGCGCCGAGCGTCCACCAGCGGCGGTTCTCGTCCGTGAGGCGCATCCGATCGGTCATTGCTCCTGCTCGCGGTGGCGCAGTCCCGCGAGGATCGGCAGCAGCGCGGCCGACAGTCGCCGGGCCTGCTCGGCGGGGAGCGTCGCGGTGAACTGCTCGAGGCCGGCCAGCCGCGCCTCGTCGAGACGCTCGAGCGACGCCTGCCCGGCTTCGGTGCAGCGCAGCCGCTTCATCCGGCGGTCGGCCGTGTCCTCACGGCGCGCGACGAGCCCGCGGTCGACGAGCGCGTCGACGGCGCGGCTCGTGCCGGGCAGCGAGAGGCCGAGCCGCTCGGCGAGCTCCTTGACGGTCAGCTCCTCGCCCGACAGCGCCGTCATCGCCTTGACCTGGGTGAGAGTGAGGTCGAGCTGCTCGAAGATCGCGTAGGCGCCGACGCCGCCGCTGCTCATCACGCTGCGCCACAGCGCGAGCAGCTGCGCGGCGAGCTCGCTGGCGGCGGGCGGGTTGGGCGCGTGGGGCGCGTGGGGCGCGCCGGGCGCGGCGGCGGTGTTGATCGCCTCAGGGCCCCTCGAAGAAGATGCGTGCACGCATGCAAGTATTGCGAACACAGTGGGCCGCGGCCGGCGTTGCGACTTTCGGGGGCTCAGCACCCATAAATCGCAACACGAGCCGCGACGGCCTGTGCCGCGACGGCTATGCGGGCCCGGCCCGCTCCTCCGAGCTGCGCAGGCGCAGCGTCCTGCTGCCCGGGCTCCAGGCGTACACCCGCTGCACGACCTTCGCGGGGCAGCACACGTCGTCGCCCTCGGCGAAGCGCGGCGTGCGGACGATCAGCGTCGCGCCGGAGACCTCGACGTCCGCTCGGTAGAGGCGCTGCGAGCGGTACACGGCGCGCAGGTCGCTGTCCTCGGCCTCGCCGTGCGTCGAGAAGACGAAGAGCCCGACGGCCCCGGCGACGCCGCCGGTGTCGACGAGCACGACGGCGTCCGAGCGTCCGTCGCCGGTCAGGTCGGCGAAGGCGATGTCCGGTGCGACGATGCCGCCGCCGTCGCGCAGCAGCTGCCTGATGGCGTCCGTCGTCCGCTCGTCATTGAGCAGCGTACGCGTGAACAGCGCCTGCGACTTCGTCGGCGCGGCGCTCGAGCCGCCGGTCGTCAGCAGTGCCGCCACGAGGGCCAGCGCAAGTGCGCCGACGGTGCAGGCGACGGTGCGAGAGCCGCGCATCGGCGGATTGTCGCAACCGCACGACCGCCGCGCTACGGCTGCAGGAGCTTGTCCTGCGCGCCGGCCCGCGGCGGGCCCACGCGGATCGTCGCCGGCGCGATCCCGTCGGAGCCGGTCGTCAGCCGGTAGCTGCCCTGCGCGAGGTCGGCGGTGAGCGACGCCGTGTCGCCGGGATTGATCGGGCCGGTGCGCTGCTCGAGCGCCCGCCGATCGCCGGTGCGGGACACGCTTCGCAGCGTGAGCCGCTGTGAGCGTGACGTGAGGTTGCCCGCGATCAACTCGATCGGCCCGGCGCCCAGGCGCGATGGCGAGACCGTCACCTCGCTGCCCGTGATCGAGACGCTCACCGCGACCCGGTCGGGGCCACGCGGTTGGTTGGCGAAGTCGTCGCCGCCGCACCCGCCGGGTACGAGCGCCACGACGACGGTGACCGCGGTAGCGGTCCATGACGTCCTGCGCATCCCTGCCAGCAAGCTCACCAACCGGTGAAACCTATCCGAGCCGGGTCCGATGCGCCGACGGAGATACGTCCGTCAGTCGCCGCCCGGCGGCGCCAGGTCGGCGCGCGCGATCTCGACCTCGCGCAGGCTCGCCTGGAGCTGGTCCCAGGCCGGCGCCTCGGCATCGTCGTACGCCCGACCCTCCAGGCTCGCGAGCTCGTCGCGGTACGTCGTCCAGGCCACCCGGGCGCGCGCGTCGAGCTCCGCGAGCCGGAGCTCGATGGCGGGCCTCGCGAACGTCGTCATCGCACTCCTTCGTCGGCGTATGGATACATGGCCAACAGGCTAACCACGGCTGCGGTCGGCGAGGGCGCGTGCGGCCGGGCCGGCCGCGATGCAAGCCGACCTGCATGCCGTCATGTCCGAGCGGCAGGCTGTGCATGGGATGGACCTGCTGCAGCAGCCGCTTGCGACGACGGAGTTCATCGTCGTCGACACCGAGACCAACGGCAAGGCCGGCGCGGCCTGCGAGCTGACCGAGGTCGGCGCGGTGCTCGTCGGCGGCGGCGAGCTGCACGATCGCTGGGAGACGCTCGTGGGCGCCGTCGCGCCGCTGTCGCGGGCGATCCAGCGGTTCACGAGCATCACGCAGGGGATGGTCGACGAGGCGCCTGCCGCCGATGCCGTGCTGCCCGACCTCGCCGAGCTGATCGGCTCGCCGCCCGCGCGCGTACTCGTCGCCCACAACGCCGCGTTCGACCGCCGCGTGCTGCGCCAGGCGTTCGATCGCGCCGACCTGCAGTGGCCCGACCCGCCGACGCTCTGCACGGTTGCGCTCGCGCGCCGCTTCGCGCCGCTCGTGCGCCAGCGCCGCCTCGCTGCGCTCGCCGACGCGCTCGGCGTGGAGGTGCACACGACCCATCGGGCGCTCGCCGACGCGGAGACCTGCGCCCGCGTCTTCTGTGCGCTGTTCGGACGCCTGTGCGCGCACGCGCCGACGGTCGCCGACGCGCTCGACGCACTCAACCCGAGCCGGCGCCGGCCACGCAGGCCGCGCGCCGGCCGCACGACGGGGCCGATCGGCGCGATCAAGCGCCACAAGCCGCACACCGCCGCGCTGCCCGACGAGCCGGGCGTCTACATCTTCCGCAACGCGGCCGGGCAGGTGCTCTACGTCGGCAAGTCGGTCTCCCTGCGCACGCGTGCGCGCTCGCACTTCGCGTCGTCGGCGCCAGCGGAGGGATGGACGGAGCACGCGGCGGTCGTCGATCACCGCACGACGAACTCCGAGCTCGGTGCGCTCGTGCTCGAGCACCGCCTGATCAAGGAGCTGCGCCCGCCGGGCAACGTCGTTCACAAGCACGACGACGCGTTCGTCTACCTGCGCTGCCGGCTGGACATCGCCTACCCGGTGCTCGAGGTCGCGCGCGAGCCGGCGGCCGGGCGCGCCGTGACGGTCGGTCCGCTGCGCAGCCGCGCGGCTGCCGTCGAGCTCAAGGAGCAGCTGGACTCGCTGTTCGGCCTGCGCCATTGCGGCCGCAAGCTGCGCCTGCGCCCATGGCCGTCGGCCTACGGCCAGATGGGCCGCTGCATGTCTCCCTGCCTCAACGACCTCGACCCGAACCTCTACCGCCGCAGGCTCGATGAGGCGCTCGCGCTGTTCACCGGCGACGGCGACGGCGGTCCGGCCCTGCTCGCGCACATCGACGCGCAGATGCGCGCCGCGGCCGCCGACCAGCATTTCGAGCGCGCCGCCTGGCTGCGCCGCCGCCGCCAGCGGATCGCCGCGCTGGTGGGCGCGCTGGACGGCGCGCTCACGGCGACGCACGCGCGTCCGCGGCTGGTCCTCGCGCCGCACCCGCGCGAGACGCGCTACGACGCCTTCTGGCTCGCCGGCGGCGGCGTCGCCGACTGGGACGCGCTCGAGCGCGCCGGCGACATGCACGACCGCACGCTCGCGGCGCTGCGGCGCGCCGGCGTCGACGGCGGCGCCGCGCAGCTTGCGGGCGACGGCATCGCGGAGGCGCGGATCGTTCAGACGTGGCTGGCCGCGCGCGGCGACGTGCCGGCGCTCGAGCTCTCGCCGGTCCCCGGAGCGCCAGACCTGGCGGCGTTCGTCGCCGCCGCTACGCGCGTCTAGACAGGGGCTGTTCGGGGCGCAGCGCCGTACGCGCCCGGCAGAACACCTCGACCACGGCGGGATCGAAATGCGTGCCGGCACAGCAGCGCAGCTCGCGCAGCGCTTCAGCCGGCGAGCGCGGCGGCGCGTAGGGCCGCTGGGCGGTCATCGCGTCGAAGGCGTCGCAGACCGCGATGATGCGCGCGCCGAGTGGGATGGCCGTGCCCTCCAGGTGGTCGGGATAGCCGCTGCCGTCCCAGCTCTCGTGGCTGTGGCGGACGAGCAGCCCGACGGTTCGCAGCGCGGGCACCGTCGCGAGGATGCGCTCGCCGACGACCGGATGCTCGCGCATGAGCTGCCACTCGCCCTCGTCCAGCGGCCCGGGCTTGTGCAGGACGCTGTCGGGAACGGCGATCTTGCCGATGTCGTGCAGCTCGGCGGCGCGCACGACCTCGTCGAGCTCGTCGGAGCGCATCCCCAGCTCGATCGCGGTGCGCCGCGCATGCGTCGCGACCTCGAGCAGGTGCTCGTGCAGATCGGGCTCGCGCTCCATGAGGACCTGCACCAGGACGTTGTAGGCCTGGTTGCGGCCGGCGCCGCGACGCGATTCCTTGTCGGCGTACATGCGCTCGTCGGCCAGTCGCACGGCCTGCTCGGCGTCGGCCGCCTCGCGCGGAAGCTGCGCGATCCCGAACGGCGCGGTGATCGAGAACGCGTCGCCTCGCTCCTCGAGGGCGGCGCAGGCGGCGGCGATCACCGCGTCGCCGCGGCCGGCCGGAGGGTCGAGCAGCACGCAGAACTCGTCGCCGCCCAGCCGGTAGGCGGCGCCGGCTCCCTCGACGCTCTCGCCCAGCTTGCCGGCGAGGCGCACGAGCAGCGCATCGCCGGCCACGTGACCGAATGCGTCGTTGTAGCTCTTGAAGCCGTCGAGGTCGAAGAACACCAGCGTCCGCGGGCGGGCGCGCGCGGCGAAGCCGTCCTCGAGCGCCTGCAGCAGCCGGCGGCGGTTGCCCAGCCCGGTCAGCACGTCGGTGAGCGCCTCCCCGCGGCTGGCATGCAGCAGCCGGACGTTCTCGCCGAACATCAGCCCGGCGCGCGCGACCGCCGCCAGCAGTGCGAGCGCCGCGAGGACCCCGGCCGCGGGCAGCAGCTCGGCGAACCAGCCGCCGATCAGCAGGCCGAGCGACGCGAGCGCCAGCGCGCCCGTCGCGACGACGCCGCCGCCCGCTCGGCCGCCTCTTGCGGCGGCCGCGCGCGGCTGCCACGCCGCGATCGCCATGAGCAGGGCGCTGGCGGCCCAGAGGGTGTCCGTGATCTGCCCGGCGACGTAGGTCTGCGAGCTGGCGGTGTAGGCATAGACCGCGTCGGCGACCGCGGTGCTGGCGAAGCTCGCGGCGATCAGGCTCCAGGTGCGATCCGGACGCCAGCGGGTCAGCGCGAACGACAGCCCGACGAAGGCGATCAGCAGCAGGTCGGCGACCGGGTAGCCGAGCGTGACGGCCACCGTGAGCGGGTCGCCTTCGGTCGAGTGCAGCAGCGGCTCGAAGGCGAACGCGGCCGCGAACGCCGCGAGCGTCAGCCCTGTCACCAGGCCGTCGATCCACAGCGAGCGGCGAAACGGCCGCAGCCGGGCGGACAGCAGCAGCACCACGCCGGCGTAGGTGGCGGCGTAGTAGGCGAGATACAGGCCGTCGGTGACGTTCGGAAACGGTGGCACGCCGTCGGCGCCGTACAGGACGCCGTACGCGACGTCGGCGATCGTCCACAGGATCATGCCGCCGGCGAGCGCCGACCACGCCGCGCGCTCGGAGCCTCCGCGCAGCGCCCGCGCCACGCACAGCCCGGCGGCTCCCGTCATCACGAGGAAGTAGAGCCCCTCGGTCGCCGCCGCGGGCACTCGCAGGACGCCGACGCCGCTGAGAAGGTGGATCGCGAGTGCGACGCCGAGGACGGCCAGGAGGGCCCGCTGCCGCGATGTTGCGGTCACCGCATGCTGATCGACCGGCGAGGTCGGAACTTGAGGTGACCGCGAGCCGGGCGCCGCGCCGCAGCCCGCGGGAGGTTCAGGCGAAGGGCAGCGTCACGACCTGCGCGGTCGTGCCGCCGGCGACCTCGACCGTGTCGCCGGGCGCGGCCTCGCGGCGGACGAGCGCGAGGGCGATCGGGCCGTGCGCGGGGGACACGAGCGACGTCGCGACGCGGCCGACGACGCGCTCGCCAAGCCGCAGCTCGGCGCCTGTGGGCACCGGCCCGGCGAGCTTGAGGCCGCGCAGGTGGCGGTTGGGCTTTCCTCGATAGAAGAGGCGCGCGACCGTCTCCTGGCCGACGTAGCAGCCCTTCGTGAAGCTCACGGCGCGGTCGTTGAGCCCGGCTTCCTGGGGGATCGTCGCGTCGTCGAGCTCATAGCCGTAGCGCGGGCGGCCGCGCTCGACGCGGAGGATCTCGGCGGCGTCCTCGGATACCGCCGTCGCACCGGCGCCGAGCACGGCTTCGCGGACGGCGCCGGTGTCCTCGGCCGGGCACAGCACGTCGATGCCGACATCGGTGACGATCAGGCGCACGGGAAGGCCGCCGATCTCGCCGCGCCGGTGCGCGTGCTCCTCCGGGGGCAGGTCCTCGGCGCCCGCGACGGCGCGCGCCGCCGGGCCGACGAGCGACAGCAGCCCGCGCTGGACGGTGCGCTTGTGCAGCTCGACGTCGTAGCCGATCTTGAAGCGGCGGACCATGTCGAAGAGCCCCTGCAGGGTGGCGCGCTCGGTGTCGAGCAGCAGCTCCGGCTCGGCCCCCTCGTCCTCGACGGCCAGGACGCGCAGGTCGCCGAGCATCTTGCCCTTGTGGGTGAGAAACGCGGCGTAGCAGCCGCGGCCGGCCTCCAGGCCCTCGATGTCGTTGGTCACCTGGCCGGCGAGAAACGGCTTGCGCTCGGTGCCGGTCAGGGCGAGCTTGCCGCGCTCGGAGCGGTCGATCAGCCCGCAGCCTTCGGTCAGCACGCGGTACTCGCCGGCGAGGGGCTCGGTCAGCATCGCCATGCCTGCGAGCATAGCCCTCGCACGCCGGCGCCTGGCGGGACGAGGGCGATCGCCTTTCGTCTAGATTGCCGGACATGGCGCTCGCCGACACCTTCCAGCAGATCGTCGACTCGCTGCCCGACGACTGGACCGACATGGAGCTCGACCTGCGGATCGCCGACGAGCAGCGCTACATCGACGCCGCGACGTACCTCGTGACCTGCAACGCCCAGCCCTACTCGCAGCACGACTGGCACTTTCGCCTGCTCGTCGCCCATCGCTTCGGCCACGCCGCCGCGGCGCCCGTCGTGCACGGGACGCTGAAGCTGCTCGACGACGCGGGGATCGAGGGCGAGCTGGCGTTGCGCGAGCTGCGCTCCGGGCGCGTCGAGGTGCGCCAGATGTGGGGCCGCCCGCAGTCGGTGCGCGAGGAGTTCAAGCGCATCCGGGCGCAGTAGGGATCGGCCCGATGGCACGCGTCGTCGCGCTGCTGCCCGATCTGCTGTTCGGCTCCAAGGTGCAGGGCATGCTCGTGGCGGCCGGGCACGACGTGACGGCCGTCGGGTCGCCGGAGGCCGTTCTCGACCACGTCGGCGCGTGTGACCTGGTCGTCGCCGATCTGTGCGAGGACGCGACGCGCCGCATCGAGCTGCTCGCGCCCGCCACGGCGGCTGAGCGGTCGCTCGCCTTCTACCTGCACACCGACGTCGAGACGCGCACGAGCGCGCTCGCCGCCGGCTTCGATCTCGTCGTCCCGCGCTCGCGGATGGCGCGCGAGGGCGCGTCGCTCGTCGACGGGCTGCTGCCGGGCGCGCAGGCCTAGCCTCCCGGGCCGTCCGTCCGACATCCGCCGACGCCGCTCCTGACTTGGAGCGACGCGGACGACATCACGGGCATGAGCCCGCGCCATGGTGTCCTGATCGCCCTCGTCGCGATCCTCGCGCCGACCTTCACGACCGCTGCGGCCGTCGCGGTGACGACGCGCGGCGACGCCCGGCCGAACACCATCAGGGGGACCGCGAAGGCCGACCGGCTCTTCGGCGGCGGCGGCAAGGACGTGATGCACGGGCTCGGCGGGCGCGACCGCCTCGACGGCGGCAAGGCCGCCGACCGGCTGCTGGGCGGCTCGGGCAACGACCGCCTGCTGGGCGGCAAGGGCAACGATCGGCTGGCGGGCAGCTCGGGCAGGGACACGAGCGACGGCGGCGGCGGCTCGGATCGGATCAGCGGCGGCAGCGGCAGCGACATGCTCTTCGGCGACACCAACGCCGACCGACTCGACGGCGGTCCCGGAAGCGACGGCCTCGACGGCGGCACCGGCGACGACGTGCTGATCGGCGGTGCCGACGCCGACAGCATCCGCGGTGGCGGCGGCCTGGACAGGATCTTCGGCGGAGTCGGCGACGACATCGTCGCCGGCGGGTTCGGCGCCGATGCGATCGACGGCGGCGACGGTGCCGACACGCTCGACGGCGACTCCGCCGACGACTCGATCAGCGGCGCCGGCGGCAGCGACAACCTCAACGGCGGCACCGGCAACGATCGCGTCGACGGCGGCGAGGGCGACGACCGGATCGACGGAGGCGACGGCGACGACATGCTGTTCGGCGGCCCGGGCAACGACTTCATCGTCGAGTCGCGCTACGGCAACGAGATCCTCGTCGACGGCGGGCCCGGCGACGACTACATCCACACCAATCGCGGCCGCGACAAGACCGTTCGCGGCGGCGAGGGCAACGACGTCATCCTCGGCGGCTCGGCGCCGGACGGGACGATGAACTCCGACGGGTCGCCCGCCGGCGACGGCATCCTCGACGGCGGTCCCGGCAACGACCTCATCCTCGGCGGCGGCTCGCAGGACCGCATGAGCGGCGGCGAGGGCAACGACGTCCTCTTCGGCGGCGCGAGCCACAACACCACCGATCTCTACGACTGCGGCCCCGGCTTCGACACCGTCTACGTGGACCCCGCCGAGCTGCTCGCGCTGCCGACGCTGATCCGCGTCGTCACCGGCGACGGCGGCTGCGAGCGCGCCGTGCTGTCGGACCCCTCGCTCGAGGATCCGCGCTTCGACGGCCTCGGCGGCGCGCCGCATCTGGGCAAGCTCGCCGGCGGCGCCGCGGGCGCCGCGATCCTCGAGGCGATCGCGGTCCAGGCCGAGAACGAGACGCTCAACGGCACCGCCGCCGACGACACGCTGATCGGCAGCGTGCTGGCGGACTCGATCAACGGCCAGGACGGCAACGACATCCTGCGCGGCGGCGCCGGCAACGACGACGTCCGCGGCGACGACGGCAACGACGCCGTCTTCGGCGACGACGGCAACGACGCGCTGTTCGGCGAGAGCGGCGACGACCTGATCGAGGGCGGGAGGGGCGGCGACGAGCTCGAGGGCGGTCGCGGCGCGGACACCCTGCGCGGCGGCGACGGCAGCGACACGCTGAACGGCGGCTTCGACGCCGATCGGCTCTTCGGCGGCGACGGCGACGACCAGATCAACGGCATCGACGGCGCCGCCGACGAGATCACGTGCGGCGCCGGCTTCGACCGCGTGACCACCGACCGGCGCGACCGGCTGATGGACCCGCGCTCCTGCGAGGTCGTCAACTGAGTGGGCCGCGGGTCGCAGGCGCAGAGATATAACCGTGTGGTATTGACATAACCGGTTGGTTGTGTCAGGCTGCGCCACGTGACGCCGGGCTCGCCGATCCTCTCGCCCCGCCGCCGGCAACCCGCCGGCTGCTGCGTGGCGCCGGTGCAGCCGGCGCTCACGCCCGAGCAGGCCGGCGCGCTGGCGACCGTTGCCAAGGCGCTCGGCGATCCGACCCGCCTGCGCATCGTCGACGCTGTCCGCGCGGCCGCGCCGGAGGCGCTCTGCCAGTGCGAGCTGCTGCCGCTGTTCTCGATGTCGCAGGCCGGGCTCGCAAAGCACCTCAGGGTGCTCGTCGATGCGGGGATCCTCGTCTCCGAGCGGCGCGGCACCTGGACCTACTACTACACCCGCCCCGGCGGGACGGAGGATCTGATCTCATGGCTGAGCTGAGCGATACCGACACGATCCGCGAGCAGGTGCGGGCCAAGTACGCCGCCGCCGCGCGGGCCGCGACGGCCGGCGGCCGCTCGCCGGCGTCGTGCTGCGGGGCGACCGAGGTGCCGCTGACGGACGCCGCGGGCAAGCAGGTCTTCGGCGACGCGCTGTACGACCCCGGCGAGTCCGCCGGCGCCGAGCGCGCCGTCGAGGCGTCGCTGGGCTGCGGCGTGCCGACCGCGGTCGCCGACCTGCACGAGGGCGAGACCGTGCTCGACCTCGGCTCCGGCGCCGGCGCCGACGTGCTCATCAGCGCGCGGCGCGTCGGCGCGACCGGCCGCGCGATCGGGCTGGACATGACCGACGAGATGCTCGCGCTCGCGCGCGCCAACGCCGAGCGCGCGGGCGTGGCGAACGTCGAGTTCGTCAAGGGCCACATCGAGCAGATCCCGCTGGCCGACGCGACCGTCGACGTGATCATCTCCAACTGCGTGATCAACCTCGCCGGCGACAAGCAGCGGGTCCTCGCCGAGGCCGCGCGCGTCCTGCGGCCGGGTGGCCGCTTCGCGGTCTCCGACGTCATCGCCGACGCCGACATGGACGACGCGACGCGTGCGGACATGGCGCAGTGGACCGGCTGCATCGCCGGCGCCCTGACGCGCCGGGAGTTCGCCGACGCGCTGCGCGCCGCCGGGCTCGTCGACGTCGAGATCACCGAGACGCACCGCGTCCACGACCAGGCCGCCGCGGCGATCATCAGGGCCACGAAGCCCGCCGCCGCAGCCTGCTGCTCGCAGGACGCCCTCGACGCGTGCTGCGAGCCGGCGGAGAAGGTCGGCTGCTGTGGCGCGGCGGGGGCCACCGCGGCGCCGGCGGCGTGCGGCTGCGGCGGGACGGCGGCCGCCTGACGGCGCACGCCTGACGCACGCCGCGCGGGGCGTCGGCGCGCTCGCCGGCCCGTACGCTTGACGGCGTGCGCGCCCGCCCCGCCACCGCCGAAGACGCGTCGGCGTTCGCGCTCGTCGTCGCCGAGGTGGCGCAGGAGGGACGCTGGATCGCGACCGAGCCGCCGGTCGACGTCATCCGGCGCGCCGCGCTCGTGCGAGATTGGATCGCGCGCGGCGACGGGCTGTTCGTGCTCGAGGACGACGGCGCGCGGATCGTCGGCTGCCTCGGGCTGCACCAGCTGCCCGTCGCCGGCGTCGTCTCGCTCGGCATGTGCATCGTCGCCGATGCGCGCGGCCGCGGCGGCGGACGCGCGCTGATGGAGGCGGCCCTCGGCTGGCTGCGCGACAGCGAGATGCACAAGGTCGAGCTCGAGGTCTGGCCCGACAACGAGCGCGCGATCGCTCTCTACGAGAGCTACGGCTTCGAGCTGGAGGGCGTTCGCCGCGACCACTACCGACGGCGCGACGGCTCGCTGCGCTCGTCGGTGATCATGGCGCGGTTGCTGCATCGCGAGCGCGATTCGTGAGGCCGGACGCCGCCGCGCCACGCCGGCGCCCTGGTCGGCGGGCGGCTGCCGCCGCGCGCCGCCGTCCTCAGTCGCGCCCGGGCTCGGGCACGTAGCGCCCGTCGAACGCCAGCGCGACCTGCGGCTCGCGCTTGGTGATCGCGAAGCGCTTCTCCCAGCGCGCCCAGGCCTGCAGCCGCGCGCGGTCAAGCTCGCCGAACCCGCGCGCGCCCGCCGTGAACGACGGCATCACGGCATCGAGCTGGCGCTGGATCTGGCCGCGGTCCGCGCCGTCGACGGCCGCGACGAGCGTGCTCACGCCGTTCTCGGGATCGCTGATCACCTCCTCGTAGCCGCGTGCGAGTGCGGCGACCGAAGCGCGCACGAGCGACGCGCGGTCCTGCAGCGTCTCGCGCGTGACCGTCAGCACGAGCTCGGGGTACGCGGGCGCCCCGAACTGCTCGACGCGGAACTCGCGGATCTTCGGGCGCTGCGCGCGCAGCGCCACGCCCTCGACGTTCCAGAAGCCCGTGGCGCCCGCGACGCGGCCGGTCAGCACGCTGCGCACCGCGGTGAAGCCGATCGTCGTCGCGCGGACCCGGGCCGGGTCGCCGCCGGCGCCGGCGACGATCGAGCGCAGCACGGCGTCGTCGCTGGGCAGGCCGGTCACGCCGACGCGCTCGCCCTCGAGGTCGCGCGGCGAGCGGATCCGCGGCTGGGCGAGCAGCGCCGCCAGCGGCGTCTGCACGAGCGCCATGACGCCGACGAGGTCGCTGCCGGCCTCGCGCGCCAGCGCGAGGTCGTGGATGTCGAGGATCGCCAGATCGGCGCGGCCGGAGGCCAGCAGCTTGACGGCGTCGGTCGTGCTTCCCGGCACGCGGGCGCGCAGGTTGACGCCCAGCGCGCTGTCGTAGCCGCGCTCGATCGCCGTGTAGATGCCGGTGTGGACGGCGTTGGGCTGGAAGTCCAGCAGCAGCGTCGCATCGACGTTCGGGGCGGACTCGCTCGCGTCCGAGCCGCAACCGGCGACGGTCGCCGGCGCGACGAGCAGCACCAGAGCGAGAAGGAGCATGTGACGCACGGGCGCCGAGGATACGATGGCCCGCGACCGCGACGCAGGGGGAGCAGGGATGCAACGACGTGCGAGGTCCGCGTACGCCGCCGAGCTGATCGGCACGTTCCTTCTCGTGCTGTTCATCGCGCTCGTCCTGACGGTCAACTCCGATGCCGGCCTGGGCTACACGGACATCGCGGTCGTCGGGCTCGTCCACGCCTTCGCCCTGATGATGATCGTCGCCACGATCGGCGGCGCGTCGGGCGCCCACGTCAATCCGGCGGTGACGATCGCGCTCGCCGCCGTCCGCAAGATCGGCCCCGTCGATGCGGCGATCTACGTCCTCGTGCAGATCGCCGGCGCCGTGCTCGCGGTGCTCGTCGTCAAGCTGATGATCCAGGACGGCAGCGCGGAGGCCGCGAGCTTCGGCGCCCCCGCCGTCGCCCAGAACTTCCTCGACGGCGAGGCCGCGGCCGGATTCCTCGGCGAGGCGCTGGGTGCGTTCGCGCTCATGTGGGCGATCATGGGCGTCGCGGTCAACCGCAGCGCGGCGAAGGACTGGGCGCCGCTCGTGATCGGCGCGACGCTCGGCCTGGCCGTGTTCGCGCTCGGGCCGCTGACGGGCGGCAGCTTCAACCCGGCGCGCGCGTTCGGACCGACGCTGATCGCGGGCGGGCTGTCGGACGGCGGCACGTTCCTGCTCGTCTACGTCGTCGGCCCGATCACCGGGGCCGTCGCGGCGGCGCTCGCCTACGACGCGATCGTCCTGCGCGGGCGGCAGTCGGAGCGGCCGATCGACAAGCTCGGCTGACCGCCCGCGGCGCCTGTTCTCGGCGACGGGCTCCTAGACTCCGCGGCGTGCGCCGGCGCGTCACCTTCAGCCGCAACCTGTCGCTGTCGCTGTCGCGAAGCTGCCGCTGCTACTGCAAGTACTGCGCGTTCGCGACGCACCGCACCCATCTGCACGCCCCGGACGAGGTGCTCGCCCTGCTCGACGGCGCCGCGCGGCGCAACGTCAAGGAGTTGCTCGTGCTGACGGGCGAACGGCCGGAGGTCGACGCCGGCGTGCGCGCGCGGCTGACCGAGTACGGCCACGAGGACTTCGTCGCCTACGTCGTGTGGGCCTGCGAGCGCGCGCTGGAGCGCGGGCTGCTGGCGCACACGAACCTCGGCGTCCTGGGGCGCGACGATCTCGCGCGGCTGCGCGAGGTGACCGCCTCGCAGGGGCTGATGCTCGAATCGGTCAATCCGGACCTCGTCGCGCATCAGGGCTCGCCGACGAAGCATCCCGAGCGGCGGCTGGAGACGATCCGTGCGGCCGGCGAGCTGCGGATCCCGTTCACGAGCGGGATCCTCGTCGGCATCGGCGAGCGCGAGGAGGAGCGGGTCGCGGCGCTCGAGGCGCTCGCCGCCGTCCACGCCGAGCATGGCCACCTGCAGGAGGTCATCCTGCAGAACTTCGTCGCGCACGGCAGCTACTACGGGCGCGAGCCGGCCGACATCGCCGACGCCGCCGCGCAGCAGCGCTGGCGGACGGGGATCGGGACCGCACCGCATCGCGAGCTGCCGACGTGGGCGACGCCGGTCTCGATCGAGCAGATGAAGCGGCTGATCGCCGAGTGCCGCCGGCTGATGCCGGGCGTCGGCGTGCAGGTCCCGCCGAACCTCGCCGACTGGTGGCCCGAGCTCGTGGCCGCCGGGGCGACCGACCTCGGCGGCCTGAGCGCCAACGGCGACCACATCTCGCCCGAGCATCCGTTCCCCTCACCGCACGAGGTCCGCAAGCGGCTGGCGCCGTCCGGCGTCGCGCTGACCGAGCGGCTGTGCGTCTACCCGCGCTACATCGAGCCGGAGTGGATCGCGCAGGGCGTGCTCGACGTCGTCAAGGCGCGCTACTGGAGCTTCATCCCGCGCCGCGGCAGCGGTCGTACGGAGCCGCCGCGGCCGCTGCGCCCCGACCTCGTCGCCGGCGCGGTCGTCCGCGGCCGCAACGGCGCCGCGCTGACGCCCGACGAGCTGACCGCGCTGTTCGCCGAGACGCGGCCGGAGGCGATCGAGGACATCCGCCAGGCCGCCGACGAGCTGCGCGCCGAGCTGTGCGGCGACACGGTGACGTTCGTCGTCAACCGCAACATCAACGTCTCCAACGTCTGCATCGTCGGCTGCGCCTTCTGCGGCTTCGGCCAGGGCCGCCGCTCGCCGGACGCCTACGAGCACGACCGCGACGACTTCGTGCAGCGCATCCGGGAGGCCGTCGCGTTCGGCGCGACCGAGATCTGCATGCAGTCCGGGATCCACCCCGACTGGACGCTCGAGGACTACGAGGGCTGGCTGGCGCTCGCCCGCCAGACCGCTCCCCAGCTTCACCTGCACGCCTACTCGGCGATGGAGGTCGCGCACATGTGCGACACGAGCGGCCTGTCGCCGGACGCCGTCTTCGAGCGCCTGCGCGCAGCGGGCCTGGACTCGACGCCGGGCACGGCGGCCGAGGTGCTGCACGACGGCGTGCGCCAGCGCATCAGCCCCAACAAGCTCCCGGTCGCGCGCTGGCTGCAGATCATCGAGGCCTCGCACCGGGCGGGGCTGCGCTCGACGGTCACGGTGATGTTCGGTCACATCGAGGAGCCGTGGGAGCTGGCCGAGCACATGCGCGTCGTGCGCGACCTGCAGGAGCGCACGGGCGGGTTCACCGAGTTCGTGCCGCTGAGCTTCATCCCCTTTCACACGCTGCTCGGGCGCACGCACGGCGTGCAGGAGATCTCGCGCGAGGAGAACCTCAAGCACACGGCCGTGTTCCGGTTGGCGCTCGGGCGCAGCGTCGCGAACCTTCAGGCCAGCTGGGTGAAGATGGGGCTCGACGCGGCGACCGAGGCGCTGCGCTGGGGCGTCAACGACCTCGGCGGGACCCTGATGGAGGAGAGCATCAGCCGACTCGCGGGCAGCTATCACGGCGTCATGCTCGAGCCCGCGGACCTCGTCGCGGCGGCGCATCGCGCGGGCCGCCCGGCCGCCGAGCGCACGACCCTGTACGAGCTTCGCCGGCGCTATCCGCGGCGCGCTGCGGCCGCCTGACAGCGGCCTCGCGCCGCACCTCGGCGCGCCTGCCGGCCGGCGCGCGGAGGACCTGTGGCAGAAGGCACGTGCTCGCTACCCTCACCGGATGTCCGAGCCAGAGAAGATCACCGCGGAGGGCCTCGTCGCTTTGCGGGCGGAGATCAAGGAGCTCGAGTCCGAGGGGCGCGCCAGGATGGCCGAGCGGATCAAGGCGGCACGCGAGCTCGGCGACCTGAAGGAGAACGCCGAGTACCACATCGCCAAGGAGGACCAGGCGCACCTCGAGACGAAGATCAAGCGTCTCAACCAGCGCCTGCGGGCCGCGCGCGTCGTCGACGAGGAGAAGGCTCCCGGCGTCGTCGGCTTCGGCTCGTCGGTCTCCGTCGTCGACGAGGCGTCGGGCCGTGCGATGGATCTCATGCTCGTCGGCGCGACCGAGGCCGATCTGAAGAACGGCCGGCTGTCGTTCGAGTCGCCGGTGGCGCAGGCGCTCGTCGGCGCGCGCGCGGGCGACACCGTGACCGTCGCGACGCCCGGTGGCGACCGGTGCTACCGCGTCGAGCACGTCGACTGACGCCCGGGCGCGGCGCCCGGCGCTACGTCCGATGCGCCGGCCCGGCATAGTTCCCCGCCGATGCGACCACTCACACTCCTGCCGGGCGCCTGCCTGGTGGCCCTCGTCGTCGCCGGCTGCGGCACCGGTGCGACGACGAACTGCAAGGTCCCGCCGGACCGGCCGCTGCTGCTCGCGATCCGCGCCCACGCCGGGCCGGTCCAGCTGACGACGAGCGAGAAGCGCGGCAACGCCGGGCGCCTGACGATCACCGCCTGCCAGACCTCCGACACGGAGGCGACCGCGACGCTGACGGTCTTCAGCCTCAGCGGCGAGTCCACCCGCGACATCCGTCACGGCATGAAGCTCGAGCGCAGGCGCGGCAAGTGGACGGTCGTCGGCGACGCCCACTCCCGGCGCTGCTACGAGGGCCGCGGCGCGCAGGAGTTCTCGAGCGCCATGTGCAACTGATCCGCTGATCCCGCGCACACCCCGCCCCCGGGCGCCGGCGAAGGGAGGTGCCGGCCCGCCGACCCTCGAGCGGTCCGGATCGCCGCGGGACGCTCGGCTACAGGAAGAGGTCCTCGTCGCGCGCGCGCACGAGCGCCGCCGCGCCGGGACCGTCGCCCTCGGTCACGAACCGCTCGAGGCCGCGCAGCAGCACCGCCGGCTCGCGCGAGTCCTTGCCGCGCGTCAGGTCTGCGGCGGCGGCGGCCTCGTCGGCGACGGCGACGATCGTCGACTCCAGCGGCCGTCCGGCGCCGTCCTCGCGGCCACGCCAGTCGGCGACGGGCGCAAGCCCCGCGATGCCGATCGCCACGTCGCACTGCCCGATCCTCCACGCGCGCCCGAACGAGTCGGCGATGACGATCGCCGGCGCCGCGCCGGCGATCGTGCGCAGCCGCGCGCGCAGCGCGCGCGCCGACGCGTCGGGGTCGACCGGCAGCAGCACCAGCTCGCCGGCTGCGCCCGCGTTGGACGCGTCGACGCCGGCGTTGGCGCAGACGAACCCGTGCCGCGTACGGCAGATCAGCACGCCCGGACGCGATCGGACGATCTCCTCGCTCTCGGCGAGGATCACCTCGACGAGGCGCGCGTCCTTGCCGTGCTCGGCGGCCAGCTCGCGCGCCCGCCCGCCCGGCTCGACCTCGCTCAGCGCGACCGTGCGGCCCTCGGCCTTGGAGACGACCTTGTGCGCCACCACCAGCACGTCGCCGTCGGCGAGCATCCCCGCCGCCTCGACGAGCAGCGCCGCGAGGTCGTCGCCCGCGCGGACCTCGGGCATGGCGGGGAGCGCGGCGGCGACGAGCACGGGCGGCGACCTAGCGGACCCGTCCGCGGGTTCTGCGAGCTTCTCCGGGCGCGCCCACTAGCCCGCGGCCGGCCGCTCGCGGCCGGCGAGGCGGCTGAGCATTCCGCGGGTGTGCGCCGCGCCGCCGCGATGGTCGGCCAGCAGCTGGCGCAGCGCGGCGAGATCCTCGGCGGTGTCGACGTCGATCAGCAACGTCGGGACGCTCTCGACGTGGCAGGGAACGCCGGCCGCGGCGGCGGCCTGCTCGTGGCGGGCGCGACTGTCCTCGCCGAACGCCGGCTCGATGACGTCGGGCGGCACCAGCACGAGCGCGTTGGTGCCGCTGCCGTGGCGGTCGGGGACGATCGTCACCGAGCGACCGGTCGCGGGGGGCTCGAGCAGCTCGCCGAGCTGCGCGGGGTCCAGCGCCGGGCAGTCGCCGGGCACGAGCAGGACTCGCGTGGCGCCGTGCTCGAGCGCGTGCGCGATGCCGATCAGCGCGGCCGCGCTCTGGCCCTGCTCGTCGTGGTCGGCCAGCACCGTGGCGCCGTAGCCGTGGCCGATCGCCTCGGCGGTCGGCTCGGACGTCACGATCACGACCTCGTCGATCGCCGTCGTCCGCCGCAGCGCCATCAGCACGTCGGTGACCATCGACTCCGCGAGCGCGCGCCTGGTTCCCGCCGACAGGTCGTCGCCCAGCCGTGCCTTGGCCACGGCGAAGCGCTTCACCGGCAGGATCGCGTAGGTCAGCTGGCGCTCGGCGCCGGCTCGGACGTTGCGGGCGGCGCTCATCGCAGCCACCGACCTTCGCACGACGTCACCGCAGGCCCTCGGCGAAGGCGAGCGTCTGCGCCGCGAGGCGGCGCCGGCCGGCCGCGTCCTCCATCAGCGTGTCCGTCTGCAGCACGGGCAGCCCGTCGACCGGCTCGTCGGCGACGAGCCCGTCGATCAACCCCGCGTAGCAGGCGGCGATCGCCTCGGTGCTCGCGTCGCGGCCCGCCCAGCGCATGAACGCGGCCGTCGGGCCCTTGAGCACGGCGCCGCCGACGATCGGGGAGACCGCGACGATCGGGGCGGGGCTGTCGAGCAGTGCCTGGCGCATCTCGGGGACCGTCAGTATCGGGCCAATCGAGATGACCGGGTTCGACGGGCCGATGATGATGGCGTCCGCGGCGGCGATCGCGGCGAGCGCCTCGGCCGTCGGCAGCGCCTCGGCGGCGCCGCGCAGCTGCATGTCCTGCACCGGCCGCTCGGCGCGCTCGCGGATCATGAACTCCTGGAAGGGCATCCAGCGCGCCTCGGCGCGCACCCAGGTGCGCACGGGGTCGTCGCTCATCGGCAGCACGCGTGCCTCGATTCCCAGCGCGGCGGCCAGCTCGCCCAGCGTATCCGTCAACCGGGCGCCCTCGGCCAGGCGCTGGGCGCGGCGGATGCCGATCGCCAGGTCGCGGTCGCCGAGCGAGAACCAGACGTCGGCGCCGAGCTCGCCGAGGCCCTCCATGACGGCGAACGTGTCGCCGTGCAGGCCCCAGCCGCGCTCGTCGATGCGGTCTGCCAGCCAGAACGTGACGAGGTCGGGATCGGGGCTGACGTAGGCACCGTAGATCTCGATGTCGTCGGCGGTGTTGGCGATGACCGTCAGCCCGTCGGCGCAGAGATCGAGCATCCCGCGCGCGAGCTTCGCGCCGCCGGTGCCGCCGGCGAGGACGACGACGCGCCTGCTCATCGGCCCTGCGCCCGGATGTCGGCCGGCAGGCCCGTGAGCTTGACGCCGGCGTGCGTCTTGTAGCGGGCGTTGACCGAGATCAGCAACGCGGTCATCGACTCGGTCACGCGGGCCATCTCCAGGCGCCCGCAGTCGACGCAGCGCAGGCCGTCGATGCAGCCGAGCAGGGCGGCGGCGCGGCGCTTGTCCTCGCGCCGGTCGCCGCACAGCAGGACGTCCTCGTCGAGCGCGTGGTCGAGGTCGCGCAGCAGCGCGGCGCTGACGGTGTGCAGGGCGCTGAGCACCGTCACGCCGTCGGGCACCATCTCCTGGGCCTGCTGCGCCGCAGAGCCCTGCGGCACGCCCAGCACGCGCGTCGCCCTGCCGCCGACCGCCGCCGCCAGCGGCACCGTCGCGTCGATCACGACCTGTCCCGCGACGAGCACGTCGCGCAGGTTGCCGAGCGTCTCGGACTGGCTGCGAAACGGCACCGAGAGGATCACGATCTCGCTGCGGCTTGCCGCGACCTCGTTCGACAGACCCGCCACGAGGCTGCCGGGAACGAGCTCGCGGGCGCGCATCGACGCCTGCTCGGCGCGCTGCGCCTCACGCGAGCCGATCGTGACGGCGCAGCCTGCTCGCGCGAGCCGCAGCGCAAGGCCGAAGCCGAGCGCGCCGGACGCGCCGATGATGGAAACCGGCTCGGGCAAGGGCACGGCGAGCATATCCGCCGCCGCTGCCCGGACCGCACGCGCCGGGGTTCTCAGCGACCGCTGAACTGGGGGCTGCGCCGCTGGGCGAGCGCCTGCGCGCCCTCGCGGAAGTCGGCGCTCGTCGCGCACAGCTCCTGTGCGGTGACCTCCTGCTCGAGCGTCCCGGCGAGGTTCGGCCGGGCAGCGGAGCTCAGGACCCCCTTGGCGAGACCGACGGCCAGCGGCGCGCAGGCCAGCAGCTCGTCCGCCAGCTGCGCCGTCGCGGCGTCGAGCTCGGCGGCGGGCGCGACGCGGTTGACGAGCCCGATCCGCTCGGCCTCGGTGCCGTCGATGACCTTGGAGGCCATGATCAGCTCCTTCGCCCGGCCGAGGCCGACGAGGGCGGGCAGGCGCGAGCATCCGCCGACGTCCGGGATCAGCCCGACGCGCGTCTCGACGAGCCCGATCACCGCGTCGGCCGCCATCACGCGCATGTCGCAGGCCAGCGCCAGCTCGCCGGCTCCACCGAGACAGGCGCCGTGGATCTGCGCGATCGTCGGCTTGGCCATGTCCTCGCAGAGGTTCCAGATCGCGAGGATCCGCTCGCGGTACTCGCGCAGCCTGGTCGGGTCGGCCGCCAGCGCGGCGAGATCGGCGGTGTCCATGCCGCTGGAGAACATCGCGCCCTCGCCGCGCAGGACGACGATCCGCACCGGCTCCTGCGCCGCGGCGGCGCGCAGCGCCTCGCCCAGGGCGTCGACGACGGCGCGGCTGAGCGCGTTGCGCTTCTGCGGCCGGTTGATGACGATGTGGCGGACCGCGTCGCGGTCCTCGACGTGGACGAGGCTCATCGCGCAGACCTGCCTTCCGCTGGGCGTCGCTGGCCGGCGGCCGATGACGCGCTTGCATGACCATTACCCTAGGCGGCAGATGGGCTCCCCGACCGCCACCGAGCGCCGCGAGCTGGCCTTCGCGGGCGTCGCGAAGCAGGCCGAGCTCGTCCGCGCCGGCGCCGTCACCCCGCGCGAGCTAGTCGAGACCGCGTTGGAGCGGATCGCCGAGCTCGACCCCCACCTCAACTCCTTTCGCGTCGTCCTCGCCGAGCAGGCGCTGATCGAGGCCGACCGCTGCGTCGGGCAGATCGGCGCGGGCGAGAACCTGCCGCTGCTCGGCGTGCCGATCGCGGTCAAGGACGACACGCCGCTCGGCGGTCAGCCGCGGGTCTGCGGCTCGCACGCGCACGGCGCGCCGGAGGCCGAGGACGCCGCCTTCGTCGCCCGGTTGCGGGCCGCCGGGGCGATCGTCGTCGGCGTCACGCGCACGCCCGAGCTGGCGGCGTGGCCGTTCGTCGAGACCGCTCACGGCGGCATCACGCGCAACCCGTGGGATCCGCAGCGCACTCCGGGCGGCTCGAGCGGCGGCGCCGCCGCGGCGGTCGCGGCCGCGCTCGTGCCGGGAGCGACGGCGTCCGACGGCGCCGGCTCGATCCGCATCCCCGCCGCCTGCTGCGCGCTGTTCGGTCTGAAGACGACGCGCGGCCTCGTCCCCACGGCGCCCTACGACGTCGTCTTCGGCGGCCTGTCGGTGTTCGGCTTCCTCACGCGCGGCGTCGCCGACGCCGCGCTGCTCTACGAGGTCGTCACCAGGCAGCCGTTCGTCGCCGCCGCGCAGGCCGACCCGCCACGCCTGCGGATCGCGCTGTCGCGACGCATCCCGGCGGGCAGCACGGCGCGGCTTCACCCCGAGTGGCGCCAGGCGGCGGAGTCGACGGCCGAGCTGCTGCGCTCGCTCGGCCACGAGGTCGTCGAGCGCGACCCGCCGATCGGACTGGTCGGGCTGAACGTCGTCGCACGCTATCTCGACGGGGTCGCGCAGGAGGTCGAGGCGGTCGAGCATCCCGAGCGGCTGGAGCCGCGGACGCGCGCGCTGGCGCGCCTGGGCAGGGCCGCCCGGCGGCCGGCGGCGCGCGCGCGGCGCCACGAGGCCAGCGACGCCGCGCGGGTCAACGCGATCTTCGAGGACGTCGACGTCGTGCTCGGGCCGACGCTCGCGAGGGCGCCGCTGCCGATCGGCCGCTACGAGGGTCGCAGCGCGCCGGTCACGCTCAACGGGGCGCTGCGCTGGGTGCCGTTCAACGGCGTCTGGAACCATCTCGGCAACCCTGCCGCCGCCGTGCCGGCGGGCTTCGACGCCGCCGGCCTGCCGCTGTCGGTGCAGCTTGTCGGCTCGATCGGCGCCGACGCGATGCTGTTCTCGCTCGCGCACGAGCTCGAGGCCGCCCGGCCGTGGACCGACGCGCGGCCGCCGATCTCTTGACCTCCGAGCTGCTGGAGGTCGCCGAGCGGGCCGCGCGCGCCGCGGGCGAGCTGCTGCGCGAGCGCTTCGCGGCCGGCGGCGAGCGCGCGACCGGCTCGAAGTCCACGCCGACCGATCTCGTGTCGGAGGCCGACCTCGCCGCCGAGCGCGCGATCCGCGACATCATCGCGGCGGCCCGTCCCGGCGACGCGATCCTCGGCGAGGAGGGAGGGGAGACGCAGGAGGGCGCGGGTCTGCGCTGGATCGTCGACCCGCTCGACGGCACCGTGAACTTCCTCTTCGGCGTGCCGCAATGGTGCGTCAGCATCGCCGTCCACGACGATGCCGGGGGCCTCGTCGGCGTCGTCTTCGATCCCCTGCGCGACGAGATCTTCGTCGGCGCGCGCGACGCCGGCCCGCCCAGGCTCAACGGCGCCGAGGTGCGCGGCTCCGAGTGCGCCCAGCTCGCTCCGGCGCTCGTCGCCACGGGCTTCGCCTACGACGCGGCGGTGCGCGAGCTGCAGGCGGCCGTCGTCGCCCGCCTGCTGCCGCAGGTGCGCGACGTGCGGCGCATGGGCAGCGCGGCGCTGGATCTCGCCTGGACGGCGGCCGGTCGCTACGACGCGTTCTACGAGCGCGGCGTGCAGCTGTGGGACGTCGCCGCGGGCACCGTGCTGTGCGAGGCCGCCGGGCTGCGCGTGCGACCGCTCGAGCCCGCCGGAAGTGCGCCGCCGGGCATCGTGGTGGCGCCCGCTGCGATGCTCGATGCGCTCGCCGCGATCGTGACGTAGACCGGCCCGGCGACCGGACGCCGTTGCCGGCGGCTCAGGCTCGGCGCTGCGCGTCGCGCGCGAGGCGCCGGTCGATCGCGGCGTGGATCTGCTCGGCGACCCCGGGCAGGTCGCGCTCGATGACCCGTACGTCGTGGCCCCGCAGGACCGCCGGCCGCATCGGCGAGCTCGCGACGACGGTCGAGGTGCGCCGGCATCCCTTCCAGCAGCGCGATCCTCCCGACGAACTCGCCCCGGCCGAGTGAGCAGGCCTCTGCGCCGGCGGCGCGCCTGTGCCCAGCCACTGGGCGGGCGCATACCCGGGGTGGGATTCGAACCCACAATCCCGTGAGGGCAATCGGTTTTGAGCCGATCCTGTATTCCAGTTCCAGCACCCGGGCGTGGAGGCTGGGGACGGATTGTAGGCTCAGCGCGATCGGCCGACGTACGGCTGCAGCCCGTCGGCGCGCCGCTCGACCTCGACGCTCCACTTCTGCGAGAAGCCGCGCGCGGCGACGATGATCAGCAGTGCCTGCAGCGGCACGAGCAGCAGGGTGAGGATGCCGACGACGCTCGCGGGGAGCAGCGGGTCCGAGAAGCCGGGCTTGTCACGTGCGAACCACTCGGGGCCGCTGATGGCCGCGAAGATCAGCAGGATGATCGCGAACGACGCCGCGACGGGCAGCAGCCCGCTGCGCCAGCGCGCGATGTAGAAGGCCAGCAGGAGGTAGATGACGACGTAGGCGACGTGCAGCGGCTTGGCGCCCTGGATCTTCGACCAGCCGCCGGCGCTCGCGATCGCGAGCGCCGCGGCGCTCACGAGCAGCAGCCCCACGACGATCGTCCGCGTCGCCTGCGATTCGGGCTTGTCGCGATTGGGATGCTCGAGGATGACGTCGCCGTCGGCCATCGTGGCCAACATACAATCAGCGGCGCCGGGCAGCGCCACGCGGGCGTGGTGGAATCGGTAGACACGCCGGCTTTAGGTGCCGGTGGCGCAAGCCATGGGGGTTCAAGTCCCTCCGCCCGCATAGGCAGGGAGGATTTCGTCAGCCGACCACGGCGATGCTGCTCGCGGCCACGGGATCGGGCGCGTGCAGCCCGAGATCGCGCTCCATCCGCGCCCTGATCCGGACGCGCGCGCCGGGCAGCACGCCGGCGGGCGCATCGGCGTCCGACAGCGAGAACGTGACGTCCTGGTCGAGGAAGCGGCCCGCGTGGCTGTTTGCGCCGTCGACGTGGACCACCACGCGCGCTGACGCGGCGTCCTCGTCGTACCAGCGAACGATCCCCTCCATGTCGTAGGACACGGTCGGGTTGTGCTTGCGCCCGGTGGTGTGGGTGGCGGGACCGGCGTTCGAGGTGCCTGGGACCGGCGGGTGGTGGGTGGACATGGAGCTCCTGACGGGATCGCAAGTGGACCGGATGGCATCGATGCTGCCGCGTATGCCGCCGGGCCGCATCCGTTGTTCTCCGCGCTCGCCCGTGGATCGGCCGCAGGCGCAGCGGCCGCTTTCAGCCGGTGGCGAAGACGACGGCGGTCTGCCACGGGTCGCGTACGACGAAGCCGGTGTCGTGGTCGCTCGCCTGGAGGCCGGCGGCCTCGACGCGCGCGCGGACCGCGGCGACCGCGTCGCGCGAGGCGAGCAGCACCGTCCAGTGGCGCAGGCCGGCGGTGAGCGGCGGCAGCGGCTCGACGTCCGGGCCGAGCCAGACGTTGAAGCCGAGGTGGTGGTGATAGCCGCCGGCCGAGACGAAGGCGGCGCTCGACAGCCGGACCATCACGTCGAAGCCGAGCACGTCGCGGTAGAAGCCGAGCCCCTGCTCGATGTCGCCGACGTGCAGGTGCAGGTGGCCGACGACCACCCCGGGGCCGGCCCGCTCGCGCGGCTCCTCGCCGTCGACCTCGCGCATGAGGTCCTTCATGTCCAGCGCGATCGTGTACATCTCGAGGCGGTCGCCGGCCGTGCGCGGCGGCGGCCACGCCGAGCGCGGCCGGTCGGCGTAGAGCTCGATTCCGTTGTCGTCGGGGTCGCGCAGGTAGATCGCCTCCGAGACGCCGTGGTCGGAGGCGCCCTCGATGCGCGTCTGCGTGGTGGCCAGCCGCAGCACTGCGCGGGCGAGCTCCCTGCGGTCGGAGAACAGCAGCGCGAAGTGATAGAGCCCGGCGTGGCGCCCACCGGGCGCGGCGCCCGCCTCCTCGAAGAGCACGAGCAGGTCGTCGGCGCCGGCTCCCATCGTCGCGACCTCGCCGTCGCGGTCGTGCAGCCGCAGCCCGAGCGCCCGCTCGTAGAACGCGATCGATCCGTCGAGCTGCGAGACCGTCAGGTGGACCGGGCCGAGGCGCAGCGTGTCCGGGAGCCGCGGTGCGAGCGCCGGGGGGTCGGCGGCGGTGCTCATGTGTCGAGTCTAGGGCGCAGCGCAGGCGCGCCACGGGCGCGCCGCTGGGCGCATCTACAATGCGTGCCCACCGGGGGGACTGGTGTATCGGTAACACTGCGGTCTCCAAAACCGCCGCGCCAGGTTCGACTCCTGGGTCCCCCGCTTGATGTCGCGCGCGAAGGGCTCTGCGCGCGTCTGCGTGCGGGGCGATCGCGAGCGTGTGTTTCGTGTCGCGCGGCGAAGCCGACGGTGCTCCCGTTCGCGACCTGCTGGCCGAGCGTCACAGCGATCGAGAGGTCGCCGCGTTGGCGTCGCCCCAGAACACGGTGGGGCGCTGGCGCCGGTCGGCCGCAAGCACGAGCGCAGGATCGAGTTGGAGGACCGGCAGCGGCAGATCGTCGACGCGACCCCGAAGAGCTCGTGCGCGGCCTGATCCACCCCGACGGCTGGCGGACGACGAACCGCTTGCGCACCGAGCTTCCCAGCGGCCGCGTCGCCGGCCACGCGTACGCCCGCTGCTTCTTCGCCAACCTGTCGGAGGACATCCGCGGCCCGTTCTGCGCCGCGTGCGAGGCGCTCGACGTGCGCTGGACGCTGTCGAACCCCCGCAACGTCTCGGTCGCGCGGCGGGCGGCGTCGCGCCGCTGGACGCGATCGGCTGTGCAAAGGGCCGAGCCGGCACTACGCTGCTGCGTCGCATGCACGCCCACGGCCGCCAAGCGCGGGCGATCGCCGCCGTGGTCGCCCTTCTCAGCCTCGCGCTCGTCCTGCCCACGCCGGCGGGCGCCGCGACCAAGCTCAAGGCCGTCACAGGCAAGCTGACGACGAAGATCGGGATCGCCGACCAGAAGGCGGAGGTCTTCGCCGACGAGCGGCTGACCGAGCTCGGCTTCCGCTACGCGCGCCGCTCGGTCCCGTGGGACGCGCTGCGCCATCGCGACCAGCGCGCCGACCTCGATGGCTGGGTCGCGGGGGCGGAGATGATGGGCGCCGAGCCGCTGATCACGCTCGCACGCTCGCGCAGGACGACCGGCCGGCTGTATCGGCCGCCGACGGCGACGCAGTACCTGCGCGAGTTCCGGCGCTTTCGCAGGCGCTACCCGTCCGTCAGGACCTGGTCGGCGTGGAACGAGGCGAACATGTGCGGCGTCGGTACGTGCGGCAGGCCCGAGCTCGTGGCGCGCTACTACACGCTGATCCGCCGCAACTGCCCCGGCTGCAAGGTCGTCGCCGCCGATCTGCTCGACCAGCCGAACATGGTGCGCTGGGTGCGGGCCTTCCGCCGCGCCGCGCGCTTTGAACCGAGGTACTGGGGGCTGCACGGCTACATCGACGCCAACCGCTTGCAGACGACGCGCACGGTGTCGCTGCTGCGCGCCGTCCGCGGCGAGGTCTGGCTGACCGAGGTGGGCGGCCTGGTCGCGCGCCGCAACCGCTCGACGGTCAGGCTGCGCCAGGGCAAGGCACACGCCGCCCGCGTCACGCGGTTCATCTTCGACCGCCTCGCGCGGCTCGACCGGCGGGTGGCGCGCATCTACGTCTACCACTGGCGCTCCTCGACGAAGCGCGACAGCTGGGACTCGGCGCTCGTCGGCGCCGACGGCAAGGCACGGCCGGCGCTCGCGGTCGTCAAGCGCGCGCTTGGCCAGACGGTGGACGCGCGTTACCAGACCCCGTAGCCTCGGCCCGGATGGAGCTCGTCGCACCGCCCTCCGACATCTTCGCCTGCGACCTGCTCGCCGGACATGTCGCGATCGTCACGGGGGGTGGCACGAACCTCGGCAGGGCGGCGGCGGAGGAGTTCGCGCGCTGCGGCGCCGACGTCGTGATCGCCGGCCGGCGGGGCGAGGTCCTCGAGGCCGCAGCCGCCGAGATCGGCCCGCGCTGCACATGGGTCGGCGGCGACATCCGCGAGCCGCAGGACTGCGAGCGGATCGTCGACGTCGCGCTCGAGCGCCACGGCCGCGTCGACACGCTGCTCAACAACGCCGGCGGTCAGTACTTCGCGCCCGCCGAGGCGATCACGCCGAAGGGCTGGGCCGCGGTGCAGCGGCTGAACGTCGACGGCACGCTGCAGATGACGCAGGCCTGCGTCGAGCGGGCGCTGCGTCCGGGCGGCGGCGGGATGATCGCGAGCGTCACCGTCTCGCCGCACCACGGCTTCCCGGCGATGGCGCACAGCGGCGCCGCGCGCGCGGCCGTCGAGGCGATGACGCGCGACTGGGCGCAGCGTTGGGAGAAGGACGGCATCAGCGCGGTCGCGCTCGCGCTCGGGCGCTTCGATACCGAGTCGCTGCGCAAGTACCCCGCCGAGCTGACGGAGGGCGCCGCGCGCTCCGTGCCGCTCGGCCGCCTCGGCGAGCCGCGCGAGTTCGGCTGGCTGGCGGCGCTCGTCGCCTCACCGCTGGGGCGCTCGCTCAGCGGCAGCACGATCACGCTCGACGGCGCTGCCGACGACTGGTGGGGACCCTGGCCACCGCCGGCGCTCGTCGGCGAAAGCGGCACGGTCCCGACCGAGCAGCGCCGCAGAGGCTAGCCGGCGCAGTATCCTGCGCGTCTGGGCGTGCGGGCGAAGTGTTGTGGCTGCACAGAAGCCTTCCAAGCTTCTAGGGCGGGTTCGATTCCCGTCGCCCGCTTTTCACAGCCACGGGGAGTGGCGCAGTCTGGTAGCGCACCCGGCTGGGGGCCGGGCGGTCGCAGGTTCAAATCCTGTCTCCCCGACTCGAAGGCCCAGTGCGAACGAGATAGCACGAGTTCGCAGCGAAGCCTCGCCGTCCGCGTAGGGGTCCAGCGAAAACGGCGAACGGGGATGCAGCGCCAGCCGCGAACGCCGATCTCGGCGTCGGCGTATCGGCTCTGTATCCAGTAGGCGCCCCCGGCCGTGTCTAGTCCTCTCGCTTCGACGGCTACTCGCGGACACGACCGCGGCTGGACTCAGCGCTCGACCATGTCGCTCCGGTCGAGTACGAAGCACCCTGCGCTCGACAGGACGACGCGTCTCCCGCTCTCATCATGAGTCGGAGTTCAAAGAGCAAAGTGTCCGTCGATCCGGGACGGCCCTGTGCAGGGCCGGTCGCCGAAATGGGGTAGGGCAAATCGCATGGCCGCCGCTCCGCATACCACAGCTGGGCAAGACCCGGCGACCACATCGAGCCCGCCGAGGCTCGCCGCGCTGCTGATGGGCGTCGGTCTCGGTGGCTTCATCGACGGCATCCTGCTGCACCAGATACTGCAGTGGCACCACATGCTCACCGACACCGGCGACCATCCGGGCAACACGGTCGCCGGGCTTGAGGCCAACACGCTCGCAGACGGCTTCTTCCACGTTGCCACATGGGCGTTCGTCGCTGCCGCCATGCTGATGACCGTGCGGCTGTGGCAGCGCCGCGAGCTTGCGCCGCCGTGGCGCGCTCACTTCGGGATGCTGCTCGTCGGCTGGGGTGTCTTCAACGTCGTCGAGGGGCTCATCGACCACCAGATCCTCGGCATCCATCATGTCCGAGACGACCTCGGCGCACCGCTCGGCTGGGACATCGGCTTCCTCGTCTTCGGCGCGCTGCTCATCGTCGTCGGACTCGCGATCGCCCGGTCCGGTGAGAAGCTGCGCCAGGCCGGAGTCGGCGCACAGGTGGAAACGACCGGGGCCCGACGTACCTGACCCCGCCGCGGCGAAGCCGCTTGCCTGCGCACGGCCGGATCGCCGACGTAGCGCACGGCGCGTCCGGCCCCTACTTGGGATCGGCGGCGGTTGGCGGTGCGACCACGGCTCTCGCCTGCGTTCGCCCTGCGGCCGTCGCGTCTCGCGTACTGCGCGCCCCCTCGAGATCAGCCGCATCGATGCCCTTCGCCTAACGACCGGCCGACTGTGAAACCCTCCACGAAGCCCCGACCTTCAGGAGCCCGACCGTCATGACCGCCGCAGATGACTCGCATGGCAAGGACCGCGTGGTCGTCGAAGTACGCATCGTCTTCCAGGACGACTCCGGCGAGGCGGCCGAGCAGTTCACGTGGCGTGACGTCGAAGCGGGCGCCCTGCCGGAGATCCACACGCAGGACTGGATGGTCGAGCCGCGCAAGTCCTTTCCCCACCCGACCGACCCGATCATCTACTCGATGCTCGTCGCTGAGGGCCGCGAGGAGGAGGCGCGCGCCTGGCTTCGCAGCCTGCGCACGGTGGGCGAGGGCGGCCGGCAGGACGCGCCGCCGTAGGCGCACGCGCAGGGACGGCTCGTTGGGAGCCCGGGCCTCACGTCAGACGGATGTCCTATACGGCTGTCGCCGGCGGGCGCCGATACCCGTCGTGGAGATGTCGCTTCCAGGACGCCGTCAGGCGCAGACCACGGACAGCGCTCCTCAGTCGGGCGCCGGACCGATGCGCCGCGACAGCGACTGGGGCGGACAGCTCCGAACGCATGAGGACGATCTGGCGTGGGCGGCGCATCGCGCGGCGGTGACCGTCGCGGCCGCCACGATCCGCGCGTCCGACGGAGGTACCGGGGCTCACTCCGACGACGTCGTCCACCTCTGCGACGCCATCGCCGACGAGCTCGGCGTCTACGGCGACAACCGCGCCGAGCTGCTCGCCGCGGCGCAGCTGCACGACATCGGCAAGGTTGCCATCCCGCACGACGTGCTCAACAAGGCCGGTCCGCTCGACGATCGCGAGTGGGCGCTGATCCGGGAGCACACGGTGGTGGGGGAGCAGATCGTGCGATCTGTGCCCGAGCTGGCCGAGGTCGCGCGGCTCGTCCGCCACAGCCACGAGCGGTGGGACGGCGGCGGCTACCCCGACAAGCTGTCGGGCGAGGCGATCCCGCTCGGAAGCCGGATCGTCTTCTGCGCCGACGCCTTCCACGCCATTCGCTCGGATCGCCCTTACCGCCAGGGGCGTACCGCACAGGCCACCCTGCACGAAGTGAAGCGCCACGCGGGCACGCAGTTCGATCCCGCGGTCGTCGATGCGCTCGTGCGGCATGCGGCGAGAATCGGCGACCTGACCCGCGCCGGTGGCAAGGGGTTCGCGGCGACGCTGCGCTCGCGCCGGCTCGCGGTGCTGCTGCTGACGCTCGCGGTGAGCGGCAGCGCCCTGGCGGCAACCGGCTCGGACATCTTCGGAGGTGCGGGAGACGCCGAGCCGACAAAGCCTGCCCCGGCGCTGAAGTCGCCCACCCTCGTGCCGGCATGGCCCCTGCTGAAGAACCTGAATGGCGGGCGCAGCGCACCGAAGCGGGCGTCCGGCGGCACTGCCGAGCGCCTCCAGCCGAGCACGGCGCGCGGCGCCGCGGCGACGAACGCCGGCAGAGCGGCGGCACGGGGCGGCACATCCGCCCACGGCGCCCGCTCGCAGCCGCGCACGCCGGCAGCCGCAGGCCGCCCGGCGCCGACGGCGGTGCCGGCGCGCCGTCGGCCCCGCCGCTCGACCAGCCCGGGCCGTTCGGGCGAGGCTCCCCGCCGCCCTGCGCGGCCGGGCGGGGGCGCAGGCCGCGCCGGCCGCTCGGCGGAGGCCCCTGGACGTCCGAGCCAGCCCGTCCGCCCAGGCGGCGACGGACCTTCAGGCAGCGCCAGGACTCGCTGAGCGCCAGCCGTCCGAGCTCGGCCGGCCGCGACTGCCTGCCGGCCGGACCAAGGCCGCCGGCATCCCGACGACGTCTTCGCAAGCGCGAAGACGCGCGCCGGCGTACGCGCACGCGCCGCCGACCGTGCATGCGATCGTGGGACGCCGCGTCACGCGCGACTGTCGGCTCGGCCGCGCGCACGCGGTCGCGTGCTCACGGCGTAGGGCGCGGCGTCGCGCGCTCGCGGGCCTCCCGCTCGGCGCGGTCGCGATCCTCGCTGCGCCCGATCGCGTAGAACACCGCGGCGAGCACGAGCACGAAGGCGATCCCGCCGAGCGAGATGCCGAGGAACGTCGCCATGCTCGAGCTGCCGAACGCGATCAGGAGGGCGCAGCCGACGATGCACGCGGCCGTGGCGACGATCAGCCAGCGCATCCCGCGGTCCGCTGTCCGGGCGGGACGGGGTCCGGGATCGGGTCCGGCCACGGGTCCGGTCCCGGCACCGGCGGCTCGGGATCCGGAAGCGGGGGCGGGGCTGGAGTCTCGCCGCGGAGCGTCGTCATCGCGCATGTCCTCACCGGGGATGGTGATGCATCGGGTGCCCGTGTCCGCCGGCGGGCAAACCGGACGCGGCCGCCCGCGAGCGCTTCGCGTGCTGCACGGCGCACGCAGGCCGCGCTGCGCTTGAGCGCGTCGGCCGACCGGTCGATGATCTGCGCATGGCGCGCATCCTCGTCGTCGACGACGATCCCGACATCCTCACGCTCGTGCGGATCAAGCTCGAGTCGTCCGGACACGACGTGCTGACGGCGCCCGACGGCGAGGCCGGCCTCGCCTGCGCCGCCGAGCACCTGCCCGACCTCGTCGTCGCCGACTGGACGATGCCGCGGCTCAACGGCACCGAGATGCTCGCCCGGATGCGCGCCGACCGGGCGATGGCGAGGATCCCGTTCATCCTGTTGACGGCGCGCGCGCAGCAGGTCGACGAGCCGGGAATCGACGGGTTCCTGGCCAAGCCGTTCGGCCTGGCCGATCTCATGGCCGGCGTCGATGCGGCGCTCGCCCGCGGGCCGGCGGCGGCGTAAGCTGCGCCGGGCATGCAGGATGGCGAGCACCGCGATCTCATGATGGCGGCCATCAAGGCCGAGGGGGAGGCGCACGCCATGCTGCTCGCGGGCGAAGCGCAGGCCGCCGCCGCGGTCTACCGGCGGGCGGCGGAGACGTACCGCGCCTCCTGGGCGCTCGCGCCGCCGAAGAGCTACGGCCGGCTCGTCGGCCTGCTGAAGGCGTCGGTGCTCGCCGGCAACGGCGCGGACGCTGCCCGCGAGGTGCGCGCCATCCTCGCCGCCGACGCCGACGCCGCGGGGTCGCCCGTGGCCTCCTACGTGCTCGCGGCCGCGGCGCTGATCGCCGGCGACGACGAAGCCGTGGCGCCGCTGGCGGACGTCATGCAGCCGCGCGGGGGGGCGTTCGAGCGCACCGCGACCGCGCTGCGCGCGCTCGCCGCCGGCGACGGCGAGGCATACGCCGCGGCGGCGCAGGCGATCGCCGACGACTTCGCCGCTCGCGAGGAGCACCTGACGGGAGTCGCGATCGCCGACACCGCGATCATGCTCGAGATCGTCGCCCGCCAACGCGGTCTCGCCGCCGGGCTCGAGAGCCCGCTCGTCGTCCTGCCCTGACGACGTGGAGCGGCCTGGCGCCGCGCGGCGTCACGCCGCGCCGACGCGCTCGCCGCCGCTGTAGACGTTCATGCGGTCGCCGCGCGCGAAGCCCGCCAGCGTCATGCCGCGGTCGGCGGCGAGCTCGATCGCGAGCGAGCTCGGCGCGCCGACGCCGACGAGGATCGGGGCGCCCGCGACCGCCGCCTTCTGGACGAGCTCGAACGACAGCCGGCCGCTGACGCAGACGACGTGGCCGGCCAGCGGCAGCAGGCCGTCGAGCAGCGCGCGGCCGATCGCCTTGTCCATCGCGTTGTGGCGACCGACGTCCTCTCGCACCAGCAGCGGCTTGCCGGCGGCCGTGAAGAGCCCGGTCGCGTGCATCCCGCCGGTGCGCGCGAATGCCGGCTGGCGCAGGCGCTCGGGGAGCGCGGCGAGCAGCGCCCACTCGACGCGTGGCCCCGCCGGCAGCGCCGGCGCGTGGACGGCGACCTCCTCCAGCGAGCCCTTTCCGCAGACGCCGCACGACGACGTGGTGTAGAAGCGCCGCGCCCCGGGGTCGCGCAGCAGCGGGCCGCGCACGTCGACGACGTTCGCCGCCAGGTCGTCGCTCGGCCCTGCCGGTCGCCGTCCGTCGATCAGCCCCTCGCCGAACAGGAAGCCGAGCGCGAGCTCCTCGTCGTGGCCGGGCGTGCGCATCGTCACGGTCACGGCCGAGCCGTCGACGCGGATCTCCAGCGGCTCCTCGACGGCGACCTCGTCGCGCTCGCCGTCGCGCTGCACGAAGGCCGTCATGCGGCCCGCGACGGGTTCGGCGGGAGTGCTCATCAGGCCTTCAGCCTAGTGCCGCGGGCGCAGCCGCAGCCGGTCGTGCTGGCCGCGGAGAGACCGGCTACCGCGGCGCGCCGGTCAGCCAGACGGCCACCAGCGCCAACGCGACGAGAAACAGGAAGCAGTACAGCGCGAAGACCCACGCCGCCGCCGGCTCGTCCCTGTCGACGCCGGCCAGCGCCTTGAACGCCTTCGCGGTCGCCTGCCCGATCCGCTGCATGGACGTCCCTACGCCGGCGTGCCGCGTGCGGATCACACGATGCGGATCGCCTCGGCGCCGGCTTCGACGACGTCTCCACGATGCAGCTGGCGCCCGCGCCGCAGCTCGACCTCGCCGTTGACGCGCACCTCGCCCTCCTGCACGAGCTCGCGCGCCTCGCCGCCGGTCCCCGCGACGCCGCTGAGCTTCAGCAGCTGGCCGAGGCGGATCCTGTCGCCGCGGATCTCGACGTCGCGGCCGGGCGGGCTCATGCCGCCGCCGCCGCCCGCTGCAGCCGCCCGAGCCCCTCGGCGATCTCCGCTGGGACGTGTGTCGTGAAGGACAGGCGCAGCGTCCGCTCGTCGGGTTCGCGCGCGAAGAAGGCAAGGCCGGGCACGAAGGCGACGTCGTGTCGCAGGGCACGGCGCAGCAGCTCGCCGGCATCCCACCCCGCGGGCAGCCGCGCCCAGACGAACATGCCGCCCTCGGGCCGGTTGAACGTCGATCCGGCGGGCAGCGCGCCGGCGAGTCCGCCGAGCAGCGCGTCGCGACGGCGGCGGTACTCGCCGCACAGGCGGGCGATGTGCGTGTCGAGATCGGCGGCCTCCAGCGACGTGCGCGCGGCGATCTGATCGACGGTCGACGTGTGCAGGTCGGCTGCCTGCTTGGCGATCGCCAGCGGGCGCAGGATCGCCTCCGGCGCGCGCAGCCAGCCGATCCGAAGTCCGGGCGCCAGCACCTTCGACAGCGAGGAGATCGTCACCGTGCGGTCGCGGGCGCCGGGCTGCGCGCCGATCGGCGCGAGCGGCTCGCCGTCATAGCGCAGCTCGCCGTAGGGGTCGTCCTCGACGATCCACAGCCCGTGCTCGGCGGCGATCTCGGCGACGCGGGCGCGGCGCGCGGCGGGCAGCGTGCGCCCGGTCGGGTTCTGGAAGCTGGGGACGACGTAGAGGAACTTCGGCCTGTGCTCGGCGATCAGGGCCGGCAGCGCCTCGGGCTCGAGGCCGTCCTCGTCACAGGGGACCGGCACGAGCCTCGCTCCGGCGAAGCCGAAGCACTGCAGCGCCGCCAGATAGGACGGGTTCTCGACGAGGACGGCGTCTCCCGGATCGAGCAGCACGGCGGCGAGCAGCGCCAGCGCCTGCTGGGAGCCGGTCGTCACGAGCACGTCGCCGGACGCGCAGCTCAGGCCGCGCACGCAGAAGCGCTCGGCCAGCAGCGCGCGCAGCGCGGGGTCGCCCTCCGTCGACGAGTACTGCAGCGCGCGAGCGGCCACCGTCGGCGCGAGCGCGCGCGAGAACGCCTCGGCGATCAGCTCGGCGGGGAAGAGCTCGGGCGCCGGCAGCCCGCCGGCGAACGAGATGACCTCCGCGCGCTGCGTGAGCTCGAGGATGTCGCGCACCGGGGAGGAGCGGACGTCGCCCAGGCGGGCCGAGAGAGAGGGCGGCGAGGCGGGCATCGGCGCTCATTCTCGCGGCTGGCGGCGCGCGGAGCTCAAGCGCCGCGCAGTCGGTGCCGATACTGACGCTGCTACCTTGGGTGGCACGAGTGGCGCCGCCGCTCGTGAGGTTCTTGTCTTGAGGAGTGCGCTTCGCACGGTTCGGGTCAGATGAATCTCCCGAATCTTCTGTGGTCACGCCGACGTGGCCGCACGCTAGGAGCAGACTCCATATGTCTTCGCAGAACTTCGCCGATCTCGGCGTCTCCAAGGTGGTGGTCGACGTGCTCACCGCACGCGGCATGGCCGCCCCCTTCGCCATCCAGTCGCTCGTCGTCCCCGACGTGCTCGCCGGTCACGACGTGCTCGCCAAGTCGCCGACGGGCTCCGGCAAGACGCTCGCCTTCGGCGTGCCGATCGTCGAGCGCCTCAACGCGACCGACCGCCGCCCGAGCGCGCTGATCCTCGCCCCGACGCGCGAGCTCGCGCTGCAGATCGTCGACGACATCAGCGACATGGCGCACGCCCGCGCCCTCTCCGTCGCCGCCATCTACGGCGGCGCCGGCATCCAGCGACAGATCCAGCAGGCGCGTCGCGCCCACATCCTCGTCGCCACCCCCGGCCGCCTGGAGGACCTCCTCCAGCGCCGCGCCGTGTCACTCGAGCACATCCGGATCCTCGTCCTCGACGAGGCCGACCGGATGCTCGACATGGGCTTCCGCCCCGCGGTCGACCGGATCGTCGCGCTGACGCCGGCCAAGCGCCAGACGCTGTTCTTCTCGGCGACGCTCGAGGGCGCCGCCGGCAAGATCGCCGCCGAGTACACCCGCGACGCCCGGATGCACGCGTATGTGCCGCCGGTCGATCCGTCGCGTCTGGAGACCGTCCATCGCTTCGTGAAGGTCGCCCACGAGGCGAAGGTCGACGCGCTCGTGCGCGAGCTGCGCGACGAGGAGCGGGGGCTGACGATCGTCTTCGTGCGGACCAAGCGCGGCGCCGACCGGCTCGTCAAGCGCCTGAAGGACAACTACGTCACGGCCGTCGCGATGCACGGCGACAAGTCGCAATCCCAGCGCGAGAAGGCGCTTGCGCGCTTCGAGCGCGGAGAGGTCGACACGCTCGTCGCGACCGACGTCGCGGCCCGCGGCATCGACGTGCGCGACGTGACCCACGTGATCAACTACGACATGCCCGAGGACCGCGACGGCTACGTGCACCGCATCGGCCGCACCGGCCGCGCGGGCCGCGCCGGGATCGGCGTGACGTTCGTGCTCGGCGACCAGGCGCAGGACATGAGCAGGATCGCCACCGACCTCGGCCTGCATGCCGAGTTCTCGCTCAGCGGGCTGCCGACGTCGACGCGCGGCGGCGGGGCGCCCCGGTCGGGCTCGGGCCAGCGCTCGCGCCGCCCGCAGCAGCGCCCCGGCCGGCGCGAGCGCGCTTCCGCCGCGGGCTCCGGCTCGGGGCCGGGCGCGAGCCGCCCGGTCGCGTCCGCGCGGCCGCGCAACCGCGGCAGGTAGCCGCATCGCGCTGGATATGGTGCGCGGCGATGGCCGCGGCATCCGTCCCGGCGCTGTTCGAACCCGACGGCGAGGGCTTCGCCGCGGCGGACGTCACGCGCGGGCCGTGGGATGCGCGCATGATGCACGGCGGGCCGCCGTCGGCGCTGCTGGCGCACGCCATCGAGCAGCTGCAGCCCGGCCGCGAGCTTGCGGTCTCGCGCCTGACGATCGAGTTCCTCGGCGGCGTGCCGCTGGGCCAGGTGTCGGTCGCCGCGTCGCTCGCGAAGCCCGGGAGGCGGTTTCAGGTCGTCGACGCGACGCTGTCGAGCGGCGAGCGGCCGGTCTGCCTCGCCCGCGCCGTTCGCCTGCGGCGGGCCGAGTTGCCCGACGCCGAGGCGGCGCCCCCCGCCGCCCAACCGCTTCCGCCGCCGTCGGCCGGCGAGCCGTGGTCGTACTTCGCAGAGCTCGACGGCGAGCGTTTCCATCCCGATGCCACGGAGATCCGCGTCGTGGCGGGAGAGGCCGGCAGCGGCCACGCCGTCGCCTGGATCCGCCTGCGCGGCGAGCTGTTGCCGGGGCTGGCGCCCTCGCCGCTGGCGCGCTGCGCCGCGGCCGCCGACTTCGCGAACGGGCTGAGCTGGATCCTGCCGTTCGAGGACTGGCTGTTCGTCAACACGGAGCTGACGATCCACCTGCATCGCGACCCCGAGCAGGAGTGGATCGGACTGGACGCGCGAACGTCGGTCGGCGCCGCCGGGATCGGCCTGTCGACCGGAGTGCTGCACGACCACCGCGGGCCGTTCGCCGTCTGCGCGCAGTCGCTGTTCGTGGAGCGGCGGTAGGGCTGCCGCCCCACCGCCGCCCGACGACTCATGCGGATGAGAGGACTCGAACCTCCACGAGCTTGCACTCACGGCGACCTGAACGCCGCGCGTCTACCAATTCCGCCACATCCGCAGGCCGCTCAACCTTAGCGTCCGGCGCGGGGTGTTGGTGCCCGCACGACCGTCCGCCCGCGGACGGCCCACACGGAGCAGCGAGCGCCAATCCCTTTGCTACCGTGGGCGCCCGCGCCGCTATCGTCTAGGGGACTAGGACGCCGCCCTCTCACGGCGGAAACCGGGGTTCGAATCCCCGTAGCGGTACTGACCGAAGCCCGCTCACGGAGCGGGTTTTTGTGCTTTCGGGGAGGACTCATGGGGCGGTCGGATGAACCCCGCCGTGCTGCACGAGATCGACTCTGAAAGCTCCGGCCTGAACACTGGAGCTCGGC
>JBKHXR010000115.1:0-21877 GCA_046565905.1 Thermoleophilia bacterium | reverse complement strand
CCGACAGATCCCACGGGCCGCGCTGCGAAGGCGCCGCGAAGCGCGCCGACCCCGCAGCAGGAACTACAGCTCGGGCTTGCGCGGCTCGTCCGCGCGAACCTCGACGCCGCCGGCGAGGCCGGGACGGGGCAGCGTGCGGGGGGCCTTCTGGCCCGGCTTGTCGGCCGGCGTGGCGGGAGCCGGAAGCGCCGGCGCCTCGTCGGGGAAGACCTCGGACTCGGGCTTGCCGAGCAGCAGGGCCTCGAACTCGCCCTTCTCGATCGTCTCGCGGCGGATGAGGATCTCCGAGACCACGTCGAGCGTCTCGCGATGCTCGGTGAGGATGTCGCGGGCACGTTGGTGGGCAGCCTCGACGACCCGGCGGATCTCGTCATCGATCTCGCGCGCGATCTCGTCGGAGTAGTCGGGCTCGGAGGACATGTCGCGGCCGAGGAAGGGCTGCGAGTGGTCGTGGCCGAAGACGCGCGGGCCGAGGCGCTCGCTCATGCCGTAGCGCATGACCATCGCCTTCGCCGTCGCCGTCACCTTCTCGAGATCGTTCGACGCGCCGGTCGTGATCTCGCCGAAGACGATCTCCTCGGCGGCGCGGCCGCCGAGCGTCATCGCCATCGAGTCGGTGAGCTCCGCGCGCGTCGTCAGGAACTTGTCCTCCTGGGGCATCGAGATCGTGTAGCCGAGCGCCTGCCCGCGGCCGATGACCGAGATCTTGTGAACCGGGTCGGAGTGCTCCAGGTGGTGGCCCACCAGGGCGTGGCCCATCTCGTGGAACGCGGTGATCCGGCGCTCCTTCTCGCTCATGACCCTGGTCTTCTTCTCCGGGCCGGCGATGACGCGCATGATCCCTTCCTCGAGCTCGTGCTGGCCGATCTCGCGCTTGCCGGTGCGCGCGGCGAGCAGGGCGGCCTCGTTGACGAGGTTCGCGAGGTCGGCGCCGGTGAAGCCCGGCGTCTGGCCGGCGAGGTCGTCGGTGTTGATCTCCTTGGCCAGCGGCTTGCCGCGCGTGTGTACCTCGAGGATCTTCGCGCGGCCCTTGCGGTCGGGACGGTCGACGACGATCTGGCGATCGAAGCGGCCCGGGCGCAGCAGCGCCGGGTCGAGGATGTCGGGCCGGTTCGTGGCGGCGATCAGGATGATGTTGTCCGTCATCGTGAAGCCGTCCATCTCGACGAGCAGCTGGTTGAGCGTCTGCTCGCGCTCGTCGTGACCGCCGCCCATGCCTGCGCCGCGGTGGCGCCCGACGGCGTCGATCTCGTCCATGAAGATGATGCAGGGGCTGTTCTGCTTGGCCTGTTCGAAGAGGTCCCTGACGCGCGACGCCCCCACGCCGACGAACATCTCGACGAAGTCCGAGCCGGAGATCGAGAAGAAGGGCACGCCGGCCTCGCCGGCGACCGCGCGGGCGAGCAGCGTCTTGCCGGTGCCGGGAGGCCCGAAGAGCAGCACGCCCTTCGGGATCCGCGCGCCCAGCGCCTGGAACTTCTTGGGGTTCTCGAGGAACTCCTTGATCTCGTGCAGCTCCTCGACCGCCTCGTCGGCGCCGGCCACGTCGCGGAACGTGATCTTGGGCGCATCGACGGACATCTTCTTGGCGCGCGACTTGCCGAAGGACATGACCTTCGAGCCGCCGCCCTGCATCTGGTTCATGAGGAAGATCCAGAAGCCGATGAACAGCAGGAACGGCAGGATGTAGACCAGCGACGACCACCAGGTCGCGCCCGTGCCCTTGATGTCGAACGACTCGATCTTCTTCTCCTGCTCGGCCGCCACCAGGGTCCTCGTGAGCTCGTCGCCGTAGTCGGTCGCGAAGCCGACCTCGTACTGCTTCTTGTCGTTCTTGGTGACGATCAGCTCGTTGGAGCGGTTGCGCATCTCAACGGACTTGATCTGGTTGCTCTCCAGCTGCGAGAGGAAGACGCCGAAGCCGGGGTCCTTCTCCTTGTTCGGGCTCGAGATCAGCTGCTGGGCGAAGAACGCCAGGATCACGACGATCAGGATCGGAAAGGCGGCGCTCTTGGAAAAACGGCTCATGTTTGTGCGGAGATCCAGTCGTTCACGGAATGTGCCAGCGTAGCAGGGGTACGTGCCTGTCCCGTCGATCGGATCAGCCCTGCGGAGCCCGTCCTCACCGCCTGTATCGGCAGCTCAGCCCTTGGTCTCAAGGGCAGCGACGTAGGGCAGGTTGCGGTAGCGCTCGGCGTGGTCGAGGCCGTACCCGACGACAAAGCGATTGGGGATCTCGAAGCCGACGTAGCGGGGCTCGAGCGCGACCTTCAGGCGGGCGGGCTTGGTCAGCAGCGCGCACACCTCGATCGACGCCGGGTTGCGCGCGCCGAGGTTGCGCAGCAGGTACTGCAGCGTCAGCCCGGAGTCGACGATGTCCTCGACGATCAGCACGTGGCGCCCCTCGAGCGCGACGTCGAGGTCCTTGAGGATCCGCACGACGCCCGAGGAGTCCGTCGCCGAGCCGTAGCTCGCAACGGCCATGAAGTCCAGCTCGCACGGCACCGCGATGTGACGCATGAGATCGGAGAGAAAGAAGACGGCGCCCTTGAGGACGCCCACCAGCAGCAGGTCGCGTCCCTGGTAGTCGGCGGTGATCTGGCTTCCCAGCTCGCGGACGCGCCGCGCGAGGTCAGCTGGCTGGACGAGGATCTCGCCGACGGAGGCGTCGCGCATGCGAGCGGGAGTCTACGAGCCGCCAGCCGGCGGCCGGCGGCGCGCGGCCGGCGGACGGCGGGCGGCGCGCGGCGGCGATCGCACGGTGCCGGCGTGGCAGGCAGCGCCGGGCGACGGCTAGGGCCGGCCGGCGGGTGCTGTCGCCGGAGCGGCGGGACCGGGCGGCGTCGGCTCGACGCGCAGCAGCCCGCCGCTGACGACGGCGCGCGCGCCGTCGCCGAGGTCCAGCGCTCCCTCGCCGAGGCGCAGGATGTCCTGCAGGCGTCCGGGCGCGCGCGCGCAGAGGCGGTCGACCGCGTCCTCGGCGAGGCGCCGCACGACGAGCCGCGCGAGCGCCGGCGGCAGCGCGCCGAGCTGTGCGACGGCGATCTGGTCGCGTCCGGCGAGCGCGGTGTCGACGACCTCGTCGAGCACGGCAGCCTCCTCGCGCAGCAGCTCGGCGGTGCGTACGACGTTGCGCTCGGCAGCGGGATGCAGCTCGCGCAGCGCCGGCACGAGCGCCGAACGCGCGCGATTGCGGGCATACGATCGATCCTCGTTTGATCCGTCCTCGCGCCAGCCGAGGCCGCGCGCGGCGCAGTGCGCCGCGGTCTCCTCACGCGTCACACGCAGCAGCGGGCGCAGCAGCAGGCCGTCGCGCTCGGACATCCCCAGCAGCGCCCTTCGTCCCGGCGAGGCGGCGAGGCGATAGAGGACCGTCTCGGCCTGGTCGCTTGCGGTGTGGCCCGTCGCGAGGTGCGCGCCCCGGTCGTGCGCCAGCAGCGCGCCCGCGCCCAGCCGTACGTCGCGCGCCCACGACTGCAGGTTGCCCGCGCCGTCGGGGCGCGTCGCGGTCTGTACGTCCAGGGCCACGCCGAGCCGCTCGCACAGCTCACGGCAGAACGTCTCGTCGGCGGCCGCGTCGTCGCGCAGGCCGTAGTTGACGTGCAGGACGCTGACGTCCTCCTGGCCGGTGAGGCGGACCGCGACGTCGAGCAGGCAGACCGAGTCGCGGCCTCCCGACAGCAGGACGACGACGGGCCGTCGCGGCGCCAGCAGACCGGTCGCGCGGACGCGATCGAGCAGGTCCATGCCGACGAGTCTAGGCCCGGCCGGACGCAGATCTGCGGGCACGACATAGGGTGAACCGAGGGTCGCTCCCTAGGGACGATTCCCGATAGGCACGGCGCCCGCGCCCGCGGACACTCCCGAGCATGCAAACGCCACCCGACACCCCCGCCACGCCGCCGGACCCGTCCCCGCCCACCCCGCCGCGGCTCACACGCTCCAGCCGCGACCGCATGATCGGCGGCGTCAGCGGCGGCATCGGCCGCTACTTCGGCGTCGATCCGACGCTCGTGCGCATCGGCTTCGTCGCACTCGCGCTGATCGGCGGCGCGGGGCTCCTGATCTACGGCGCCGCCCTGCTGCTCGTCCCGCTCGACGACGAGGAGGGGGGCGCTCCCGCCTCCCCGCGCGATCGCGCGCTCGGGATCGTCGTCGCCGTGGCCGTGATCATCGCCGGGCTCGTGTTCGGCGGCTTCGGCTTCGCCCTCGGCGGCGCCCTCGTGCCGCTCGGCTTCCTCGCGCTCGTCGGGCTGGCCGTCTGGTGGCTCGTGTCCGGCGAGCACCCGGCCGGCACCCCACACACGGTCGCGCGCCGCGCCCTGCTCGGCATCGGGTTGCTGATCGCATGTGGCGCGCTCGCGATCGCGAGCTTCCTCGCCAGCGGCCTCGGCGGCGGCGTCGTCGTCGCGGGCATCGTCATCGCCGCCGGTGCCGGGCTCGTCGCCGCGGCATTCGTCGGCGGCGCGCGCTGGCTGATCCTGCCGGCGCTGGCGATCGCGCTGCCACTGGCGTTCGTCTCGGCGGCCGGGATCGAGCTCGACGGCGGCTTCGGCGAGCGCCGCGAGCGGCCCGCGACGATCGCGGAGCTGGAGCACACCTACCGCCTCGGCGCGGGCCAGCTCGTCGTCGACCTGCGCGAGCTCGACCTGCCGCGCGGCGACCATCCGCTGAAGGTGCGCATCGGCACCGGTCATGCGCTCGTGCTCGTGCCCGACGACGTCTGCGTCGCGAGCTCGGCCGAGATCGGCATCGGCGGCGTCGAGGTCTTCGACCGCAGGAGCGGCGGAATCGACGTCGACTGGAACGACGGCCGACGGGCACGCGCCGGCAACGCGCGGCTCGTGCTCGAGGGCGACGTCGGCCTGGGATTCCTCGAGGTCCGCCACCGCGAGGCCGATCACGACGACTTCGGCTCTCCGTGGGAGCGCCGCCAGGCGCGCAACCGCGAGACCGACGAGCGCAACTCCGGCTGCGCGACCTCGAGCTGATGCAGCGGCGCGGGCGCGAACGGATCGACCGCCCGTCGCTGGTCGCCGGGCTCGTGCTCGTCGTCTTCGGCGTCGTCCTCCTGCTGGACCGCAGCGGCAGCCTGCGCCTGACGTTCGGAGCGATGGCCCCGATCGCGTTCGCCGCCGTCGGGACGATCCTGCTCGTCACGGGCCTGAGCCGACGACAATGACGCCCGTGTCCGAGATCGCCGCCCCGCCGACCGGCCGCGCGCAACCGGCGCTGCGCGAGCTGCGCCGCGATCCCGAGCACGGGATCGTCGCCGGCGTCTGCGAGGGGCTGGGAAGGCGCCTGGACATCGATCCGCTGCTGGTGCGGATCGTCTTCGGCGCGACGACGCTCGCCAGCGGCCTCGGCCTCGTCGCCTACCTGCTGGCCTGGTGGCTGGTGCCGGCGGACGGCGGCGCGCCGTCGCAGGCGGCCGCCGAAGTCGAGCGCCGCGGCGCGCGCAACCGGCGCGCCGGCGTCGAGATCGGCTCCGGCATCGGCTTGCTCGTGGTCGCGATCCTGCTCGCCTTCCGCGAGCTCGGCCTGCCGTTCTCCGACGCGCTGACGTGGCCGCTCGTGCTGGTCGCCGCGGGCGGCGCGTTGATCTGGCGCCAGTCGGTCGGGCGGCCGCAGCCGCGCGGAGCGGCCGCGCAGCCCGGGCGCACAACAGCGCTGGCCACGACGGCGCCGCCGCTGCTGCAGGACAGCGGCGGCGAGTCGCGGCCGGCGGTCATCTCGCGGATCGGCGTCGGCGTGACGCTCGTGATCGCCGCGGCGATCGTCTTCCTGCAGTTCAGCGGCGCTCTCGCCGCAGCGTCGGACGTCGCGCTCGCGGCGCTCGTCGTCGTCATCGCGCTCGTCGTGATCTTCGCGCCGTTCTTCGTGCGGCTGCTGACGTCGCTGTCGATCGAGCGCGCCGAGCGCATCCGCTCGCAGGAGCGCGCGGAGGTCGCCGCACACCTGCACGACTCGGTCCTGCAGACGCTCGCCCTCATGCAGAAGCGCGCCGACGACCCGCGCGAGGTCGCCGCGCTCGCGCGCCGCCAGGAGCGCGAGCTGCGCATGTGGCTGAGCGGCGAGCCGGCGCGCCCCGACGGCGAACGCCGGCTCGGGTCGGCGCTCCAGGCCGCGGCAGACGAGATCGAGCAGGCGCACGGCGTGCCGATCGATGTCGTCGCGGTCGGCGACGCACCGCTGGATCGCGACGGCGAGGCACTCGTCGCGGCCGCCCGTGAGGCGATGCTAAACGCGGCGAAGTTCGCCGGCGACGCCGGCGCCGTCGCGGTCTACGCCGAGGCCGGCGACGAGCGCATCGAGGTGTTCGTGCGCGACCGCGGGCCCGGCTTCGACCCCGCGGCCGTGCCGGCCGACCGCCGCGGCGTGCGGGAGTCGATCGTCGGCCGGATGCATCGCCACGGCGGGCACGCCGAGATCCACGCGGCGCCCGGCGGCGGCGGGACGGAGGTCGAGCTGGTCCTGAAGCGGGGCGAGCGGTCATGACGAGCCCGCGCGTCGTGCTCGTCGACGACCACGCGCTGTTTCGCGCCGGCGTGCGCTCCGAGCTCGGCGGCCTCGTCGACGTCGTCGGCGACGCGGCGACCGTCGCCGACGCGGTCGCGCTGATCCGCGAGCAGGCCCCCGACGTCGTCCTGCTCGACGTCCACATGCCCGACGGCGGCGGCCTCGAGGTGCTGCGCCGCGTCTCGGCCGACGCGACCGCGACCCAGTTTCTCGCGCTGTCGGTCTCCGACGCCGCCGAGGACGTGATCGCCGTGATCCGGGCGGGCGCGCGGGGCTACGTCACGAAGACGATCTCGGGCCCCGATCTCGCCGACGCCGTGCGCCGCGTCCATGAGGGCGACGCCGTCTTCTCGCCGCGGCTGGCAGGCTTCGTGCTCGACGCCTTCGCCGGCGCCACCAGGCCCGGGCCGGCGGCCGGCGCCGGCCACGACGCCGAGCTCGACCAGCTCACGCCCCGCGAGCGCGAGGTGCTCCAGCACATCGCCCGCGGCTACATGTACAAGGAGATCGCGCAGCGGCTGGGAATCTCAGCCAAGACGGTCGAGGCGCACGTGTCCGCGGTCCTGCGCAAGCTGCAGCTCTCCAGCCGCCACGAGCTGTCGCGGTGGGCGGCTGCCCGGCGGATCGACTAGGAGGCCGCGCGGCGGCGGCGGCGGCGGCGCGCGAGCAGCAGCAGCAGCAGGCCGACGGCCGCGATCGCGGCCGGCACGGCCGGCCGGTCGAGCGTCTCGCGCAGCTTGCCGGTCGCCTCGGCCTGCACCTGATGCAGCTGCTCCTTGCGTTCTTCGACCTTTTCGTGCACCTGCGCCTTGATGTCGGCCTTGTGCGCCAGGGCCTCGACCGTCGCGCCGAGCTCCTCGCGGGTCTCCTCGATCTGCTCGAGGAGCGCCTCGCGCTCGCTCGGCGGGGAGTTCTCGCCCGCTTGCTGCCCCTCGGCGGGCAGTGCCCGGTCGTGCTCGGAAGCGCTCATTGCCCGCGTGGGTACCCACGCCGGCGAGCACGCCAAACGGCGAGCTGGCGCGGGTACGCTGGCGGCATGATCGACCACGTCAAGCTGCACGTCGCCGACGCGGCGGCGAGCAGGACCTTCTACGAGCAGGCGCTCGCGCCGCTGGGCTACGCGGTCGTCATGGAGCCGGCGCCGGGCGTCGTCGGCATGGGCACGCGCTTTCCCGACTTCTGGCTGGCGCAATCCGATCCGCCGACGGTCGTGCACGTGGCGCTGCGCGCCGACAGCCGCGAGGCCGTCGACGCCTTTCACCGTGCGGCGCTGGCGGCCGGCGGCGTCGACAACGGCCCACCCGGGCTGCGCCCGCAGTACCACCCCGGCTACTACGGCGCGTTCGTGCTCGATCCCGACGGCAACAACGTCGAGGCCGTCCACCACACCTTCTAGATGGCCGATCAGCCAGGTCTCGCGCGCGCGAGATACAGCTCCGTCGCGTCGCTGAAGCCCTTCAGGCGCACGTCGCCGATGTGCTCGAAGTCCAGGTGCGCGCCGGCGCCCGCGACGACGCCGCGCGTGACGAGCACCTCTCCGGCGCCGGCGCGCGCGGCGACGCGCGCGGCCTGGTTGACCTCGCGGCCGTAGTAGTCGCCGTCGCGGTAGAGCACCTCGCCGAAGTGCATTCCGATGCGCGGCAACGGCCGCGTCGCATGCAGCGCCTGGAAGCCGACCGCCCAGTCGACGAGCGCGGCGACGTCGCCGCCGACGACCATGACCTCGTCGCCGATCGTCTTCACGATCCGGGCGTCGTCGGGCAGCGTGTACTCGACCTCCGACACGAAGCGCTCGACGATGTCGACGGCGTGCTCGTCGCCGATCTCCTCCGTCAGCCGCGTGTATCCGGCCAGGTCGGCGAACGCGATCGCGATGCGCAGGTGCCCGAGCGCCAGGCGTTCGCGCGGGTCGAGGTCGGTCTCCATGTGGCCGATGACGTCCTGGTCGACGAAGTGGCCCAGCAGCCGCCTGTGGACGACGTCCATCACCGGCGACGTCAGCGGCAGCAGCTCCGCCGCCAGGCCCTGCATCTGCTCGGCCATCTCCACGCCCGGCACCCCCTCGCGCATGAGCGGCTCGTGCACGTACATGTGAAAGAGGCGAACCTCGGCGTCGGCGATCTGCGCCAGCGCCTGGCCGTAGACGCGGACGAGTTGCAGGAACGCGATCAGCGGAAACCCGGCGGCGAGCACCGCAGCCGAGTAGCGCAGCAGCTCGATCTCGCTCTCCGAGATCCGGTCGACGGCGCCGGCGGGCAGGCCGAGCGTCGTCAGGATGCGCTCGATCAGCGCAGCTTCGAGGCCGGTGTCGCTGACGGCCTGCCCGAGCGTGTGCGTCGCCTCTCCCGACGGAAGCAGCCCCTGCAGGTAGCCGAATGCCAGGCGCCCGCTGTCGCCCGCCTCGCGGATCTGCTCGAGCGAGTGGCCGCGCTCGCGCATGCGCGCGACGAGCCGCGCGTGCGCGACGGCGGCGGCGGTCCAGCGCCCGTCGTACTGCGAGATCAGCCCGCGTGCAAGCCAGCGGCGCAGCGTCGCCGGGGTCGTGCCGATCGCGCGGGCGACCTGCGCGGTCGAGGGCGTTGCGTCGTCCATCCGCGTCGCCCGGCTCAGATCACGATGACGGCGGAGCCTGGGCTCCGCCGTCTGCGGGCGATAGGGCCCGCTCCCTCGGTCGGCGGCGCTCGTCTTCAAGCCGGCGGCGCCTCGCGAACGGCGAACCGTCCACTGTTCGACCTGATACCTGATACATACGCCTCGCGCGCCGCCCTGTCAACGGTGCTTAACGTTCGCGGTCAGACCTTCAGGTGCGGGTACTCCGCCTCGACGACCGCACGGTACTGCGCGTACACCGGCTTGGTGATCGGGATCAGGGCCAGCGCGGCCTTGACGTCGCCGCTGGTCTTGATCCGCCGCCGGGCGATCGCGACGGCGATGTTCTCCTTGCCCTGGAAGTACTTGTTGGCGATCTCGGAGGACATCGACATCTTCACCTTCGGCTTCCAGTCGATGTCGTCGCTCCACTGCCAGAACAGGCAGCCGTCCTCGCCCTCCTCGGCGGCCCGGATGTTGACGACCATGTCGACGTCGTCGAACTCGAAGCGCTGCGGAACGTCGGCATCGCGCAGCCGCGGGCCCATCTCGGGATCCTCGCTCATCATCGTGAAGATGCGGTCCATGACGGCGCGAAATTCCTTGGGACCGCTGAACTCGGCACCCATCGTGCGACCTCCTCTGCCTCGGTGACTGGATCTAGGAGCCGGCCGCCGGCGGCTTGCTCGCGGCCGGCTTGCTCGCCCTCGCCCTGCTCGCTGGCGCCTTGCCGGCCGGTGCCGCCGCGCGCGACTTCGCGGCTGGCTTCTTGGCGGCTGGCTTCTTGGCGGCTGGCTTCTTGGCGGCGGGCTTCGCCGTGGTCGTCGTGCGGCGCCGCGCCGACGGCGCCGGCTTGGCCTCGAGCGCCGCGACCCGCGCGGTCAGCGTCTCGAGCTCGGCGCGCAGCGCCTTCATCTCCGCCTCCGACGCCGGTCGCAGCTCGTCTACGGCGCCGCGCAGGCGACCGGCGGTGCTGCCGAGGTCGTCGAGCAGCTCTCCGATGCGCTCGCGCGGAATCTGCGTCCTGAATGCCTGATCGACCGCGTCGCGGACCGCATCGGTGCGCGAGGCGTTCTTCTTCTTGCCCATACCCCGATCATATGGCGCGTCCCGATGCCCGTCCACATCCACCCCACCGCGCCGCTCGCGCGCCGCGCACTGCTGCCCGGCGACCCGGGGCGCGCGCTCGCGCTGGCCCAGCTGGTCCTCTCCGAGCCGAAGATGTTCAACCACAACCGCGGCCTGTGGGGCTATACGGGAACGGCCGCCGACGGCCGGCCCCTGACGATCCAGAGCACGGGGATGGGAGGCCCGAGTGCGGCGATCGTGCTCGAGGAGCTCTGCGATCTGGGGCTCGAGGTGGCGATCCGCGTCGGGACGTGCGGCGCGCTGCATCCCGATCTCGCGCTCACCGACCTCGTCGTCGCCGAGGCGGCGCTCGCCGCCGACGGGACGAGCCGCGCGCTCGGCGCGGACGGCCGCGTCGCGGCCGACGCCGGCCTCGTCGCGGCGCTGCGGGAGGGTGCGGGCGCCACCCGTGCGCGCGCGGGACTCGTCGCATCGAGCGACCTGTTCTACGAGCGTGACGCCGAGCGCGCCGACGGCTGGCGCCGGGCGGGCGCGCTCGCCGTCGAGATGGAGGCCGCGACGCTGCTGCGCGTCGGCGAGCTGCGCGAGATCCGCGTCGGGTGCCTGCTGACGGTGACCGACGTGTTCGCCGCCGACGGCAACCGGACGAGGATCGATGCCGATGCGCTGTTGAAGGCGGGCGAGGACCTGGGCCGGGTCGCGGCGCGCGCGCTCGGCGCGGCGTGAGCCAGCCGACGGCTAGCCCGAGACCTTCAGTCGCTCCTGGCGCGACGACACGGGCTTCGGGCCGCCCGGCATCGACTTGTGCAGCGCCGAGAGCTCCTTCGTGAGCGCGGCGAGCTGCAGCTCGATCGCCTCCAGACGCGCGTCGAGGCCCGACGACGCGGCGCCCGCGGCGAGCCGCTCGTCGAGGCGGTCGATGCCGTCCTCGATGCCCTCCAGGCGCTGCGACACCGAGCGCACCCGGCGCGTCAGCCGCTCGATATCGCCCGCCGACGGGAGCATGAGCGCGCCGAGCGCGGCCTCCTGCGCGCTCGAGGCCTTCTCGCGCGCGTCGAATGCACGTTGGATCGCACCCGCGATCAGCGGGTTGGCCATCAGGTCCTCGGCGAGCCTGCCCAGGGTGTCCTCGCCCTGCTTCGTCAGGCGCTCGCGCAGCCCTTCGGCCTCAAAGTCGTCGCTCATCCGGGGAAGATTCCTCCTGATTGCCGGGCGTACGGAGGCTACCGGAGTGGCCGACGCTCGCGGGCGCGCGTGTTGAAGAGCGGTGGAGAAGGCGGCGCCTCCCGCGCGCCGTCGACGGGATCTTCCGTCCTCCGCGACCGGTGGAATGCAGCTTCGATGGCGGTCGCTTAGCGTGGGTTTACGTCTGACGGCGATTCACGGTAGTGTGCCGCGCACGCGCATCGGGCTCGCGTACTAGGGACACCTCCAGGGGGGAGATGCAGGGACACATGCACCACAAGCGTAGGCTGCTCACTGCCTTGGCCCTGACCGGCGGGATCACCGTCGGTCTTGGGACCTTTGCATCACCTGCGAACGCGGTCGTTCGCACGTTCGAAGTCACCGGCGTCCTCGGCAAGAGGACGATCACGCTGGACATCGGGGCGAACACCCCGGTCGACCAGATCAGGCTTCCCGGCATCAACCTCGGAGCGATCCTGAGCATCCGGGAGACGACGCCCGCACAGGCGCCTCCGAGCGCCGGCGTGCCGTCGCTCTCGATCAAGCCGACGCCGCCGCCGGCGCCGAGCGCGCCGTCCGCGACGACGCCCGTGCTGCCCGCCGGTCCGAGCACGGCCGACAGCACGTCCAGCTCCAAGAAGAAGGGCAAGCCGTCCAGCGGCCAGCCTGTCTTCGACTCCAAGGGCCGCCTCCTCCGCACGCCGCAGCCCGAGCGCGCGCGCCCCGAGAAGACCGACCTGCGCCACTCCAGCGGCGTGCCGACGCTGCAGAACCCGACGCTCTCCCTGGCGAGCATCGGTCCTGTGCCCGTCGGCGTCCCGAACTTCTTCATCAACAAGTTCCGGATCCCGCCGTTCCTGCTGTCGATCTACCAGGCCGCCGGCATCCAGTACGGCATCCGCTGGGAGGTCCTGGCCGCGATCAACGAGATCGAGACCGACTACGGCCGCAACCTCAACGTGTCCTCGGCCGGCGCCATGGGCTGGATGCAGTTCATCCCGTCCAGCTGGAAGGCCTTCGGCGTCGACGCCAACAGCGACGGCAAGAAGGATCCCTACAACCCGGTCGACGCGATCTTCGCGGCGGCGCGCTACCTCAAGGCGGCGGGCGCCGACACGGACCTGCGCAAGGCGATCTTCGCCTACAACCACGCAGACTGGTATGTCGATTCCGTGCTCATGCGGGCGCGGTTCATCGGCGGCATGCCGTCTGACCTGGTCGGCTCGCTGAGCGGCCTGACGCAGGGCCTGTTCCCGGTGCATGCGGCGGCGAAGTACGCCGACGACATCTCCGAGCGCGAGGCCTCGCGCCGCGTCGCTCGCGGCAAGAACGCCGCCCTGCCGGTCGAGTCCAGCAGCAAGCGTCGAGGCATCAACATCTTCGCGAAGTCCGGCTCGCCCGTCGTGGCGGTGCAGGACGGCAGGATCGTCAAGGTGGGCAAGAACGCGCGGCTCGGCAAGTTCGTGATGCTGCGCGACGTCTACGGCAACACCTACACCTACGCGGGCCTGAAGAAGGTCGCCTCGCAGGTGCCGGTGCCCAAGGACAAGACGCAGACCAAGGAGTCGATCGCCAAGGAGCTCGCGCTGCCGAAGGGCGATCCCGCGCCCAAGCAGGCCGCGAGTGCGGGCAAGGCCGTCAAGGGCGCGGCGGGCAAGGTCAAGGCCGCCGTCAAGCCGGCTGCCGACGCCGCTGAGGCGACGACCGACCTCGCCAAGGAGCGCCTGTTCGCCAACCCGACGCGACCGAAGGCGCTGTCGGCCGGCGGCAAGCAGCAGATCATGGAGTCCGAGTCCACGCTGTCCCCCGGGTCGAGCGTGAAGTCGTACTTCACCGGCGTCTACGGCCTCAACAAGGAAGACGTGGTGCTCAAGCGCCTCGTCCCCGGCCGCAAGGTCATCGCCGGCACGATCCTCGGGCGCATCGGCAAGGTCTCGCCGGGCATCGCCCCGAACGTCATGTTCGAGATCCGGCCGGCCGGCCGCGGCGCTCCGCGCATCGATCCCAAGCCGATCCTCGACGGCTGGAAGCTGCTGGAGTCGACCGCGATCTACCGCGCGCAGGGCAAGAACCCGTTCTTCGGGGAGAACGCCCAGGGCGCCACGATCGGGCAGATCCTGCTGATGAGCAAGGAGAACCTCGTCCAGCGCGTGCTGGCCAACCCGCGGATCGAGATCTACTCGTGCGGTCGCCGGGACATCGCCGGCGGGGTCATCGACCGCCGTGCCCTCGCGACGCTCGAGTTCCTCGCCTCCTCGGGCCTGAAGCCGACGGTCACGTCGCTGCGCTGCGGCCACGGCTTCTACACCTCGAGCGGCAACGTCTCGGCGCACTCGTCGGGCAACGCGATCGACATCGCGAAGATCAACGGCGTCCCGATCCTCGGCAACCAGGGCGCGGGCTCGATCACGGATATCGCCGTCCGCCGGCTGCTGACGCTGCAGGGCACGATGAAGCCGGCTCAGATCATCACGCTCATGAAGTACGACGGCACCGACAACACGATCGCGATGGGCGACCACGCCGATCACATCCACGTGGGCTTCCGCCCGCAGTTCGATCCCTCGACGAAGGCCGGCAAGATCGCCGAGTCGGTCCTCAAGCCGTCGCAGTGGATCAAGCTGATCGACCGCCTCGGCCAGATCGACAACCCGACGGTGCAGGTCAAGCCGTCGAAGTACGCGATCAAGGTCGGCCCGCAGACGCGCGCGAGCCGAGCCCACAAGGCCGAGTAACCACACGTCAGTTCAGGCAGTGAGCGAAGCCGCCGTGACCTCCGGGTCGCGGCGGTTTTGCTTTGTGCAGTTCGAATTCCCCTGGGTGCTCGGTCCTGCCGACGGCCGCTTCACGATCCGCGAGCACCTCGGCGAGACGCCGTCGCACGTGCTCGTGCTGCATGCGCTGGGCGCTCCGCAGCGGCGACGGTTCGCCGGGCGGCGTCCGCGTGCGCGCGAGGCGCCGCCCGACCCGCCCGCGCAGCCGGTCACGACGACGCGCGCGACGCTCGTCGACACCGCCGCGCTCAGCCCCGACGCGGCGGCGAGATGGCTTCAGAGCGCCGATCTCGAGGCGGTCGCCCGTGACGCCCTGGCGCGCCTGAACCGCGTGCTGCACGCCCATCGCGTCGCGTCGGCCGACCCCCATGTCCGCGAGGTCGCGCTGGGCCAGGCGCTCGCCGTGCGCGTCGGCTTCGGCAGCGGGGAGCTCGTCTCCGAAGGCTGCTGGGAGCGTGCGCGCGAGCTGCCCGGCGCGGCGCCGGCCGGCCTTCGCCCCCGCGCGGCCGCGCTGCGGCCCCAGGAGCGCCTCGCCGCGCTGCTCGCCGGACGCGACGTCGCGCTCGCGTGCGAGGAGCTGACGCTGCGCGTGCGGCTCGACGTCGACGCGGGGCGCTGGCGCGAGGCGGCGCTCGGGCTGCGCGTGGCGCTGGAGGCGGCGCTCGCGGAGCTCGAGCCGTGGCGCGACGCCGCGGGCCTTGCCGGCCGGCTCGCCGAGTTGCGCGAGCGCCGCGAGGACGTCGACGACGTCGGCGTGGCCGCGCTGCAGGGCGGCCTCGCCGACGAGCAGATCGCGACCGTCGCCTTCGTGCTCGGGCGCGTCGAGGCGGCCCTGCGGGCAAGGGTCGCCGGCGAGGGGCTCTAGCGTTCCGCACCGCCGCGCGGTCGCCGTCGGCGGCGACTGCTCGGCACGATCCGCGGCCCGTCCGGACGGGCCGCGATCGCTACTGCACGGCCGCCAGCAATGCCGCCAGCTCCAGATCGACGTCGCCGCCCAGCCGGATCGCGGCGCGTCCGTCGTACGGCGTCGGTCCCTGGGTGACGATCGCGACATCACCACCATGGCGCAGCGTGATGGCGGGCAGCTGCGCCACCGGGTGGACCTCCAGCGAGGATCCGATGCACAGCAGCAGGTCGGCACGCTCGGCCAGCTGCGTGGCGCGCTCGAGCGCTGCGGCGGGGAGAAGCTCCCCGAACAGGACGACGTCGGGCTTGCGCGGGCTGCCGCAGCTGCACGACGGCACCGCCGCCTCGGCGAGCTGGGCGATCACGACATCGGACGGCACGCGCTCGCCGCAGGACAGGCATGAGCAGGTCGCGATCGAGCCGTGCACCTCGACGAGCTCGCGCGTCCCGGCGCGCCGGTGGAGCATGTCGATGTTCTGCGTGACGACGGCGTCGAGCAGGCCGCGCCGCTCGAGCTCGACGAGCGCGCGGTGCGCGCCGTTGGGCTGCTTGTCGCCGAGCGTCTGGAAGCGCTGGCCGTAGAAGCTCCAGAAGCGTTCGGGATTCGCGCGCCACGCGTCGATGTGCGCGACCTCCATCGGGTCGACGTTCGCCCAGATGCCGGTGCCGGGGGTGCGGAAATCCGGGATCCCCGAGGGCACCGAGATCCCCGCGCCGGTGAGCGCGACGACCGACCCGGCGCAGCGGACGAGCTGCGCCAGGGCGGCGACGTCCTGCGAAGCCGTCAGCTGCCGGTCCACTGCGGCGTGCGCTTGCCCAGGAACGCGCCGATGCCCTCGCGCGCGTCGGCGCTGGCGAAGATCTCGCCGAAGGCGGCCTTCTCGGCCTCGATGCCCTCGTCGAGGTCGGCGTCGCCGGCCGTCGTGCGCTTGATCGCCCCGACCGCCAGCGGCGCCTGGCCGCCGAGCTTGCGCGCCCAGGCGCGCGCGACGTCGTGCAGCTCGTGGTCGGGCACCACGCGGTTGACGAGTCCGATCTCGAACGCCTCGTCGGCGGAGATCGGATCGCCCGTGAGGTTGAGCTCCAGCGCTCGCGCCGTACCGACGAGGCGCGGGAGGCGCTGCGTGCCGCCGAAGCCGGGGATGATCCCGAGGTTGATCTCGGGCTGGCCGAAGCTCGCCGACTGCGCCGCGATCCGCACGTCGCAGGCCATGGCCAGCTCGCAGCCGCCGCCGAACGCGACGGCGTTCACGGCGGCGATCGTCAGCGTCGAGGACTGCTCCATCGCGCGCAGCAGCCCGTGCGTTTCGTGCAGCAGCTGCGCGCCGCTGCTCTCGTCGAGCTGCGTGAAGGCCTTGATGTCGGCGCCCGCGCACCACAGCATCGGGTTCGCCGAGGCGATGATCAGCGCTCGGATCGACTCGTCGGCGTCGACGTGCTGCCAGACGCGACCGAGCTCGGCGATCACCTGCGCAGACAGGGAGTTCGCCGGCGGTCGGTCCAGCCAGGCGATCGCGTAGCCGTCGCGCGTCTCGAGCTGGACGGCCTCGCCCTGCTCGAAGCCGTCGTCGGGCTGCTTGTAGGCGAAGAAGCCCTGTCCGCTCCCGGCGCCGAGCCGGCCCTGCGCGACGAGCCTGCGCAGGATCAGCGGCGGCGCGAACTGCTGCCCCCACTCGCCTGCGGCGCGCTCGAGCGCGGCGAGCACCTCGTCGAGCCCGGTCTGGTCGGCGCGGGCGAACGGCGGCGGTATCAGGCCCGCGCCGGCCATCATCCCGAGGTCGATGTCGCGGATCGTCGCCATGCCCTCCTCGAGCAGCAGGCAGGCCTCGACGAGCGCCTTGAGCACGAAGCGCTGCGTGAGCTCCTCGCGGTCGAACTCCGTCGCTCCCTCGAAGCGCGGCTCCCCGTTCTCGTAGAAGCCCTTGCCGGTCTTCGCGCCGAGCTCGCCGGACTCGACGAGCGACTTCATGCCCTGGTGCACGTAGAAGGACTGCGGGCCGTAGGACTCCTGCAGGTGCTCGGCGACGTGCAGCACGGTGTCCAGGCCGAGCAGGTCGGTGAGGAAGAACGGGCCCATCGGCGCCACGCGCGCAGCCGACACCGCGTCGTCGATCGCCTTGATCGAGAGGTTGTGCTCCTCCTGGAAGCGCCAGACCTCGCTGATCGCCGAGTTGAGGATCCGGTTGACGACGAATCCCGGCTCCTCGCCACAGGCGATCGGCAGCTTGCGGATCGTCTGCGCGAACGTCGTCGCCGTCTGCATCGTCTCGGCCGCCGTGTCGGCCCCCTCGACGATCTCGACGAGGCGCATCATCGACGCCGGATAGAAGAAGTGGAAGCCGACGACCCTGTCGGGCCGCGAGGTCGCGTCGGCCATCTCGCTGATCGACAGCGACGACGTGTTCGAGGCGAGGATCGCGTGCCCCGGCGTGACCATGTCGAGCTCGGCGAAGACGGCCTGCTTGATCGCCATCCGCTCGGGCACCGCCTCGATGACGAAATCGACGTCGCCGAAGCCCTCGTACTCGGTTGTGCCGGTGATCCGGGCGAGGATCTCCGTGGTCTGCCGGTCGGCCTGCTCCTGGCTGATCTTCTGCTTGTGCACGAGGCCGCCGAGCTGCGCGCGCGTGACCTCCTCGGCCTTCGCGAGGCCGAGATCGACGAACTCCTGCTTGACGTCCTTCAGCACCACGGGGATCCCTGCGGAGGCGATGACCTGGGCGATCTCTCCGCCCATCGTCCCTGCTCCTACGACCGCGGCCTTGAACACGAACACGCTGTCAGCTCTCCTTCGTCGGTTGGTCTAGGTCATCTCGCGGTCGGCCTGCAACTCGACCGCGAAGCGCCGGAGCGTCCGGCGCAGCGCGTCACCGAGGGCACGGCGCACGAAGAGCAGATCGGCCAGCGCTCGCCCCGGACCGGGGGCGCGCTTGAGCTCGTAGCGCAGCGCCAAGCCGATGATGCAGCCTTCGTCTGTGGCGCTGAACGTGACGCGCTGGGTCGCGTCGAGCTGCGGGTCCTCGACCCCCACGAGCTGCGTCACGCCGGGCTCGTATTCGAGCACCTGCTCGACGACGCGTCCGCGCCCGTTGCGCAGCGAGTCCCACACGACCCGCGCGTCGCGTTGCGGCCACTCGCCGTGCCACAGCGCCATCGCGCCGAAGCCGTCGACGAAGGACGGCCAGCGCGAGAGATCGAACCACAGCCGAGCGGCCTCGTCGACCGAGGCGTCCGGCAGCAGCTGCCGCGCGACGACGGTTCCCATGAAGCTCAGTCCACCAGCTCGCGCCGGATCAGGTCGACCGCCGTCGCCAGCTCCTCCAGCCGCGGCGCGACCTCCGCCGCCAGCCGGTCGCGCTCGGCGGCGCCGGCCGGGGTCAGCTCGTAGAAGCGCCGCGAGCGGCGTTCGGGGTGCTCCCAGCGTCCCGCGACGAGGCCCTCGGCCTCGAGCGTGCGAAGAAGCGGATACATCGTGTTGGGGTTCACGGCGACCAGGCCGCCCGTCAGCGCCCCGACGCGGTCCATGAGCTGGTTTCCGTACGAGGGCCCGGCGCCGAGCAGGTGCAGGACGAGCAGTCGCAGGAGCCCCGCCTTGCGCAGGCCGGCGACGAGCGGATCGCCGGAGCCCGGCCCGCCCACCGCGCCCGCCGGCGTTGCTCGCGCGCCGGCGGCCGTCCGGACGTCGCTGTGGGCGGCCGCGTCCGCGACGGCGTCCTGCGTCGACGGGTGCCGAGCGGCCATCGCTCCAGTATGCCCTCAGCGCGCTGCGGCATGAGCCGCGCCGCGCACTCGCCGTCGCTGTGCGGCGGCGGGGCGGCGACGCCGAGCGGTCCCGGCGACCGGGACCGCTCGTGCGGAGCTGGCTCGTCGTCGCCGGGATGGTCAGGCCGTCGCGGTCGCGGGCTCTTCGATGCGCCGCGGCAGCAGCGTCTCGCGGGCGATGACGAGGCGCTGGATCTGCGAGGTGCCTTCGTAGAGCTGCATGATCTTCGCGTCGCGCATCAGCTTCTCGACCTTGTACTCCTTGATGAACCCGTAGCCGCCGTAGATCTGCACGGCATCGGTCGTGACCTCCATCGCCGAGTCGGCCGCGTAGCGCTTGGCGTGCGAGGACTCCAGCGTGTTGCGGCGGCCCTGGTCGAGCAGGACGGCGCTGTTCCAGGTCGCCAGGCGCGAGAGGTGCACCTTCGTCGCCATGTCGGCGATCATGAACTGGATCGCCTGGTGCATCGCGATCGGCACGCCGAACTGGACGCGCTCCTTGGAGTAGTCGCAGGCCATCTCGAAGGCGGCGCGCGAGATCCCGGTCGCCATCGCGGCCACGCCGGGGCGCGTGCGGTCGAGGACCATCATCGCGAGCTTGAAGCCCTTGTTCTCCTCGCCGAGCAGGTAGCGCGCGTCGACCTCGGTGTCGTTGAACGTGATCGTCGCGGTGTTGGAGGCCCGCTGACCCATCTTGTCCTCCTTCTTGTCCACGATGACCGTGTCGTCCTTGCGGACGAGGAAGGCGGAGATGCCGCGGTGGCCGGCCTCCGGGTCGGTCTTGGCGTAGACGACGAACCAGTCGGCATAGCTGCCGTTGGTGATGAAGCACTTTGAACCGTTGAGCAGGTATCTGTCCCTATTGCGGACGGCCCTCGTGCGCATCCCGGAGACGTCAGAGCCGGCGTCGGGCTCGGTGAGGCAGAAAGAGGCGAGCTTCGGCTCGGACACGAGCTCCTCGGCGAACTCGCGCTTGACCTCCTCGCCGCCGCCGAGCATGACGGGGGCCGAGGCGAGGCCGTTGGCGCCGAGCGAGGTCTGCACGCCCGAGCAGCCCCATGAGAGCTCCTCCTCGATGATGCAGCCGTCGAGGTAGTTCAGGCCCGCGCCGCCGTACTCCTCCGGTATGTGGGTGTTCATCAGGCCGACCTCGTGGGCCTTGTCGATGATCGCCTGCGGCCAGGCGCCGTCGCGGTCGAGCTCCCACGCGACCGGGCGGATCTCCTTCGCCGCGAAGTCGTGCGCCAGCTCGCGGAGGTTCTTCTGCTCGTCGCTCAGCGTGAAATCGACCATTGGTCTGCTCCTGGAGAAGATGTGGGGACGCCTAGATTGACTGGTCAGTCAACTCCTGTACCCGCCAGCCTAGCGCGTGTCACCCGCGCTGTCGACGGATGACGGCGGGCAGCGCGCAGGCGGCGATCATCGGGACATCGAGCAGGCATCGGCAACCGTCGTCCGGGTCCTCGCCGGCGCCGGCGCGATCGTCGCCGTCGAGATGCTCGTGGCGACGGGCGGCAGCCACCGCGAGATCGGCGGCCGCGGGCTCGCCCACGACGGACGGCGCGGGCCCCGGCGGCAGGTTGCGCGCCGGCGCGGTGGACGACGTCCCGGCGCGCGCGCTGGGGCTGGCCGAGAACGTCCCGCAGCGGCTCGTCGAGCACCGGCCGCGCGGCCGCGCGCGGTCAGCGCTTGCGAGCGGCGCGCAGCGTGACGCGGGAGCGATCGCCCGTGCGCACGATCACCTTCGCGCGGCGCTTGGCGGCGGCGGCGAGTGCGCGCTGTCCGCTCGTCGTCGAGCGCAGGAACCGCCAGACGCGGGCGGCGTTGACCTGGCCACGCAGCTTGACGCTCGTCTCGCGCCAGCGATCGCTGCTCGAGCGCCGCGCGCGCGCGTCCTTGCGGGCCAGGCAGTGCAGGGCGCTCAACAGGCGCCTGGAACCGATCTCGGCGAACGGCCTGGTCACCTGCGAGCAGCCCTTGCGGGCGGCCACGCGCTCGGCGGCACGGGCGCGGACGGCGCGATCGGCGAACGCGCCGATGCCCGACATGTACTGGCCGCGGCCGATGTCCGAGACCGTCCCATGCATGAAGTCGGTCGACGGGTCGTTCTTGTCGCCGGGGGCGAGCTCGACGAGCTGGGTCGTCGGCCGCGCGGCCTGGAAGCGCTGGGCGTGCGATGCCGTGACGAGCTCGTCGTCGACCTCGTGCACCAGCAGCACGTCGGCGCGAATCGACGGCGCGAGCGCGACGAGGTTCCAGGCGGCGGTCGTCTCGGGAGTGGTCCCGAACAGGCGCATGATCTGGCCCGAGACGAGCTTGACGCGATCGTCGGCGCTGACGGAGGCCTCGACGGTGTACTGATGAAGGTCGGTAGGCGTGCCGAGGCCGATGACGCAGTCGATCGCCCGCAGCTTCGCGGCCGCCATCAGCGCCAGGTGCGCGCCCGAGGACTCCCCGTAGACGCACAACGGGCCGGCGCTCGAGTTGCGCGCCAGCTCGGCTCCGGCGGCATTGAGGACGTCCTGCAGGCCGCCCGCGCCCTCCTCGTAGTCGATCGAGACGACGCGCCAGCCGCGATCCAGGAACACGTCACCGGGGTTCTTGAGCAGCTCGCTCTGGGCGTAGCCGTCGTGACCGGCCCAGCCGCCGGCGTGGACGAGGATCATCGTCCCCCGCGCGGGCCCGGCCGGGTCGGCGCTGAGCGGCGCCTGCACGGGCTGGATGACAGGTGTCGGCGGCGCCTTGGGCTTGAGCGTCGGAAGCTTGAACGGCAACGCGGCGTGGGCCGGCGCAGCGTGCAGCGCCAGCACCCCGGCGAGCGCGAGCAACGCCAGCAGGGCGACCGCGGTCCGGCGTGGCAGCGGGCGTGACATGTCCCGGGTATCGGACCGTGCCGCCCACGGCCTTAGGCTGCAAACCCGCACGTCGGCAGCTGTTCGCGGCGACGCGCCGGCCGCCGCGTCGCCGTCCGCCGCGATTCAGCGCGGCGCAGCGCCGCGCCTGGACACCCGGAGCGCCGTCCACCGCTTCGCCCGCATGACGCCGACCGGCCG
>JBKHXR010000114.1:0-4521 GCA_046565905.1 Thermoleophilia bacterium | reverse complement strand
CGACAGGTGCGGCAGGTCCGCGACGACGCCGCCGATCATCTCGCGCACGCAGTCCTCCACGAAGCGCGGCCGGCGGTGGGCCTTCTCGACGACGGCGCCCTCGTCGCTGCGCTTCATCAGCTCGTAGATCTCCGACGACATCGCGCCCTCGACGATGTCCAGCAGCGTGCGCGCCTGGATCTCCCTGGTGCAGCTTTCCGGCATGCCGACGTAGAGCGTCCCGAGGCCGCGCTGGTTGTGCGTCGCGACGGGAACATGGTCGAAGATCCGCTGCACCTCGTCCTCGCTGAAGCCGTCGTCGAGCAGCCGGTCGCGCGAGCTGCGCATCACGAGCTGCTGTGCGCACGGGCAGGCGGTCATGCCCTGCGCGGCGACGCCGACGAGCCGGCGCGTGCCGGCGGCGGATGCGACCGCCATCCCGTACAGGGTGTAGATCTCCTGCGTCGGGATGCCCGACACCGGCGCAGGCTTGTGCTCTGGGTAGCGGGCGGCGATCGTCACCTCGGCGCGCTGCGCGTCCTGGCGCTCGCGCACCTGCTCGGCGATCCGCGTCGCCATCGCCTCGGCCTTGAAGCCCACCTCGCCGAGTACGACCTCGCCGATGACCTCGTTGACGACCTCCTCGAAGCGCGACATGTGGGCGCCCTTCTGTCGCGGCCCGAGGTCCACGAAGCACTGCAAACGTGCGGAAAACAGCTGCTCGTCGCCGTTCTGGCGGATGCGGACGATCTTCTCGATCTCCGTGACGCCGACACGCGACAGGCTCACACGCAGGTTCGGCGCCTGAGCCTGGACGTCGGTGTCGCGTGCACTTAGGCTCTGTGGCATGCCGTGAGCCTAGCGGGAGGTTTAGCCGATCGGCCTTGCGGACGCGAGATCTTGTGCTATCACTCACAAGCCGCCGCGTTGAGGAGACCGAGAGGCGGCCACGTCAAGCGAGCGCATCACCGGCGTCCGAGGGGGGCCGAGGCATCGAAAACGAAGTTCTGTTGGCGGACGAGGCTCCGATCCACGAGCTCGACGAGCTGAGAACGCTGATCGCGGACGGCCAGGAGCGCGGCTTCCTGACGTTCGAAGAGATCTCGACCGCGCTCGAAGAGGTCGAGGTGACCAAGGAGCAGATCCAGGAGCTGCACGCCTACCTCTCCGAGCAGGACATCGACGTCGTCGGCGCCGACGGCCGCAACGCGTCGTCCGAGGGCGCGCGCGTCGAGGCGGCGGCCGAGGCGCGCAAGGCGCGCGCCAACGGCGGCGTCGGCGATGCGCCGAAGAAGCCCGAGCTCGACCTCACCGTCGAGCCGTCGCTGGACTCGCTGCGGCTGTACCTGCGCTCGATCGGGCGCGTGCCGCTGCTGACCGCCGACATGGAGATCACGCTCGCCAAGCGCATCGAGCGCGGCGACATGGACGCCAAGCAGCACATGGTCGAGGCCAACCTGCGGCTCGTGGTGTCGATCGCCAAGGGCTACCTCGGCCGCGGACTGACGTTCCTGGACCTCATCCAGGAGGGCTCGCTGGGGCTGATCCGCGCGGTCGAGAAGTTCGACTACCGCCGCGGGTACAAGTTCTCGACCTACGCCACCTGGTGGATCCGCCAGGCCGTGACCCGCGCGATCGCCGACAAGGGCCGCACGATCCGGATCCCGGTGCACATGGTCGAGAAGCTCAACAAGGTCGTGCAGGTCGAGCGCCAGCTCGTCCAGTCGCTCGGGCGCGAGCCCTCGCCCGAGGAGATCGCGACCGAGCTGGAGTGCACGCCGCGCGAGGTGCGCGACATCCTGCGCATGTCCCAGCAGCCGATCTCGCTCGAACGGCCCGTCGGCGAGGAGGACGAGTCCGAGCTCGGCGACTTCGTCGAGGACGAGAACGCGATCTCGCCGTTCGAGCTGGCCTCGGAGAACCTGCGCCGCGAGAACGTGCGCCGCGCGCTGGCGGCGCTGCCCCAGCGCGAGCGCGAGGTCATCGAGATGCGCTTCGGGCTCACCGGCGGCCGGCCGCGCACGCTCGAGGAGGTCGGGCGCGCGTTCAACGTGACACGCGAGCGGATCCGCCAGATCGAGAACCACACGCTGAAGAAGCTCGAGTCGCTGCCGGAGGCCCAGAAGCTGCGCGACGCCTCCTGAGCCGCGCGCAGGTCCGTCCGGCTGCGAACGTAGTTCCTGCCGTGGACGGCAGGGTCTCACCTCGGCTGCCAGGGCGACATCGGCGAGCGCGCAGCAGCCGTGTGGCTGCTGAGCCAATCGCAGACAAGCGTCTACATGCCGTTCGGTCACAGCCCGGATGCGGGCCTCGTCGCCGAGATGGAGGGCCGGCTCGTACGCGTTCAGGTCAAGACCTCGACCGTGCGGATCAACAACGGCCGCTACCAGGTGTCGTTGGCGACTCGCGGCGGGAACCGAAGCTGGAATGGGCTCGTCAAGCGGTTCAGCCCCGCACGCTGCGAGTATCTCTTCGTGCTCGTCGCCGACGGTCGTCAGTGGTTCATCCCGTCGACTGCCGTTGAGGGTGGGTCTCAGATCGTTGTCGGAGGGCCGAAGTACGCCGCGTACGAGGTCGAGCCGGGACGGCCGTTCGAGGTGGTCCAGAAGCCCTGATCGCTAGACTGGCCGACCCCCGGCGGGGTTCCGGAGCGGTCAAACGGGCTCGGCTGTAAACCGAGTGGCTACGCCTTCGCAGGTTCGAATCCTGCCCCCGCCATAGAAGGCCTGAAGGCCTTTCCCCGGGCCCGACCCTCGACCGATCGGCAGACCTCGTCGAGGCGGCTTGGCGCGATCGCGCCCGAGGTGGCAGGATCCGCGGGTCCCCGAGCCGAAGGAGTCGCGCACATGGAGTCCTCCGAGCCCGCACGCGTGCTGGTCGTCGCCCACCGGACCGCTGCCACGCCCCAGCTGATCGATGCCGTCACCGAACGGGCGCAGGCGGGGCCGGCGCAGTTCACGCTGCTCGTCCCGCGCGTCGCGCATGGCCTGCACCGCGTGGTCGATCCCGAGGACACCGACGACAGCGAGGCGCAGATGGTGCTCGAGCTGGCGCTGCCGCTGCTCGAGGAGGCCGTCGGCGCCAGCGTGGAGGGCAAGATCGGCGACCCCAACCCGAACGACGCGATCCACGACGCGATGAACGCCGAGGGCTACGACGAGATCATCATCTCGACGCTGCCCGCGCGCGTGTCGCGCTGGCTGCACGCCGACCTGCCGAGCAAGCTCAAGCCTCTCGGCGTGCCCGTGACCACCGTGATCGCGAAGAGCACCCGCGCCGGCACCGCCGGCCGCGGCTACTAGTCGAGTCGTTCCACGGCCCGGGTGGGCTGTCGTCGTGCGGGGGACAGGACGCAGACGGCCAGGCGCGAGCTACCGGGCGAGCGCGTCGCGCAGCGCCTGCTCGGTCGACCAGAACGCGAGCTCGTCCCACGGCAGCTCGGCGGGCGCGAACGCGCGCACCTCGGACGCCTCGCCGGTCTCGTGCCCGGGGCCGAGAGCGCGCGCGTGGAAGACGACCAGCACGGTGCGCTCGGCGGCGCGCGAGTACACGCCGACGAGCCCGCCGAGCTCGACCTCCATCTCGAGCTCCTCGCGCGTCTCGCGCCGCGCCGCGTCCTCGACGGATTCGCCGAGCTCGACGAAGCCGCCGGGGAAGGTCCAGCGCCCGGCGCCCTCGTGCAGCGTGCGGCGCAGCAGCCAGATCCGTCCGTCCTCGTCGCGCGGGATCGCGGCGGCGACCGGCTCGGGGCTCCACAGCGCGCGGTAGCCGCAGCTCTCGCAGCGCAGCTCGCGCGGGAACGACACGAGCGCCTCAGCCGCGCAGCGCGGGCAGAAGCGGACGTCCTCGAGGGCGGGGTTCAGGCTGGGCAACGCATTCTCCGCCGCGGATGGTGTCGTACGGCGGGGCCTGCTGCGAGACCGGCGCCGATGGCTGCCCGCCGATTCGCATCCAGAGCGCGCGTGGCGCTGTCCCTCGCGGGCCGTGGGCGCTGCGGACGCTGCGGCGCGGCCCTGCAGAGCGGCTGGCACGCCGACCACGTCGTGCCGCACCGCGCAGCGGGCGAGACGGTGCCGGCGAACGGGATGGCGCTGTGCCCGGCGTGCAACCTGCGCAAGGCCGGCCGCCTGACGTGAGCGTCGTTCCCCGCAGGTGGCAGCAGGCGTTTCTCGCCGCGCACGCGCGGGCGGCCGGGCCGGACTTCCTGCTCGTCGCGACGCCCGGGGCGGGCAAGACGCTGGCGGCGTGCCTCGCCGCGCGGGCGTCGGGCGGCGAGCAGACGATCGTCGTCTGCCCGACGACGGCGCTGCGCGCGCAGTGGGCGCGAGCTGGCGAAGCTCAGCGCCGCCTACGCGGAGGCGGCCGAGCGCCTGCGGATTCCCGGCAGCGTCGACGCGATCTACGGACGGCTCGAGGACGCGACGCAGGAGCGCTGACCCTCCAGGCGCCCGCTACGCTGTGCGCACCCGCCCTCCTAGCTCAGTTGGTAGAGCACTTCCATGGTAAGGAAGGGGTCATCGGTTCGAGTCCGATGGAGGGCTT
>JBKHXR010000113.1:0-66283 GCA_046565905.1 Thermoleophilia bacterium | reverse complement strand
GCGCGTACGTCGCCCGGCGTGCCGACGCAACGAGGTCGGCGCGGCCGCGGTGAGCGCCGAGCACGGCCGTCACGATGCCGCACACGCAGACGCCGAGCGCGATGATCAGCAGCGCGCGCCCGACGATCACGCGCGGACTCCGAGCGCGCGACGGCCAAGCAACTGCCAGGCCGCCTCGAACCGCTGCCGGCTCCAGATCTCCAGCGTGCCCTGCAGCGGGTTGACGACCCGCAGATCGCCGTTGCGGTTGATCCCGGTCAGCACGATCGTGTGCTCCCCGAAGTTGACCTCGATCTGCCTGCCCCGCGGTGAGCGCCACGCGCCGTACGGCCCGTCGGACAGCCCGATCCAGGCGATCACGGCACGGCCTGCGAGCAGCCGGGCGTAGATCCGCGCGCCCGAGCTCGCCGTCAAGTCGTCCAGACGGCGGCCGAACCGCAATGCGGTCGCCGCCACCGGGCCGGGGTAGACGCCGAAGCCGCCCGCCGCGCCGCCGCCGTCTGGCCGCCCGACGAATCCGCGGTCGGGATCTCCCCACACACGCTCGGGTCCGGTGCCGACCGGGTCAATCGGACCGGAGCGCGGGAGCGCCGCCTGCAACCGCTGCTGCGACACGCGGACGCCGGTGGTGGCCAGCAGGATGTGCAGTGCGGCCGCCTCGCATGTGTTGCGCTGAAACTGGCGCACGACCGGCGCGACGATCCGCGCAGACACCGCCTCGCGGACGGCCTGGACGCGCCCACCGGCAGCGCCGAGCGCCAGCAGCCGCCGGGTTGTCGCTTCGACGTCGTAGACGTAGGTGATGCGCGCGGTGCCGCGGGAGGCGATCGTCCCGCGTGCGAGCCGCGCGGTCAGAGCCAGCCGCAGCGCAACGCCGTCGGGCGGCCGATCCGGCGGCACGTTGATCTGCAATAGGAGCCTCTGGCCGGCGAAGATCCGGAGGACCTTGGCGGGGGGCGGTGCAGGCGCAGGCGGCGTGGCGCCCGAGCCGACGCGACCAGCCGCCACGATTGCGGCCGCGGCCACGACCACGAGCAGGGTCACCGCGGTCAGCCTGCGACGCCGCGCCGCGACGAGCGCCGGACCCGCCCGCGACGACCGATGCGAAACCACGCGGCAATCCTACAGTCCGTAGTATCGTCATCGACTCCTACCGACCGTAGGAACCTTGCGGACATCCATGGCGACCATGACCAAAGACTGGGACCGGCACGTACCCGACGCCGAGCAGATCGCGCGCGGAACCGGCTTCCAGCACCTACGCGACCGCATTCTCGAGCTCGCCGCACCCCAACGCACTCGGCCGCGATGCGCTGCGCGGTGGCAAGGCTGTCACCGGAGAGCATGACCGGTCGTACGCCGAGTTCGTTGAGCGCGCGGATGGCTTGCGCCGCCGTCTCGCGTGTCGCGTCGGCGATGGCGACGATGGCGGCGGCCTCACCGTCGATGGCGACCCGCACGGTCGTGCGACCTTCGCCGGCGAGTTCGGCGGCGCGCGACGCCAGGCCGTCGAGGCTCACGGCCTCGCGGTCCAGCAGGCGGCTGTTGCCGATCGCGATTCGCCTACCCTCGACGACGGCCAGCGCGCCGTGGCCTGGAACCGCCTCGAAGGACTCGACCGCGGGCAGGACGAGCGAGCGCCACTGCGCCGCGTCGACGATCGCCTGCGCGAGCGGATGCTCGCTCTCGCGCTCGACTGCCGCCACGAGTCGCAGCACCGCGTCCTCCAAGAAGCCGTCGGCCGTGACGATCGCGACGACCTGCGGCTCTCCGCGCGTCAGCGTTCCGGTCTTGTCGAACACAACGGTGTCCAGCGACGCGGCCTGCTCCAGCCCGATCGCGTGCTTGAACAACACGCCCCGCTGGGCACCCAGCCCGCTGCCGACCATGATCGCCGTCGGCGTCGCCAGCCCCAACGCGTCCGGGCACGTGACGACGACGACCGTGATCGCGAACAGCAGGGCGGTCTCGATGTCGCGGCCGACGACGACGTACCACACCGTGAACGTCACAAGGCCACCGGCCAGGGCGACCAGCACAAGCCAGAACGCCGCGCGGTCGGCGAGGCGCTGGCCCGGCGCCTTGGAGCTCTGCGCCTCCTGGACGAGCTTGACGATCTGCGCGAGCGCGGTGTCCGAGCCGACGGCGCTGGCGCGAGCGCGCAGCGTCCCGTTCTTGTTGATCGTCGCGCCGATCAGCTTGTCGCCCGGCCCCTTGCGCACAGGCAGGCTCTCGCCGGTCACGGTGGACTCGTCGACCTGGCTCTCGCCCTCCTCGACGATCGCGTCGACCGGCAGCTTTGCCCCGGGGCGGATCAGCAGCAGATCCCCGACGACGACCTCGGCCGTCGGCACTTCGACAGGCTCGCCGTCGCGCAACACCAGGGCCTTGGCAGGAGCCAGATCCAGCAGCGTGCGGATCGCGTCGTTCGCGCCGCCGCGGGCGCGCATCTCAAACCAGTGGCCCAGCAGCACGAACGTCGCGAGCATCCCGGCCGCCTCGTAGAAGACGTCGCCCGCGATGAAGAACGTCGCCGCAACCGAGTAGATCCAGGCCGTGCCGATCGCCACGGCCACGAGCACCATCATGTCCAGCGTCCGCGCCCGCAGCGCGGCCACCGCGCCCGTGAAGAAGATCGACGATGCGTACAGCACGATCGGGAGGCTCAACACGAGCAGCCAGACGTCACGGTCAAGGCCCAGCGGCGTGGCGATCTCGCTGCCCAGTAGCTCGGTGCCGACCGTCGACCACAGCACGGTCGGGACGGTGAAGATCAGCGCGACGAGGAAGCGGTTGCGCATGTCGCGGGCCATCGCCACCATCGACATCCCGGCATGACCGCCCTCGCCATGACCGTGGGCGTGCTCGGCGCGCTCGGTCGCGGCGAAGTCGTGGGGCGTCACGTCGCCAGCGTCCGCGAGGGGGTCACAGACATGACCGGGCAGCGACTGGCCGGCGCAGTGATACCCGCACTCCTGTATCCACTGCCGCAGCTCGGCGACGGACGTCACCTCCGGGTCGAAGGTCACCGTCGCGGTCTGCGCGACCGGATTGGCGCCGACCTCGAGCACCCCGCAACGGTGAGCGAGCGCACCCTCGACGATCGCCTTCTCGCTGGCGTAGTGCAGCCCGCCGACGTGCAGGACGGTGGTCGCGGGGGCGGCCCCGGTCCGAGCTGGGACGGGCTCAGCGATCATCACGGTCATCCCGGTCCGGGCGCATCATCATGTACATCATCCCGCCCATCATCGCCACGCACAGCACGAGCGGCAGTAACACGTACGAGCCCACGCCGCTGGCGACCAAGACGACCGCGACGACGAGCAGCAGGCCGCAGAGCATCATGTGGCTGGACTTCATGACGTGACCTCAGATCAGTTCGGGTTGCTCTGACGTAGCGTCCGATGTGGTCGTCGACGTCGGATGTGGAACCGGACTGCTCGCGCTCGAGCTCGCCGATCGCGTCGAGCGCGTCTGGGCGATCGACATCTCACCATCGATGATCGACTACCTCTCCACGAAGGCCGCGAGCGCAGATCTCGACAACATCGACGGCGCGGTCGCCGTCCGCCGTGAGCCTGCCGCTCGTCGACGCGTGCGCCGACATCGTCGTGTCGAACTACTGCTTCCATCACCTCGACGCCGCCGGCAAGCGCCCGCGCGCTCGACGAGGCGATGCGGGTGCTGCGACCCGGCGGCCGTCTCGTGTTCGGCGACATGATGTTCGACCTCGACCCCGCCGACCCGCGCAACCGCGCCGTCGTCGCCGACAAGGTCCGGGCGATGCTGCGCAAGGGGCCCGCCGGCGCGCTGCGGCTCACCAAGAACGCGATCCGCCTTGCCAGCGGACGCTGGGAGCACCCGGCACGCGCCGACTGGTGGTGCCGGGCACTCCACGAGTCGGGGTTCACCGACGTGGACGTGACGGTGCTCGACCACGAGGGCGGCATCGCATTCGCTCGCCGACCGGCCGGCGGCTGACACCGCAGCCAAGGGGCCGCAGACCGTGTCGAGCCGCAAGGAGCACAAGGAGCGACTGCGTCAGGAGCGCATCGCCAAGGAGCAGCAGCGACGCGCCGAGGAGCAACGCCGGCGACTGCGGACCGCCGGAGCCGCGACGCTCGTCGTGATCGCCGTCGTCGCGGGTCTGCTCCTCGTGCGGCCCTGGGATCGCGAGCCGGCGGCGGCGTTCGGCTACTCGTCCGACGGCGTCTCGGAACGCGTTGCGGCCGCCGGGCTCAAGCCGGGCGACGGACCCCACATCCACCCAAAGCTGAACGTCGTCATCCGCGACAAGCCCATCGCAGTTCCCGCGAACATGGGCATCGGAGCCGCGCACCAGCCGATGCACACCCACGCAACGGACGGGACGATCCACGTCGAAGGCGCGGCCGGCGCGACGACGATCGGTCAGTTCATGGCGCTGTGGGGCGTCGCATTCAGCCGTGACCGTCTTGGTCCGTACCGCTCCACCGGCAGCGAGCGCGTGCGGATGTGGGTGAAGTCAGTGAAGGGCCGCCTGTTCAAGGAGCTGCGCCCCGACAGCACGGCGAAGCTCACAGATGGAGACGAGCTCTACCTCTTCTTCGGTGCGCCGTCGCAGGCCCCGATCGCGTAGGTCCCTCAGCTGCGCAGCCAACGCTGCCTACATGCCGTCGGAGGTCATGACCCCGCCGGGTGGCTGTGCCTGCCGCCCAGACCTCGAAGGCGAATCGTCGCCGAGCGCTGCGATACTGCGCAGATGGCCGACATGACGCCAATCATGGGCGAGTTGCAGACGCAGATCATGGCCGCGCTGTGGCGGCTGGAAGCGGGCACCGTCGAGCAGGTCCGCGGTGCGCTGCCGCCGCGCTACCGCGGCGCCTACACAACCGTGCAGACCGTCCTCAACCGGCTCGCCGAACGCGGGTTTCTGGCGCGTAAGCGAACCGGGCAGGCGATCGTCTACCGGCCCAAGCTCACCGAGGCGCAGTACCTCTCGCGCACCATCCAGCAGACGCTCGCGTCCGCCTCTCCGGACGCCCGCCAAGCCGCCCTCGCGCAGCTGATCAGCGGCCTACGCGACAGCGAGCGCGACGACCTTCGCCGCCTGACCGACGAGGTCGACGCGCGCAAGGCCGAACAGCGATGAGCATCCTGATCGCCCTGGTCGCCGCCGCGGCAATCACCGTCCCGCACCTGCTGCGCCTGGAGACCGCGCACCCCGCGACCGCCGCCGTGATCTGGTTCTCCGCCCTCTGCCTGCGGGCGCTTGTCGCGCTGTTCGCCGCGCTGTTCGTCGTGTTCTACCTTCCGCTGACCGCGCTGTTTCAAATCGTCACACACTGGTGCTGGCACACGGCGCTACCGCTGATCACATCGCATCTGGGCCTCAGCGGACACAGCATCGGCGACGCCGCGCTGCTGGCCCCGGCCTTCACTCTCGCGGTGTCGCTGCTCTCGGTCTGCATCGGGCTGTGGCGCGCGGCGCGCACCGTCAGCGCGTGGGTGCGGCGCACGTCCATCGGTCCCGGGCCACAGGAGAGCGTGATCGTCGGCGAGCATGACATCCTCGTGGCGGCAGCCGGGCTGCGCCACCCGCGAGTGATCGTCTCCGCCGGCGCGCTGACGAGATTCGACGACGAGGAACTTGCCGCCAGCCTCGAACACGAGCGCGGACACATCGCTCGCCACCACCGCATCGTGCTTGTCACCGCGGAGGTGTTGCGCGCGCTCGCGCGGCTGCTGCCGGGCACGCGCCGCGTGTGCGGGGAGCTGACGTTTCACCTCGAGCGCGACGCCGACCGCTGGGCCCTGGAGCGGCGGCACGACCCGATCGCGTTGGCCAGCGCGATCTGCAAGGCAGCGCAGCCCCGAACCAGCGGCGGGGCGTTGCTGGCGCTCAGCGGAGGCGCGGTCACCCGCCGCGTGCGCCAACTCCTGGATTGCACCAGCCTGCCCGGCCGCCGCGCGCGCCTCGACGCGCTCGCCGCGACGCTGGTGATCCTCGTCGTCGGCCTCGGCGCGGCGCTGCCGGCCGCGACCCTGGCCGGCGCGGAGCTGGCAGCGCAGAGCAGCACCGTTCGCCACTGCCCCGACTGACCAGAACAGATCCGACAGCCTGTAGGCTGCGTAGACCCCAAAGCCCCGGCCTGCGGGACTCGCTCCATGCTGATCGCGCTCAACCAGCTCCGACGCCGGCACCGCCAGCGCCTCGCCGCCGTCCTCCTCGCGCTCGCGCTGTGCTGCCTGCTGGTCGCGGCCCACAGCGCGCTCGCCGAGCGCCACATGGGCGACGACATGGCCATCTGCCTCGCCGTCGCGCAGACCGCCGCGCTCGCGCTCTCGATTGCGGTCCGCCATCGTCGCCGCGACACGGCCAACCCTGCCATGCAACACATGGGATCGCCGCCTCGCGCTCATACCGATCCTCCTCGGCTGCCAGCCCCCTATCCCGCGCTCGCGCGCGGGGCCAGCGGTCCTTCAGGTATTCCGATTGTGAGCCGCTGCACGCCGCCCGCCTGAGCGGGCGCTCTCGGACAACGCGCTGCCGCACACGGCGGCGGGCTCACCCCTACTCGAGGAAGCAGACCATGGACATCACGAAGCACACCCGATCGCTGTTCGCCGCAACGATGCTCGCGCTCGGCGTACTGATCGCCGGCGTCGCGCTCACCGCGTGCGGCAGCGGCGATGACAGCAGCTCCGGCGCACAGAACGCGACGGCCGGCAACGGTATCGACCGCGCGTTCATCGCCGACATGATCCCCCACCACCAGTCCGCGGTGCAGATGGCGAAGATCGCCCGGCGCCGCGGCGCGAGCACCTTCGTCAAGGATCTCGCCGAGGACATCACCCGCACCCAGAACGCCGAGATCGAGATCATGCGGGGCGTCGCGTCGCGGCTGGACGCCGCGGGCATCAAGGCGACGAGCCTCGGCATCGCCGAGCACGAGATGGGCATGGACGCAGACCTCTCGGAGCTGCGCACCGCCGACCCGTTCGACAAGGCGTTCATCGACATTATGGTCCCGCACCACCAGGGCGCGATACGCATGGCGCGCGTCGAACTCGCCAAAGGCGCCGAGGCCAAGGCCAAGCAACTCGCCACCGCGATCATCGACGCTCAGACCCGCGAGATCAACGCGATGAACAAGCACCGCACCGAGGCCTTCGGCGCGCCATCGCCCGCCGGCGGCGTACCCGCCGAGACCGACGCGAAAGGCAAGACCATGGACGACACGACGACGTCGATGGACCACAATTAACCGGCGGGCTGCGCGAGGCGGCCTAACGCCGCCTCGCGCACTCAGCCTCGTTCCGCCTGGCGACCGAACGATCGCGACTCTCACAGCTTGAGGTGCCTGAGCGTGTACGCCTCTGGGTCCGCCGCGAACCGGTCGGCGCAACTGGCCGAGCAGAAGAGATACTCGGTGTCGGCATGCACGACGCGGCTGGCCTCGCGTCCTGGAGCGATCGCCATCCGGCATACCGGATCGAGCATCTGCATCACCCGCGCGTCCGTCGAGTCGCGGACGGCTGCGTAGAGGTCCACCGGCTCGTGCGCGTTGCGTAACCGCTGGCGACCGAGCGCGAGGAAGCGCACCCCCTGGAGGGTTGCGCCGCCGTCGCGGACCGCCGCCGACAGCACGACCTCCCCGCCGCCGGCGAATGCTGCGATCCGCGCCGCGAGATTGACGCTGGCGCCGAAGTAGTCGCCGCCCCGCTTGCTGGCCGGGCCGGTGTGCATGCCCACACGGACGGTCGGCTCGCCGTGGCCGGCCATGAGGTCCTCGACGATCTCCAAGCCCAACGTGATCGCCGACGCGGGCGCGTCCATCCGGATCATCACAGGGTCGCCGATGGTCTTGACGACCTCACCCCCGTCTCCCGCGAGCCTGTCACGCACACGCTGCGCGAAGTCCACTGCCAGATCGGCGGCGTCGTCGTCGCCGTGCGCCTCGGTCAGCGCTGTAAATCCTGCAATGTCGGCGAAGACGAACGTGCTGTGGTGGCTCATGAGATGAGGCTCAGAGGCTCCGATTCCCCCTACATCGGGCGGTGCTCCCTCGGTGCCCGTCTGCGGACGCACCGGGCAGTCGGCGAGCACCCGGGCGGGGGCGCGGCGAGGAGAAGGACACCGCGCCCCTGCCCCACGGGTACCGTCCGGAGGGGGACGCCGCAGATCCTACAGACCGTAGGTCATAGCCGTCGCGCATTCACAACACCGACGGGCCCTGGTTGGCCAACGCGGGACAGCATCGGTCCGGGCGGTCGTTGGGGGCCAGCTGATTCCCCGTTCGCGCGCGGGCGCTCAGCTGGCCCGGACATATCCTACAATCAGTAGTAGATGTCGACGCCGGACGATCATGGAGCGCGGCAGCCTCCCGCCAACCTCACCGGCGAGCCGCTGACGCGCAGGCGGTTGCTCGTCGCCGGCGGCACGGGCGCCGCGGCGCTGACGTTCGGCGGGGTGCTGGCTGGCTGCGGAGCTGCGCGCGAGCGTGTTGACCTGACGGTCCGAGCGATGAGCTCCGAGGTCGAGCTCGGGAGGCGTCGAGCGCGCACGTCGACGTACGACGGTCAGCTGCCGGGACGTGAGCTGCGCCTCAAGCAGGGGGAGCCCGTGCGCATCCGGCTCGTCAACGACCTCGAGCAGCCCACGAGCATCCACTGGCACGGCATCCGCTTGCAGAACGCGGCCGACGGCGTGCCCGGGTTCACGCAGAAGCCGGTCGGCGCGGGCGAGGAGTTCGTGTACGCGTTCACGCCACCGGACGCGGGGACGTTCTTCTTTCACCCGCATGTCGGTGTGCAGCTCGACCGCGGGCTGTACGCGCCGCTGATCGTCGAGCCGCGCCGCGAACCGCTGTCCTACGACCGCGAGGCGGTGCTCATGTTCGACGACTGGCTCGACGGCCTCGCCGGCACGCCCGAACGGCGGCTGGCGCAGCTGCGCGCCAACGGGATGGACATGGGCGCGATGCACTCCGGGTCGGACACCGCGATGAACGGCATGGGTGCCACGGACAACGCTGGGCGAGGACGCTCGCGACACCTGAGCGTCGACGGGCGCACGCCCGGACCCGACAGCCTCGCCCGCCTCGCGAACGAGCTCGAGGCCGGCCGCCTCGACCCCGGGGACGTCCGGGACTACCCGCTGTACCTCGCCAACGGCCGCCCCCCGGACGATCCCGCTCGGATCACCGTGCGCAAGGGCGACCGGCTGCGGCTGCGGCTGATCAATCCCAGTGCGGACACGATCTTCTGCGTCTTCGTCGAGCGCCACGAGCTCGAGGTGGTGCACGCGGACGGACTCGCCGTCCGCCCGGTACGCACCGACGCCGTGATCCTCGGGATGGGCGAACGCTACGACGCGATGCTGCAGGTCAGCGGGGAGGGTGTCGCGCGGATCGTCGCCGTCGCGCTCGGCAAGCGCGGGCGCGCGATCGCGCTGCTGCGCAACACCGACTCGACCGCCCGCGCGCCGGCGCCCGACGCGCCTGTGCGGATGCCGCGCCGGGTGCTGTCCTATGACGACTTACGGGCGGCCGGCGCCCCGGCGCGGTCCGGCGAGGAACCTCGGCTTGTGCGCCTGGACCTGGCGATGCGCGACGCCGGGTACGTGTGGACGATCGGCGGCCAGGCGTTCCCCAAGGCCGACCCGATCCGCGTTCGCCGCGGCGAACGCATCCGCTTCGTCATGCGCAACCGCACGATGATGCCCCACCCGATGCATCTGCACGGTCACAGCTTCTCCGTCGGCGGGGACGGCGGTCCGTTGAAGGACACGGCGTTGGCGCTGCCGATGCGCGAGCTCGTGCTGGACTGGACCGCGGACAACCCGGGATCATGGGCGTATCACTGCCACAACGTCTACCACCAGGAGGCGGGCATGATGCGACGCGTCGAGGTCGCGTGATCGGCCTCCGACGAGACGTAGGACAGCCCGCTAGGATCGCAAGCGTGCAAGGGCCTGCCACCGCAACGCGACCGTCGATCGCGCTGAACCTCGCACGGTCATCCGTCGCCGCGATGCGCGACTGGTCGCCGCGGCGCTGGCTGATCGCAGGCGCGGTAGCCGTCGTCGCCGCGCTGATCATGGGGGTGCCCACCGGAGTCGTGGCCACGAGCTTCTACACGCGGATGACGCCGGTGACCTGGTGGGACTACCCCGTGTGGGCGGTCTCGGCCGTGCTCGTCGGCCTGACCGCGGCGACCTATGTCCGAGCACGCGACGACATCCCGACGGCCGCACCCAACCGCACCACCCGAACCGCGGCCGCGACGCTCCTGTCGACGTTCGCGGTCGGCTGCCCGATCTGCAACAAGCTTGTCGTCGGGCTGATCGGCGTCAGCGGCGCGCTGACCTACTGGGCGCCGCTGCAGCCGGTGCTCGGCGTCCTCAGCATCGCGCTGCTGCTCACCGGCCTCGTCGTACGGCTGGGTTGCCAGTCGGCGTGCCCGTTGCCCGCCGCCTGACACCGGCCGCTCGTATGCGGCATCGACGCGCGCCGCCGGCTGCCCCTCACATCCAACTGCCGGGCGATCCGCGTCGCACCGCTGCTCGTCGAACTCGGCTTCGTGAACGCGACACGCTGCTACGTCAGCCAGATCGGCCTACCCAGCGAGGTCGCGTCGGCCACCAACGGGCCGTGCGATCGGACCTCGTCGTTGACGACAGAGAGGGCCGCGGCGACGCGAGATGCGCACCGCGGCCCTCCGCGCCTTCTTGAGGAGGGAGACGCCCGTCAATACTACACACCGTAGGAGCGGGTCGAGCGGGTCGAGCCGCCTCCCGGTCGGTGTCTCCCGCGCCGCGCAACTGCTCTGCTCGGACCGCTCGTTCCCGGCCGGATGCGCTATTCGGGCGGCGGAGGGCGGTCGTAGCGGGTGGTGTAGGACTGGCGAACGAGTCCCCGATCGGCCGTGCGCAGCAGCCGCGTGACCGTGATCTGAAAGTCGCCTGTGCCGAGCGGCTGACGCTCACCGGCCTGCGCGCGGACGCGGCGGCCGTCGTCGGCGCCGTAGAGGCTGACGACGACGGAGGTCGCGTCGGTCGCCGCCCGGATCAACACCGGTGACAGCGTGTCGTTCGTCCAGCGCAGGTCGATGTCAGGGAAGTTCAGCGTGGCCTCGCGGCCGGCTGGATAGCGGTCGATGTAGAAGCTGTGCGGCTGGTGCGCGTCGATCGGCAGGCCGGCGAAGTACGCGGCGTTGTACAGCGTCGTGGAGAACTGCGAGACGCCTCCGCCGACCGACGGGACGATCTTGCCATCGGCGATGAACGGCGCCGGCACGTACCCGTCGGCGCGCTTGCGCTCCCCGGTCGCCTCGTTGAGCGAGAACCGCTCGCCGGGCAGCACGACGGTGCCGTCGACGTCCTTGGCGATCAGCCGGATGTTCGTCACCCTCGGCTGGCAGCACGGGTACCGCGTCGTGAACGTGCCCAGCAGCGACGTGACGGCCCGGGCGGCGCGCGTCCTCACGCGCGCCGGTAACCGCGTGAACGTCAGCGCGGCGGTGTGGCGGCCGGCACGAACGGCCGCGGTGATCGCGACGGCCGCTTCCGGGCGCCGCAGTCGCCGGCCTGCGGCGCTCGGCGTGATCTTGACGTCCGCCCGCCGCGGCCGCCAGCGCACGTCGCCCTGCGTGTCGAGGACCACCGTGGGCCGCGCCGGCGCGTGGATGCGCGCGTCGGCCGCCTCACGGTCCAGGACACGCGCTAGCGCGGCGACGAGCCGCTCGACGCGACCGGCGTCGACGCCCAGCCGCGGCGCGGACGTGGCGGCCGCCCGCTCGATCGCGAGGATCCCGGCGGCCTGACGCGAGGTCAGCGTGACGGTCCGTCGTCCGGCGGTCAGATGCACGGGCTCGCGCAGGTACGCGCGGCCGGCGCGCGCCACGGACCGCACCTCGTCGGGCGTCGCGGTCGGCAGCGTTCGCACACGGAGCACGACCGGTCCCGGGCGCCGGCCGTGCAGCGCCGCGAGGATGTCCGCCGCCGCCGCATCACGGTCCAGGCGTCGCCCGGAGCGCCCGATGACGACGCGGATCCCGCCAGGCGCGGCAGGGTCGGCGAGCAGCTCGCCCGGGTCTACGGGACGGTCGACGTCAGTGGCGATATCGGCGACCTCGGCGGACAGCACGGAACGGTCGACGCGCGCGACGGGCTCGATCCGGCGTTGCACGAGCAGCGCGGCGACCGTCGACCACATGCCGCCGAGCGGACCTTCGCGACCGGCCCGATGCGCGCGTTGCGCACTGGCCGACGGATCGACGCGGTACCCGAGCTGCGCGGCAGCGACGACGAACCGCCTGCCGCTCGCGGTCAGTGTCACGGTCCGCTGGCGCGTGAACGCCGTCGCCAGCAACCCGCGCGCGTTCTGCGGCGAGCGGCCGCCGAGCCGGAGGTCTCCCATCGTCGTGCCCGGCAGGATCCGGTCGGCGTACGCGAGTCGCACGCCTACCGCGACACCGATCCAGACGGCGACAAGCGCGGCCGCGGTGACCGCCAGCGCTCTGATCAGCCGCCCAGGCGATCGCCCGCGCCGGTCCCCTGCGCCGCCACTGACCTCGAACGCGCCCACGTGGCGCTGTTCGCCGCGGCGCACCCCGCCTCCTCCTATTGTCTGTAGGACAGACCGGGACTGGCGCCTGATCGAGCCCTCCCGTTCGGAGGGCCACCCGCGTCCAGCTCTCGGGCGAGGCGATCAGGCCCCGGTGCGGGCGCGATCAATGGCTCAGAGATATCCCATCGGGTCGACCGGCGTGCCGTTGATGCGGACCTCGAAATGCAGGTGCGCCCCGAACGAGTTGCCGGTGTTGCCGACGTAGCCGATGACCTGCCCCTGGTCGACCTGCGCGCCGGGACTGGTCCCCAGCCGCGACTGGTGCGCATAGCACGTCGACATCGTCGACGTGTGCTGGACGCAGGTGTAGTTGCCGTACCCGCCGGAGGCACCGACGCCTTGCAGCAGCACGACGGTGCCGGCGTCCGCGGAGCGGATCGGGGTGCCGTCGGGCGCCGGGATGTCGATCCCGGCGTGCAGGCGTCCCCAGCGCGGCCCGAACGGCGATGTGATCGGACCGTTGACCGGGAAGATCAGGCGTCCGCTGCCGCGCTTGGCCGGCCCCGCGTCCGGGGTGGACGCGTTGTTGCGGCGCTGGGCGGCCTGAAGCTGGCTCATGATGCGCCGCGAGGCGGCCTCCAACTCGTCGAGGTTGCTCTCAAGCTGTTCGCGCTGACCGCGCACGCGTCGTAGGGCCGAGGCCTTGCCTGCCTTTGTTCGTGTGTAGCCGACCCGTGTGCCGACGAGGTCCAGCCGGATCGCCGAGACTCCGTCGCGGCGCTTCTGCGCGATCGCGGTCACGTTCTGCTGGCGGCGCTCCAGTCCGTCGAGGCGGCGCTCCGCACCGATCGCGTCGGCCTTCGCCTGACGCGCGCGCGAGACGATCCGGCGGTCCTGATCTGAGATCCGTTTGATGAACTCGCCACGTTCGATCAGGTCGGCGAACCCATCGGAGTTCAGGATCACCGTGACCACGTCGGGCTTCGGGGCCTTGTAGATCTCAACAAGCCGGTCGCGGAGCGCGTTGCCGGTTTCGGTCACGCGCTGGCGTACGGCAGGGCCGCATCGAGGTTGAGCTCGAGTCCAGACTTCGACGACTGTCCCGACGAGGCCAGCGGCGACGCGGCCCACAACATCAGAGCCAGCGCGACGGTTCCCAGCAGGACACAGATGCGCACGACGCCGCAGGCTACACAACATCCGACACACAGTAGGAGTTCATGCGGCGCGCAACGGTCGCCGATCGCCACGCCGCTGCCCGCTCGCGTCGTCGACCATCGCCGTTAGCGCCCAAGTCTCGCGAGTGCAAACGCGCGGCAGCCGAGCGACGGCCCGACCGAGGTCCGAGCAGACGCCCCTCGCGTGGCAACGCCGTGTGTCCTACAGTTCGTCGGCGATGCGACGGCCTGTGCTCGATGTTGGCTCGCTCGCCGGTGCCGCGAGCCGCCGATCCCCGTCACGAGCATGATCGCGGCCCTGGCATGGGGAATCGCCGCCGGATACCTCGCCCGTGCGCTGCTCGGCGGCGACAAGCCCGGGTTGCTGGCGACGCTGATCGCAGGGTTCGGCGGATCGCTTCTCGCCTTCCTCGTCACACATCAGCTACTTGGACTGCACGAGATGCACCTCTTCGCACCGGAAGCGCTCTTCCCGGCAAGCGCAGCCGCCTTTGCGCTACTGCTGCTCGGCGCCCGGCTGCGACGCGCAAGCCGCCGCAAGACGATCTTCGGATAGCCCTGCCGCGGCCGCCTCGCGCCGCGACCCGCACAGGCTGAGAACCCGAGAAGTCGTCTCTCTGGTCATCAGAAATCCTACGCGACGTCGGACATGCGCTAGGGTCGCCCTCGTGTGACGGTGCGAGGAAGCCGGTGAGAACCCGGCGCGGTCGCGCCACTGTGATCGGGGATGCGACGTCCCGTAAGCCAGACACCTCACCGTCACGCGGCAACGATCCACAACGGGACGCGTGATCCCGAGGAGGTTTCTGATGTCGGACGCCATTGCCAGTCCAGCACCCGCCGTGACCGGCCCGGTTGCGTCGCCGGCTGATCTGCTGCCGTACGCGATCTTTGCCGGGCTGCTCATGCTCGTGGTGATCTACTTCGTCGGCGCGGAAGAGGGCGCCACCTCGATCGTGGCCGGCAGCTCCGTGCACGAGTTCGTTCACGACGCCCGCCATCTGCTCGGCTTCCCGTGCCACTGACGGCGCGGCGCTGAGCATGGTCCGCTCGCTTCTCATCCAGGGCATGCTCGTCGGCGTCCTAGCCGGCCTGCTCGCCTTCGGCGTCGCATCAGTGATCGGCGAACCCCAAGTCCAGGCGGCGATCGACTTCGAAGCCCGGCAGACCCCGCCGTCGGCTTCCGCGGCGGACACCGAGCTCGTCAGCAGGGCCACGCAACGCACCGGCGGGCTGCTCGCGGGCACCGTCGCGATGGGCGTTGCGCTCGGCGGCCTGTTCGCGCTCGTGTTCGCCTGGGCCTACGGACGGGCCAGCCGTCGCAGCGCCCGTGTGACGTCTGCGGCGCTCGCGCTCGCCGCGTTCGTCACCGTGACCGTCGTCCCCTTCACGAAGTACCCCGCCAACCCGCCCGCGGTCAGCAATCCCGACACGCTTGACCGCAGAACCGTGCTCTTCCTCGCGATGATCGCGATCTCGATCGCGGCGCTTGTCGCAGCGACGCGGATCCGCCGCCAGCTGCTCACCCGGCTCGGGGACTGGAACGCAACGCTCGCAGCCGCCATCGCGTTCGTCGCGCTGGTCGCCGCGGCGCAGCTGATCATGCCGGCGGTGCACGAGATGCCCGCGGGATTCCCAGCCGATGTGCTGTACCGCTTCCGCCTGGCATCGGTGGGGGTCAGTGCGACGCTGTGGGCGGTCTTGGGCATCGGGTTCGGGATCACGGCCGAGCGACTGGTCGCGCGCACTGCCACGACCGCGACGCCCGCCAAGGCCTGATCGCAGCTTCTCGCGCGGATCGGGGTGCCCCGATCCGAGGAGCGATCCGGGCCGGCGACGGTGGAGCCCAGCGCATCCTGATAGCGACAGGGCGACACGTCGCGCACGCGTCTGGGTCGCTGGCGCTCGAACGAGCCCAGTTTGCGTCGCGACGAACAGCGCGTCATCGGCCGGATTGACGCCGAGGCCGTCCACGTGGACGGCCCGGATGCGGCGGCTGCACCCAGAACCGCTGTCCATACGGGCACGCCGACGGATGCTTGCGCCACCACAGCGCCCCCGAGAGCACGACACCGCAACAGTTGCTTGCTTCATGCCATCAGTCCTTGCAGCAGCCGTCGTCGCAGGAGACCGGGGCTTCGACGACGACGCCGGCGAGCGGGTCTCCGGAGCACGCGCAGCCCTCGCCACGCCACGCCTCCACGCCTTCCTTGACGGCGACCGCGGAAATCAACATGCCGACGAGCGGGTCCAGCCACCATGCCCCCAACGCGGCGTTGCCGAGCAGGCCGAGCAGCAGCGCGCCCGCGAGGTACGCGCAGAGCATGTTCTGGCGACCCTCGCCCTTGGTCGCCGCCGAGCCGATCTGGTCGGCGATGCGCTGCTTGGCGACACCGAGATACGGCATCACGACCAGGCTCGAGCCGCTGAGCGCGATCCCCAGCCAGCTGACGTCCGGGCGCTCCCCGTTCACAAGCGCCTGGACGGACTCAAAGCCGACGAACGGCGCGAGCAGGAAGAACTGGGTCGCGACGAGCTTCTGAGCGCGCTGCTCGGCATCCTGCGAGAACATCCGCGCGCCCGTGAACCGCCACACGATGATCGCGCTGGCGAACCCCTCGATCGCCGAGTCGATCCCGAAGCCGATCAACGCGACGGACCCGGCGAGCACCCCGGCGAGGATCGCGATCGTGCCCTCGAGCGTCATGTACGCCAGGCTGGCCCACGACAGGACCTTCACGCGGCCGGCCAGCCGCCGGTACGTCTCACGATCAAGCGCCGGCGTCGAACCCGCCGCAGCGAGCGTTGCGGGTGTGCTCACCGCTCGATCCCGGTCTCGCTCCACACGGCGTCCAAGAGCAGACGGCCGAGGGGCGTGACCGCGTACATCACCATCTTGCCGTCGCGGCGGCTGGAGACGATGCCGGCGGTACGCAGCGCGCGAAGATGATGCGAGACGAGATTCTCGGCGCGCTCGGCCACCCACGCCAGGTCGCACACGCACAGCTCGTCGGTCTGCGCGAGCGCGTACGCGAGCATGAGACGTGTGGGATCTGCGAACGCCCGGGCCCGCTCCGCGAGCGCCTGCGATCGCTCGTCGCTCAACCGGCCTGCCCGCAGCCGCTCGGCCTTCGGAAGGTCGAGGCACAACAGGTCGCAGCGGTCATCAGCCACGCGACGACAATACCAACACCTCAACAGCCGTTGAAACATCGGCAGGCAACCAACCCGGCATTCTGCACGTAGTGTTCTCACATCGTGAGCACCGATGTCTCCATCCAGCGCTCCACGCAGCGCCTGCTGAGTGTTCCCGGGCACCTGCTCGCGCTGGCGGGTCTGGCCGCCACGGCCGGTCTGATCCACGTCGTCGCCACGGTCGAGCACCTCAACGAGAGCGTGACGCTGTGGGGCTTCTTCGCGCTCGTCGGAGTGGCGCAGCTGCTCGCCGGCTGGCGGATCTACGGCCGTACCGTCGACCGGCGCCTGCTCAACCTTGTCGCGCTCGGCAGCGTCGCCGTCGCGCTGCTGTGGACCTTCTCGCGGACGACCGGCCTGCCGTTCGGCCCCGATGCCGGTGAGGTGTCAGGAGTCGGTGCGGCCGACACGATCGCGACCGTCCACGAGCTCACATTCGCCGCGATCGTATGGCGAGCGGCAGCAGGCGACCGCTGGTTGGCATGGCTGAGCAGCGGGATCGGGACCCGGCTCACGTTCGCCTTCTTGTCGATGACGCTGTTCATGGCAGCGCTCGGCGGACACGAGCACTGACGGCGGGTCCCCGCGCAGCGATGCGCGGCGACCGCGATCAGCATCGTTGTGTCGGCCTACTCAGTCTTCGCCGTGCCCCGAGCCGCGGCCGATCAGCGTCCTGAACAGGTCCGTCTGGTCGCGCGCGCCGAGCACGTTCGTGGCCTGCGGCCCGATCGCCGCCACGGGGATCCTCCCGCCCGTGTGACCCTGGCCGCCCGCTGTCTTGCCGGTGGCGTAGCTGACGCGCATCGGCTCGCCGTCGGCCGTCTGAACGGTGGCGTAGAAGCCGGGCGTGTCGGATGTCTCGCCGACGATCAGGCTCGTGTGCGAGTGGTCGGCGGTCACGACGACGAGCGTGTCGGGGTTGCGGCGCTGGAACTCGAGCGCGACCGTGACGGCGTCGTCGAGCTGCTTGGTCTCACCGATCTGGCCGCACAGGTCCGAGGCGTGGTCGCGCTTGTCGATCGACGCCGATTCGACCTGCAGGAAGAACCCGTCGCGGTCCTGCTCGAGCAGGTCGATCGCCTTGCTCGTCATGGCGCCGAGGCTCGGCTCGTTCGCCGGGCGGTTGTTCTCGTGGCAGCGCGTCGTGGGCGATCCGGTCCCTGGGGTCGGGGCTGCGATCAGCGGCGCGAACTGCGCCGTCATGTTCCCGGCTGCGAACAGGCCGAGCAGCGGCTTGCCCTTGACGGAGGTCACCGCGGCCAGCGCGGCGGCGTCAGTGACGACCTGATGGCCCTTGCGGGCGGCGTAGGCGATGACGTTGCCCGAGCCGTCGTCGAGCATCTGGTCGTAGCGGCCGCGACCGCCGCCGAGGTTGACGTCGAGCGCGTGGTCGACCTGCTGCTCGGCGATCGAACCCAGGCCACCCGCCTGCTTGGCCTCCAAGGCGCACAGAGTCCGCGTGTCACTGGGGCCGTGGCAGGCGCGGCGGCTGATGTGTGACGAGGGTGCGGCCGGCGTCGCGTCCGTGATCTCCGACGTCGCGACGTTGCCGATCGCCTTGCCGCGACGCTTCATGATCTCAAACGTCGTCTCGAAGCCCTCGTTGGACCCGGGCACGGCTTCCGCTGTGCTCGGTCCCTGCGACAGGCGGGCGTCGGTGGTCTTCCTGCCGGTCGACCACGCCGTGGCGGTCGGGGCCGAGTCGGGCACGTAGTTCGGCGCGTAGCCCGGGCCGGGACCGAACTGCAGGTTCCACGTCAGCAGCGAGCCGCTGAAGGGCAGCGTCTCGTAGGCCATCGGAGCGCCCTTGGCGCCGTTGAGGTAGTAGCGGCCGATCGTCAGCTCGCTGTCGCCGGCGCCGTCGCCGACGACGAGGATGACGTTCCTCGGCTGGCGCGAGTCGATCGCTCGCTTGACCTGCTTGGAGTTGTCCGCGGCGCCGTCGAGCTCGTGCGCGACGACGGCTCCGGTCGTGCCCGTGACCACCAGCGCGGCGAGCGCCACGGTCGCGATGCCCTTCTTGGTCGACAGCAAGGAGACTCCTTCAGGAAGGGGGAAGAGGTCTCCCCACTTCAGCCGATCGTCGGCGACAGGCGGTTACCGGCCTGTGTACGACGCACGGTAGTACCGCTCATCTCGGACCGATGTTCCCAGGGCCACAGCAAAAGTTGTTGTATGCCATAATCCCGGATATGTCATCGCTGACTCGACGGCGGCTGCTGGTGGCCGGTGTTCCGACCCTGGGGTTGGGGGCCGCGGCGCTGCACGCGGGCGTCCCGCATTCGCACGGCGGCGCGACGGCGCAGGCCGCCGAGCACACCCCGGCGGCCGGGCATGATCCGAAGGCCGGCAAGCACGCAGGCTTTCGCGGCGAGGTCGACCACAAGGCCAACGGCTTTGATCCGCACGTCATCGTCCGCGACTTCGACTACGGCAAGGTCAGCCGTCTGCCGAACGGGCGCACCCTGCGTGAGTGGACGATCGCCGCCGCCGAGCAGGAGATCGAGGTCGCGCCCGGCGTGAAGTTCGCCGCCTGGTCCTACAACGGGCGGATCCCCGGGCCGACGCTGCGCGCGAAGGAGGGCGACCGGCTACGGATCACGTTCGTCAACGGCGCCCGCCATCCGCACACGATGCACTTCCACGGTATCCATCGCGCGTCGATGGACGGCATCATCGAGATTCCGCCTGGCGGCAGGACGGTCTACGAGTTCGACGCGCTGCCGTACGGCCTGCACCTGTACCACTGCCATGTTCGCCCGCTGGCCGAGCACATCTCCAAGGGGCTCTACGGAGCGTTCATCATCGACCCAAAGGACGCCCGCCCGGACGCCGACGAGCTCGTGATGGTGATGAACGGCTTCGACACGAACTTCGACCGCGGAAACGAGGTCTACGCCGCGAACACGATCGGCTTCGCCTACAGCGAGCGTCCGATCCAGGTCAAGCGCAACGAGCTCGTGCGGCTCTACCTCGTCAACGTCCTGGAGTACGACCTCATCAACTCGTTTCATCTGCACGGCAACTTCTTTGAGTTCTTCCCGACCGGCTCGTCGAGGCAGCCCAGCGAGCTCACCGACACGGTGATGATGTGCCAGGGCCAGCGCGGGATCCTCGAGATGCGCTTCCCGGACACCGGCAAGTACATGTTCCACGCCCACCAGTCGGAGTTCACCGAGCTCGGCTGGATGGGCTTCTTCGAGGTCTCCGACTGATGGAAGCCGGCCAGGCCACCGCCGACGACGCCCGCGACCCGACCCATGGCCTGCCCGCATGGGTGCTCGGGCTGATCCCGCTGCTGCTGATCGTCGCCGCGGTCGGCACGTTCGCCGCGCTCGGCGGGCCCGGCCTCGGCGAGCGCCGCGGCCCGCCGGCCGAGGAGCTCGCGGTCGAGCGAACCGTGCTCGAGCCGGGACGCATCGAGCTGACCGTTCGCAACGACGGCCCCGACCCGGTCTCGGTCGCGCAGGTGGTCGTCAACGACGCCTTCGTCGCCTTCGACGGCGCCGACCAGCCGATCGGGCGCCTGCAATCCGAAAAGCTCGTCATCGAGCAGCCATGGATCGAGGGCGAGGCCTACGAGGTCGCGCTGCTGACCTCCGCCGGCGGGACGATCGCCCACGAGATCCCCGTCGCCGTGGCGACGCCGTCGGCCGACGCCGGCTTCTTCGGACTGATGGCGCTGCTGGGCGTCTACGTCGGCGTCATCCCGATCGCGCTCGGGATGCTCTGGCTGCCCTGGATCCGCCGCATCCCGCCGGTCTGGCTGCGCGCCGTGATGGCGCTCACCGTCGGGCTGCTCGGATTCCTGGCGATCGACGCGACGCTCGAGGGCGTCGAGCTCGCCGGGGAGGGGTCGCAGGCGTTCGGCGGCGTCGCGCTCGTCTTCATCGGCGCGGCGGTCGCGTACCTCGCGCTCACTGGGATCAGCTCGTGGCTGTCGCAGCGCCGCCGCGCGAGCGCAGCAGCCGGTGCGAGCGGCGCGTCGTTGGCGACGCTGATCGCCGTCGGCATCGGCCTGCACAACCTCGGCGAGGGCCTCGCGATCGGGACCGCCTACACCACCGGCGCGCTCGCGCTCGGCGCGTTTCTCGTCGTCGGCTTCGCGCTGCACAACACGACCGAGGGCCTGGCGATCGTCGCCCCGATCGCGTCGTCGCGGCCGTCGCTCGGACGGCTCGCCGCGCTGGGCCTGATCGCCGGTGCGCCCGCCGTGCTCGGCGCCTGGATCGGCGCCCTGGCATTCAACACCTCCGTCGCCGCATTCCTCTTCGGGGCCGGCGCCGGCGCGATCGTCCAGGTGATCGTCCAGCTCGCGCCGTCGCTGCGCGAGAAGGGCGAGCGCGGCCTGCACCCGCGCGTCGTCGGAGGTCTCCTGGGCGGCCTCGCGCTGATGTTCGTCACGGGCCTGCTCGTGTCCGTCTGATGGCGATCGACACCCCCACCGGTCACAGCAGCGCGATCGAGGACTACGCGAAGTCGATCTACTCGCTGCAGCAGCGGGCGGGCAGCAACGCCGTCAGCACGAACGCGCTGGCCGAGCGCTGCGGCGTCACGCCGGCGTCCGCGTCGGCGATGGTCAAGAAGCTCGCCGAGCGCGGGCTGGCGATCCACGAGCCCTACCACGGCGTGCGCCTGACCGAGCAGGGCGAGCGCCTCGCGCTGGAGATGCTGCGCCACCACCGGCTGCTCGAGCTGTACCTCGCCGAGCACCTCGACGTGCCCTGGGATCGCGTCCACGACGAGGCCGACGCGCTCGAGCACGTGCTGTCGGAGGATCTCGAGGCGAGGATCGCGGCGAAGCTCGGCAACCCGACGCACGACCCGCACGGCGACCCGATCCCCGATCGCAACCTCGTCATCCACGAGGGCAGTACCGACGCCCTGGACAGCCTGCCGGTCGGAACAAGCGGGCGGTTCGTCCGAGTCTCAGACTCCGACCCCGAGATGCTGCGCTACCTCACGGACCTCGGGATCGGAATCGGCGAGCACTGCACCATCAGTGCCCGGCAACCATTCGACGGACCGATCACCGTTCGCTTCGGCGAACATGAGCACGTTCTGGGCGGAGCCTTGGCGCGAGCGATGCGCGTCGAACTCGACTGCGGCTGATCACCGTCCGCCATCCAGGCGGGCACCATTGACGGCCGGCCCGCTCCCTGGGCCCGAAGCGTGAGCCCGCGTCGGCTCAGACCTGTGTCGAGAAGATCGACTGGACCGCCTCCACGCCCTTGGTTCGTACCTGCGCGGCAAGCTGCATCGAGAGTCTGGCGCGCTCGACGGCCATGACCGCGGAGGCCGGGTCGGTTGAGGTTCCGGTCGCGAGGTCGCGTGCGGCTTGAGCTGCGACCTGCTGGGTCTGCTCGAGCGTTCCCAGTTGATCGGCGAGCACCGCTCCGAACCCCTTGGGATCGGCTGGCTGCGGCGTCTCGATCGGTGGCACGGTCCACTCGGAACCGGAGATCGCGATTGTGGGGTCGATTGGCATGATGACGTATTCGGCCCCCGACGCCGCGGCTTGACTCGACATGTCGCCGGCGCCGTCGGCGCCTCGTCGCCGATCAGGCGGTCACGAGTCGTCATCGTCGTCGGGTTCGTGATCGTCGAGCGCGCGGATGAAGAGGATCGCGACCTCGATTGCGAGGAATGGCTCCTCGACGACGAGCCAGATCGCCCCGGCGAGCGATTGGTCGGTCCTGGCGCTCAGATCCCACAGTCTCGGAACCTGTAGATAGCTGTCGTACGCGACCTCCGGAAACCAGGTGAGCCAGACCCCGACAACGCCGACACCGAGCTCAACGATCGCGAGGTAGGCGACCGCTGCGAGCCCGGCCACCGGGCGGGGGCCGACCAAGGGCCATGCGAGTGCGATGCCGGCGAGCAGCAGAGGAGCGTGCTGCAGGTCGTTGAGCGCAGGGGATTGCAAGCCCGCGTCGAGCACCGCGGGAACGTGCAGCAGCCAGATCGTGGCGACGGCGCCCGTCGCGCAGATGACAGCGGTGCGGCGCGGATCGAGGTTGATCACGGCGCCGGGCCACGCCGGCCGTGGAACCGCGATCAGCATCAAGGCCGGCGCGACGGAGACGATGAGCAGATGCGCCACGATGTGTCCGGACAGCAGGCGCCGCTCACCGATCCAGTCCAGCGGTCCGGCAAGGGCGACGGCCAGCACCACAAGTCCAGCTGCGAACGTCGCGGCGTGGCGTGCGCGAACTTCGAGCAGGCCATGGACCGCGCGAAGCCGCCGCCACCAGTACGCATAGGACAGCGCTGCGACGATCAGGAACCCAGCCACACCGATCGATGCCTGATGGAAGGTCTGAATGAACGGCGGCACGGGTGAGAGACCTAGGGTCGGCGGACTGCGTTGACCGGTCCCGAGGCGTGTTCAGTCACGGCGGTGGCGGACGTCGCGCCCCGACAGGAGCGCCGTCACGTCTCGCATGCAACCCCCGGCTGGCAAAGCCATGACCGAGCGGGGGTCGTAGGCGGGCGGGCGTCATCGTTCAACGGAGCGCACAGATACCCGACGCTCGGCATCTTACAGCGCGTAGTAGTTTATCGCGATTGAGCGACGTGACTGCATCGTCTGAGTTTCTTGCGCATCGGTAGACGCGGCCCCAGGGCACTCGCCCTGCGGGTCCGCGGGGAGCTGCGGCGTCTGATGGGCCGGCCTCGCCTCCGGCCCGGCGTTGGCGCGGAAGCCCGGATCACGAATGGGCGGCCGGCGCTCGCCGCCCTCACCCTCGCTGCGGTCGCCGCGTGGGCGCTCGTCCCGACGTACCCCGACTACGACGCCTACCACCACCTCGTCTGGGGCCGCGACCTGCTCGAGGGCGCCAAGCCGGGGTTCGAGGACTACGCCGCGCCGACCCAGCACCCGCTCTACCTCGCGCTCGGCGCACTGCTGTCGCTGGCCGGCGAGCACGCCGACCGGCTGCTCGTGCTCGTCACGATCCTCAGCCTCGTGGCGCTTGTCGCCGGCACATACGTGCTCGGCCGTGAGCTGTTCGGCGCCGCGGTCGGTGCCGCCGGCGCGGTCTTCGTGGGATCGAGCTTCGCGTTCACGCTGTACGCCGCACGGGCGTTCGTCGACGTGCCGTTCCTCGCGCTCGTCATCTGGGCGGCGGCGCTCGAGGCGCGCAGACCCGGCCAAGGCCGCGCCCCGATGGCGCTGCTCGCCGGGGCGGGGCTGCTGCGGCCCGAGGCGTGGGTGCTCGCGGGCCTGTACTGGCTGTGGTGCCTGCCCGGCCGCGAGCCGCGCGCGCGCGCCACGCTGCTCGCGCTCGCCGGGACTGCCCCCATCCTGTGGGCGCTCATCGACCTCTCCGTCACCGGCGATCCGCTCTTCAGCCTGAACTCGACGAGCGACCTCGCCGAAGCGCTGGGCCGCGAGCGCGGCCTGCGCAACGTGCCGGGCTCGTTCGTCATGTTCCTCGCCGACATGGCACGTCCGCCGGTCGCGCTGGCCGGCGTCGTCGGGCTCGCGCTCGCCGCGCGCCGCCTCGGCGTGCGGCGGATGGCGATCCCGCTGGCGCTCGCCGGCACCGGCGCGATCACGTTCCTCGCGATCGGCGTCGCCGGGCTGTCGCTGATCCCGCGCTACCTGACGTTGCCGGCGGTTGCCCTCTGCGTCCTCGCGGGGTACGCCGTGCTCGGCTTCACGACGCTCGAGGCCGGCGCCACGCGCGAGCGCTGGCGGCGCCTGGCGATTGGCGCGCTTGCGGTCGGGATCGCGTTTCTCGCGCTCAAGGCGGCGAGCTTCCAGCGCCTCTACGACGAGCTGCGCTTCATCGATCGCACGCACGACGAGCTGGCCGGCCTGCTGGCCGAGCCGCGTGTGCGTGACGGCCTGCGGTGCGGCGCGCTGACGTTCCCGACGTACCGGCTCGTGCCCGACGCGCGCTGGCAACTCGACGCCTCAGCCGACGCCGTCCACACGCGCGCCGGCGGCCGTCGGGCGGGCGCCGTCGCCGTCTACATCACGGGCGACGAGAAGTTCGAGCGGCGCTTCGGCCGCGCCGACGGCGTCGACCGCGCGACGAACCGGCCACCTACGGGCAGCCCGTCCGCCGTGCACGGGCCGTTCGCTGCATATGTCCGGTGTGGCGTGCGGACGCGCTGAATCGGGGGTGCGTGACCGGGTTGCGCAGCGCACTGCGGGTCACCGAGTCGATGCGCGTTGCGCCGTTCGCGCCGTACGTGTCCCCAGCGATGGCATGACGGCCGGCGTGCGCTCTCGGTAGTCGTCGTAGGCGGCGCCGAAATCCTGCTTGAGCTGGTATTCCTCCAACCGGACGTAGCGGTCGATGAAGATCGCGAACAGGCCGACGAGCGCGAGCGCACCGAGCGAGCGTCCCGCGACTGCGACGCCAAGCAGCACGATCGCCCAGCCGAGATTCTGGGGGTGGCGGCTGAAGCGGTACGGCCCCACGGTGACCAGCCGTCGCGTTCGGACGCCTTCAAAATCGCCGTGGCGCACGAGCGTGAGCGTCCCGGCGACGAAGATGACGCAGCCGACCGCGATCAGCACGCCGCCGGCCACAAGCGCGGCCACGCGCGGCGCGTCGACGATCAGCACGCCACCCCACGCTGCGCTCACGACGGTATCGGCATGCAGGACGTACAGCAGCCAGGACGCCGCGAGCGACTTGGCAGACAACGTTCCCGTGGCGGCCAGGTCGCCTGCCGCCCACCGCACCACGAAAACCGCAAGGGCGGTGAAGACGCCGATCGCGATGAGCAGTGCGAGCATGTCAGCTGGCTCGCGGACCGGCGGGCGCGATCTGCAGTGCCGTGTTGGCAGCCTCAACGTCGATCTGCAGCGTCGTGTGACTGATCCCGAAGTCCTCGCGCAGCATGGTCTCGAGCTCGCGCCGCACCCGGTGGCCGTCCTCGGAGGCAGCGACAAGGACATGGGCTGCGAGCGCAGGGAAGCCCGTGGTGACCTCCCAGACATGCAGGTCGTGGACCTCGCGAACGCCGGGCCGCCCGGCCATCGCCCGGCCGATCTCGTCGGGGTCGACGCCCGCGGGCGCTGCTTCGAGCAGCACCCTGCTGGAGTCGCGCAGCAGCTTGCCGCCGCTGCGGAACATCAGCACCGCGACGGCGAGCGCCGCGAGGCCGTCAGCCTCGCGATAGTCGGTCAGCACGATGATCGCCCCGGCGCGCGGGGCGGCAAGCTACGAGTACAGATCGGCGAGGACATGGGCGCGAGCGCCCTCGACGTTCAGGCTGCGCCGCTTGGCGCGCGACAGCGCCCAGGCTGCCGCGATGTTGACGGCGGCGCCCACGATGCCAACGACGATCACCAGCCCGCCCTCGACCTCCGGCGGATCGAACAGCCGCCGCAGTGCCTCGACCGCGATCAGTGCCCCGAGCGCCAGCAGCGACGCGCCGTTGACCTGCGCGCTGAGGATCTCGGCACGCCCGAAACCGAACGTGTAGCGGCTCGTCGGCGGGCGCTGGGCGACCCGCAGCGCCACGAGCGCCAGCGCGATCGACGCCGCGTCGGTAAGCATGTGCAACGCGTCGGAGAGCAGCGCGAGCGAGTTGGCGATAAGCCCGACCGCGATCTCGACGCCCATGAACGCGACGATCAGGCCGAGCGCGAGCGCGATCCAACGACGGTCCGCGTCCGCGTCGATGCCGTGGTCGTGGCCGCTGTGCGGGCCGTGATGGTCGTCGTGCGTCATCGCTCAAGCGAGCGCCGGCGACACCTGTGAACCGACTACAGGTTCAGCGCGCGCGGCGGCTGGATCGCCATCCTACTATGCGACCTAGTAGGCCGGATGGGGCGACCAGGGTGACCGCGGCCAGCGCCGAACCGACGAGCAGCGCCGGCACCGCGATGAATGAGAAGTCATGCCCGTTGCGGGTCGCGCCCGCAACGCCGATGCCGACCAGCGCGAGAATGGTCGTCGCTGCGATCAGGATTGAGGCCATCGGGACGCCCGAGTCGATCGGCTCGCCGAGCAGCCGATCGACGCGGTCGGGATGCACGCCGGCGCCGCTCGCGTCGAACGCCAGCAGCGCGGCTGCAAGCGCAGCAACATGTCCGTCGCGGGATGCGGCCTCGTCGGCGGCGAGCTCGGCCTCGTCGGCGATCCGCTCCAGCAGGCGCGGCAGCGCCGGTAGGAAGAACAGCGCACCGCCGAGCACTCGGGCGATCGCGAAGCGCAGCGGGTCGCGGCGACGCGCGTGATGGTGCTCATGCGCGAGCAGCGCCGCGAGCTCCGGCGGACCGAGCGTCGAGAGCGCGGCGCTGGACACGTAGATGCGGGGATGCAGCAGTCCATGGCAGAACGCGCGTGGCCGCATGTCGCTGAGCACCCCGACCGTCGTGGCCCCGACGGTCACGGTATGACTACTGCGCAGCGCATGGCTGAGTCGGTGATGCGCCCGCCATTCGATCAGCGTCGAGCGCAGCCCGAACGCCACCGAGCACGCGACGATCGCCCCGAGCAGCAGCGTGGCGGCATCGGCGCCAGGGATCGACGGCTGCGAGTAGGCGATCGCGGCGATCAGCGTCCGCGGCGATTGCTGGTGCGTCGTCGCGGCGTCCAGCGCCACGAGCAGTCCGAGCAGAACGGCGAGGCCGCCGCCGAGAGCGATCGCCACGTGCAGGCGATACAGGCCGGCGGCCCTACGCACGTCGTGCGAGCCGGGCGAGTTGCTGACGGCGGCGAGGATCCAAGCGTGCCATCTGCTTGGCGAAATGCACGAGCGCGACCTCCCCCCACTCGTCGACGAGCGCCCCGACCTGCGCCGCGGCGCGCGCGTCTGCGTACTCCTCACGCGACATCGTGGGGCTGAACACGTCGCCCTTGCCCTCGCGGCGGCGGGTCACCAAGCCTTTGTCATCGAGCCGATAGAGGATGGTCATGATCGTCGTGTACGCCCGCACACGCCCAGAGCGCGCGTTGAGCCCGTCGAGCACCGCGCGTCCGGGCGTCTCGCCCAGACGCCAGACCTCTTGCATGACGTCCTGTTCGAGGTCGTGCAGCTGGGGTGGCCATTGCGCGTCACCCGGATGCGAAAGCATGGACGCAGCGTACTCGGACGAAACCGATGCCGCCAAACGAGGGTTGCAAGCAAGCAGGTGGCTGCAGCGGCCGGGGCGCCGTGCGCCACCGTCATCTACTAACGTCCGTCGTAGATCATGGCCGCGCGATGGACGACCAGTGAAGACCGGGCCCTCGGTGCGCTGTACCGTGCCGGCGAACCGCTCACGGCTATCAGTGACCAGCTGGGGCGTTCTCAGAGCGCCGTCAGCGAGCGACGGCGAGCGCTCGGGATCGCGATGCGCCCGCGCATCCCACCGTGGACCGCGGCGGAGGACGCGTTGGTTCGTGCGGCGCACGCCGCTGGTCTGCCCGCCAGCGCGCTGGCGCAGCGCCTGGGCCGACCGGTCGAACAGGTCCGCCGACGCCGCGGACGGATCGCCGGCTTGCGCGCGGCGCCGCGCCCGTACACCGTCGCCGAGGACGAGCAGATCCGGGCCGGATGGGAGCGCGGCGTCGACGTCGACGTGCTCGCCGGCAACCTGCTTCGGTCTCCAGGGTCTGTTCGCCTACGCGCGCAGAAGCTCGGCCTGCATCAACCGCGCGCCCGTCCCCGCTGGCATCCCGATGAGGACACCGTCGTACGCGACGGCTACGAGCAGGCCCGCAGCTGCGCGCAGATTGCCGCTGGGCTCTCGGGCCGCAGCGCGGAAGCGGTCGCCGCGCGCGCCGCCAAGCTTGGAGTGGCGACATACGCGCGCGCATGGTCGCCGCGTGACGACCGCGGCCTGCGGGCGCTCGCCGGCGAGGGGTTGGCGGTCGAGGCGATCGCCCAGGCGCTCGGGCGCACACCGCAGGGCGTGCTTTCCAGAGCACGTAAGCTCGACATCCAGCTTGTCCCCAGGATCGCTTTGCGCACCGGGCAGCGCTGGACAGCCGCCGAGGACGAGGTGCTGCGACTGCACGCCGCGCTGAACCCGGCCGTCCTGGCCGAGCTGCTGCACCGGTCGGCGTACGCGGTCACCCAGCGGATGCGCAGGCTGGGCTTGCGCGAGGGACGCTCCCCGCACCATCCGGCATCGCGCCGTGGCACACTGACGCCGGGGGAACGCGCGACCGCGGCGCGGGAGCTCGCGGCCGGCGGCCCCGCCCGCGTGCTCGCCGTCGCCCGCCGCCTGGACGTCAGCCCGGCCGTGGTGCGCGCGGCCGCCGCCCAGCACGCCGCAACCGGGGATGCGCTCGCCGCCGGATCCGGCCGGCCGCCGCTATAGCGCGCTCTTCAGCGCGCGCTCGAACGCGTTGAAACCGAACGACCCCTCCAGCCGCGCGGTGACGCGTCCGCTCTTGTCGAACACGAACAGCCAGGGCTCGGTCTGCAGATTGAACGCGCGCAGCGGCGGGCGCAGCCCCTTCGCCGGATCGTTGTCGACGAACACCTCCTGGTGGATGAACTGCATCCGCTCGCCGTAGGTGGCCTTGAGCTGCAGCGCGATGTCGACGACGGGACCGCAGACGCGTGACTCGCACAGCGCCGGTGTCGCGAACAGCACCGCGACGGGCTTCTTGCCGATCGCATCGGCGAAGCTGACGTCGTGCATGTCATCGGGAGGAAGGCGCGTGTCGATCGCCTTCAGATCACCGCTGGCCGATGTCACGGTGTCGGTGCCGGTCGCCGGCGCACGCTCCCCTGGGCGGGGCACCTCGTCGCGCTTGGTGGGGATCACCGTGATCTGGGTCGGGGCACCGACGAGCTGCTGGCCGACCTTCGTGACGACGAGGACCGACTTCTTTCCGGGCGTCTTGAACGCCACGCCCGTCTCGTAGATCGCAGCAAAGATGTCCTTCTCCCCGGCCCCTGTCTTGCTGCGATATGCGGGGTCCGTGACCAGCAGATCCGCGGGCGCCGGGAACGGCCCCTGCGCCGGGCGATTTGGGCCATCAGCGACATACACTGCCGTCTTTCCGTACACGAAGCCGGATTTCGGATCGATGACCCCGAACGCCAGGCGGTTCTCGCCGGGCGTGAAGACCGAGCCGGCGAGCCCGACCTGCGGCCCGGTCGCGTCTACGCTGTCCGCGACGGCTTGCAACGTGCGTCCGCCGACAACCGGGAACTCACCGGCCCGTGATTCGGTCGCGCCTTTCAACTGCGCGCGCAGTTGCGCGGAGGACTCGGCGAGCGGCTCGCGCGGCGTGTCGTCTGAATCGCCGCCGCATCCGGCGAGCAGCACCGCCGCGAGCGCTCCGACGACGGTGTGTCGTAGACGCATCAGCGTCAGCCTAGTTGACCGCGCAAGGCCGCGAGCCAGGACCGTCAGCAGGATGCCTCGGTCTTGCGGCGCTCCCCCTCGGCGATCGCCATGAAGATGAACGCGAGCACGAACGCGAACGCGAACAGGGACATCTCAAAGCCGATCATGATGCCCGCGGCATTGGCCTGATCGGCGGCGCGGGAATAGCCCATCGGGCGCTCCTGCGCGACGTGGTAGCCGGGCACGAACCACAGCACGAGCGCCGGAGGAAGCAGCACGACACGGGCCCCCATCGCGTACGCATGGCGCGCCCACCACGGCAGACCGCCGTCGCGGATGCCCTGCCGCAGGCCCTGGGGCTTGCGCGGATCGAACGCAGCAAGCCAGATCAGCATCCCGAAGACCAGAAACGACATGTGATCGGCGACATGCACCGCTCCACCCTCGACCGCGAGGCGATGCAGCGCGGGCGTGTACCACGCGTACGTCGCCAGGGTCCACAGCGCAAGCGCGCCGACCGGCGACAGCGCCCACGTCAACGCTCGCGCGCGACGGTCGCGGTGACCGGCCAGCCGCGCGAGCCGCTGGCGCAGCCAGCGCCGTGGCCACGGCGGCAGCCCCAGCAGCAGCAGCGGTGCGGCCACGTCACCGAGGATCAGATGCTGGCCGACGTGCGCGGAGACCAAGTCGTTGCGTCCCAGCGACTCCAGCGGCGACAGCAGCGCCGCGGCGACGGCAGCGCAGCCGGCGGCGAAGCTGAGGATCTGCCACCACGCCCAGCGCTGCGGCTCGCGTCTCAGTCGAACCATGTCCTCGCGGCCAATGTACTACGCGGCCTCGTAGGGCTTCGCCCGCGGCCGGGCTCGGTGCCCGTCAGCGCCACCGCAGTCGACCCCCGAGGGCCCGACCGGATCAGCCGCCTCGCGGGCTGTTCGGTCAGCGCACCGGTGACGATCGTGCGGACACCGGCCTCTCCGTGCAGGCCCTGCGGCCTCCCCGTGTGAAGCGGCATGAGCAACGCGACCGACCCGATGGTCCTCATGCGTGCGGCGTGGCGGCAGCGCGTTCGTCGCGCGCATGGCGGTTCCTACTGCACGGCCACGTCGGTGAACAGCACGCTCGAAGCGCGGACGTCGGTCTGCTCCTCGACGGCCTTCTGGATGCGGCGTTTCAGCTGACCGCGGCCGGCGGCGCTGATCAGCCGCCTGGCGGGCTGTCCGGTCAGCGCGTCGGTGACGATCGCGCGGACGACCGCCTCCTGGGGCAGCGGCCCGTAGCCTTCGGGCGGCTTGGCAGCCTCGGCCTCGGCTTCCTTCTCCTCGCTGGGGTCGTGATGCAGGACCAGCGCGACGCCGAGCTTGGCGTAGCGGCCGGCGTCGAGGTTAACGAGGAACTCGCGCGCGAGCACGTAGACGTCGCCATCGATCTTCGGCTTGGCTGCAACAGGCTTCGGAGCCAGCGCCTTGAAGGCCACGACGCCGACGACGACGGCGAGCAACGGGATGGCGATCATGAGCTTCTTTCGCACGGAATGTCCTATGGCTCGTAGTAGATGACGCCCCCGTGTTCGGCCGCGACGGCGGCGGCTTGAGCGCGCCACGTCGCGAGCCATCGCCGCACGCGATCCCGTCCTGCCCGCCGGCCCTGTCGTCGCTACGGGTTGACCTGCAGTTCCGCGATCGGCACGCCCGCATTCTCGAGCTCAAGCTCGAAGATCCCCTCCAGCTTGGCGTTGAACATGTACCGCGCCCGCTTGCCGGGCCCGACCGGCTTGCTGATGTCATAGCCGTGCAGATGACCCTCGTCGGCCTGGTCGGAGCGGACCTCGAAGCGGACCGTGTCGCCCTTGCGGACGGTGATCTTCTTGATGCCGCCGACGGGTTGCGACCCCTTGGCGCGAATCTGCACGTAGGCGGGCCGCGGAACTGGCGGCGGCGACGGCTCGGCGGTCGTGGCGACCGGCGGCGGCGCGGCGATGGTCACCGGCGGCGCGGGGGTCGTCGGAGCAGTCGCGTTGTTGTCGCTGTCGCCGGGGCGCAGCGCGACGAATGCGATCACGACGATCGCTGCGGCGGCGGCGGACAGAAGCAGTCTCTGGCGTTGTGACATGACGGTGTGACCTCTCGAAGAATGGTTCTGACGCGGTTGGCCGCGCTCGCCCGGGACGCGCGGACTGGGCGAGCCGGGCTATCGGTCTGCTGGAAGGCGGGCCGGTGTCGGTCTGCGGCGTACTGCGGTGGCGGGCGCACAGCGAGGAAGCTCGCGAGCAGACAGCCGCCGCGCGGGACGACGCGATCCGGACGCTTGCTCGGGAGGCGATGCGTGCCCCGCAGTCGCGGCCGCGCGGGCTGCGCGCCTGCGAGCAAGGCCAGTCGTTCCTCGCCGATGTAGCGGCCGGTCAGCAGCGACATCACGATCAGCGCCGACGGGCACAGCTGCGCAAGCCACGCGTAGCTGTCGGTCATCGCCGCGGCGGCGCCGACGATCGCGACGCCCACGACCAGGGCTGCGACCGTCAGCAGCCGGCCAGGAGCCGGCCAGGGCAACGGTGAGCGCATGAGAGGCCATGTCGGACGCACGTACTACAGAGCATCGTAGAGATGCCGGAGAAGCTGGTACTGTCCGCCGCGCTGTAGGCAGCCGAATTGCCCGGCCACCCGGGCCGGGCATACGGGGGAACCACGTCACAGGGGCGAATCGGCCGGTCATCGGTCGTAGCGCGACAGCTCGCGCGAGCCCGGCAGCTAACCCCGGAGGCATGACGACAAGGGGGTTTCCGCCGGTGACAAGGACCGTGAACATCGCGATCGCGATCCTGATCGCTGCCGGGACAGCGGCCTCGTCGACCGCGTCCGCCGCCCGCACGGGCGGAGCAACAGCGCCAATCGACCCCAAAGTCACCGCGGTGCGCTGCATCACGACGGCGACAGTCGCCTGCAGCGCGCCAGAGCAGCTCGTGGCCGGCGGACAGCTGCGCGTGACGGGACGGGCGCTCGAGGCGTCACGCACGCTCGTGTTCCGCGGCCGTCGCGGCCGCGACGACGACGTCACCGCGCGCGCCAAGCACGTGCGTTCCGGGCACTTCGACGCCCAGGTGCCAGCGAGCGCGCGCAGCGGGCCAATCGATGTCATCTCGGCGATCGGCGCTCGCGCGCGTGCGCCCGGCGACGTGCGGGTCGCAGCAGCCCTCCCGGAGGACCTCGCGAGCTCCCAGGCAACGTTCTTCGTCGGTGGCCAGCGCCGGCCAGCCGTGGCGGTATCGCTTGCGGCGCCCGCCATGATCGCGGTCGAGGCGGTCCGCTCAGCCGACGGCGTCGTCGTCGCGCGATGGGACGTCAATGCGCCCGCCGGATCGACGAACGTGCCGTGGGACACCATGACACCGCAGGGCCCGGCACCACCGGGCGCCTACCGGCTGCGTGTCGCGCCCGATGCCGGTGCGCGCGCAGCGGCCGTCGCGGACGAGGAGGCCTTCACGCTCGCCGACCACATCTTCCCGATCCGCGGACGCCATGACCTCGGCCAGAGCGCCACCAACAACTTCGGCGGCGCCCGCGGCCATCAGGGCCAGGACATGTTCGCCTCCTGCGGCACGAGGCTGGCGGCAGCCCGTGCCGGCACGGTGAAGTTCGCCGCCACGGATGCCCGCGCGGGCAACTACGTCGTCATCACCGGCGCCGCCAGCGGCCTGGACTACGTCTATATGCACATGCGCGCCCCCGCGACCGTCAGCAAGGGACAACCGGTCTTCACAGGCCAGAAGATCGGCGAGGTCGGCGACAGCGGCAACGCCGACGGCTGCCACCTGCACTTCGAGCTGTGGCAGGCCCCCGGCTGGTACACCGGCGGCAGCGCGATCGATCCGCTGGCGCTGCTGACGGCGTGGGACGCCGCGTCCTGAGGTGAGATGGCACGGGCCCGCGGCCGGAGCGGCGCAGCGCTGGCCGGCGTCCTTCGCGCCGCTGGCGCTTGGTCTTGCGTTCGCGCTCGCGTTGCTGGCGGCGGGCGTGATCGCGGGCTTGGCGGCGGCGGCCGGCGTCGACGTCCGTGCGGGCGCGCCGGGTGTCACGATCGCATCGACCGTCGCGCAGGACAGCGCGTTCGTCGCGGTCGCGTGGCTGCTGGCAGCGCAGCTCGGGCCGATCTCTGCGCGCGACCTGGGTCTTACCCGGCTGCCGCTGCGCACCGCGGCCGCCTGGACGATCGCCGCGATCGCCGCGTGGTACGCCTTCACGCTGCTATACGCGGCGTTGCTCACCCCGGTCGGCAAGCAGGACACGCTGGACGCACTCGGCGCCAACGACACCGTCGCGCTGCTCGTCGTCACGACCGTGCTCGTCGTGCTCGTCGCACCGTTCGCGGAGGAGATCTTCTTTCGCGGCTTCTGCTACCGCGCGCTGCGAAACCGCTTCAGCCGCTGGACTGCCGCCGCGATCGTCGGAACGATCTTCAGCGCGATCCACTACTCCGGACCCGACACCCTGACGCTGCTGCCGCCACTCGCCGTCCTCGGCGCGCTGTTCTGCCTGCTCTACGAACGCACCGGCTCGCTGTACCCCTCGATCGCGCTGCACGTCGTCAACAACGCGATCGCGCTGGCGATCACCGCCGAGGCCACACAAGCACCGATCACCGCAGCAATCGTCGCGATCCTGACGCTCGCCGCATGCGTGCACCTGTCCACCACGCGACCCGCCCACCCGTGAAGCACCGGGATGTAGCGTGGCGTCGATGAGCGGCCCGCAACGCGCCGATCGGCCGCCCAGCTGGCGCGAAGCGCTGGCGGTCACCCGCAGACAGCTGCTGACGGGCGCCGGTGCCGCCGGCGCAGCGTCAGCGCTCGGCCAACCGGCTCCCGCGAGCGCGCAGCGCCGCGGCCGCGTCGTCGAGTACTGGGTCGCCGCGGTGCCGATCACCTGGAACGTCATCCCCAACGGCCGCGACGCGATCGAAGGGCGTGTCTTCGACGCCGCCGACACCGTGATGCGAACCGTCGTCTACCGGCGCTTCACGCGTGGCTGGAAGCGCCCGATCGCTGCGGACGGGATGCTGCAGGCCGGCATCACCGGCCCGTTCCTGCGCGGCCGCGTCGGCGACACGATCAGGGTCCACTTCAAGAACATGGACACCGAGTTTCGTCGCCCGCACTCAATGCACTTCCACGGCGTGGAGTACCGCATGGAGTCCGACGGCGCCTTCATCCCCGGCTTCTCCGGGCGCGGCGCGGACGTCAAGCCCGGCGAGCAGTACACATACACCCTGCGCGCGGGCCCGGACTCCGCCGGGATCTGGCCCTATCACGACCATTCGCCGTCGATGCACGACTCGATCATGGGCGGCATGTACGGCGCGCTGTCGATCGCCGCGCCCGGCGAACGGCCGCCCGATCGTGAGTTTCTCGTGTTCTTCGGGACGCAGCTGACGTTCATGACGGTCAACGGCCGTGCGTTCGTCGGCAACACGCCGGTGTTTCGCGCGCGCGTCGGCGATCGCGTGCGCTTCAACGTGTTGGCGATTGGCGACGAGTTTCACACCTTCCACATCCACGGTCACCGCTGGCGCGCGCCCGACGGCACGTCGATCGACACGAGGGTGATCGGCCCCGCCGAGAGCGTCGCGCTGAGCTTCATCGAGGACGCGCCCGGCACCTGGCCGTATCACTGCCATGTCGAAAGCCACATGCTCAACGGCATGATCGGCGTCTACCGCGTCAGCCGCTGACTGCTACCGCGCTGGTTCGTAGATGAGCGCGGCGGCCGGCTCGCGAGCTGTCGCGATGTGCGCCGCGGTGGCTGTGAGCGCGGCGCTGGCCGCGCTTGGATGGTGGGCCGTCTCGCTCACCGGCCCGCTGAACTACGACGGCGCGTACGCGCTGCTGTGGGGCAGCCAGATCGCCGACGGCCATCGTCCCGAGGTTCAGCTGCCGCTGGCTCCCACGCCCAAGCCGCTGCTGATCGCCTTCGCGACGCTGCTGGACGGGCTCGGCGTCGGGCATCGCGCCGAGACGATCCTGCTCGTGCTGAGCGTCAGTTCGCTTGGCTGGCTGGCCGGGGCCGCCGGTGCCGTCGCGTGGCGACTGGCGGGCTGGCCGGCCGGGGTCCTGGCCACCGCGATCATCCTCACGCGCGAGCCGGTCATCTCGTGGGCGCTGCGCGGCTATTCGGAGGTGCTGTTCTGCGCCCTGCTCGTGACCGCGCTGGTGCTCGAGCTGCGACAGCGCCGGGCAGGCGTGGCCGCGCTCGCGCTGCTCAGCGTTGCGGGGTTGCTTCGCCCCGAAGCGTGGCTGCTGAGCATCGCCTACCTGGCGTGGTGCTGGCCGGCCCTGAGATCTGGCGCACGGGTCGTCGCAGTCATGCTCGCAGGCGCCGCGCCGCTGCTGTGGGCAAGCTTCGATCTCGTCGTGACCGGTGACCCGTGGTGGTCGCTCACCGGCACCCGGCAGACGACGCAGAAGCTCGTGCGGCCCACCGGCATCGACGCGCTCGTGCTGATCGCGCCGCGCCGGGTCGGCGAGATCCTGCGCGAGCCGGTGCTCGCGGCCGCCGCCGCCGGGATCGCGCTCCTCGTTCACCGCCGGGTGAGCGGCCGGCACGAGCTGCTCGCCGCGATCTGCGCGGTCACGCTCGCGTTCGCGGCGCTCGCCGTGGCGGGCCTGCCGGTCATCGCGCGCTACCTGCTGCCCGTCGCGGTGCTGCTGGCGGTCGTCGCCGCGGCAGGCACGGTCGGCCTGCTGCAGCGCGGCGGGTCGCCTGCGATGCGGGTCACCGGCCTCGCGCTGGCGGCGTGGCTGGCGCTCACGACACCTGCCCAGCTGCAGCGCCTGACCTCGACCGCCGCGGTCCTTGACACCCAGCGTCAGATCACCGCCGAGTTGCACGAACTCGCCGACATCGGCCGGCTGACCGGCACATGTCCGCCGCTCAGCCTGCCCAACCACCGGCCCGTGCCCTCGATCGCCTGGTGGACCCGAACCTCCCCGTTTGCGCTGCGCACCGACACCCACGGACCGTCGTCGACCGGGACCGTGCTGCTGGCCAAGCCCGACGTGCGGCGGCTGTACGTGCTGGACCCGCGCGACCCGGTCAAGGCACCATCAGAAGTACCCGCGGGCTTCGCCGTCCGCAGCAGCGGCCGATACTGGACCGTCGCGCAGCGCTGCCGCAACGCGCCCGCCGACGCAAAGCCAACCCGCGATCGCCGTCGCTGACTCACGGTGACGGCTGTCGCCCGATCAGCGAAACGGACCTCACGCCCCGATATACTACGATGCGTCGTAGTTCGGTGAGTCGGCTGGCTCTGTCCCTCGGCCAGACCTGCCATCGAGCAACCCGGGCTGCTGCCCGGAGCACGGAGCTCGGCGGGCGGGGCGCGACCGAGGCGGTCCGCCCCGAACGCTGAACTCCCTGCCCGCTCGAGCGCGACCCGACGGGCGCCTAGCCTTAGCCCGTCAGGACACAGCTACGATACGGAGTAGTAGGACGGTCCGCAAGCTGGTACGTTGCTGATCGCAAGGCCGGGCTGCCGACCGTCCAGCAGGCTGGCGAACACGGGGAACCAGCGTCACGGGGCGAGCTGCGGCTCGCCCCGCGACCGTTGCGGCGCCGGTTCCTCAGCGCACCACCCGCATGGACCCTTGACTCAGCTGGTGATGATCACGGCGGCCATCGTGAACACCGTCAGCAGCACGCCGCTCACCATGATCGCGCGACACTGCGATGGCGTGCTCGGAAAGTCCGGTCGGGTGAACCCGACGACGGAGATGCCGATCGCGAACAGCGCCAGCGCCCCGCCGGCCAGGTAGTACAGGGTCTTGGATGGCTCTTCCTCGACGGCTGCGATGAGGAGGTCGATCATGGCTCGCTTTCGTTTGTGGAGTTGGTCGAGTCGTCGGCGGGTCCGCGTCGCCGCTCGCGGATGGTCGTGACGACGAGGACGCCGAGGGCGGCCAGGACCGGGACGAGGTAGATCAGGGACGTCAGCCAATCGCCTGCATGCGCGATCACGGTCATGCGCTCATCCCTTGTTGGCTTCCGATAGCAGCCAGAGGGCGAGGCTCGTGAACGCGATCATCACGGCGAGCATCCAGTACTGCGAGCGCACCGTTGCGCGCGTGTCGTCGTAGAGCACGAGCGCGCGGTCATGCGCGAGCGCGAGCGCGCCGACATGGCCGGCGATCACCATCCCGACCTGCAGGTACCAGAACGTCTCCGCGCTGATCCAGCCGAGGTCGACCGTCCAGGCAGCGGTTCCGAACAGGTCAGCACCGTTGCCGAGCGGGTCGGACGCAAGCGCCCCCATCGCCTGGGTCTGCAGCAGCAGCAGGCTGACGTAGTGCGCGCCGACGTACGCCACCGCGATCGGCACGAGCGAGTGCGCAAACGCCTTGGCCAGCTGAGCCGCCGGGTAGCGACCCGCGAGACTCGCCGCACCCGCGACGGCGACGCGATACAGCCCGAACGTCAGTGCGACCATCCCAACCAGGCCGGCCGTGTAGGCGATCTGCAGCGCATCGGCGGGCCCGAGCTCGAATGACCGCAACGGGTCCAGCAGCAGCGGCAGCACGGTCTGCTGCCAGGTCGCGCCGCCGCTGAAGCCGTCGAAGCTGACCGTGCCGATCATCACCGCGACGAACGCGACGGTTCCGGGCAGCTGCTTGACCGTCGTCAGTCCCGAAAGCGGCGTCCGAACCCCGATCCTGCGGCCGCGGCGGTCGAAGATCGACACGCGCGACAGCAAGTTGAAGTAGACCGAGAACGCGTCGCCGTCGCGTGTCCAGCGCTCGACGCCGAACAGGAACATCGCCAGCCACGTCAATGCGGAGTACACGACGACGGCAAGCGCGATCACCGATGGACGGTCGCCGCGCGTCGAGACGAGCTCAAGCCAGGCGAAGCCCATCAATCCGACGACGGCGGGCCACCGACCCATCCACCGCGGGTAGCGAAGCGGCGGCGGGCCGGCGAGGGGACCGGCGATCCTTGCAACGGCGCGGCCGACCGCACGCCAGGGGTTAAATAGGCGATAGACGTCGCCGAACAGCAGGCTGAGGGGAACGAATCCGAGCCAGAAGACGACGTAGACGAACGTCGGCGCCATGTTCTGATCGACACGGGGCGCCCCCTCCAAGCCAGCGTAAACGACGAGCGCAAGCAACGCGACCCCGATCGCACCGCACACCATCTCCACGACGGGGCTGGTGAGCACGCGGCCCAGTCGCGCCGGCAGCGCACGCCACGACGCCCGCTCGAGCAGCGGGCGCCTCCACAACGCGCCGAGAGCCACGAACGACACGACGAGCACCACGGTCGCGCCCCAGCCGAACAGCCATTCGGGGATCGGCAGGTCGGTGCGGCCGACGAGGCCGTGCGCATGTGCAGACCCGGGGTTCGCGAGCGCAAGCACGATCGCCGCTGGCGCGGTCGCGCCGACTCGGGCAGAAATCCTCGCGGGCCGGCGATGCACGTCGCGCATCCTACGTGCTACTACGCAGCGTCGGCGTTGGCCCCGAACCTGGCGGTAGGTGGAGCCCAGGCATGTACGACGGATCGTCGTAGGAAGCTCTAGAGTGCGCACGCATGTCCAGTCGCCAGGAGGAGAAGGAGCGGCGCAAGCAGGAGCGTCTGCGCCAGGAACGCGAGGCGGCGGCGCGCGAGAAGCGACGGCGCCTTGTCCAGATCAGCGTGGCCGCGATCGTCGCTGCAGCGGTCATCGTCGGGGGCGTCCTGGCGGCCTCGGGGAGCGACGACTCCGGTGGCGCGAACAGCGGCGACGCGGGCGCCGACACCGATGGCGTGCCGCTGCCGCCCAAGCAAACCGACGACCTTCAAGCTGCCATCAAGTCCGCCGGCTGCAAGCTGGGGCAGTTCAAGAGCGACGGCGCAGTGCACGTCCCGGAGACGACGAAGCTGACGTACAAGACCAACCCAGCCACGTCCGGCGACCACTTCGCGGAGGCCGCGCAGGACGGCGTGTACACGGCCGGCAACGAGCCGCTCGCCGGCAATTGGGTGCACAGCCTCGAGCACGGCCGCGTGCTCTTCCAGTACCGCCGGGGCACAGCCACGCGACGTATCGGCCAGCTCGAAACGCTGTTCAACGAGTCCTACAGCGGCGGACCGGCCGGTTACCACACGCTTCTGCTGCAGAACAACACCAGCATGCCGTCCGCCGTCAGCGCGGTCTCCTGGACACGCTACGTCGCCTGCGACCGCCTCACCGACCGGACCTTCGACGCGTTGCGCGCCTTCCGTGAGGAGTACGTCGACAAGGCTCCCGAGCAGGTCCCATAGACGCTCATGCCCGGCACGCCACGACAACTCGCCGACGCTCCGCATGGCGATACCCGCCTGACCCCGCAGGACGCCGCACCCAAGCGCACGCGGCAACTCGCGGCGGCGCTCATCACCGTCGGTCTGTGGGGAATCCTCGCACCGTATGCCGGTCCAGAGGTTGACGTCAGCTCGACCGTCGAGTTCGTCGATCACGTCGTACCGGGAGCGATCGTGGTTACGACCGCGATCTTCGCCATCCAGCGCGGCGCCTCCGAGTTCCTGACCGCAGCTGTCGGGCTGCTCGCGGCGCTCTGGATGACCGTCACGCACATCCCGCTCGTGGCCGCCGCAGCACGAGACCAAACGCCGTGGGACGGCGCCATCTGGATGTTCGTACCTAGCGCGCTGCTGCTGTTGCTTACCGGGCTGGCGGCTGCGTCAGCCTGGAAGACGTTCCGCTGAGGCGCCTTGCATCTGGCGGCTGTTCACGCGCGCTTACAGACACTGCGGGTGAGAGATCGTGTAGAGCAAGATTCTGTGATCGACTACACGGCGTCGTAGGCTGCCGCGCCATGTACCGGCGCCGCCTGCTCGCGCTCCTCCTCGTCGCCGCCGGCCTCATGCTCGTCGCGGCGCCCGACCCTGCGCTCGCACACGGACTCGTCGGCCGCGAGGACCTGCCGATCCCGAAGTGGCTGTTCGGCTGGGCGGCGGCGGTCGTGCTCGTCGCGTCGTTCGTCGGCCTCGCGGTGCTGTGGCCCAAGGCGCGCCTCGAGCAGCCCACCGAGCGGCGCATCGCCGGTGTCCCGCGGATCCTCGACCCGCTCGCCGGCGCGCTCGGCGTCGCGCTCTTCGCCCTCGTCGTCTACGCCGGGTTCGCCGGCGATCAGACGACGACGAACAACCTCGCTCCGACGCTCATCTTCGTGCTGTTCTGGGTCGGCCTGGCGGTCGTCAGCCCGATCTTCGGCGACGTGTTCAAGGCGCTGAACCCGTGGCGGGCGATCGCCCGCGCGGTCGCCTGGGCAGCGACGCCGATCAGCCGCGGCGACCTGCCGACCCCGCTCCCGTATCCGGAGAAGCTCGGGCGCTGGCCAGCGGCGATCGGGATCCTCGCGTTCGCGTGGGTCGAGCTCGTCTACTCCGGCCGCGGCGACCCGAGCAACCTCGCCGTCCTCGCACTCGCCTACGCAGCCGTCCAGTTCGTCGGCATGAGCCTCTACGGGATCGAGACGTGGAACCGCTACGGCGACGCGTTCGGCGTCTACTACGGGCTGCTCGCGCGGATCTCGCCGCTGCACTGGACGCGCTACGGCCTATTCGTCCGCAAGCCGTTCAGCGCGCTGACCACGCTCAACGTCGTGCCGGGGACGGTCGCGCTGCTGTGCGTGATCATCGGCACGACGTCGTTCGACGGGTTCTCCGGCGGACCCGCATGGGGCGAGATCGCGCCCTGGCTGACCGACCTGTGGCGAGGGATCGGGTTCGGCCAGGCAGCGGCGCTTGAACTCGCGTACACCATCGGTCTGCTGGCCGCCGTGCTGATCGTCGCAGGCATGTACCGGCTCGGCGTCCTGGGCATGCAATCCGTTGATCCGCGCCACCCCATTGCCACGAATGAGCTGGCTGGCCGGTTTGCGCATTCGCTGGTGCCGATCGGCTTGGCGTACGTCGTCGCGCACTACTTCTCGCTGCTCGCCTACGAGGGCCAGCGCGTGGTGTATCTCGTCTCCGACCCGCTCGGCACCGGCGCGAACATCTTCGGCACGAACACCGCGACCGTCGACTACAGCTGGATCGGCGCCTCCGCGATCTGGTACGTGCAGGTCGCCGCGCTCGTGCTCGGTCACGTCACCGGACTGGTACTCGCCCATGACCGCGCACTTGTCTCCTTCGGAGACACCCGCACCGCCACCCGATCCCAATACTGGATGCTTGCCGTGATGATCTCCTTCACGTCCCTCGGCCTCTGGCTGCTATCGGCCGCGAACTCATGACCCTGCTCGCGCACGCCGGCGACTGGCTCGTCAACTCGCTGTACATCGCGCCGCTCCTGATCGTGGTCGCCGTCCTGGGCTACCAATCGATGAAAGACCGCCGGCAGCTCAAGCGCGACGGCGCCGACGCGCGCCGGCGACCCCCGGACGATGACGCGGACGCCTGAGCATCCGCCGATGCGGACCCGTGCAGTCGCCGTCTGCCTGGCGCTCGGGCTCCTCGCCGTCACCGGCTGCGGTCAAGGGGACTCCACGCGCGCCGGCGGCGCACCCTCGAGCCGGCTCGTCGACTTCACGCAACCGCCGCCGTGGATCAACGCATTCGACATCGACCCGGCCACCGGCGACTTCCTGCTCACAACCAACCGCGGCTTCTACCGCATCGACGCCGACGCCGACCGCGTCAAGCCGGTCCGAGGCACGATCAGCGCCAACGACAAGTCCGCAACCGTCGGCACGTTCCTCGAACTGGCGGTGGCAGGACCCGGCAAGCTGATCGGCTCCGGCCACCCCGACCAAGAGGGTGCGCTTCCACCGGTGCTCGGCGTCATCGACTCCACGGACGACGGCAAGACATGGCGCCCGGTGTCACGGCTGGGTAAGGCGGACCTGCATAAGTTCATCTTCAAGCACGACCGGATGTACGCCTACGACACCGAGCTCGAAGCGTTCGTCGAGTCGCGCGACGGCGGCAAGACGTTCACCGAGCAGTACGGGCCGCTCGGCGGCGCGATCATCGACTTCGACGTCGACCCGGCGAACGCACGACGGCTCGTCGCGTCCACCGACACGGACCTGTACCGCTCCGATGACGGCGGCTTCAACTGGCGCCTGCTGGAGAGCAGCAGCGCCGCGCGCCTTGCCTGGCCGACTCCCGATGCGCTGTACCGCGCCCTTGAAGGACGGAGCGGTCCAGCGCTCTGCCGACCGAGGCAAGACGTGGCAGGCCAGCGGCCGGGTCGGCGGCGAGCCATACGAGCTCAAGGCGACCGGCCGCGACGAGCTGTACCTCGTGCTCATCGACGGCACGATCCTCCACACCACACGCGCCCGCCCGCCAGCTTTTGAGGTATTGGCTCTGGAGACTTCGGCTTAGTCGCGGCAGCATCGCCGGGCGTGGAGCCCCGTGACATCTTCGCGATCAACCTGCGCGAACGACGGACCGCGGCCGGGCTCTCGCAAGAGGCGCTCGGCAAGGTCAGCGGCATGCATTTCACCGAGATCAGCCGCCTCGAGCGAGCACAGCGAGACCCCCGCCTCGGCACCATCGTCAAACTCGCGCGCGCGCTGAACACCACCAGCAGCGAGCTGCTCACCGGCGTCGACACGACCACGTCGTAAGGTCAACGCATGCAGCCGCAGACCCCGTCCCTGCCGGAGCCCGACGTCGCACTGGACGCAGCGCCGCGACGAGCAGGCTCTGCGGAGCCCATCGAATAGTTCAAGCTGAAGCTATCGAGCGATTCTCGCGATAGCTGACCCCAGAATCGCCCGCAAACGCTGGAGGTATCGGGATGTTGAACCAATCGCCCCGATAACGCGAAACCCCTGGTGACCCGGGGGTTTTCGTGTTTCAGCGGCAGGGCTTGCCGGCAGTCGTCCAGCGATCGACGTCGGCAGCAGCCGCCGACGGAAAGGCGAGCACCGTCCCGTGGCGCTCACGCTCGCAGAGGTCGAGGCCCTCATCGAGGCGCCGAAGGTCGCACCTGCCGACGGTGCAGTGCTGTGCTCGCGCTCTACGCGGCCGCCGGCTCGACCGCGCGAGCGCTTCGCCGGATCTCGGCGCGGCGGCGGCGGGTATGCGACCTGCATGGCGCGGTCTGCTGCGGCACACGAGGCAGGTGAGATCACGGTCGGCGGCAGGCGGCTGTCGATCCGCAGGCTCGACCGCATCGTGTTCCCGCGGACCGCGACGACCAAGGGCGAGCTGCTGGACTACTACGTGCGCGTCGGCGACGTCATGCTGCCGCACCTCCGCGAGCGGCTTCTGCACATGCACCGCTACCCCGAGGGCGTCGAGGGACCGCGCTTCTGGCAGAAGGGCTGTCCGGAGCATCGGCCGGCATGGATGCAGACCGCGCCGGTCTGGAGCCGCGACAAGCAGGCGAACATCGACTTCTGCGTCGTCGACGAGCTGCCGGCGCTGCTGTGGGCGGTGAACATCGGCTCGATCGAGCTGCACACGTCGCTGCACACGCGCGCCGACATGCAGCGCCCGACGACGCTCGCGTTCGACCTCGATCCCGGTGAGGGCGTCGACGTGATCGCGTGCGCCGAGGTCGCGCTGCGGCTGCGCGAGCTGCTGGACGGCGTCGGGCTGCGCGCCTTCGCGAAGACGTCTGGCTCGAAGGGGCTGCAGGTCTACGTGCCGCTGAACGCCGACGTCACGTACGCCCAGGCCAAGCCGGCGGCGAAGGCGATCGCCGAGTTCCTCGAGCGCGACCGGCCCGACCTCGTCGTGTCGCGGATGGCGAAGGCCCTGCGCCGCGGCAAGGTGCTGATCGACTGGGGACAGAACAGCGAGCACAAGTCGATGGTCTGCGCCTATTCGGTGCGGGCCAAGGCGAGGCCGACGGTCTCCACGCCGCTGCTGTGGGACGAGGTCGAGGCCGCGGTCGGCGCGGCCGACGCGGAGATGCTCGCGTTCGAGATGACCGACGTGCCGGCCCGCGTCGCGCGCCACGGAGACCTGTTCGCCGACGTGCTCGCCCGCGAGCAGCAGATCGGTCAGCTGGCGGGCACCTGAGCGGGCGCCACGACCGGCTCGTCGAGCTGCTCCAGCCGGCCGGACAGCGGGTCGCGATCGTCGCGTCGAAGATCGTGCCCGCAGGGCTCTGCGCCGGCGCCGATCGGCAGGCGGTCGCCGGCTCGCCGCGTGCGATCTGTCATCGTCGCCGGCGATGCCTGACGCGGATCTCGTGCTCGAAGGCGGCGGCATGAAGGGGATCGGGCTCGGCGGCGCGGTCAGCGCGCTCATGCGCGCCGGCTACACGTTCGAGCGCGTCGCCGGGACGTCGGCGGGGGCGGTCACGGGCGCGCTCGTCGCGGCCGGCATCAGCGAGGCCGGCCTCGCGGCGGCGATGGCGCGGCTGCGCTACGACCGCGTCCCCGACCGCGGGCTGCCGCACGTCCCGCTGCTCAGCGAGGGCCTTTCGCTGCTGCACTGCGGCGGCGCCTACGAAGGCGACTACATCCACGGCTTCGTCCGCGACGAGCTCGCCGCGCTCGGCGTGCACACGTTCGGCGACCTGCGCCGCAGCGACGCGGGCGCGGATGCGAACCTGGCGCCCGAGCGCAGGTACAAGCTCGTCGTCATGGCGACCGACGTCACCCGCGGCCGGCTGCTGCGACTGCCCTGGGACTACGCCGCGCTCGGCCTCGACCCCGACGAGCAGCTCGTCGCCGACGCCGTGCGGGCATCGATCTCGATCCCGCTGTACTTCGATCCCGTCGTCGTGCGCCACGCCGGGACGGGGCAGCCGCTGACGCTCGTCGACGGCGGCGTCCTGTCGAACTACCCGATCGAGATCTTCGACCGCACCGACCTGTGTCCGCGGCGCTGGCCCACGCTCGGCGTCAAGGTCGTGGCCGATCTGCCGGCGGGCGGTCCGCAGCTGTTTCCCGGCATCGCGCTGCCGGCGCTGGCGCCCGTCAAGCTGCTCGAGCAGGTCATCGCGACGGCGATCGTCGGCCACGATCAGACGTACCTCGAGCGCCCCTGCGTCCGCAGGCGGACGATCGCGGTCGACACGAGCGCCGTCGGCGTGGTCGAGTTCGACGCCTCCCCAGAGCAGCGCGCGAAGGTCATCGCCAGCGGCGTCGCCGCCGCAGAGGCGTTTCTCGCCACCTGGGACTGGGAGACGTTCCGTCGCGAGTGCACGGGCGTCGCTGCGACCGCGAACGGGTAGCTCGACCTCGTGCCGCGGTCGATCTGGAACGGGACGATCACGCTCGGGACGATCGCCGTCCCGGTCAGGGTCCACTCGGCGATCGAGGACCGCACGGTGCACTTCCATCAGGTGCACGCGGCCGACGGCGCGCGGATCGAGCACAAGCGGATCTGCCCGAACGAGGACGAGGAGGTGCCGTATTCGGAGATCGTCAAGGGCTTCGAGGTCGCCCCCGACGAGTACGTCGTGCTGGAGAAGGACGAGATCAAGGCTGCGGCCGGCCCGCGCAGCCGCAGGCTCGACATCGAGGAGTTCGTGGACGCCGCTGCGATCGACCCCGTCTTCTACGAGCGCACGTACCACCTCGGCGTCCGCGAGGCCGCCGACGCCTACCGGGTGCTGCACGACGCGCTCGCGCGGACCGGGCGCTCGGGCATCGCGCGCTGGCAGTTCCACGACCGCGAGTACGTCGTCGCGATCCGCGCGCTCGACGGGATCCTCGCGATGCACACGATGCGCTTCCACGACGAGATCGTCCGTGGCGAGGAGCTGGAGGTCGGGACGCCGTCGCGTGAGCCGACGGCGCGCGAGATCGAGATGGCCGCGGTGCTGGTCGACAACCTGCACGTCGGCTTCGATCCCGAGGACTTCGACGACACCTATCGCCGGCGCGTCCTGGACTACCTCGAGCAGAAGCGCCGGGGGACGGCGCCGCAGCCGGCTCCCGCAGACGACCGCCCGCGCTCGGACGACCTGATGGCGGCGCTGAAGGCGAGCATCGAGAGGGAAGGCGCGAGCTAGTGGCGCGCGCGCTGTGGAGCGGGTCGCTGAGCTTCGGGCTCGTCAACGTCCCCGTGCAGCTGATCAGCGGCGTGCGCGACCTCGACCTGCACTTCCGCCAGCTGCACGAGCGCGACAACACGCCGATCGACGTGCAGCGGTGGTGCTCGGAAGAGCAGGTCGAGGTTCCCTACGAGGAGATCACGCGCAGCTACGAGTTCGAGGACGGCGACAGCGTGATCATCAGCGAGGAGGAGCTCGACGCGCTCGAGCCGCAGCGGACCCGCACGATCGACATCGAGCGCTTCGTCGATCTCGCCGACGTCGATCCGATCTACTTCGATCACCCCTACCTCGTGGTGCCGGCGGCCGATGACGAGGGCGCGCTGCGCGCGTACCGGCTGCTGCTGGAGGTGATGAGCCGCACGGAGCGCGCCGCGCTCGGCAGGTTCGTCATGCGCACGAAGGAGTATCTGGCGATCGTCCGCGCCCGCGAAGGCGTCCTCGCGCTGACGACGATGCTGTTCCACGACGAGGTGCGTTCCGTCGACGCGATCGAGGGGGCCGCCGACGCCGGCAGCGACGAGGACCACGTGCGCGCCGCAGTGCGGCTCGTCGAGGGAATGACCGTCGACTGGCGGCCCGAGCGCCACAGCGACTGCTATCGCGTGCGGCTGGAGCGGATCGTCGCGCGCAAGCGCAGGGGCAGCACGATCAGGCTGCCCAGGGAGGTCGAGGAGCCGGCGCCGGTCCCGGACCTGATGGCGGCGCTGCGCGAGAGCCTCGAGGCGGCACGCGGGCGGTCCCGGCGGCAGGCGGGCGGGGCGAAGCGAGCCGCCGGCGGAGGGCTGCGCGGGCTCACTCGCGACGAGCTCTACGACCGCGCCCGAGCGCGCGACGTCCAGGGGCGCTCGTCGATGACCAAGGAAGAGCTCGTCGAGGTCCTCTCGGAGTGAGAGCGCTGCCCGCGTCACGCTGCTGACGCGGCGCTATGACGATGGTGGCACGGGGTATCCCGGCGGTCAGACCCGACTTCGAAGGAGATCCGCATGCCGGCCAAGAAGGAAGACCTTCCGAGCACGCTCGAACGCTCGCCGGACAAGGTGCAGCGCACGTACGAGAAGACGCTCGACAGTGCGCACGACGAGTACGGCGACGAGGAGCGCGCGCACCGTACGGCGTGGGCGTCGGTCAAGAACGTCGCCGAGAAGAAGGGCGACCACTGGGAGCCCAAGGGCGACTCCGGTGGCTCGGGCGGCGAGCCCTCCAAGGAGGAGCTCTACGAGAAGGCCAAGGAGCAGGATGTGGAGGGCCGCTCGAAGATGAGCAAGGACGAGCTGCGCAAGGCCGTCGGACGGGGCTCTTGATGATGCCGACCAAGCAGGGCACGCGGACCGGCCCCTCCGACCCGCGGTCCGAGCAGTCCGCCGGCGAGGCGCGCGCGCACCCGGCGCGCAGCTACGGCGGCGTCGACGTCAACAAGCCCAGGCGGGAGCTGTTGCGAGACGCGCGCGAGGCCGGCATCGAGGGCCGCACCAGGATGACCAAGGCGGAGCTCGCCGACGCCCTGCAGCGCCACAACGATCGTGCCAGCGCCCGCGCGAGGGAGGCCGGTTGAGATGGCCGCCCACGCCGGCGAGCGAGCCGACAAGACCGGCGACTTTCATTGCGCGAGGTGCAGCGAGGTCGTCCACGTGACCCAGGGCGACGAGATCCCCAAGTGCCCCAACGGGCACTCCGAGTTCGAGTCGCGCACGGGCGAGCCCGACACCAAGGGCTGACCGCGGCCTCGCCCGACGGCGCCCGGCGCGCCGCGCTCAGGCCTCCCGGTCCGCCCGCAACTCGATCCTGCCGCCGTTCGCGCGAACCTCGTAACGCGGTTGCGCGAACACGGCGGGCCCCTCCACCACGGCGCCGCTGCACAGGTCAAATCGCGATCCGTGCCAGGGGCAGGCGATGATGTCGCCGTCGCGGGCGCCCTCGCCGAGCGGGCCGCCCAGGTGGCTGCACGTCTCCGCGATCGCGCACAGCCTGCCGGCGCGAGAGCGGGCGATCAGCACGCTCGTGCCGCCGACGTCGACGGTCCTGATGGCGCCGCCGTCGAGCTCGGCCTCGTCGGCGACGGCCACGAAATCACTCGGCGCGGAGTCGGCGAAGGTGTGGTTGACGCGGACGCCGTGCCCGAAGCTCAGGACGCCGCCGAGGTGCGCGGCGGTACCGGAGATCGCGAGCGCGGCCGCGCTCAGCGCCCGCCCCGAACCGCGGTTCCCGCGAGCGCGCTGCACGAGCGACGCGACGTTGAGCGTCAGACCGCCGACGTTGAGCAGCGCATGGGCGGTCGCGATGCGGCGCTCCTCGCCGATCAGGTCGCGCCAGTCGGCGGCTCCGGTCACGGCGGCCGGGAGCGCGCCGGCGATGCCGACCGCGAGCGCGCCGTCGGCGGCCCTGTCGGCGCTCTCGGAGCCCGTGACGCTCGCGACGAGGTCGAGGACGAACGCGCTCGTCCAGCCGCCGACGGGGACGTCCGTGAGCGCGGGGTGCAGCGGCACGCCGATCCACTTGCCGTCGAGCAGGTTGTGCAGCGCGGGTCGGGCGCTGAGGAATCGCCGGACGGGCGGCTGGGCGCGCGTTGCGACCTCGTCGACCCAGGGCGGCATCGAGTCGGCGATCCACTTCGTCAGCTCAAGAGACACGTACGCGGTCCTCCCCGTCGGCGATCGGCGCGGCAGCGCGAGCAGCGGATGGGTCCTGTTCCCATGCCGCCATCAGCGTCGCCGGGCGACGCGTTCTTACCTCGATGCCGCGAACCGGCGGCCGCTCACGCTTCCTGCGACAGCGCGACGGCGGGGCCGCCGCCGTCCAGCCGCAGCGCCAGCAGCGCCGATGCGCCGGCGGCGATCGCCGTGATCGCGAAGAACGCGCCGGCGTGCGCGCCGCCATCGCCGAGCAACGCCGCGAGCAGCAGCGCCGACACGATGCTGCCCGCGTAGCGGCCGGTCGAGAACAGGCCCGCGGCGACGCCGGCGTGGCGCGGCGCGACGGCCTCGATCGCGGCCGTCTGCAGCGCGGCGTTGGCGAGCCCGAGGCCGATGCCGGCGAGCAGCAGCGCGCCGGCCAGGCCGAACGCCGACGGCGCGGCGCCGATCGTCGCGAGCATCGCGCCGGCGACCGTCAGCAGCGCGAGGCCGCCGGCGGCGGGCAGCCGGTGCCCGCGGCGGTCGGCGAGGCGCCCGCCGGCCGGCGCGACGGCGATCATCGCGACCGACAGCATCGCGAGCGCGAGCCCGGCGTCGGCGGCCGACCAGCCCGGCCGGCTCGCCAGCACGACCGGAACCGCCAGCAGCGTGCCGTACATCGCCAGGTTGCTCAGCCCGACGGCTGCCGCGGCGGCGCCGAACACGGGCACGCGCAGCGGCTCCGTCCAATCCCAGCGCACGCGCGGCGGGTCGGGGGAGCGGCCACGGGGCGCGGCCGGGATGCGCGGCAGCGCGCGCAGCGAGAGCACGACCGCCGCGGCGACGACGGGCACGTTGACGAGGAAGATCGCGCGCCAGCCGAACGCGCCGACGAGCACGCCGCCGAGCGCGGGGCCGATCGCCGCCGCGACGCCGACGGCCGAGCCGAGCAGGCCGAAGCCGGCCGCGCGACGGCCGTCGGGGAGCGCGTCGCGCAGCAGCGCGATCGCGTTCGGGAAGACGAGCGAGCCGGCGATCGCCTGGCCGAGGCGGGCGGCGATCAGCAGTCCGAGCGAGGGCGCGAGTCCGGCCGCGGCGGAGGCGGCGGCGAACGCGAAGAGGCCCCAGAGGAGCACGCGGCGGCGCCCCCGGCGGTCGCCGAGGCGCCCGGCGAACGGGCCGAGCGCCGCCATCGCGACGACGTAGGACGTCACGAGCCACGAGGACGCGGCGACGCCGCCGCCGATGCCCGACGCGATGTCGGGCAGCGCGACGGCGATCATCGTGGAGTTGAGCGGGAGCAGCGTCCCGCTCAGCGCCACGGCCGCGAGGACGGCGCGGTCAGACGATGCGGACGATGCCCGCATCGCCGTCGACCTCGATCGTCTGCCCGTCCGCGATCACCTGGGTGGCGATGCCGGTGCCGACGACGGCGGGGATGCCGTACTCGCGGGCGACGACTGCGCAGTGGCTGAGCACGCCGCCGGTGTCGGTCACGACGGCGGCGGCGGTCGCGAACAGCGGCGTCCACGGCGGCGCCGTCGTCTCGGCGACGATGACGTCGCCGGGCCGGACGCGGCCGGACTCGGAGATCGAGCCGATCACGCGAGCGGTGCCGCGCACGACCCCCGACGAGCCTGCCGAGCCGCGCACCTCGCGCTCGTTCCCGGGCGCCTGCGGGATGCCGTTGAACTTCATCGCAAAGCGCGTGAACGCGTCGTCGGGCGGCGGCGCCGTCGGGATCGCGCCGAGCACCGGCGGCGGCGTGATCGTCCGCTGGCGGGCGATCGTCGTCAGCCGCTCGCCGACGACCGCGCGCAGATCGGCGCCGGGCGCCTCGATCGCCGCCTGCAGCTCCTCGGGCGTGAGCATGAAGACGTCGTCGGTCACGACGATCGCGCCGTCGGCGACGAGCCGGCGGCCGGCCTCGAGCAGCACGGCGCGCAGGTGGTGGATCGACATGTTGTCGATGTAGAAGTTGTGGTCCTCGGAGATGACCAGGCCCGACTGCGCGGCCGCGAGCATCCCCTCGAACTGCCCGGCGATCTGCGCCGGGTGGTCGCGCAGGCGCTCGCGCGCCTCGGCGATCGCGTGCTCGCGCGCCGCCGCCGCCGCCTCCGTCGTGACCGCCGGCGCCTCGCTCTCGGGAAGCCGGATGAAGTCCTGCAGGCGCTCGACGACCGGCGTCGGGTCCTCGGTCCAGCTCGGGGCGACGATCGTCCACTTGTCGGCGCGGCGGCCGTAGCGGTCGACGTAATGCTCGAGCTCGGCGAGGAACGCACGGCCCGCCGACGTCGCGTAGAGCGCGGCGGGCACGTCGGCGGCGGCGTTGGCCGTGAGCGCCTCGCGCACGTCGCGGCTGGCGATCGCCCGGCGGCTGAGGCTCCACAGTGCCTGCCCGACCTCGACGGTGAGGTTCGGCAGGCCCTCGAGCAGGCGGTAGGAGTCCAGCGGACCGGCGTCCGCGAACAGGCCGCGATACAGCTCGTCGAACTCGCTGACCGCGAGGTAGGACGGCAGCACGATCTCGAAGTGCAGCTCCCAGACGCGCGCCAGGCGCTGCCACGTCTGCGTCACGTGCTCGGCGAACGCGGCGCGGGTCGCGCCCCCGAGGTCGAAGGAGTCCCAGAAGCCGAGGTGCTCGCGGACCTCGGGCAGGACCTGCCCGGACCACAGCTCGTCGAGCCGGCCGATGGCGGCGCGGACGGCGGCCTCGGCGAGCGCGCCCTGCGCGGCCATCTCGTCGGGCGTGCCGGCGAGCGGCACCATCGCCTGGTACTCGTAGCCGTCGATCACGCGCACCTCCATCCGGTCAAGCGGCGCGTCGTAGGCGCGCACGCCGTGCGTGAAGCCGTCGCCGATCGCCCGCTCGACCATCGCGGCCTCCATCGGCGCGAGCGGGTCGGGGAAGTGCATCCTGTCCTGCTGCCAGAAGAGCGCCTCGTCGTCGGCGGCGAGGGTGAAGGGCGTCGCGGCGGTCGTCTGCGGGGTCATGCTGCCTCCTGGGCCAGGGTCGTGATCGGTCGGACTTGAAGGAGATGGAGGTCGTCGGCGGTCCAGGCGACCTCGAGGTCGACCGGGAAGCCGAGCTCGCGCTCGAGCACGAGCGCGAGCGCGGCGCCGCCGCGCGCCTGGCCGTCGGTGATCGACGGCAGCCGGCGCAGCGCCGCCGGCACGTCGACCTCGCGGCTGCCGCCGGGCGCGCGCACGGTCATGCGCCGCTTGTCGGCGATCGTGCGCCGAGCGACGTCCAGCGAGGCGCGCCTGAGCGCCCACTCGTCGGGCGTGACGGTCCCGCCGACGATGCTCTCGCCGAGGCCGTAGGCCGCGTTGACCAGCACCTCGCCGCTGCGCGGCGTGACGGGATTGAGGCTGAAGACGACCGCGGCCGCGTCGGCCGGGACGAGCAGCTGCACGAGCACCGGCAGCGGGCCGCCAGCCGCCGTCAGGCCGTTGGCCCGGCGGTAGTGAAGCGCGCGCTCGGAATGCCCCGACGCGCGGCACGCGTCGATCGCGGCGAGCAGCTCGTCGATGCCGCGAACGCCGAGGATCGTCTCGTGCTGGCCGGCGAAGGAGGCGTCGAGCCCGTCCTCGTCGGCGGCGCTGGACCGCACGGCGACGACCGCCTCGTCGCTGCCGCCACGCTCGCTCAGCACGGCGTACGCGAGTGCGACCGCGACCGGGTCGACGTCGCCGACGACGACGAAGGCGGGCGGGATCGGCAGGCGGCCGGCAAGGCCGGCGAGGGCCGCCGCCTTGCCGCCTGTGCGCCGCGCGCTCGTCGCGGCGGGATCCTCGAGCCAGAGGATCGGCTGGTGCTGCGGGAGCAGGTGAACGGTGTTGTTCATGGCCTGCGCAGCTTCACATCGCGCCGCTACCCCGGGAAAGGAGGGAGGCCGGTGTCTGGTGGTGCGGCTGGCCGCACCGCGCTGCGTGACCGCCGTCACGGAGGGCGCTGGTGCGGGCGGACGACCGCCGAACGGCGAGGACGGCTGCGCCGGCGGCCGCTCAGACGAGCTGCAGCAGCGCCGCGTAGCCGAACGCGCCGAGCGCGAACGGCCAGAACTGCGCGCGGCGCTCGCCGGGCAGCTCCTCCTTGAAGACGTTGAGCACGACGCCGCCGGCGATGAACGCGATGACGACCGCGATCACCCGCTCGGAGATCTCGATGCCGAACGCCGCGACGCAGCCGGCGAGCACCGCCGCGCTGATGAGCCAGCGCCCGACGTGGTCGTAGGCATCGCGGTGGTGCTCGCGCAGCGCGATGTCGTTGACCGTGAAGTGCACGCCGAGGGCGACGGTGTAGAAGGCGATCTCCTGCAGCCCGCGCAGCTCCTCGCGCAGCAGCAGGTAGCCGATCAGCGCGTTGTAGACCGCGAACGAGGCGATGCTCAGCCAGAAGGCCTCGGGGCCGGTCCGCTCATCTCCCGATCGCTCGGCGTTGCTGCGGCGCGAGGACAGCGAGTGCTTCTCCACGCCGTAGAAGACAGTCAGGCCGATCAGCGCGACGACGTAGACATGGTCCTCGAGGAACTCGAGCAGCGGCCCGTCGCCGGCCTGAGCCTCGCCGCCGTGCCCGCGCTCGATGCTCGCCTGGCCCTCGGCGAGCTCGGGCAGCAGGTGCACGAAGACGTAGGCCACGGCGATGCCGCCGGCGACCGACAGCCAGCGGCTGCGCGGGTCGTGACCGAGAAACCGCAGCCGCGCGGCGAACAGGTGCACGAGCACGAGCACGAGCGCGGCGAGCAGCGCGAGGATCTCGTGGTCGTCCATGCGGAGCCCCTGCTACCCGCACGATCGCGCCGCAGACCGCGGCGGTCGGGCAGCTTGCCTAGGTGACGAGGTAGGCCGCGATCACGGAGTACGCGACGAGCTCGGTGACGAGCACCGCGGCACCGAGCGTGTCGCCCGTGCGCCCTGCGGTGCACCGGCGCGCGAGCGCGGCGACGGCGGCGCCGCCGAGCGCGGCGCCCGCGACGGCGCACAGGCCGGCCGCGATGCCGGCGGCGGCGAGCGCGATCGCGAGCGCGACGACCGAGCCGATCGCGAACGCGAGCCGGTCGGCGGAGAAGGAGGCGCCGAGCCCGTCCTCGCGCGCGGGGCCGACGAACGCCAGCTGCGCGAGCGCCGCCCAGCGGCCGAGGGCGTGGCCGGCGACGAGCGCGCCCGCGGCGTCGGGCGGCGACAGTCGCGCGAGCGCGGCGATCGCGAGGACCGCGAACGCGATCAGCGAAAGCGTGCCGAAGGCGCCGATCCGCGGATCGCGCATCACGTCCAGGCGGCGGCTGAGGTCGCCGCGCACGCCGAGCCCGTCGGCGCTGTCGGCGAGCCCGTCGTGATGCAGGCCGCCGGTGACGATCGCCGACACCGTGAGCGCGAGCGCGGCGCCGTACGTGGCGCCGAGCAGGGCCTCGCCGACCCCGTAGGCGGCGGCGGCGACGACGCCGACGAAGCCTCCGACGAGGGGGAACCACAGTCCGGCCGCGCGCTCGCTGCCGGCGCCCAGCTCGCGCCGCCCGACGGGCACGATCGTCAGCAGCCCGACGGCCGCGCGCGCCTCGTCGACGACGCCCATCAGGATGCGGCGTCGTCGACGCCCGCCTCGGCGAACGTCGCCATCTGCGCATGCAGCAGGCCGGCGCGCTCGACGAGCGCCAGCGCCAGCAGGGCGCCCGACGCCTCGCCGAGGCGCATGCGCAGGTCGAGCAGGGGCTCGAGGCCGAGCTCGGTGAGCACGAGGCGGTGGCCCGGCTCCGCCGAGAGGTGGCCGGCGAAGAGGCCGGCGCCCGCGGCCGGCTCGATGCGGGCCGCGGCGAGCGCGGCGACGCTCGTCGCGTAGCCGTCGAGCATCACGGGCAGGCGGCGCGCCCAGGCCTCGAGCACGGCGCCGGCGAGCGCCGCGAGCTCCAGGCCGCCGGTCGCCGCAAGCATCTCCTGCGGCGCCGTCGCCGCCCGGTGCAGCGCGACGGTCGCCTCCACCGCGGCGCGCTTGCGGTCCAGGCCGGCCGCGTCGACGCCGGTCCCGCGGCCGACGGTCATGCTCGCGGGCGCGCCCGTCAACAGCGACGCGAGCGCGGCGGCCGTCGTCGTGTTGCCGATCCCGATCTCGCCGAGCACGAGGCAGTCGACGCCCTCGCCGGCGAGCTGGGCGGCAAGCCGGCGGCCGGCCGCGACGGCCGCCTCCACGTCGGCCTCGCCGACCGCCCGCCCAGTCGTCATGTCGGCGCTGCCGGCGGCCACCTTGCGATCCAGGACGCCCTCGGGCGTCGCGCAGTGCAGGCCGAGGTCGGCGACCACGAGCGCGTGGCCGCCGTCGCGCGCGAGCACGCCCGCGGCCGTCTCGCCGCGCGCGGCGGCGGCAGCGACCTGCGCCGAGACGTCGCTTGCGAACAGGCTCGTCGCGTGCGCGGTGTGGCCGTGGTCGGCGGCGCAGACGAGGACGCCGGCGCGGATCCGCGGCGGCGGCGGGCCGCCGCTCGCGGCGGCCCAGCGCTCGATCAGCGCCTCCAGCGCGCCGAGGCTGCCGCCGGGCTTGACGAGGCGGTCCGAGCGGTCGCGCGCGGCGATCGCGGCGGTGCGGTCGGGCGCGCGTGGCGGGCGAGCCGCGGCGGCGCGATCAGGCTCTCGCGGGGGGCGAGCCGCGGCGGCGGCGGCGTCGTCCTCGAGCTCGGGCTCGGGCTCCCAGCGCTCGGCCATCACGACGCGCTCGAGCGGCAGCCGCGCCGCCCAGCCGCTGGATTCGAGCCCCGGCCGCACCGGTCGCTCGTCGGGCCAGCCGATGCAGAGGTAGGCGATCGGGTCGACGCGCGCCGGGATGCCGAGGATCGCGCGCAGGTCGGCAAGCCTGTAGAAGCTCACCCAGCCGACGCCGAGTCCCTCCGCGCGCGCTGCCAGCCAGAGGTTCTGGATCGCGCAGGCAGTCGAGTAGACGTCGGTCTCCGGGATCGTGCCGCGGCCGAGGATCTCCTCGCCCGGCCGGCCGTGGTGGCAGCACACGCAGACGCCGAGCGGCGCCTCGACGATGCCCTCGATCTTCTGGTCGAGGAACTGGCGCGCGCGCCCGTCGAAGCGGTCGGCCTGGCGCAACCGCTCGCGCGCGGCGATGTCGCGGATCGCGATCCGCGGCTGGCTGCCGCGGATGACGATCAGCCGCCAGGGCTGCATCAGCCCGACCGACGGCGCGCGGTGCGCCGCCGCCAGCACGCGCTCGAGCACGTCGTCGGGCACGGGGTCGGGCCGGAAGCGGCGGATGTCGCGCCGCTCGGCGATCACGCGGTGGACGGTGTCCAGCGCGTCGTCGTCGTAGCGCCAGCCGCGCGGGTCGGCCGCGCGCTGCGCGGCGCGGGAGGGGTCGTGGCCCGGCGGCGTCGCCGGCCGGGACAAGCGCGTCGCTTCGCTCATGCATGCGGCACGGTAGTGCCTCGCGCCGCACGCGGCGGCATGGCGCTTGGCAGCCGCGCGCGGTAGGCTGCCACGCGTCAGCGCGACGGCGCGAGGAAGCCGGTGAGAGTCCGGGACGGTTGCGCCACTGTGACGGGGCACGAAGGCCCCGCAAGTCAGGAACTCGCTCGTCGCGGCACCTTCCAGCAGGGGACGCACCATCCCCAGGAGGACCAACCCATGGATCCAGCAGCGAACGTCCAGCCTTTTCCCCTTCTTCAGCTCCTCCCGGCGCTGCTGCTGGGTCTGCTGCTGATGCTCGCGATCTACCTCGTGCAGTACGAGCAGGGTGCGCTGACGCAGACCGGCTCGCTGCTCCACGAGCTCATGCATGACGGGCGCCACCTGCTCGGCGTGCCCTGTCACTAGATCCGGTCCGAGGACAACCTCGTGGTCTGGAGCCTCGTTCGCAGGGGCCTCGTCGTCGGCGCCCTCGCCGGGCTGCTCGCCGGCGGCTTCGCGTTCGTCTTCGGCGAGCCGCGCGTGCAGGATGCGATCGAGATCGAGAACGCCGCGAGCGCGCACGCCTCGCTGGGCGGGCTCTCGCTCGCGCACGTCGGCGACTGGGTCGTCAGCCGCTCCGAGCAGCGCGGCGGGCTGTTCCTCGCGACGGCGCTCTACGGGATCGCCGCGGGCGGCCTGTTCGCGATCGTCTTCGCGCTGCTGCGCGGCCGCGGCTCGCAGCGCACCGACTGGGAGCTCGCGACGCGGCTGGCCGGGGCGATCTTCGTCGCGATCGTGCTCGTGCCGTTCCTCAAGTACCCGCCCAATCCGCCCGCCGTCGGCGACCCCGAGACGATCGGCGACCGCACCGCGTACTACCTGGTGCTGCTCGCCGGCTCGGCGCTGGCGATGTTCGCCGCCGCGCGCGTGATGTGGTCGCTGCGGCCCGAGGCGGCGCCGTGGGCACGGCCGCTCGCCGGCGCGGGGACGTTCATCGTCGTCGCCGGCGGTCTCGCGCTCGCGCTGCCCGGCATCCAGGAGGTGCCCGAGGGCTTTCCGGCGCCGCTGATCTGGGAGTTCCGGCTCAGCTCGCTCGGCACGCAGGCGGTCCTGTGGGCGTCGCTCGGGGTCGGGTTCGGGATCGCCACGATGCGTGCCGCCGCCGCGCACGGGCGCAGCGGGGCGGGCGGCGAACGGCCGGTGGCGGCGCGCTGAGGCGGCTGCTGCTCATCCGCCATGCGACGACGGATGCCGTCCGGCGGGCGGCGTTCCCCGTCGACGAGCCGCTCGACGACGGCGGCCGCGCCGCGGCCGCCGCGCTCGCCGGGCGGCTCGGCCGCGGCGACGCCGTCTGCAGCCCCTCCCTGCGGGCGCGGGAGACGGCGGCGGCGGCGGGACTCGACGCGGCGATCGAGCCCGCGCTCTGCGAATGCGACTTCGGCGCCTGGGGCGGCCGCTCGCTCGCCGACGTGCATGCAGCCGACCCCGACGCGGTGAGCGCCTGGTTGACCGATCCGGAGGCCTGCCCGCACGGCGGAGAGTCCCTGGCCGCGCTGCTCGCACGGGTCGGAGACTGGATGGACGCGCACGGCGCGACCGACGGGCAGACGATCGCGGTCACCCACGGCGGCGTCGTCCGCGCGGCCGTGGTGCACGCGCTCGGCGCGCCGGCGGCGTCCGCATGGCGGATCGACGTCGCGCCGCTGTCGCTGACCGAGCTGCATGCGCGCGACGGCCGCTGGACCGTCACGCGCGTCAACGCGGAGGTGGCGTCGTGAGCGCGGCCGGGCTCGCGCTCGGCTACGGCGCCGACCTCGCGTTCGGCGACCCCCGGCGCGGGCATCCGGTGGCCGGCTTCGGTCGCGCGGCGCTGGCGCTCGAGCGGCGCGTCTACGCCCCGACCCGCGCCCGCGGCGCCTTCTTCGCGGTCGTGCTCGTCGGCGGCGCCGCGCTCGCCGGCCACGGCCTCTCGCGCCTGCTCGGCCGCCGCGCCGCGCTCGCGCTGCTGACGTGGACCGCGCTCGGCGGGCGCTCGCTGCGCGGCGAGGCCGCGCGCATCGGCGGGCAGCTCGAGCGCGACGAGCTCGACGCCGCACGGCGGGCGCTGCCCGCGCTCGCCGGCCGCGACGCGTCGGCGCTCGACGGCGCCGGGATCGCGCGGGCCGTCGTCGAGTCCGTCGCCGAGAACACGAGCGACGCGGTTGTCGGCACGCTCCTCTACGGCTCGCTCCTGGGCCCGGCGGGCGTCGCCGCCTACCGCGCCGCGAACACGCTCGACGCGATGGTCGGCCACCGCTCGGCGCGCTACGCGCAGTTCGGCTGGGCGGCGGCGCGGCTCGACGACGCGCTGGGCTGGCCGGCCGCACGCGCCGGGGCCGGGCTGACCGCGCTGTGCGCCCGCGAGCGCGGCGCGGCGTGGCGCGTGCTGCGCCGCGACGGCGGCGCGCACCCGAGCCCGAACGCGGGCCGCATGGAGGCCGCGTTCGCCGGCGCGCTCGGGCTGCGCCTCGGCGGCCCGCTCGCCTACGACGGGATCGTCGAGCTGCGCCCGGCGCTCGGCGACGGCCGCGCGGCCGAGGCGCGCGACATCGGCCGCGCCAACCGGCTGTCGAGCCGCGTCGGCGCCGCCGCGCTGGCGGCGGGCGTCGCGCTGCGGAGCCTGCTGCGATGAGCGGCGGCGCCCTGCTCGTCTGCGGCACGCACTCCGACGCGGGCAAGTCCGTCGTGACCGCCGGCCTGTGCCGCTGGCTGCGCCGGCGGGGCGTGTCGGTCGCGCCGTTCAAGTCCCAGAACATGGCGCTGAACTCCGTCGTCACGCCGGGCGGGGCGGAGATCGGCCGCGCCCAGGCGATGCAGGCGGCGGCCGCCGGGATCGAGCCCGAGGCCGCGATGAACCCCGTGCTGATCAAGCCGTCGGGCGAGCGGCGCAGCCAGGTGATCGTGATGGGCACGGTGTGGCGCGACGCCGACGCGCGCTCCTACCAGGCGATGAAGGCCGACCTGCGGCCCGTCGTCGAGCAGGCGCTGCGCGACCTGCGCGCGCGCCACGACGTCGTGATCTGCGAGGGCGCGGGCAGTCCGGCCGAGGTCAACCTGCGTGCCGGCGACCTGGCGAACATGGGCCTCGCTCGCGCGGCGGACCTGCCGGTGCTGGTCGTCGGCGACATCGACCGCGGCGGCGTGTTCGCGTCGCTGCTGGGCACGCTCGCGCTGCTCGAACCCGCCGACCAGGCGCTCGTCGCCGGCTACGTCGTCAACAAGTTCCGCGGCGACGCCTCGATCCTCGCGCCGGGCCTCGAGGACCTGCGCGCGCGCACCGGCCGCCCGGTGCTGGGCGTGCTGCCGTTCGTCGAGGATCTGTGGATCGACGCCGAGGACTCGCTGGCGCTCGAGGCGCGCACGCCCGAGGCGCCGGCGCTCGCCGACACGCTCGACGTCGTCGTGCTGCGGCTGCGCTGGATGAGCAACTTCACCGACCTCGACGCGCTGTCGGCGGAGCCGGGCGTGCGCGTGCGCTTCACGCGCTCGCCGGCCGACGTCGAGCGTGCCGACCTCGTCGTGATCCCCGGCACGAAGGCGACCGTCGAGGACCTCGCGCGGCTGCGCGCGGCGGGGCTCGACGAGGCCCTGCGCCGGCGGGCGGCGGCGAGCGCCCCGATCCTCGGGATCTGCGGCGGCTACCAGATGCTGGGCACGGCGATCGAGGACGGCGTCGAGTCGCGCGCGGGCGCTGTCGACGGGCTCGGCCTGCTGCCGGTCTCCACGGTCTTCGCGGCCGACAAGCTGCTGCGCCGCCGCGCCGGCGCGTGCCCGTCGCTCGGCGGCGCGCGCTCGCAGTCGGGCTACGAGATCCGCCACGGCCGCGTGTCGCGCCACGGCGGCGAGCCGCTGCTGATCGCCGACGACGGCGAGCCCGACGGGTGCCGCGACGGCTGGACGCTGGGAACCGCCTGGCACGGCGCGCTGGAGGACGACGCGCTGCGCCGCGCGCTGCTGCGCGCCGTCGCCGCTGCGCGACGGCGTACCTTCATCGCAGGCTCCGATTCGTTTGCGGCACTGCGCGAGCGGCGCCTGGATGCGCTCGGCGACCTCGTCGAGCAGCATCTCGACACCGATGCCGTGCTCGCGCTGCTGCGATCCGGCGCGCCGACCGACCTGCCCACGATCCAGATGGAGGCCCGCGCCGTTGCTGCGCTTCGTCACGACAGCTGACACCGAGATCCTCGCCGCGGCCGCGGCCGTCGAGCGGCTCGGCGACGACTTCCCCGCCGTGCGCTGCGCGAACCCCGGCGGCGCGATCGACCAGCAGGCGTTCGTCGACGAGATCCTCGACGGCGCCGCCGTCGTCCTGTGCCGGATCCTCGGCGGACGGCGCGGCTGGCCGGAGGGCCTGGAGCTGCTGCGCGCGCGCTGCGCCAAGGAGGGCGTCCCGCTGCTCGCGCTCGGCGGCGAGATCGAGCCCGACGCCGAGATGACGGCGCTGTCGTCGGCGCCGGCAGGCGCGGTCGCCCAGGCCGGCGAGTACCTGCGCCACGGCGACGTGGCCAACGTCGAGCAGCTGCTGCGCTTCCTCGCCGACACGTTCCTGCTCGAGGGCCACGGCTTCGAGCCGCCGCACGAGGTGCCCGACCTCGGCGTCTACGTGCCCGGGATCGGCGACGTGCCGATCGAGGATGCGCTCGCGCGCCTGCCAGACGACGGCCGGCCGACGATCGGCATCTGCTTCTACCGCTCGCACCGGATCACCGGCAACGCGGCGTGGGTCGACGAGCTGTCGGCGCAGATCGAGGCCGCCGGCGCCAGCGCGCTCGCCGTCTGGTCGACGACGCTGCGCCGCGACGGCGACGGCAACGTCGCGGCGCTCGCGCTGCTCGACGGCCACGTCGACGCGCTGCTCGTCACGATGCTCGCGACCGGCGGCTCGCACGCCGGCCAAGTAGGGGGTTCCGGAAACGGCGAAGTGAGGAACCCCGACGCCGAGCAGCGCTGGGACGCGGCGGCGCTCGAGGCGCTCGACGTGCCGGTCCTGCAGGCGGTCTGCGCGACCTCCTCGCGGGCGGCGTGGCTGCAGTCCGCCAGCGGGTTGACGCCGCTGGACGCCGCGACGCAGGTCGCGATCCCGGAGTTCGACGGGCGGCTGCTCGGCGGCGTCGTGTCGTTCAAGGAGCGCGGCGAAGCCGGTTCGATCGTCGGCGCCGCGATCCCGCGCTACGTCGCCGACCCCGAGCGCTGCGCCCGCGTCGCACGCCTCGCCGTGCGCCACGCGCGGCTGCGCACGACGCCGAACGCCGAGAAGAAGATCGCCGTGCTGCTGACGAGCTTTCCGACGAAGCACGCGCGCGTCGGGATGGCGGTCGGGCTCGACACGCCGGCCAGCGCGCTTGGCCTGCTCGACGCCCTGCACGGCGCCGGGTACTCGGTGCAGCGGCCGTTCGCGCACGGCGACGAGCTGATGCACGCGCTGATCGCCGGCGGCGGCCACGACCCGGAGTTCGTCACCGACGAGCAGCTGGCGGAGTCGACGCTGCGCCTGCCGGTCGCCGAGTACGCCGACTGGTACGCGACCCTGCCGCGGTCGCTGCGCGACGCGATCGAGGAGCGCTGGGGCGCGCTGCCGGGGGACCAGTTCGTCGACGGCGAGGACTTCGTGGTCGCGGCTCTGGAGCTCGGCAACGTCCTGATCGCGATCCAGCCGCCGCGCGGCTACGGCGACGATCCGGTCGGCATCTACCACGACCCGGAGCTGCCGCCGACGCACCACTACCTCGCCTGCTACCGCTTCCTGCAGGCCAAGTGGGGCGCGGACGCGATCGTCCACCTCGGCAAGCACGGCACGCTGGAGTGGCTGCCGGGCAAGATGCTCGCGTTGTCGGACGGATGCGCGCCCGACGCGGCGCTCGGCGACATGCCGCTCGTGTACCCGTTCGTCGTCAACGACCCGGGCGAGGGCGTGCAGGCCAAGCGCCGCGTGCACGCCGTGATCGTCGACCACCTCGTGCCGCCGATGATGCGCGCCGAGACCTACGACGAGCTGGCCGAGCTCGAGGCGCTGCTCGACGAGTACGCGCGCCTGGAGATCCTCGACCCGCCGAAGCTGCCCGGCCTCGCGGTGCAGATCTGGGATGCGATCGAGCGCGCCAACCTGCAGGCCGAGCTCGGCGTGCAGGAGCGCCCGGACGACCTCGGGCTGCTCGTCGAGCACATCGACGGCTACCTCTGCGAGGTCAAGGACATCCAGGTAAAGGACGGGCTGCACGTGCTCGGCGTGCCGCCCGCGGGCGACCAGCTGCGCGGCCTCGTCAGCGCCGTGGGCCGGCTCGGCTCGGGCGACGACGTGCCCGGGCTGCGGCGCGCGGTCGGCGCCGCGTACGGCCTCGACGAGCCGGCGATGGTCGCCGATCCCGGCTCCCCGGCGAGCGGCGTGCCCGACGACCTGAAGCAGCGCTTCCGCGGCCCGTCCTCCTCCAACGGGGACGTGATCGACCGCCTGGAGGCCGCGCAGATGGCGCTGCTCGACGCGCTCGCCGCGCGCGGCTGGTCGGCGGCGGCGATCGGCGAGGCCTGCGACGAGGTGCTCGGCCGCACGGACGCGGCGCTCGCGCGAGCGCTGCGCTTCGCCTGCGACACCGTCGTGCCGCGGATCGCGCAGACGACCGACGAGCTCGTCCACGTGCTCGGCGCGCTGGAGGGCCACCACGTCCCCGCCGGCCCGAGCGGCAGCCCGACGCGCGGCCGCGTCGACGTCCTGCCGACGGGGCGCAACTTCTACTCCGTCGACCCGCGGGCGCTGCCGTCGCAGCTGTCGTACGAGACGGGCACCCGGCTCGCCCAGGCGCTGCTCGACCGCCACCTCGCCGACCACGGCGAGCTGCCGCGGATGGTCGGCCTCGTCGCCTGGGGCACGAGCGCGATGCGCACGCAGGGCGACGACGCCGCCGAGATCTTCGCCCTGCTCGGCGTGCGGCCGGTCTGGGCGCGCGAGTCGCGCCGCGTGACCGGCATCGAGGTCATCCCGCTCGAGCAGCTCGGCCGGCCGCGGATCGACGTCACCGTCCGCATCTCGGGCTTCTTCCGCGACGCCTTCCCGCACCTGCTGGGACTGCTCGACGACGCCGTCGCGCTCGTCGCCGGGCTCGACGAGCCGCCGGAGCTGAACTTCGTCGCCGCGCACGCGCGGCAGGACGCCGAGGCGCTTGCCGGCGAGCTCGACGCGAAGCCCGCCTGGCGCCAGGCGACGACCCGCATCTTCGGCTCCAAGCCGGGCGCCTACGGCGCCGGCCTCGCACAGCTGCTCGACGCGCGCGACTGGCGCGACGGCGGCGACATCGCCGAGGTCTACGAGGCCTGGGGCGGCTTCGCCTACGGGCGCGGGCTCGACGGCGCGTCGGCGCGCGACGCGATGCGCGGCTGCTTCGCGCGGATCGACGTCGCCGTCAAGAACGTCGACAGCCAGGAGCACGACGTCCTCGACTCGGGCGACTACTACGAGTACCACGGCGGGATGGTCGCGATGGTCAGGTCGCTCGGGCGCGAGCCGGCCGCGGTGCTCGGCGACTCGTCGGACCCGTCGCGCGTCGTCACGCGCTCGCTGGCGCAGGAGACGCGGCGCGTGTTCCACGCGCGCGTCGCCAACCCGCGCTGGATCGCCTCGATGATCCGCCACGGCTACAAGGGCGCGGCCGAGCTCGCGGCGACCGTCGACTACCTCTTCGGCTACGACGCGACGACCGGCGTCGCCGACGACTGGATGTACGAGGACGTCGCCCGCAAGTACCTGCTCGATCCCGACGTCGGCGAGTTCATCGGCCGCTCGAACCCGTGGGCGGCGCGCTCGATCGCCGAGAAGCTGATCGAGGCCGCCGACCGCGGCCTGTGGGAGGCGCCCGCAGAGGAGACGATGGGCGCGATCCGCGCGCGCTACCTGGAGCTCGAGGGCGAGCTTGAGGAGGTCTCCGCGTGACGCCCGGCTACCCGTTCAGCGCGATCGTCGGCCAGGAGGCGCTGCGCGAGGCGCTGCTCGTCAACGCCGTCGCGCCGGAGGTCGGCGGCGTGCTCGTGCGCGGCGAGCGCGGGACCGCCAAGTCGACGGCCGTGCGCGCGCTGGCGCCGCTGCTGCCGGCGGCGCCCGCGGCGGCCGGCCAGCCGTTCTGCTTCGCGCCGGGCGACCTCGCGCCCGACGGCGTCGTCGACGGCGCCGCGCCGGTGCAGCAGCGCCCGGCGCCGCTCGTCGAGCTGCCGGTCGGCGCGACGATCGACCGGCTCGTCGGCGCGCTGGACCTCGGCCGGGCGCTCGCCGGCGAGCGCGCCTTCGAGGCAGGGTTGCTCGCGCGCGCGCACCGCGGCGTGCTGTACGTCGACGAGGTCAACCTGCTGCCCGACCACCTCGTCGACGTCCTGCTCGACGCCGCCGCGATGGGCGTCTGCCACGTCGAGCGCGACGCCGTCTCGGTGCGCCACGACGCGCGCTTCCTGCTCGTCGGCACGATGAACGCCGAGGAGGGCGAGCTGCGCCCGCAGCTGCTGGACCGCTTCGGCCTCGGCGTCGAGGTCGCGGCCCCGGTCGCGCCGGCCGCGCGGGCGCAGATCGTGCGCCGCCGGCTGGCCTACGAGGCCGACCCGGTCGCATTCGCCGAGCGGTGGGCGCAGGCCGACGCCGACGTCGCGGCGTCGATCGTCGAGGCGCGCGAGCGGCTGGCGGCCGTCGTGCTGCCCGAGCGCGAGCTCGACCGGATCGTGCGCGCGTGCGCCGAGATCGGCGTCGACGGCATGCGCGGCGACGTCGTCACGGCGCGCACCGCGCGGGTGCTCGCGGCGCTCGACGGCGCCGGCGAGGTCGATGCCGGACACGTGCGCCGCGCGGCGCATCTGGCGCTGACGCACCGCCGCCGGCGCGACCCGCTCGCCGCCGGCGCGGCCGATCCCGGCGACATCGATCGCGCGCTCGAGCTCGAGGACGGGCCGCAGCCCGACGATCCGCCGCCCGGCGGCGGCGCGCCGCCAGCGCCACGCGAGCAGGGCGACGGGCGCGACGCGGATGACGCCGCCGCGCGCGAGCCGGCGGACGCCCCCGCGGCGCGCGCCGGCGACGCGCCCGCTGGCGAGGCGCCC
>JBKHXR010000112.1:0-7883 GCA_046565905.1 Thermoleophilia bacterium | reverse complement strand
CTGCAGGAGCTGCGCGCGGCCGGCACCCGGATGCCGGTCGTGATCCTCAGCGCACGCGACGACGTCCGCGACAAGGTCAGCGGCCTGGAGCACGGCGCCGACGACTACGTCACGAAGCCGTTTCGCTTCGAGGAGCTGCTGGCGCGCGTGCGCGTGCGGCTGCGCGCCGACGGCGTCGCCGAGCCGACGGTGCTGCGGGCGGGCGATCTGACGCTCGACCTGCGCACGCGTCGCGCCCTCGTCGGCGACCGCAGCGTCGAGCTGTCGGCGCGCGAGTTCACGATGCTCGAGGTCTTCATGCGCCACAGCGGCCAGGTGCTCAGTCGCGAGCAGCTGCTGTCGCACGTGTGGGGCTACGACTACGACCCGGGATCCAACGTCGTCGACGTCTACGTCGGCTACCTGCGGCGCAAGCTCGGCCGCGAGCGCTTCCCGACCGTGCGCGGGATGGGCTACCTGATCGCCGCCGGCAGCTGACGGACGACCGGCGATCCGGTTGGTCGCTCGCGCGGCCGGTGCGGCGCGATCAACCATCTAGTCTTGGCGCCGTCATCGGCACCTCCCGGACACCCCGCGCCTGGCTCGCCGAGCCGCACGAAGCCGAGGCGGTCGCGCGGCTGCTCGTCGCCTTTCGCGACCACATGGGCTCGGACTGGCCGTCGGCCAACGCCTTCCTGGCGTCCGTCGAGCGGCTGCTCGAGGACCGCGACACGGAGTTCCTGCTGGCCGCCGCCGACGACCGCTCGCCACCCGCCGGCGTCCTCCAGCTGCGCTTTCGCCTCAGCGTCTGGAAGGCCGCGCCGGACGCGTGGCTCGAGGACCTCTTCGTCGCCGAGCAGGCACGCCGCTCGGGCCTCGGCGACGCGCTCGTGACGCTGGCGGTCGAGCGTGCGCAGGCCCGCGGTGCCAGGAGGATCGAGCTCGACGCCAACGAGCGCAACGCGGCCGCGCTGGCGCTCTACGAGCGCCACGGCTTCTCAGCGCGCTCCAAGGGCGGCGGCGGACGCGACCTCTTCCTCGGCCGGCCGCTCGCCTGAGCGCGCGCGGCGCGGCCGATGCAGACCGGACAAGCTCGAGCCCGACGGCGGGCCCGCCGCGGCGTGCCTCGACGGTGATCCCCCACGGTGTCGACGCACGACGACCTGCGCCTGCGCGCAGCGGCACGGCGAAGGTCTACGGCAGGCGCCCGCCGAGCCTCAGCGAGCTGATCAGCGCCGCGCCGAGCAGCAGCAGCGCCGCACCCGCGAAGTAGGTCGTGATCTCTCGCTTCTCGGGCTTGGTGCCGATCTGCGAGCCGAGCCGGTCGTAGACGGCGTCGAGCTGGTCGGAGTCCTCGGCGCGGAACGCCTGGCCGCCGGAGGTCGTCGCGATGCGCTCGAGCGCCTCGGGATCCGGTGGCACGCGCAGCGTGCGCCCCTGGATCTCGATCGTCCCGTTCGGCGTCCCCAGCGCGACCGTGTAGATCGGCACGCGCAGGCGCCGTGCCTCCTCGGCGACGCGAGCGGCGGCGTTGCCGTCGGTCGCCGACCCGTCGGACAGCAGGACGAGCGCCGCCGGCGGGCGCCGTCCGGACTCGTCGCCGCCGCGCACCTTCAGGTCGGCCAGCGCCGTGCCCAGCCCGGCACCGGTCGCGGTCCCGGCGATCGGCTGCAGCGTGCCGAGCGCGCCCGAGACGGCCTCGTGGTCGGTCGTCGGCGTCTGCAGCGTCTGCGCGGAGTCCGAGAACGTGACGAGGCCGACGCGCAGCTCCTCGGGAACCTTCTCCAAAAAGCTCTCCGCCGCGCCGCGGGCGGCCTCCAGCCGCGACGGGCTCACGTCGGTCGCCGACATCGAGCGCGACACGTCGGTGACGAGCACGACCGAGGCCCGCTCGACGGCGACCTGCACGGTCCTCTCGGGGCGTGCCAGGGAGATCGCGAGCGCCGCCAGGGCAAGCGCGAGCAGGGCGAACGGCAGATGCTTGCTCCAGCGCGACTCCGGCGCGGCGACCGCGGCGAGCGTGGTGACGGCGGGAAACCGCACCGGGTAGCGCCGGCGGCGGCGGCCGGCCGCGACGTGCGCGAGCAGTGCCAGCGGCACGGCGAACAGGACGAGCAGGCCGAGCGGCGAGATGAAGCTCACCGCAGGGCCCTCCCCAGCGCCTTCAGCCAGTCGCCGCTCGTCGACAGCACGACGTGCTGCGCGCGCGCCGCGCGCAGCTCGCGCGCGACGCCGGCGCGCTCCTCGGCGGCGGCGGCGGCGAAGCGCTCGCGCAGCCCGCGGCGCGACGTGTCGACCTCGACCAGGCGGCCGGTCTCCGGATCGACGAGCGCGAGGCGGCCGGCGGGCTCCAGGCGCTCCTCGCGCGGATCGCGGATCTCGACGGCGAGGACGTGGTGTCGGGACCCCAGCGCGCGCAGCGGCCTGCGCCACCGCATGTCGCCGCGGAAGTCCGAGACGACGACCACGAGCCCGGGCTGGCGCGCCAGCCGCCCGACCTTGTGCAGCACGGGCCGCAGCCCGCGGTCGGCGGCGCCGTCGACGGCGACGCCCTCGCCGAGCAGCCGCCGCAGCCCGATCTTCGCGTGCGGACCGCCGCGCGGCGGCAGCATCTTCTCCGGACCGCCGACCGTCAGCACGGCGAGCCGGCCGCCGTGGCGGGTGCCGGCGCGCGCGACGACGTGCGCGACGCCCTCGGCGACGTCGGACTTCAGCCGGTCCGCCGTGCCGAACGCCATCGACGCCGACAGGTCGAGCACGAGCCACGTCGTCAGGATCCGCTCGGGCACCTGGAGGCGCACGTGCGGCACGCCGGTGCGCGCGCTCGCCGCGGCATCGAGCTGGCGAACGTCGTCGCCCAGCACGTAGGGCCGCAGCTGCGCGAGCTCGGTCCCGCTGCCGACGCCCGGCGCCATCCGGTCACCCGGCAGCGCGCCGGCGCCGCGGCGCGCGATCGACAGCGCCAGCGCGTCGACGAGCGCCGCCGGGATCGGACCGGGGCCCTGACGCGCGGGCGGGACCCGCAGGCCGGCGACCGGGGCGGGCACTAGCGGCTCCTCCTGTGGTGGTGGTCTGCAGGACGGACCACTAGGCGACCTCGTGCTCCGAGGCGTAGTCGGTGCCGCCGGCGGGCTCGACGCCGGCGCTGAGCACCGCGAGCAGGCGGTCGAGGATGTCGTCGGCGCTGACGTTGTCCGACAGCGCGTCGTAGGACAGCACGAGGCGGTGGCGCAGCACGTCGGGAGCGAGGTCGCGGATGTCGTCGACGAGCACGTGGCGGCGCCCGCGCAGCAGCGCGAGCGCCTGGCCCGCCTGGACCATGCCGATCGCGCCGCGCGGGCTGGACCCGTACTGGATCAGCTCGCGCAGGTCGGCGAGCCCGTAGCGCTCGGGGTGGCGCGTGCCGTCGACGAGCTGGACGGCGTAGGCGACGACCTCGCGGTCGACGAAGATCTCGCGCGCCGCCCGCTGGTAGCCCTCGAGCTCGGCCATCGACAGGCGGACGCCGACGTCCTCGGCGGGGCGCAGCGAGCGGCCCACGACGGACGCCTCCTCGCCGAGCGTCGGGTAGTCGACGAGCACCTTGAACAGGAAGCGGTCGATCTGCGCCTCGGGCAGCGGGTACGTGCCCTCGGACTCGATCGGGTTCTGCGTGGCGAGCACGAGGAACGGGTGCGGCACGGCGTAGCTCTCGGTGCCGATCGTGACCTGGTGCTCCTGCATGACCTCCAGCAGCGCCGACTGCACCTTGGCGGGCGCGCGGTTGATCTCGTCGGCGAGCAGGAAGTTGCCGAACACGGGCCCGAGCTCGGTGTCGAAGCGCCCCGTGTCGGGGCGGTAGATGCGCGTCCCGACGAGGTCGGCGGGCACGAGGTCGGGGGTGAACTGGATCCTTCGGAAGCTCCCGCCCATGACGTCGGCGAGCGTGCGCACCGTCAGCGTCTTGGCAAGGCCGGGAACGCCCTCGAGCAGCACGTGGCCGCCGGCCAGCAGCGCGACGAGCAGGCGCTCGAGCATCGCGTCCTGGCCGACGATCACGCGCTTGACCTCGTAGAGGACCTCCTCGAGGGCCTGGCGCGGCGGCCGTCCAGCCGGGTCGTCGCCCGGCGGTGTCGGCGTTGAGTAGTTGGAGAAGCTCATGGTCGGGTCCTCGGGTCGTTCGTCGGTCAGATCAGCCTGCGAAACCACAGCAGCGACAGCAGCGCGCCGCCGGCGAGCAGGAGGAAGGCGCCGCCGCTGAACGCGGCGGTGATCTCACGCTGCTCGTCGCGGTAGCCGATCCGCGAGCCCAGCGCCTCGTAGACGTCGCTGAGGTTCTGCGCCGTCTCGGCGGTGTAAGCGCGCCCGCCGGAGATCTCGGCGACCGCGCGGCTCTCGATCGGGTCGGGCGGGACCGGCCGCGTCTCGACGGTCCCGTCGGAGCGGGTGACCTCGATCGTGCCGCTCGGCGTTCCCAGCGTGACGGTGTAGATCGGGATCTTCAGGTCCTTCGCGCGCTGTGCGATCTCCTGCGGCGAGCGGCCGCGAACCGACTTGCCGTCGGACAGCAGGATGATCGCCGACGGCACGCGCTCGCCGTCGGCGTCCTTCTGCTGGGCCAGGGCGCCGATCGAGACCGCGAGCGCCTCGCCCGTCGCCGTGCCGCCGCTCGGCTCCAGCGTGGCGATCGCGTCGCGCACCGCGGCGCGGTCTGTCGTCGGGCTCTCGAGCAGGCGCGCGGACTGGTTGAACGCGACGAGGCCGACGCGCACGGCGTCAGGCACCTCGTCGAGGAAGTCGAGCGCCGCGGCGCGCGCCGCCGCCAGGCGGCTCGGCGGGACGTCGGTCGCCTGCATCGACCCCGAGAAGTCGGTCGTCAGCATGATCGACGCCCGCTCGACCGGCACGGCGACGGTCCGCTGCGGCTTGGCGAGAGCGAGGATCAGCACGGCGAGCGCCAGCGCGTACGCGACGAGCGGCACGTGGCGCCGCCAGCCCGGCGTGCTGGGCACGACCGAGGCGAGCACCCCGGGCGCCGCGAACGCCGCCGCCGCCGCGCGCCGGTTTCGCTCGTATCGCAGGTACGCGAGCAGAGCGAGCGGCACGAGCAGGAGCGCGAGCAGGAAGAGCGGCTGGCCGAAGCTCATCTGGCCTACGGACCCGAGCGGCTGCTCGGCGCGTTCTCGGGCCGTGTCCCCAGGCGCACCCGCAACGTGCGGTCAGACCCGGCGCGCTGCACCTCGAGGTCGATCTCGTCGCCCGGCCGGCGGCTCTCGATCGCGGCGCTGATGTCCTCCGGGGCCTGGACGTCCCTGCCGTCGACGCTCGTCACGAGGTCGCCGGCGCGCACCCCGGCCTCGTCGGCGGGACCGCCGGGCACCGCACTGGCGACGAGTGCGCCCCGCCCCACGGTGCTGGGCAGCGACGAGATGCCGACGTACGGGCGGCTGATCGAGCCGCCGCTGCGCAGCCGCGGGACGACCTGGCGGACGGTGTTCGACGGAACGGCGAAGCCGATCCCGACGTTGCCGCCGCCGCCACCGGCCGTCGCGATCTGCGAGTTGACGCCGATCACGCGCCCGGCGCCGTCGAGCAGCGGCCCGCCGGAGTTCCCGGGGTTGATCGGGGCATCGGTCTGGATGACCTTGTCGATCGAGAAGCCGTTGGGTGCCCTGATCGCCCGGCCGACGCCGGAGACGATGCCGGCCGTCACGGTGCGCTCGAGGCCCAGCGGATAGCCGATCGCGACGGCGAGATCGCCGACCTGCACCGTGTCGGAGTCGGCAAGCCGCAGCGGCTTGACGTTCTGCGTGTTCGACGCGTCGACGCGCAGCACCGCGAGGTCGGAGGACTGGTCGCGTCCGACCACCTCGGCGTCGACGCCGGCGCTGTTGTCGTCGAAGCGCACCTGGACGTCGCCGGCGCCCGAGACGACATGTGCGTTGGTGACGATAGTCCCGTCGGAGTCGATCACGAAGCCCGTGCCGCTGCCGCCGGCGCCACCCTCGCTGACGCGCACCTGGACGACGCTCCTGTGCGCCTCGGCGTAGATCTGGCGGACGGCGCGCGAGCGTGCGTCGGGCGCGACGGCGCCGGGCGCGGCCGGCAGCGCGGCCGTGCCGGCCGGCGTGTCGTCGTCGCGCAGCAGGTTGGCGCCGAGCACGCCGCCGCCGAAGAGGATGAAGGCGATCAGCACCCCGATCACGACGAACTGCCAGGTCTGGCGCTCGGGCGGCGCGGGCGGTTCGGGGTCGCGCGGCGGCGGGGCGGTCGGAACCGCCGTCCTCGGTGCAAGCCAGCGCGTGTGCTCGTCCTCCTCGCGCGGATCGGTCCAGAGGCGGTCGGGTCCGGACCGGCGCCGGGGAGGCTGCTCGTCAGTCATGTGCTCCACGGTAGGACGAGGATGTCAACACTTCGTAAGTTGAGCGCCGCTTTGCGTAAGACCGCGATAAGAGCGGGGAATCCCTGGCGCGTACGGGCGCGGCCCGCGCGCGAGCGCCGTAGACTCGCGCTCAGGGATCGCGGGAGAACAAGGAGACACGTTGCGTCCTAAGGGCATCTTCGCCGTTGTGCCACTGCTGCTGGTCATCGCGCTCGTCGGCTGCGGTGGCGGGTCCGATTCTGACGACGCCTCGTCGGCTGCGAAGTCCCGCGCAGCCAACTCGCCGGAGGTCAAGAAGCTGCTCAGGCAGACGTTCGGACCGAACCCCAACGCGACGTCGGGCAAGCTCAGCGGCACCGTCGACCTCGAGGTCGAGGGCGCCCCGCGCTATCGCGAGCCCGTCCAGGTGACGCTCAGCGGCCCCTTCAGCCAGTCCGGCAACTCGCCCGCGGAGGCCAATCTCTCGGTCGGGCTGAGGCTGCGCGGCGGGGCGATCGGCGGCGAGCTCGTCCTGATCGACGACAGGGTGCTGATCGGCCTCGGCTCGAGCGCCTACACGATCCCGCCCTCGATCGCCGCCCCGATCCGCAGGCCGCTGTCGAACACGAGCAACGGCCTGGGGTCGGTGATGCGGGTGTTCGGCGTCGATCCCCGGCGCTGGGCCAAGAACCCGCGCATCGTCGGCAACGAGAAGGTCGCCGGCGAGGACACGATCCGCGGGACCGCCGAGATCGACACGAACCGCTTCTTCCTCGACGTCGCGCGCCTCGCCAGGGTGCTGACGTCGCTGCGGATCACGGAGATCGTCGGCCTGCCGCGGGAGGTCGACCGCGCCGACCGCGTGGCGCTGTCGCGCTCGGTCAAGCGCGCGACGGGCAACGTCTGGACCGGGGCCGAGGACAAGGTCCTGCGCAAGGCGACCTTCGACATGCTGCTGGAGCCCTCGGCGCGCGACCGCCGGCGGCTGGGGTTCTCCAGCCTCAGCGTCAAGGGCGAGCTCAACGTCACGGAGGTCGGCGAGCCGCAGGAGATCGAGTCGCCCAGGATCGCGGGCACGTTCGACGATCTGCAGGCCACGTTCGACGCGCTGGCCGAGTCGGTCAAGTAGTGCCTGGTCCTGGCCGGGGGGGTGACCACTAGCGTGGAGGCCGCGACGGCGGCGCCGGCGCTGACGGTGCAGGGCATCAGCAAGAGCTTCGGCGAGCGCCGCGCGGTGCGCGACGTGAGCTTCGAGATCGCGGGCGGCGAGCTGCTGGCGATCATCGGCCCCAACGGCGCCGGCAAGACGACGCTGCTGTCGATCCTCGCCGGCATCCAGCAGGCCGATGCCGGCACCGTCGTGCAGCCCGATGCGAACAGCGCGCGGATCGGCTGGGTCCCCCAGCAGACGGCGGTCTACGGAAAGCTCACCGTCGCCCAGAACCTGCGCCTGTTCGCGAAGCTCGAGAAGGTCGCAGATCCCGACGCGACGGTCGTGCGGATGCTCGACCAGACCGGCCTGGGGGAGCGTGCCGACGAGGAGCTGGGGCGCCTGTCGGGCGGC
>JBKHXR010000111.1:0-39018 GCA_046565905.1 Thermoleophilia bacterium | reverse complement strand
GCGGGGGGATCGAAGCCCCGCGCGGTTTCAGCGGGGCATCGGAGCGGTTCTTCACCTTCGAGTAGGGAGACTCCCCGCATGCACACTTTGCCCGCGCTGGACAGCACGGAAGCTGACGACGAAGCGTACGCGTTGATCGCCGACGCGGCATACGTGGCACTCAAGTTCCCGGATCTGTCGGCCCGCTGTTATCGGAGTCTGGCTCGGATCGCCGCTGCCGGCGACGCCGCAGCCGGGCGGCCTTCGCGACCTCTGCCGCTGCCAGGCGCATGCGGCCCGGACGCCGAGTCCCGCCACACCGAGCTGACTGGGCCGATCCTCGACCTCGAGGCGATGTTCGACGAGCCCGACGACGGGCGCGAGTGGCCCGCGGGGGAGGGCGCATGACCGCCGAGACGACCATCCCAGCACGACCCGAAGCGAGGCACCGACAGATGAGCCGCCACGAGAAGACATCGACTCCAGGCGTCTACCGCAAGCACGTGCGCAGCTGTGCGCGACGCGGCAGCGCGAAGTGCTCGTGCCCCTACGAGGCGATGGTCTACCTGCCGCGCGAGAAGCGGCAGGTGCGCAAGCACTTTGCGCGCTTGGCCGAGGCGAAGTCGTGGCGTCAGGACGCGCTGCGGGCGGTTCGCGAGAACAAGCTCCGTCCGCGGAGCAAGACGACCGTCGAGGACGCGTCGGCGGCGCTGATCGCCGGCATGCGCAGCGGCGCGGTGTTCGACCGAACGGGCAAGCCGTATAAGCCCTCGACGATGCGCGGCTACGAGCGCACGATGCGCCTGCACGTCCTGCCGCGCATCGGGCATCTTCGCCTCAGCGCGCTGCAGCGCCGCGACGTCCAGGCGGTCGTCGAGGCGATGCAGGCCGAGGGCCGGGCGGCGAGCACGATCCAGAACGCGCTCAACCCGCTGCAGGTGCTCTGCCGCCGAGCCGTTCACGACGGCGAGCTGTCGGTCGACCCAACCGACGGGCTGCGCCTGCCCGCCGTCCGCGGCAAGCGCGACCGGATCGTCGACCCCGCCGAGGCGACGCGGCTGCTCGACGCGCTGCCCGAGTCCGAGCGCGCGCTATGGGCGACGGCGCTGCTGGCGGGCCTGCGCCGCGGCGAGCTGCGCGCGCTGCGCTGGCGCGACGTCGACTTCGACGAGGGCCTCGTACGCGTCGAGCGATCATGGGACGACGACCCCGCCGTCGGCGACATCGAGGTCAAGAGCGACGCCGGCCGGCGCCGCGTGCCGATGATGGGCCGCCTCCGAGCCGAGCTCGCCGCACACAAGCTGCGCAGTGGCCGCGGGGCCGAGGCGCTCGTGTTCGGTCGGACCGCGGCGCTGCCCTTCGTCCCATCGACGACGCGTGCTCGAGCGCTGAAGGCATGGCAGGCGGCCAACGCCCGGATGCGCGCCGATGCCGAGCGGCGTGGCGAGAAGGTCGACGAGGCGGCGCTGCTGAAGCCGCTGTCGCCGCACGAGGCGCGCCACTGCGCGGCGTCGTACCTGATCGCGGCCGGCCTCAACGCGAAGGAGCTGTCGGTCTACATCGGGCACGCCGACATTCGCGTGACGTACAACCGGTACGGCCACCTCATGCCGGGCGGCGAGGCCGAGGCGGCGCAGAAGATGACGGCGTTCTTCGACGCGGCGGCGACGGCCGCCGGGGCGAAAGTCGGGTGAAAGTGATGACCGGAAAGCAGCGTTCCCGAGCGTTTCCCAGCGGTGCGGCAATCCCTGCAAACCGCCAAAAAAGCCCGTGCCTACTGGCCTTCGCCCGCGCTTCGAATCCCCGTAGCGGTATGAGATCGGCGCTCTCGCTACGCGGCCTCTCCTGTTGGCGGGTGTCCTGCCAACGACTGGGCGGACCAGTTCAACGCGGCGAGCGACGATGACCCCGACGCGCCGGTCGAGGCCGTACGCGCTGGACGCGGGCACGCGCAGCGCGATCGTCGACCGCTGACCAGCGGGCGCCGGCGCAGATCGGCGGCCACGTGCGCGACGTCGGCGTGAGCGTCGGACTTGTTGCACAAGCAGGTCGGGGCGGCGATCCGGCGGGCCATCGCCGACCGGCAGAGCATCGAGCGCTGCCAAGGGGAGCGGGGCCGGCGCCGGCAGCCATGCCACGGCAGCGGCAACTCCCCGGCGGCGGGGTCGATGGCCGCCGCCGGGTCGCTGCCGTGGACGGGGCGCGTCCGCTCGTGAGACGCACGAGCAGCCCAGATCATCCCGAACGCCGCGCTCTTCTCCTCAGGTCCGCGAGGTGGTGCAGGATCTTGCCGAAGAGTTGTGCAAATGGCGCGCGGCGCCCGTCCGCGCGACGCGCATCCTGCCGGCGGGACAGGGTTGTCTCGCGCGAGCGGGAGCGAAGCTCGCCGGCGTCGACCGGCGAGCGCCCGAGCAGGCTCAAGCGACCGGCAGGCGGCACGCAGAGGCGACGATCGGCACGGGCAGCCGCGCGCCGCCGCCGCGCGCCGCTGCCCGGGAACGTCGGGCGCACCGGGCACGTCACCGGCTGGGCGCAGCCACAGACCGCTGCCGCCGCCACACGATCGCGCGCCGCGGTAAGCGACCGAGCCGTGCCGCCTATCCTGATCGCACCATGACCGACGATCCCATTCGCGAGCTGCTTGCCGGCATCGCCCCGCAGCCGTTCTGGGCCCCGAAGGGGCAAACCGTGATCCTCGAGGAGAGGGTGATCGAGGCAGGCGGCGACCGCGATGCCGTCGAGCGCTGGGTCGAGGCCCACGGCGGCCGCCTCGACCGCACCGTGCCGGTCGGTCACCGCAGCGTCCTCTCGCGGCAGGTGGTGCCGGACGTCCAGCGCTTCTTCCTCGTTCCCGACGAGGCGCTTGTCGGCGACGCGGCGCGGGCGCCGGACACGGCCTAGACCGGCGCCGGCCGGCGCCGTGCGCCGGCGCGCAGCGGGTGTGACGAACGATCGCCGCATGGCGACGACCATTCGTCACACCCTTGCGCGACGACGCCGAATACGCCGCGCATGCGCCGGTGGGACCGCTACGCGGCGGCGTCGCCGCGCAGCGCGGCCTCGGGCACCACGTGGTAACGCCGTCCCACGGGCTTGGGGACGGCGCTCGTGCCGCGCCGCGTGCTCGCCACGGGAATCGTGCGGTCCTCGTGACCGCCGACCGACTCGACCCACGTGAGCACGTCGCCCAGATCGGCGCCGGCCTCGACGACCTTGTCCGCCATGATCACGACGCAGCCCCGCTCGGCCCAGATGAACGGCTGCGGCGGGATCCCGGCCAGCAGGATCCGGATCGCGGCGTCTGACGACATGGGCGCGAGCCCAGCGCCGGCGCGGCAGCGCTGCGCGAGACGCCGGACGGCGGCAGCCGCACGACGTCGATGACCGCGCAGCGGCGGAGGCCGACAGCGTGCGGGTCTCCTCGTTGTCCAGGCAGGACGCCGCGTCAGGCCTGGGACCTGCCGGGCTCCCAGAGCGGCTCCTCGCCCTCGTTCGCTCCGCGGCTGAGGATGAACAGCAGGTCGGAGAGGCGGTTGAGGTAGCGCACGACCTCCGGATTGGCGTCCTCGACGAGCAGCGCGCGCCGCTCGGCCCGGCGGCACACCGTCCGGCAGACGTGCAGCTGCGCGGCGGCCGCGGTCCCGCCGGGCAGGACGAAGGACTTCAGCGGCGCGAGCGTCGCGTTGACCTCGTCGCAGGCGCCCTCCAGCCACGTCGTCTGGTCGGCGCTCACGCGCAGGCGCTCGCGCTCGCCTCCGTGCGGGACCGAGAGGTCGGCGCCGACGTCGAAGAGGTCGTTCTGCACGCGGCGCAACCACGCCGTGTACTGCTCGGCCAGCCCGGGAATCGTGAGCGCGACGCCGATCTGCGCGTTGAGCTCGTCGACGTCGCCGTAGGCCTCGATCCGCGGGTGCGTCTTGCGCACCCGGCTCATGTCGCCGAGGTGCGTCTCACCGTCGTCGCCGAGCTTGGTGTAGATCCGTGTGAGGTTGACGGTCATCGCGGTCACCAACGCTACAGTGGCGCGCTCGATGTCGCCCGCATCCGCCCGCGCCCTGGCGCTCGTCCTCGCGCTGACGACGCTCGCGGGCTGCGGTGGATCGGCGGCGACCGACAGCGACACGATCTCGATCACCGTCACCCGCGACTTCGGCGCGCAGGACGTCGTCGCGCTCCCGCGCGAGCCGGTTCCCGCGGAGGGCGGACTCGCCGACATCCTGCAGCGCCACTCCAGCACGCGCGCGGCCGAGAGCCTGTTCGTCAACGGCATCGCCGCCGACGAGCCCGCAGGCGAGTTGACGGTCCACGGCGGCGACCGCATCTGGCTCGACCGGCATGCCGGCGGCGTCGCGCGCGCGATCCCGGCCGTCGTCGGCTCGTTTCCCGAGCCGTTCCTGCACGGCGTCGACGGCAAGCGTCTGCCGGTTCGCGTCGAGTGCGACGATCCGCGGGCCGGCGCCTGCGCCGCGGTCGCCGAGAAGCTCGTCTCGCTCGGCGTGGTCGCCGGGCGCAGCGTGATCAGCCGCAGCGCGGCCGACGAGACCGTCCGCATCCTCGTCGCCCCCTGGACGCGCCTGCGCGGGCGCGAGTTCGAGGCCGATCGGCTCGATGCGGGGCCGCGCGAGAGCGGGGTCCACGCGCGCTTCGACGCCTCTGCGCGGCGGCTGCTCGTGCTCGACGCCGCCGGCAACGTCGCCAGGACGCTGGGCGCCGGCACCGGCCTGATCGCCGCCACCCGCGTCACCGACCGGCGCCCGGTCTGGTTCGTCACCGGGACCGACGCCGCCGGCGTCGCATCGGCCGCGCGGGCGCTGGACGAGTCCGTGCTCGCAGACCGCTTCGCGCTTGCGGTCTCCGACGATCTGCCGGTCGCCGTCCCGCAGCCCTGATCGGTCGTTGACTGGCGAGTCGGATATGTTCTCCGCCGCATGAAGGTCGGAGTTCCCAAGGAGACGGCAGCGGGGGAGGCGCGCGTCGCGCTCGTCCCGGAGATCGTTCGCAAGCTGACCGCCAAGGACCTCGAGGTCGTGGTCGAATCCGGCGCGGGCGAGGGGTCGATGCTCGCCGACGCGCTGTTCGAGGACGCCGGCGCGACGATCGCCGACGACGTCTGGAGCGCCGACGTCGTCGTCAAGGTCGCCGCGCCGTCGGACGACGAGATCGCCAAGCTCGGCAAGGACACGGTGCTGATCGGCTTTCTCGGCCCGCTCTCGAGCCCGAAGACGACTCTGGCGCTCGCCGACGCCGGCGCGACGGCGTTCGCGATGGAGGCGATCCCCCGGATCTCGCGCGCGCAGTCGATGGACGCCCTGTCCTCGCAGTCAAACGTCGCCGGCTACAAGTCGGTGCTCGTGGCGACGAACCACCTCGGCCGCTTCCTGCCGATGATGATGACCGCCGCCGGCACCGTTCCGCCCGCGAAGGTGCTCGTGCTCGGCGCGGGCGTCGCGGGGCTGCAGGCGATCGCGACGGCGCGCCGCCTGGGCGCCCAGGTGACCGGCTACGACGTGCGCTCGGCCGTCGCCGAGCAGGTCCGGTCGCTCGGCGCGACGTTCCTCGAGCTCGAGGGAACCGGAGCCACCACATCCGCCGAGGGCGAGGGCGGTTACGCGCGCGAGCTGACCGACGAGGAGAAGCAGGCCCAGCAGCAGGAGCTCGCCGACAAGATCGCGACCTTCGACGTCGTCGTCACGACCGCGCTCGTGCCCGGGCGCCCCGCGCCGCGCCTGGTGACGGCCGAGAGCGTCGAGAAGATGAAGCCCGGCAGCGTGATCGTCGACCTCGCCGGCGAGGCCGGCGGCAACTGCGAGCTGACCGTCCCCGGCGAGACGGTCGTCAGGCACGACGTCACGATCGTCTCGCCGTTGAACCTGCCGGCGACGATGGCGGAGCACTCCTCGTCGCTGTACGCCCGCAACGTCCAGTCGCTGCTGGAGTTGCTGGTCGGCGAGGACGGCAGGATCGAGCTGAACTTCGACGACGAGATCATCGCCGGCGCCTGCATCACGCGCGGCGGGGAGATCGTGCACGCGGGCGCGAAGAAGGCGGTCGAGGCGGCCGCTGGCACCCCCTCCGCGACGGCTGCGCCCGACGCGACGCGCGCGGCCGCCGCCGAGCCGGAGCCCGGCGCCGAGCCGCCGGACGACGAGAAGCCGCTCGCGCCCGCCGGCGAGACCGACGCCGCAGCCGATGCGCCAACCGCCCCCGACCCGGCGCAGTCCACGGAGGAGCCGTCATGAGCTCGCCGGACCTGACGTCCGGCTGGACGGCCTATGAGGTCGTCGCCGCCAGCAGCACGAGCACGATCGTCACGAACCTCGCGATCCTCGTGCTCGCCGCCTTCGTCGGCTTTCAGGTGATCTCGAAGGTGCCCAACACGCTGCATACGCCGCTGATGTCCGGCACCAACGCGATCCACGGGATCGTCCTGCTCGGCGGCCTCGTCGCGATCGGCCATGCCGAGGGCTTCCTCACCCGCCTGCTGCTCGTGATCGCGATCACCTTCGGCACGATCAACGTCGTCGGCGGATTTCTCGTCACCGATCGCATGCTGAGCATGTTCAAGCGCAAGCCCGAGCCGGTCGCCCGGGAGCCCGAGCAGTGACGACCGCGACCGCCTTCTACCAGGAGCCGGACTTCATCACCGCGGCGTACATCGTCGCCTTCGGCATGTTCATCACGGGCCTGGCGAAGCTCACGAGCCCGACGACCGCCGTCCAGGGCAACCAGATCGCCGCCGTCGGCATGCTCATCGCCGTCGTCGCGACCCTGCTGAACCCGGCGCTCGACGGGGCGGACTTCCTGCTGATCGCGATCGGCCTGATCGTCGGCACGATCGTCGGCGTCCCCAGTGCGCGCAACGTGAAGATGACCGCGATGCCGCAGATGGTCGCGCTGTTCAACGGCGTCGGCGGCGGCGCCGTCGCGCTCATCGCGTGGGGCGAGTTCCGCTCGGCTGGCGGCGACCTCGGCTCCGAGCTGGAGGTCGGCATCCCGCTCATCTTCGCGGCGATCGTGGGCTCGATCTCCTTTTGGGGCTCGAACATCGCCTTTGGCAAGCTGCAGGGGCTCATCTCCGGCAGCCCGCTGAAGATCCCGGCGGGCCTCTTCGTCAACCTCGCGCTGCTCGCGACGGCGGTCGGGGCCGGCCTGGCGATCCTGTTGGGCTCCGAGAGCGAAGGCCTGTTCATCCTCATCCTCGTCGCGGCCGCGATCCTCGGCAACCTCGCGGTGCTGCCGATCGGCGGCGCCGACATGCCCGTCGTCATCTCGACCCTGAACGCCTTCACCGGCCTGAGCGCCGCAGCGGCCGGGATCGCGCTCGACAACTACGCGCTGATCGTCGCCGGCATGATCGTCGGCGCCTCGGGCACGATCCTCACCGACCAGATGGCCAAGGCGATGAACCGCTCGATCGGCTCGGTGCTGCTCGGGGGCTTCGGCGGCGAGGCGCCCGCCGTCGAGGGCGGCGGCAGCGAGACGGGCGGCACCGTGCGCTCGACGAGTGCCGCCGACGTCGCGATCCTGCTCGCCTACGCGCGCCAGGTCGTCATCGTCCCCGGTTACGGCATGGCCGTCGCGCAGGCCCAGCACGCCGTGCGCGAGATGACCAAGGCGCTCGAGAAGAAGAACATCGAGGTGAAGTTCGCCATCCACCCCGTCGCCGGGCGGATGCCGGGCCACATGAACGTGCTGCTCGCCGAGGCCGACGTGCCCTACGACCAGCTGCGCGAGATGGACGACATCAACCCGGAATTCGGCCGCACCGACGTCTCGCTCGTGATCGGCGCCAACGACGTCACGAACCCCGACGCGCGCCTGAAGCCCGACTCGCCGATCTACGGCATGCCGATCCTCAACGTCGACGAGTCCAAGCAGATCATCGTCCTCAAGCGCTCGATGGCGTCGGGCTTCGCCGGGATCGAGAACCCGCTCTTCTACGGCGAGAAGACGCAGATGCTCTTCGGCGACGCGAAGGCGAGCGTCGCGGAGATCACATCCGAGCTCGGCGCGCTGTAGCGGTCAGTCCTCGCAGAGCTCGTCCAGCGCGCACAGGAAATAGCCGTACTTCCAGGTGCGCTTGAGGTCGTCGGCGTCGATGTCGGGCGGATGCGCCATCCGCGCCAGCAGGTCGTCGCGCAGCGCGGCGCGCGCTGTTCCGCTGAGACCGGGCAGCGTCCACGACGGCCCGCCCTCCTGCGGCGTGGGGTCGACGGACTCGCTGTCGGCGAGGGCGGCGGCCAGCTCAGCCATCGCGTCGGTTCCGGACGCTCCGTCGGCCTCGGCCTGCTCGAGGCTCGCGCCGAGCGTCGCGAGCAGGTCCTCGTCGGTGCCCAGCTCGCCGTCGAACATCGCGAACTCGGCCGCGCGCGAGAGGTAGCCCAGCCGAGCGGCGGTCTGGCCGGCGATGACGGCCTCGTCGGAGCACTCGCGCTGGATCAGGTGGGGCAGCCCGATCTGCAGCAGCTCCAGCGTCTCGCGCTCGATCGGCGCCTCGCCCATCCCCTCGACCACGACCTGCGCGAGCTCCTCCGTCGCAGCCTCGGGAATGCCTGCGCCGTTGTGCGCCGGGTCCGGCGGGCCGTATCCGGGCTCGCCCCTGTCGCGCCGAAAGAACCCCACGTCGTGATCCTCTCACGATGCGGCGGCGCGTGCTCGCGAGCGAGTGGATCCGCCGCTGGTAGCCGCCGGGGCGATTTGGCGGTACGTTCCCGGGCAGCGCCTGGCACGCCACGACGCAGCGGCGGCATGCACAGGCTTGTAGGGATCAACGACATCCGACGGCCGACACGACGAAGAGGGGTACACGACAGATGTTCGGTTTCAAGAAGAGGGCCGCTGGACCGCCCAGCACAGCCAGCCAGCACCACAGCACCACCTCGGACGCGAGGCTTCCGGGCAGCGCGGGCTACATCGGCAACGGCATCGGCAAGAACGCGATGCCGGAGCGGCGCTTCACGTTCGTGCGCCCCGACCAGCAGAACCGCCGCTGAACGAGGCGTGGACGTTCGTCCCGTGCACCGCAGGCCCGCCGCGCGGTGCACGTGGGCGACGTCGCCTCAGGCTCAGCCGGAACGGGTCGCCGCGGCCTCGTAGGCGTCGAGAAACGCGCGGTGCGCAGCGCGGCCTGCGGTGATGAGGGCGGTCAGCTGCTCGAGGTTGCGCCGTCCTGCCCTGGTGACGCGGTACAGGCGCCGCCGCGGCCCCGCGGACGGGCTCATCCAGCGCGACTCGAGCCAGCGCGAGCGCTCGAGCCTTCGCAGCAGCCGGTACAGCGTCGCCGGGTCGATCCGGATGTCACGCGCGTCGAGCTCCTGGCGCAGCTCGTAGCCATACGAGGCGCTGCCCATGAGCAGCAGCAGCAGCCACGCTGCTCGCAGCTCGGGCCCGGGGCGCGCTCCCGGCCTGTCGTCCTCGCGTGCGCCCGGCGCGGCCCGCGAGGCCGGCGCGAGATCCATGTCCTGACGCGTGCGGACGAACGCGTCGTGCAGCTCCCACGACTCGCGGACGATGTCGGCGTGCTCGCTGAGCGCGCGCCGGCCGGCGCGCGTGAGGCGGTACAGGCGCCGCTGCGGTCCCGCCTCCGATGTCGTCCAGCGTGAGGTGACGAGGCCATCGCCCTCGAGCGCGCGCAGGTCGCGATACGCGAGGCTCTGCTCGATCGCGACCCCGAGGTCGCGCAGGTCGCCGAACAGCGCCCAGCCGTAGCTCTCACCCTCGTCGAGCAGCAGCAGCAGCCATGCCGTCAGCAGCGCCTTGTCGGGGTGCGGGGCGCGGGATGCGGGCGTGGGATTGGTCGCGGAGGTGGGCAAGGACGGCGGCGAGAGTACAGGGAGCGGACGGTTCCTTCATCGACATATATGACCGAAACACTTAGTCGGTCAAGTCGCTCTATCCTGCGCCGAGATGGCCGACGAGCTCTCCGGACAGGTCGCCCTCGTCACCGGCGGGGGCCGCGGGATCGGCGCGAACATCGCCCGCGAGCTGGCCGAGGCGGGGATGCGCGTCGCGGTCGCCGCGCGTACGCGCGGGCAGATCGAGGACGTGGCCGCGCAGGTCGGTGGGCTTGCGCTGCAGGTCGACGTGTCCGACGAGGTGTCGGTCCAGCGGATGGTGCAGGACACCGAGCGCGAGCTCGGCGCGATCGACCTGCTCGTCAACAACGCCGGGATCGGCGGGCCGGCGGAGGCGCGGCCGATCTGGGAGGAGGATCCCAGCGCCTGGTGGCGCGTCTTCGAGATCAACGTGCTCGGCGCCTACCTGTGCTGCCGCGGCGTCCTGCGCGCGATGGTCGAGCGCGGCAGCGGGCGGATCGTCAACGTCGGCAGCGGGGGTGGTCACCTGCCTGTGACCGCCGGCCGCGCCGGCGGCAGCGCCTACGGGCCCAGCAAGGCCGCGCTCAACCGCTTCGGCGAGGTCCTCGCCGGTCAGCTCGCCGAGCACGGCATCCCGGTGTTCACGATCAGCCCGGGGCTCGTCCGTACGGCGCTGACCGAGCGGCTCGGCGACGACGCTCCGTGGACGCCGCCGTCGCTCGCGCCGCAGCTCGTGCGCGTGCTGGCCTCGGGGCGGGCCGATCGCCTCACCGGGCGTTACATCCACGCCGAGCACGACGACATCGAGGACCTGATCGCGCGCGCGGACGACATCGTCGGGCGGGATCTCAACGCGATCCGGCTGCGCCGCTGAGCGCCCGGCGCCCGTCGCCGGCGACGTTCCTATGCTGCACTCGTGCAACGAGGCCCTGATCGCGATCGCCGGAGGCAACGACACCCATGAGGCCACGAAACCTTGCGGTCGCCGCCGCCCTGGCAGCCGTCCTGCTCTGGGCGAGCGTCGCCCTCGCCGCGACGCGCAGCGGCACCAACGGCTCGGACACGATCTTCGGCACGACCGGCGACGACATCATCACCGCGAAGGGCGGCTCGGACATCGTCTTCGCGTTGAGCGGCAACGATGTGATCAGGGGCGGCAGCGGCGGCGACAACATCCACGGCGACGCCTCCTGCCCGAGGGGCTCGAGGGACCCCGACGACTGCCGCCAGACACGCGGCAGCGGTCGCGACAGGATCGAGGGCAACTCCGGCGACGACGTGATCGCCGGCGGCCTCGGCAACGATGTGATCAGCGGTGGCAGCGGCGTCGACAACATCCAGGGCGGCCCCGGCAGGGACCGGATCAGCGGCGGCAGCGGGGGCGACACGATCATCGGACAGAGCGGCAGTGACCGCATCTCCCCGGGGTCGGGCACCGACAGCGTCTTCGCGGGAAGCGGCAACGACGTGATCTACGCTCGCGACAGCTATCGCGACAGCATCGACTGCGGCGCCGGCAGGGACACCGCGGTGGTCGACCGGCGCGACCGCGTCAGCCGCAACTGCGAGAAGGTCCTGCGGCGCCGCTGACGCCGGTCGGTCCTCCCGAGCTTCGACGGAGGCCGGGACGGCGGGCGCCGGCGCGGCGACGCGCACGGCGGCCCCGGGCGTCGTGCCGGCTGAACGACGGACGGCCCGCGGCTCGCGCAGTGCCTGTTCGGCTGCGCGCGTGCCGGCCGGGCCGTCGCCGTGCTTCGAATGCGGCGCGTCTACCGCTTGATGCTGACCTTCGCGTTGTCGGAATCCTGGTTCTTGAAGACGTCGACGGCGATCGTCCCGACCGAGAGCTTCGCGTTCCTCGAGCGGCCGAGGGCGCGCTGCGCGGTGCGCGACAGCCGGACGGTGACGACGAGCCTGCCGGCCTTGCGATAGCCGAGCGTGATCTGCGGGACCTTGATCAGCTTGCGCGAGTGACGCACCTTCTTGGCGCCCTTCTTGGCCTTGACGGCGGCGCCGGGGCGCAGCTTGCCGGCGACGGCGACGATGCCGGGCTCGTTGGTCTTGATCTCCATCCGCATCTTGCCGCTGCGGCCGATCTGTCTGAGCTTGGAGAGCACCTTGACGGTCGGGCGCGGCGCGCTGGCGTCGAGGATGATGCCGCCGGGGCCGACGGAGCCGCCGCTGAGGACGATCACGCCGCCGCCGTTGCCGGTGCCGGGCGTGCCGGGCGCGGCCGTGCTGTTGGAGAGCAGCGTGCCGAGCAGGCTGTCGAGGACGTCCGGGGGAAGCGAACCGCCGCCGCCGCCGCCGACGACGCCGCCGAGCGTCTGGTCCAGCGTGCCGGTGATCGTGCTCTCGACACCGGAGACGAGCCCGCCGACGCTGCCCGTCACGCCCGTGATGACGCCGCCCGTGCCCGGCAGCACGGCGTCGACCGTTCCGCCGAGCGCATCGCCGGTACCGGTGAGGATCGAGCCGATGCTCGGCAGCAGGCCGAGCAGCTGGGCTTGTGCGGGCGCTGCTGCGACGGCTGAGCCGGCGCTGAGCGCTCCGACGGAGAGGAGGGCCGCTGCGCGGCGTGAGCGAATTGCGAGCATGCCTTTGAGTCGGCACGTCGGCGCCGTTCCTTGAACCCCTGCCAGACTGCCCGCGCATGATGGATCGCGCCGATGCCCTCAACGCGCTCGCCGAGGAGCAGTTCGACCTCGTCGTGATCGGGGGCGGCATAACGGGCGCGGGCGTTGCGCTGGACGCCGCCACGCGGGGCTACAGCGTGGCGCTCGTCGAGCGGGCCGATTTCGCCGCGGGGACGTCCAGTCGCTCGTCCAAACTTGTCCACGGCGGACTGCGCTACCTGCAGAACTTCGACCTCGGACTCGTCCGCGAGGCGCTGCTCGAGCGCCAGCTGATGGTGGCGCTGGCGCCCCACCTCGTCCGTCCCCTGCCGCTCGTCGTCGCCGCGTTCGAGGGCGCACGGCCCGACCGGATGATCGGCGTGGGACTGAACCTCTACGACGTCATGGCGGTCGAGCGCCTGCGCGGGCGCTCGCGCCAGCCGCGCTCCCGCCGCGGCCGGCCGGCGGCGGATCTCGCCGGCGACTTCTCCGACTGGAGTCCCGAGCGCCACCGTGTGATCTCCGGCGAGGAGGTGCTCGAGCTGATCCCCGCGCTGGCCCCCCGGGCTCCGACGTCCGGCTACCTGTTCTACGACTGCCAGACCGACGACGCGCGCCTGGTCCTCACCGTGCTGGCGGAGGCCGAGCGCTTCGGCGCCGTCGTCGCCAACCGCCTGAACGTCGCCGAGCTCGTGCGCGACGCCGCCGGACGCGCCGCCGGCGTCAAGGCGTACGACGCCGACAGCGGCGCCGAGCTCGTCGTGCATGCGGCGAACGTCGTCAACGCGACGGGCGTCTGGGCCGACCGGCTGCGCCCGGACGAGCTGCACGACGAGGCCGAGGTGCCGCGCATCGCGCCCAGCCGCGGCACCCACATCACGCTGCGCCACGAGGACCTGCCGCTCGTCGGCGGCGGCGCGATCGTCCCGGCGGGCGGCGGACGCTCGATCTTCGCTCTGCCATGGCTCGGCCGAACCCTGCTCGGGACGACCGACAACGACTTCGCCGGCGAGCTCGACGACCACCACGTCGCGCCGTCGCAGGAGGACATCGCGTACCTGCTGGACGCCGCAAACGAGTACTTCGGCAGCTCGCTCGCCGCCGGCGACCTGACGGGCGCCTATGCCGGTGTGCGGCCGCTCATCACGACGGGCGACCCGAAGAAGTCCGTCGACATCTCGCGCAAGGCCGAGCTCTACGAGACATCGAGCGGGATGGTCACGATCACGGGCGGCAAGCTGACGACATGGCGGCGGATGGCGAAGATGGCGGTCGACCGGCTCGTCGAGCGCGAGGCCCGCGACGCGCCCTGCCGCACGCACGAGATCCCGCTCGGGGCGCCGGTCGACGTGTCTGAGCTGCCGCGCGTCGACGGCGTGCCCGAGGCGGCCCTGGCCGCGCTCGCCGGCCGCTACGGCCACGCGGCGCACGACGTGCTGGCCGTCGCGCGGGAGCGCGGCGAGCTCGCACAGCCGATCGTCGCGGGCCTGCCCGACCTGCTCGCCGAGGTCGCCTTCGCCGTCCGTCGCGAGCAGGCCGCCTCGATCGGCGACGTCCTGCTGCGGCGCACCCGCCTGGGGCTGCTCGCGGGCCGCGATCTGGCCTTCGACGGGCCGGTCGTGGCACGCGTCGCGGCGACGCTGCAAGCCGAGCTGGGGTGGGACGAGCGGCGCCTGGCGGAGCAGATCGAGGCCTGGCGCGCAGAGGCCCGCGCCGAAGGCGTCGTCGGCAGCGCGTAACTTTGCGGCTTCTCGCCGGTTGAAACGCCCCGATGCGCCGTCTACTCGTCCTGACATCCCTGCTCGCCGCGCACGCCGTGCTCGCGGCCGCCCCGGCGAACGCCGCCTTCTTCGCCGGCGACGCGATCGACGGCCCCAACCCCGACATCCGCGCGCTCGGCGACGTCGACCTCGCGCGCGACGGCACCGGCGCGCTGACCTACGTCAAGCAGGTCGGCGGCGTCGACCACGTCTTCGTCGCGCGCTTCGAGAACGGCGTCTTCCTGCCCGGCGAGCAGGTCGACGCGGGGCTGCCGGAAGGCTCGCAGCCGGTCGTCGGCGCGGCGGACGCCGGGCGGCTCGTCGTCGTGTTCGTCAGCGGCGGCGTCGTGCACGGCATCGTGCGACCGGCGGGCGGCGCCTGGTCGGCGCCGGTGGCGCTTGCCGTCGGCCGCGATCCCGCCGTCGACCTGTCGATCAACGGCACGGCGTACGCGTCGTTCACGTCCGGCGGCGACGTGCGCGTGGCGCGCCTGGATCGCAGGACCAACGCCTGGGGCGTCCTCGCGCAGCCGGCCGACGTGGACCCAGCGCGCAGCGCGGGCGCCGGCGACGGGCGCTCGCAGGTCGCGATCTCCGCCGACGGGATCGGCGTGGTCACGTGGGGCGAGGGGGGTCGCGTCTACGCGCGCAAGATGTTCGGCAGCGCGCTCTCGACGGCGCCGCAGGACCTCACGCCCGCGACCTTCGAGGGGCGCGTCGCCGTCCACTCGGGGCTGCCCGACGTCGACGCCGAGGACGACTCGAGCTACGCCTGGGTCGTCTTTCGCCAGACCTTCGCCGACGGCGGCACGCGGATCCTCGCGCGCCGCCAGCGCGGCACGAGCTTCGACCCGCCGGTCGCGATCGACGACAGCGCCGGCGAGCCGGTCGGGCGGCCGCGGATCGACATCAACGGCCGCGGCGTCGGCGTCGGCATGACGACGGGCATGCTCAGCGGGCAGCCGATCTGGTCGATGCTCGAGCGCGACACGTTCGGCCGCGGCGTGCGCCTGTTCACGCCGAGCGTCGCCGCTCCCGCCGTCATGCCGGCGATCTCGGAGAACAACTCGGGGCTGATGGCGGCGGTCCTGGCCGCGCCGGGGCAGCCGCCGTTCGTGCGCGTGCGGACGATCGAGGACGGCAAGGCGGGTGCCGAGCAGGTCCTCTCGCGGCCCGAGCTCGGCGCCGTGGTGCCCGAGCTCGGCTTCGACGCGGCGGCCGACCGCGCCAGCGGGGTCGTCGTCGCCTGGGTGCAGGGCGGCGCCGCGGACCGCAGGATCGTCGCCGGCTACCTCGACCGGCCGCCCGGCTTCTTCTCCGGCTACAGCTCGCAGCGCTGCTGCCAGACGCCGCTGCCGCGCCTGAGCTGGCAGGCATCGTTCGGCCTCTGGGGCCCGCCGCGCTACGTCGTCACCGTCGACGGCAAGGTCGTGGGGGAGACGACGGAGAGGTCGCTGACGCTGACGACGCCGATCACCGGACCGACCCACAAGTGGCAGGTGATCGCCGTCGATCCGCGCGGGCAGACCAGGCGCATGCGCACGCGGCTGCTGCGGATCGATGACGTCCGGCCGCTCGTCAGCGTCGGCTACAAGCGCAAGGGCCGCCTCGTGACGCTCTCGATCCGCGCCCGCGACCCCGACCCGCGCGGGCACCACAGGTCCGGCCTGCGCTCGGTCGTCGTGTCGTGGGGCGACCGCACGAAGGGCGCGCGCGGCCGCGCGAGCCGGCTGCGCGCCCGTCACCGCTATCGCGGTCGCGGCAGCTTCCCGCTGGAGATCACCGCGCGCGACAAGGCCGGCAACGAGCGCGTCGTGCGGCGCACGGTGCGGATCGGCGGATGATCGGCCACACGGTCGCCGCCGCGGGGCGCACGCTCGCGCTCGGCGAGCGGCCGTGGCTGATGGGGATCGTCAACGCCTCGCCGGACTCCTTCTCCGACGCGGGCGCCTACCCCGACCTCGACGCCCGCGTCGCGCGCGCCGCCGAGCTGCTCGCCGCCGGCGCGCAGATCATCGACGTCGGCGGCGAGTCGGGCATCACGCTGCGACGGCCGGTCGCCGTCGACGAGGAGATCGCCCGCGTCGTGCCGCTCGTGCGGCTGATCGCCGGCGAGCTCGGCGCGATCGTGTCGGTCGACACGTACAAGCCGCCCGTGGCGCAGGCCGCGATCGAGGCGGGCGCCGTGATCGTCAACGACGTCAGCGGGCTGCGCGATCCCGCGCTGGCCGACGTCTGCGCGCGCACGGGCGCGGCGCTCGTGCTGATGCACACCCGCGCCGTCCCGAAGCAGCGCCTGCAGGATCCCGAGCTCTACGACGACGTCGTCGCCGACGTGCTCGGCTTCCTCGCCGAGCGGATGCAGGTCGCGCGCGAGCGCGGCGTCGCCGCCGAGCAGCTGATCGTCGACCCGGGCCCGGACTTCGCCAAGACGCCGGCGCAGACGATCGCGCTGCTCAGCCGGCTGGACGAGCTGCACGAGCTCGGCCGGCCGCTGCTGCTGGCCGTCTCGCGCAAGGACTTCGTCGGCGCGCTGACGGCCCGCGCGCCCGGCGAGCGGCTCGCCGGCACGCTCGCCGCGATCGGCCACGGAGTCGACGCCGGCGCGCAGATCCTGCGCGTCCACGACGTCGCCGCCGCGGGCGACTTCCTCGCCGTCCGCGCTGCCCTGCGCGGCGAGGCCGCCGTCGACGCGCAGCTTGCGCTCGACGACGCGATCCGGCACGCACGCTAACGTCCAGTGTCGTGAGTCGGACCTCCGGCTCGCGCCACGACCCACAGAGTCGCCTGCCGCTGTCCAACGCGGCAGGACGCCAACCGACGATCCACAGGAGAACCACATGTCCGTCATCTCTCGCTCCGCCCTGGAGTCCAGCCCGCTCGCCGACCTGCACGAGATCGCCTCCGAGCTCGGCATGGACGGCTACCGCCGCCTGCGCAAGGCCGACCTCGTGGGCGCGATCATCGAGCGCCAGGGCGCCAACGGCGACGAGCCGCAGGACGCCGAGGCCGGCACGGACGCCTCGCCGGCGGCCGGCGCCGAGGCCGATGCCGACGAGAAGCCCGCGCGCCGCTCGCGCCGCGGCGGTCGCGGCCGCAGCCGCGCGCGCGACCGCGATCCCGGCGACATCGAGGTCGGCGAGGACGAGGGCGAGGCCGAGCCCGAGGCGGCGCCCGCCTCCCCGCGCGGAGGCCGCGAGCGGGGCGAGCGCGGAGGCCGCGGCCGTGATCGCGACCGCGACCGCGACCGCGACCGCGATCGCGAGGGCGACGGCGCGCAGTCCGAGGACCGCGTCGTCACCGGCACCGTCGAGCTGCTGCCCAATGGCTCGGGCTTCGTGCGCGTCTCACCCCCGCAGCCCTCCGACGAGGACGTCTACGTCTCCGCCGCACAGGTGCGCCGCTGCGAGCTCGTCGCCGGCGACGAGGTCGCGGGCCCGGTGCGCCAGCCGCGGCGCTCGGAGCGCTACCCGTCGCTGATCCGCATCGACACGATCAACGGCCGCGCGGCCGACGAGGTCGCCGAGGGGACGAAGTACGACGACCTGCCCTGCACATGGGCGAACGAGCGCATCGCGCTCGACGACGAGGACCCGACGCTGAAGGCGATCGAGTGGCTCACGCCGTTCGGCCGCGGCTCCCGCGTCGCGATCGTCGGCGCCCCGCGCGCCGGCAAGACGGAGGCGCTGCGCCGTCTCGCCGTCGCGCTCGCTCGCCAGGAGGACCTCGAGTGCAGCGTCGTGCTCGCCGGCGTGCGACCGGAGGAGCTCGGCGACTGGAAGGCCGGGCCGCTGCAGCCGGTCGTCGAGCTCAGTCTCGGCGCTGCGCCCGACGCGCACGGTCAGGCGATCGAGCGCGCGATCGAGACCGGCCGGCGCGTCGCCGCGCGAGGCGGCCATGCCGTCGTCCTGATCGACACGCTCGAGCACCTGCCCGCGCAGCTCGCCCGCCGCACGCTCGCGGCCGCGCGCAACATCGTCGACGGCGGGTCGCTGACGATCGTCGCGACTGCCGGCGAGCCGGTCGGCGGCGAGACGACGGTCATCGCGCTCGACGCCGCGCTGACGGCCGCGGGGCGCATCCCGGCGCTCGACCTCAGCGCCAGCGGGACGATCCGCGCCGAGCTGCTCGTGGGCGACAAGGGCGCGCAGGCGATCGTCGACGCGCGCGCCGGCGCGCTCGTCTAGCCCTCGAGGCCCTCGAAGCCCAGCTGGCCCGACGGCGGGCGCCCCTCGCGGCGCGCGGCGCTGCGGGCCCAGTGGTCGGTGATCTCGGCGGCCCTGACGTGGCGGTAGCTGATCCCGCGCTCGATCGGCGCGACCTCGAAGCCGCCGCCGGCGGCCAGGCCGCGCACGGTGGCATGGAAGATCCGCCCGCGCTTCGTGACGAGGACGATGTCGCCGGGCTTGACGGCACGGGTGCGCATCGGGCCAGGGGATGCTGTCGCAGCCACCGGACGGCTCGCGCCCGGCCGCGGGCGTCGGTCAGCGCGGCAGGTAGGCGACCCGGTCCCAGGATGGTTCGGGCGAGAGCTCGATCGTCTCGCCGTCGCGATCGGGCTGGATGTAGCCGAAGGTCTGCGTGTCGACGCAGAACGCGATGTCCAGCTCGCCCTCCTTGACGCGCTGGTCAAGCCAGGCCGAGCGGAAGACCAGGCGCCGCAGCCAGTGCACGAGCGAGCGGTCCGACGGCCCGCACAGCTCCGGCCAGCAGTCGTTGACGTGCTCGCCGAGCGCCGAGGCCGGCGCCTGGATCTCGCCGTTGACGGCGAGGTTGACGAGGTCGTCGAGCTCGTTGGCGCCGAGCCGTCCGTGGACGAAGCAGAGCTTCAGGGCGGCCTGCTCGCACCGCTCGCTGAAGTCGCGCTCGTTGAAGGTGAAGCGCAGCTCCCCGTACTCGAGGACGAAGTCCTCCCCCGAGTCGTAGTTGCCGCGTCGCTGTGTCTCGTCCATGACGCGTCGGCATCCTAGGCAGGAGTCCTTCTCCTGCGTCCCGGTGCACGGGAACTTGCACCCCGTCCGCCGCGCATGCGGCGTGGCGGCGACGACGTGGGGGCGAATCTTCGCCACTGCGCGCCTCATATGGGCATGACCGACGACGATCTCTCCACGATCCTGATCGTCGAGGACGACGACGCGACGCGCACGTTCCTCGCCGACAACCTCTCCGCCGACGGCTACGATCTGCTCGTCGCCGACTGCGCAGCGATCGGGCTGAGCCTGATCGAGCGCAAGTTCCCCGACCTCGCGCTGATCGACGTGGGCCTGCCCGACGGCAGCGGCCTGGACCTGCTGCGCAGCGTGCGCAGCGCCGACGGGGTCGCGAGCCGGATCAACCCCGACATGCCGCTGATCGTGATCAGCGGCCGCGCAACCGAGCTCGATCGCCTCCGCGGCTTCGATCGCGGAGCCGACGACTACGTCTGCAAGCCGTTCTCGTATCCCGAGCTGCGCGGTCGTGTGGCTGCGCTGCTGCGCCGCGCCGACCAGCGCCCGTCGCATGGGCGCCTGCGCGCCGGCGCGCTGGAGGTCGACCCGCCCTCGCGCGAGGTGCGCCTGCACGGCGAGCGCGTCGCGCTGTCGCAGAAGGAGTTCGCGCTGCTGCGCACGCTGGTCTCCGATCCGACGCGCGTCTTCACCAAGGAGGAGCTGCTGCGGACGATCTGGGGCTACCGCTCGCGCGGATCGACGCGGACGCTGGACTCGCACGCCTGCCGGCTGCGCAACAAGCTCGGCCGGCACGGCGACCGCTACGTCGTCAACGTATGGGGCGTCGGCTACCGGCTGCTGGACGGCACGCTGCAGCACGCCGAGGGCTCGGCTCGTCGCGCAGATCCGCGGCGAGCAGCGCGTCTGCCCGCCGCTGCGGTACCGGCGGCGACAGGCGGTAGCCCTGGATGAGCTCGCAGCCGAGCTCGTCGAGCGCGGTCCAGGCGTCGTCGTCCTCGACGCCCTCGGCCACGACCCGCATCCCGAGGTTGTGCGCCAGCTGGACCGTCGAGCGTACGATCGCCGCGGCGGTCGGGTCGGCCTGCATGCCGCTCACGAACGAGCGGTCGACCTTCACCTCGGAGACCGGCAGCGCGCGCAGGTGCGCAAGCGAGGAGTAGCCGGTGCCGAAGTCGTCGAGCGAGATCCGGATGCCCGCCTCGGCGAGCCGCGCCAGAACCGCGCTGATGCGTGGCTCGTCGGACATGATCGAGCTCTCGGTGACCTCGAGGATCAGGAGGCTCGGATCGACGCCGTGCTGTGCGAGCATCGTGACGACCTCGAGCGGGAACTCGGCGTCGAGCAGATCGGTGAACGTCACGTTGACGGCGACGTCCAGGTCGTGCCCGCAGTCGCGCCAGCGCCGGCACGCCGCGAGCGTGCCGGCCAGGACGGTACGCGTGACTTCGCGGATCAGGCCGGTCTGCACCGCGAGCGCGACGAACGCCGCCGGCTGGAGCAGGCCGCGCTGCGGGTGCTCCCAGCGCACGAGCGCCTCCATGCCGACGATGCGACGCGTCGCCGCGTCGGCCTTGGGCTGGAAGTGCACGACGAGCTGGCCCGACGCGATCGCGCCCGGCAGCTCGGACGCCAGCGCGAGGCTGTCGCGCGAGTTGTGGTCGCGGTCGCGAGCGTAGAGCTCGTACGAGCCGGCCGACGCCTTGGCCTGGTACATCGCGATGTCGGCATGACGCATCAGCTGCTGCCCGTCGTGGGAGTGCGCCGGAAACAGCGCGATCCCCGCGCTGGCGGCGACGCGCAGGTGCAGTCCCTCCACCTCGAAGGGCCGGCACAGCGCGCCGGCGAGGCGGTCGGCGATCCGCAGCGCGGCCGCCTCGTCGCACGGCGACGCGAGCAGGACGCCGAACTCGTCGCCGCCGAGGCGCGCGAGCATGTCGTCGGGCCGCAGGATCCCGCTCAGGCGAGGCCCGATCTGGCGCAGCAGCATGTCGCCCGCGTGATGGCCGAGCGTGTCGTTGAGCTTCTTGAACTGGTCGAGGTCGATGATCAGCAGCGCCAGCGAGCCGCCCGTCGCGGCCGCCGTCGCGATCTCCTGATCGACCGTGCGCATGAACAGGCGCCGGTTGGGCAGCTGCGTGAGCTCGTCGGTGCTCGCCTCGTGGCGCGCGACCGCGATCGCGCCCACGTCACGGAACGTCAGCGCCATGCGGACGATCGCCGCCAGCAACGTGAGCGCGGCGAGCAGGCTCGCGAGCAGGCCGATCGGCGCGAACTCGTCGTAGACCAGCAGCCCGAGCGCCGTGACGACGAAGGCCGCCGGCACGAGCAGCACCGACCAGCGCTCGAGCTGCACAGCGGGAGCCGGTCGCGGCGGCTGCCAGGCGGCCAGCGCGAGCAGCGCGACGCCCGAGAGGTAGAAGACGTTGGGCAGCAGGCTCGTCTGCGCCGAGCCCTCGGCGACGCGCAGCAGGTAGATGCTGTCGGCGCCGTAGAGCAGCATGAAGCCGGCGCCGAGCAGCGCACGGCAGCGGTCCGGGCGCCAGCTGCGCAGCGCCAGCAAGCCGACGACGAGGGCGGCCAGCAGCAGGTCGGCGACCGGGTAGGCGAGGTTCGTCGCCACCGCGGTCGCGCTGCCGGTCGCCGCATCGAGCACCGGTACGAAGACGACGGCCGCGCCCAGCGCCGAGAGGCCGAGCCCGGCGATGATGCCGTCCAGCCAGACGCCCGCGGGCACCGTGCGGTCCTTCTCCCCGGCCAGCAGCACGAGACCGACATAGCTGGCCGGATACAGCGCCAGCCACAGGCCGTCGCTGATCGACGGGATCGGAGGCGCCGCGAGGCTGTCGTACCAGACCGTCCATACGACGTTGCCGATGCCGTACAGCGACACGCCGGTCGCGAGCACGACCCAGGCAGCGCGGTCTGCCGGGATGCGGATCGCGCGGAAGACGACGATCGCCGCCGTGACCACGTACGCGATCGACGCTCCCCACGTGCGGACGAGCGTCTCGACGGCGGCGCCGCCGGCGCCGGTGAGGAGGCGTGCCGCGCCGGCGACGACGATCAGCGCGAGCAGCGCGAAGGCCGCGCGCAGCGCGAGCCTCTCGCGGGTGCCCAGCAGCCCGACCAGCGTAGGCTTGCGCTGCGGCGCGAGGACCTCGTCCATGAGCCTGTTGTCGGCCGTCCGCCGCCGGAGGTGAGCGCGACGGGCAGCTCTGTGGATAACCCGCAGCCGGCTGCGGCATTCTCCGCAACGGAGGGGGGCGAACTTTCGCGCGCCGCGCACTAGCACGGACACATGCCGATGAGCATCCTCCCCTGGGCGCTGGCGGTCGCCGGCTTCACGCTGGCCGGTGTCGCCGCGCTGGAGCTGCGCCGGCGCCGCGAGCTCGTCGCGCGCGCCTGTCACGAGCTGCGCGGCCCGCTCACCGCCGTGCGGCTGAGCCTCGCCACCATGGAGCGCCGGCGGGAGGCCCCGCTCGATCGCCTGGCCACGCTCGACCGCGAGCTGCGGCGGGCCGCGCTCGCGCTCGACGACTTCGCCGCCGCCCGCAGCGGGCGGCGCATCGCGCAGCGCGACGAGCCCGTCGAGGTCGCCGAGCTGATGGAGGAGCAGCTTCACAGCTGGGAGGCCGTCGCCGCGGCGTTTGCGAGCACGCTGCTGCTCGGCTGCGTGCTGCCCGGGACGACGATCGTCGGCGATCGCCTGCGCCTCGCGCAGGCGATCTCGAACCTCGTCGCCAACGCGCTCGAGCATGCGCCGGGACGGATCGAGCTCAGCGCGCGCCTGGTCGGCGCAGAGCACGTCTGCATCGAGGTCATCGACGAGGGCGCGGGTCTGCCGCTGCCGCTGGCGCAGCTGACCCGTCGCGCCCGCGCCGGGCGCGGATCGCGCGGCCGCGGGCTCGCGATCGCCGCGCAGATCGCCGTGCGTCACCGCGGGCGTCTCGTCGCCGCGCCGGCGCCGCGCGGGACGCGGCTCGGGCTCGAGCTGCCGCTCGTGCGGCGCCCGGCGTGAGCCGCCGGCGGCGCGCGTCCGTGCTCGGCGGCCTGGCGCTCGTGCTCGGCGGCCTCGCCGCATTCGACGTCCGCGGGCGCGAGGCGGCGCTCGAGCAGCGCGTCGGCGCGCTCGTCGACGTCGTCGTCGCGCACGAGCCGATCGCCGCCGGGCGGCGGCTGCCCGCGAGCGCGCTTGCGATCCGGCGCGTGCCCGCGCGCTTTGCGCCGCGAGCCGCCGCGACCGGCGACCTGCGGCAGTTCGTCGGCCAGCGCGCGCGGGTGGCGATCCCGGCGGGCGCCGATCTCGCTGCCGCGATGGTCGGAGACGAGGCCGCGCCGCCGACCGGGGCGCCTGTCGAGCGCGGCGAGCGCGTCGCGCAGGTCGTGGCCCTCGCGCCGCCGCAGCTCGTCGTCGCCGGCAGCCGCGTGGATCTGCTCGTCACACCGGAGCCTCGCGGAGACAGGCTGGGCGAGACGCTGCTGGCACTCGAGGACATCGAGGTGATCGCTGCGACGCAGATCGCGGCTGACGGCGGATCGCCCGCGAAGGGCGCCGCCGGCGCGCGCGTCGCGGCATCGCTGCGGGTGACGCTGCGCCAGGCGGTCTACCTCGCCGCGGCGCAGGACTTCGCGCGCGAGCTGCGACTGCTGCCACGCGCCGCCGGCGATCGCAGTCGCGGCCGGGCCGGTCTGCGGATGGCGCCGGACCTTCCGTAGCAGCCGCCCGCGTGGCGGTCGTCGCGGGCGGCGCTGGGGCGGCGGCGTTCTTCGGCCGGCAGCGCCTTGCCGGGGCTGCAGCGCGCGACTGCGCCCGGCACTTCTCGCCGACCGCGGGGGGCGAATCTCGCGTCGTCGCGACCTAGGGAAGACATGGACCGCGCTCACGGCAGCAAGGAGGCGCTCGACTCGCTCGCGGGCGCGCTGCGCGATCGCCTGCTCGCCGAGGCCGGACGCCAGGGCACCGCGGGCGACCTGCACGAGCGGATCCGGGCGCTCGTCGACCGCGAGGCAGGCCTGCTCGACGACGACGCCCGTGCCCGCCTGGCGGCGCGCGTCGCCGAGCGCTCGTTCGGCCTCGGCCCGCTCGAGCCGCTGCTGGCGGATCCGACCGTCGACGAGGTGATGGTCAACGGGCCGGGCCGCGTCTGGGTCGAGCGCGCCGGGCGGATCGAGCCGACGAGCGCCCGTTTCGCCGACGAGGCGGCGCTGCGCCACGCGATCGAGCGCATCCTCGCGCCGCTCGGGCGGCGCGTCGACGAGTCCGAGCCGTTGTGCGACGCCCGCCTGCCCGACGGCTCGCGCGTGAACGTCGTCGTCGCGCCGCTCGCGCTCGACGGCGCCGTGCTGACGATCCGCCGCTTTCGCCCGCGCGGCTTCGGCCCGGACGACCTCGTCGCGAACGGCAGCTGGGCGGCGCCGCTGCGCGATCTGCTGCAGAGCGCGGTGCGCGCGCGCTGCAACATCCTGATCAGCGGCGGCACCGGCTCGGGCAAGACGACGACGCTCAACGCGCTGACCGAGTTCATCGGCGACGGCGAGCGCATCGTCACCGTCGAGGACGCCGCCGAGCTGCGCCTGCGCCACGCCCACGTCGTGCGCCTCGAGGCGCGGCCGGCGTCGCTGGAGGGCCGCGGCGAGGTGAGCGTCCGCGACCTGGTGCGCAACGCGCTGCGGATGCGACCGGACCGGATCGTCGTCGGCGAGGTGCGCGGCGCGGAGGCGCTGGACATGCTCAGCGCGATGTCAAGCGGCCACGACGGCTCGCTGTCGACCGTTCACGCCGGCTCGCCGGAGGAGGCGCTGCGGCGCGTCGAGACGCTGGCGCTGATGGCGGGCCTCGGCCTGCCCCACGAGGCGATCCGCGAGCAGGTCGCCGGTGCGCTCGATCTCGTCGTCCACCAGGCGCGGACGCCCGCTGGCGCGCGCAGCGTCGTCGCCGTAAGCGAGGTCGTGCGGGTGGCCGGCGGCGCCGCCACGCGCGAGCTCTACGCGTTCTGCGACGGGCGCCCGACGTGGCGCGCGCCGCTCGGCGACCGGCTCGCCGCGCGGGTCTCGCAGGCGCCGGCCAGCGCCGCATGAGCGGCGCGGCGCTGCTCGCCGCGCTGGCAGCGGCGTGCGCCGTGCTCGCGGCCTGGGAGGCGATCACCGCCGCGAGCGAGGAGCGCCTCGCCCGCTGCGTCCGCGCCTGGATCGCCCCGGCGCTCGAGGTCGTGCGCTCCGGGCGCGAGCCGACGGACCCGGAGCGCCGCCGCCTGGTGCTGCTCGGCGCGCTGTCGCTGGCCGGCGGCGGATGGCTCGTCGCCGGCCCGTGGGCCGGCGCCGTGCTCGGCGGCGGCGGGCCGTGGATCGCTCGCGGCGTCGTGCGGATGCGCGGCCGGCGGCGCGCGGTCGCAGTCGCCCGCGGAGCGCCGGCGATCGCCCGCGCGATCGCCGACGCGCTGGCAGGCGGGCACTCGGTCCGCGGCGCGGTCGGCGCCGCGGCGCACGGCGGCGGTGTGAGCGGGCCGGCCGGCGAGGAGCTGCGCGTCGCGGCGGGGGCGCTCGAGCTCGGCGAGCGGACCGAGGACGTCCTGCGGGCGCTGGCGCGGCGCAACCGCTCCGCGCCGCTGCACGGACCGCTGGACACGGTCGTCGCCGCCGTCCTGCTGCAGCGCGACGCCGGCGGCGACCTCGCGACGTTGCTGCGCGAACTGGCCGCGGCGCTCGAGCAGCGCGGGCGCGTGCTTGCCGACGCCCGCTCGGCGACGGCGCAGGCGCGCTTCACGGCGCTGCTCGTCAGCGGGCTGCCCGCCGCCGCCCTGGCGCTCGGCGAGCTGGCGCAGCCGGGCTTCGTGCTCGCGCTGGCCGGCTCGCCGCTGACGGCCGCGATGGTCGCGCTGGCGCTCGTCCTGCAGGCCGTCGCGTTCTTCTGCGTGCGGCGGATCGCGCGGATCGGCGACCCCTGGTGAGCGTCGCGGTGCTGCTCGCCGCGGCGGCCGGGGCATGCGCCGCGGCGGCGATCGTCGAGTGGCTGCAGCGGCCGCGGTGGACGCGCTCGCCGGACCGCGGCGACCTGCGCGACGCCTCGCGACAGGGCGGCGAAGGTGACGGTCCGGGCATGTCGCACCTCGCGGGGATGACCGTGCTGCTGGCGCGGGTCGCCCGCCGGGCGGGCGTGCGCGCCGCGCCCGGCGACCTCGCCGCGCGGATCGCCGCCGCCGGTACCCCGCTGAACCTCACCGTCGCCGACGTGCACGCGCTGAAGGGCGCCGGCGCGCTCGGCCTGACGCTGTTCGCGCTGCCCTTCGCCGCAGCGCTGCCGGGCAGGCTCGGGATCGCGGCGCTCGTCGCGGCGCCGGTCGCCGGGTTCTTCGCGCCCGAGTACGTGCTGGCGCGCCGGGCGCGCTCGCGCGGACGGCGGATCGCCGCCGAGCTCGCCGACGTGCTCGACCTGCTGCGCGTCGCGATCGGCGCCGGCCTGCCCGCCGGCCGGGCGCTCGGCGAGGTCGGACGGCGGATGACCGGGGTCCTCGCGAGCGAGCTCGACGGCGCGGCCGCCCGGATGCAGCTCGGCACGCCCCGTGCCGACGCGCTGCGCGAGCTCAGCGCCCGCTGTCCGGCGCCCGGCGTCGCCACGCTCGCCGCCGCGATCGCGCGCGCCGACCTGCACGGCGCGCCGCTGACGCCGGCGCTCGAAGCGCTCGCCGCCGAGGCCCGGGCCGAGCAGGCGCGCGCGCTGCGCGACGCCGCGGCCAGGGCCGCGCCGAAGATCCAGCTCGTCGTCGCGCTCGTCCTCGTCCCGGCGGTGATGCTGCTCGTGGGGGCGGTGCTCGTGGCGGGTCTCGCGGGGTCGAGCTGATCCGCGCTCGTGGCCGGGTTACCACGAGCGCTTGGCGCGAGCCGGCTCACTGGAGCTATCGTGGTGCCCGCGTCAGCCGTCGATCGTGATGCGGCGATTGAGCCCGAAGCGCCAGTCCGACGGCACCTTCGGGGTCGGCTTGAGCGGTGCGAAGCCGACGTGGATGTGGTCGGCGTGGTCGCTCATCGCGAACGTGTTGCCTGCGCGCTCGAACGTCATGAGGCTGATGATCTGATCGGCCCGCATGGCGCCGCGCAGCGTCAGCAGCTCGCGAATCGTGGCCTCGGTCACCGACCCCGAGCCCTGGTTTCCGAGAATCGGGACGCCGTTGATCGCCGAGATGTCGACGGCGTTTCCGCTCGAGTGATGCGAGACGTTGCCGGACTTCGTGTAGTAGCCGTGACCGCACTCCAGGCTCGAGACGGTCGGATGCAGTCCCGACCAGGCAAGGAATCGCAGCAGGACCAGCACGCGGCGATCGATGCGGTGAGCTGCGATGTCCTCGCGACCGCACTCGTACAGCGTGATCCGTGGGTCGGAGAGCACCTGCTTCTCCAGCCGCCGGCCGCTGGTCTCGAACAGGCGCCAGAGCGTCTTGCTGCGCTCGCCCTGCTGGGCGGCGATCCGCTCGGCACGCAGCAGCACGGAGTCCACGTACCAGCCGGCGTGGTTGTAGGCGAAGATCGCGCGGCGCATGTGCTTCGGAGCGCCGCTGGCCTGGAGGTACCGTGCCGCGGCGAAGATCGCGTCTCGCGGGTTGTTGGGGTCCTTCTTGCCGTTGCGGTCGGCGTCGACCCCGTAGGCCTTCCAGGTCGCCGGCATGAACTGCATCCAGCCGGTCGCGCCCGCCGACGAGACGGCGACGTTGCGGCCGAAGTCGGTCTCGATCTCGTTGATCGCCGCGAGGATCGGCCACGGGACGTCGTAGCGCTTGCCGGCCTGCTTGTAGAGCTTGATCAGGAAGCGGGGGATGACGGCTTCGTCGTTGACGTAGAACGGTGGCTTCAGCGGGCCGGCGAGCGCCCCCACGTCGACGTCCCTCTGAACGCCGGTCGTCGTGCGCGACGACTTCGGCCGCGAGGTTCCGCGATGACGCAGCTTCGTCGCCGTCCGGCGCTTGCTCGCCCTGGGGCGCTTGGCGGTCGCCTTCTCACCCTTCTTGGCCCCCGAGGTCTGCTTCGCGGTCGCAGTCTTCGACGCGGCGGCGGGGCGCGGCGCGGATGACGTCCTGGCCTTCGGCGCGACGGCGGTCGCGGTCGGGGCTGCGGGCAGAGGTGCGGTCTGGGCGGTGGCAGCCGTGCTCGGCGGAGCGGCCGCGGGGCCGGGCTCGGCGGGCGGTGCCGGCGCCTGCGGCTCGCCAGGCCCTTCGGCGGGCTGCGAGGGCCCCTGGCCGGGGTCCTCGGCCGGCTCGTCGGGCGGCGTGGGGGAGATGCCGGGTGGAAGCACGCAGACCACGCCGCCGTCGAGAACGCCGCTCGGCGTGCCGTCCTCGAGCATGTCGGTGATCTCGCACGTCGCCGAGATCACCGGCTCGGGCTGCTGCACGCCGTCGGCCAGCGAGCTCGTGGGCAGCAGGCACAGCCCGGAGATCGCGACGACCGACAGCCCGGCGCGGGCGAAGGCGAAGCGACGCCCGCGGCTGCCACGGCGCAGCTCGACGGGAGTCTCCGGATCGAGCAGCAGCGCGCGGTTGGCGGCGGGATCGAAGATGACCTCCAGCGATCCGTCGAAGTCGTTCTGCGACCGGGACATGTCGGGCACCTCGATCATGATGTGAACAGGATCACCAAGGTCCCGAACGCGAGGAACGGGCCGAATGGAAGGGTCGCGTTGCGGATGCTGCCGTCCCTGGACAGCATCCACAGCGCGAACGGGACGATCGCAAGGCAGCCGATCACCATCGCGCCGAACACGGGCCAGCCGAGGGCGACCCCGAGCAGCGCGGCAAGCTTGATGTCGCCGCCGCCCATGCCCCCGCGCCGTATCACCAGTGGTGCCGCTAGAAAGGCGCATGCGGCGATACCAGCGAGCACCCACTCGGCGGCGCGGTCGGGGAAGAAGGCGATCTGCGCGGCCAGCACCACCGGGATGGCAGGCAGCACGATCCGGTTGGGAAGGATCCGGTGCTGGACGTCGATCGCCGCGAGCACCAGCAGGACCGAGGCGGTGAACGCGGTCACGAGGATCTGCCCCGTGCTGTCGAACACGACGACGCTCATCACGCACGCCGCGATCACGAGCACGACGACGCCCTCGCGGAAGTCGCCGAGCAACTCCCCGATCGGCCTGGCCGCGCCGGGCTCGTCGGCGATCACGTCGCGAACGCTCGTGCCCGGCTGCTCGTCGACTGGCGCTGACATATCGGTCGGCATCAGCCGACGAGCTCGCCGAGGCCCAGCAGCGCGGGCGCCAGCAGGACGATGAACAGCGCCGGGAGGATCAGGAAGACGAGCGGGAACAGGATCTTCACCGAGGTCTTCTGCGCCCGCTCCTCGGCCGCGGCACGCCGGCGCATCCGCATCTCGCGGGCGATGTTGCGCATGATCTGGCCGATCGAGACGCCGAGCCGCTCGCCCTGGACGACGCCGCGCACGAACGTGCGCATGTTCGGCGTGTCGGCGCGCGCGTTGAGGTTCTCCAGCGCGCGGTCCATCGGCAGGCCGAAGCGCTGTTCGTGCAGCGTGAGGCGCAGCTCCTCGCCGAGCGCGCCGGGGGTGCGGTCGGCGGCCGTGTTCATCGCCTGAGCGAAGCCCTGACCCGCCTCGACGGAGACGACGACGAGGTCGATGACGTCCGGCAGCGCGCGGTCGATGCGATCGAGTCGCAGCCGCCCGATGCGGCGCACCAGCGTGATCGGGATCAGCCAACCGATCGCCGCCAGAGCGATCGCGTCGATGAACGGGCCGGCGATGCCGGGAACGAAGTCGAATGCCACGCCGTATCCGGCTCCGAAGCCGGCGGCGAGCACCTGATAGCCGACGAGCGCGCGCTGGTTCAGCTTGTACAGGCCGGCGGCGAGGATCTCGCGCTTCATCTTCGAGTCGTTCTTCGTCCCGAAGCGCTGTCCCATCAGGTTGCCGACGCGCTCGGCGACGGCGCGGACGTCGAACGCCGGGGTGGCGGTCTGTGCGGCTGTCGCAGCACCGCCGGAGTAGCCGTAGAGCTCGATCTCCCGTACGCGAACGTCGGTGCGCGTGCGCGACGAGGAGACGGCGCCGGCCAGCGAGGCGGCGGCGACGGCGATCAGGAGCAGGACGAGCAGGATCAGCATGGTCATTGGATCAGGGCTCCACGTTCACGATCTTGCGGATGATCAGCCAGCCGCAGGTCAACATCACGACGCCCCCGAACAGCAGCGCGATGCCGAGCACTGAGTCGAACATCGGATCGAAGTAGCCGGGGTTCAGGATCGACATGCCGACGCTCAGGACCACCGGCGACGCGGAGATGATGATCCCGCCGAAGCGTCCCTGAGCGGTAAGCGTGCGCACCATCCGCTTGAGCTGCTGGCGCGCGCGGATCGTCTCGATGACCTGGTCGAGGACCTCGGCGGTGTTGCCGCCGGCCTCGCGCTGCATGCGCGCGACAATCCCGACGTATTCGATCTCGGCGCTGTCCATCCGCTTGCCGACTGTTGCAAGCGCCTCCTCCACGTCCATGCCGAGCTGCTCGTCGTTCGAAGCGCGTCGCAGCTCTGAGCGCGAGGGCTCGGGGGCGTCATCGGCCATCGATGCGATGCCGGCCGAGAACGAGTAGCCGGCCCGCAGCGCGGAGGCGAGAACCTGGAGGTTGTCGGGCAGCTGATCCTCGAACTGCCGCCGGCGCGCGTTCAGCCGCGACAGCACGAACGACCTCACCGCGAGCGGGACCGCTACGGCGAGGATCATCAGCGGTGGCCGATCGATCCCGAAGCCCAGGTACATGGCGAAGACGACGGTGCCGATCGCCGTCCACAGCGCGAGCGCAGCGGGCGTCAGGCCGATGCCCGACAACTCGATGGCCTCCGCGTAGCGCCGCCAGCGATCCGAGGGCTCACGCTGCCGGCGGCGGCGACGAGCGGATGTCGGTGTCGGCGGCGCGGCGCCGGGCAGCCCGGCGAAGTCCGTCACGCGCGCGACGACCGAGCGCCGCATGGGTCGCATGAGCAGGAATAGGACGACGGCCGTGACGAGGAAGAAGGAGACCGCCAGGATCACGACTCGGCTGACGTCCAACCCCGAGGACGCGTTCGCTTCGAACCGGGGCTTGACGCCGATCATCGGAAGCTCGGGAGCCCTGTAGCCGACGCTCGCCGCGCCGAGGAACCCGTCCACGAGCGCCTCCACCTGAACCGAAGCCCCGGCCGGCTGCGTCGAACGGTAGTTGACGACGTACTCGGCCGAGAGGCGCTCGCCGAGCGCCGCGAACAGCGGCGGCAGGTCCTGCGGACGTGCAGCCTGGCCGTAGCGACCCCCGGTGGCGGCCGCCATCTTCCGCAGCGGCGCCGCGCTGAAGCTGCGCGACTTCAGGCCTACGGAGAAGATGCGGATGTTCGACCGGCGGGCCAGGGACGTGAGCGCCGCCGGGGCGATCGCGCTGCCGCGCTGAGCCTCGGCGCCGTCGCTGAGCACGATGACTGCGCCCGAGGTGAGGCCTGCCTCGCGCAGCGCACCGATGCTGGCGGCGGCGGCGTCGTAGATCTTCGTGCCGCGCGACAGGGCCGGGCCGACGGCCAGCGTCGTCTTGATACGCGAGCGGTCGATCGTCGGCCGCAGCGCGATCCGGTTCGGCCCGGAGAAGAAGATGACCCCCAGCGGCGTGTTCGCGGAGCGGCGACGGGAGAACGACCGTGCTGCGATCATCGCCTGGCGGATCGGCTCCCCGCGCATCGTCAGGCTCGCGTCGATGGCGAGGACGACGCCGCGCTTGCGATTGCGCGACTCCGAGACGATCTTCGGATTGTGGACCGGCTCGCCCTGCTCGAGGATGGCGATCTGATCCTTGCTGAGCACGCGCTTGGCGGGAAGCGACAGCACGAGCTGGCGGTCGGGCCACTTCGTCGCCTCGTTGACGCGCAGGTCGACCCCGCTCTGCGCGTGCGCGCCCGCCGGAGCCAGCACGACGCACAGCGCCGCAGCCAGCGCGAGCAGACTGCTGCCACGCGTCATGCCCTGAAGCTCCCTGCCGTCGCGACACCGTTCAGGGAGGATCGCCCTGCGATCGACGCCGGCGCCATCACGTCGCGCAACTCGAACTTGTGCAGGAAGCCCGGGCGCAGCCCCGTCGCCCTGAGGCTGCCCTTGCTCGCTTGCGTGGCTCCGCCTGCATGGACGTCGTACGTGTAGAGATCCTGCAGCGTCACGATGTCACCCTCCATCCGCAGCACCTCGGTGATCGCCATGACCCTCCGAGCACCGTCGGGAAAGCGATCGATGTGCACGATCAGGTCGAGCGCCGAGGCGACCTGCTGGCGAATCGCCCTGACCGGAAGGTCGAAGCCGGCCATCAGCACCATCGTCTCGACGCGGGCGAGCGCGTCGCGCGTTCCGTTGGCGTGCACGGTGGACATCGATCCGTCGTGGCCGGTGTTCATCGCCTGCAGCATGTCCAGGGCCTCAGCGCCGCGGACCTCACCCACGATGATGCGGTCGGGCCGCATGCGCAGCGAGTTGCGCACGAGCTCGCGGATGCGGATCTCGCCGTCGCCCTCGATGTTCGGCGGGCGTGACTCGAGGCGCAGGACGTGCACCTGGTCGAGCTTCAGCTCTGCGGCGTCCTCGACCGTGACGATGCGCTCCGAGTTCGGGATCGAGGCCGACAGCGCGTTGAGCATCGTCGTCTTGCCCGACCCCGTGCCGCCGGAGATCAGCACGTTCAGCTTCGCCTTCAGACACGCTTGGAGGAACTCGACCGCGTCCGGGGTGATCGTGCCAATCCGGACCATGTCCTCCATCGAGAGGCGCTCGCGGCCGAACTTGCGGATCGTGACGAGCGGCCCGCTGAGTGAGACGGGCGGAAGCACGGCGTTGACGCGGCTGCCGTCGGACAGACGCGCGTCGACCATCGGCGACGACTCGTCGATGCGCCGGCCGACCTGGTTGACGATCTTGTTGATGATTCGCCGCAGGTGCTCGTCGTCGGCGAAGCGCACGTTGCTCTTGGAGATGCGGCCGGCGCGCTCGATCCAGACCTCGCTCGGGCCGTTGATCATGACCTCGGTGATCGAGTCGTCGGCCAGCAGGCGCTCGATCGGCCCGTTGCCGAGGACGTCGTCGGTCAGGTCCTCGAGCAGCTCGTCGCGCTCGGCGACGGAGAGCCCGCGCTCGGCGGCCAGGCGGCCACGGATGTCGGTCCGGACGCGCTCGCGCAACTCCTGCGCCGGGGTCTCGGTCGACAGCAGCTGGGGGCCCAGCTCCTCGATGAGGGCGCTGTGGACGCGGGCGCGCAGCTCGGTCTTGGGGTCGGTGCCGGCCGGCTCGGCGCTCGGCCGGGCCTGGGCGATGCGATCGCGCAGTTCCATGATCAGCTCGACTTTCTCGTGTACAGCTCGGCGAGGGCTCGCAGGGCCTTGGCGGGCTCGTTGCGCTTGCCGCCCGCGAGGACGATCGGTTCTCCGGCGTTGCCGGCGCGGACGACATCTCGGCTGCTGGGGATCAGGATGTCGGGCGCACGGCCGAGGATGTGCACGACGTCCGCGTGCGTGATGCCGACGTTGGAGTCCGAACGGTTGAGCACGATGCGGATCGGGCTCGTCACGCCCATCAGCTCGAGCGTCTCCAGCGCGATCTTCGTGTTCTTCAGCGACGCCGCGTCGAGCATCGTCACCAGGCAGACGTCCGTCGACTCGTCGAGCGCGACGAGGACCTCCGCCGACAGCGCCGGGGGCGTGTCGATCACGACGTACGGGACCGTCGCGCGCAGGACGCGCAGGCTCTGGCGGATGCCGTCGGGCGTCACGGCGTCGGCGTGGTCGGGTCGCGTCGGAGCCAGCAGCGCGCCCGCTCCCGAGGCGTGCTCGACGATGTAGCCCTCGAGCTTGGATGCGTCGACCGCGCCCCCCGCGAGGGCGAGGTCGTACATCGTGCGCTCCGGCCGCAGGCCCATGGCCAGGCCGACGTCGCCGAACTGCAGGTCCAGGTCCATCGCGATCGCGCGGCCACCATCAGCCGACAGCGCGACGGCGAGGTTCGTCGACACCAGCGTCTTGCCGGTGCCGCCCTTCGGTCCGAGTACGGTGATGACCCGGCCCTCCGCGGTTGCGACCGCCTCGGAGTCACGGCGCGCGACGGCCTTGGCGAGCGCGAGGTAGGTCTCGATCCCCGACGGCTCGGACGTCGCGATCTCCACGACGTCCTCGGCGCCGGCCCGGAAGGCTCGCATCAGAAAGCCGTTGGGCGACCCCACACAGGCGACCACGACCGGCCGCCCCGGGTACGCGGTGTGCGCTGCGCGGACGAGGTCGAGCGCCTCCTGCGACTCTTCGCGGCAGACCACGAGCAGCGCCTCCGCATCCTCCCGGCTCGGCCAGCCCATCGCCGGGTCACCGACCGCGGCGACCGTCAGCCGCGGGTCGCCGATCACGCGCTCGACGAGTTCGCCGTCGACGCGGCCGTCGACGGCGACGAGCGTGCGGACGCCGAGGTCGCTCACGGCGTCGCCCCGGCGCGTGGGCCGGCTACCGACGCCTGCGTCACGGACGTCGGGCGGCTGCTCTCGCCGCCCGCCGGCGGGCGCAGCGCGAGCCAGATCTTGCTGTTGTCGGCGGCGTACGCCATGCGCGCGGACTGCGCCTCGGTGAGCCTGAGGATCACAGCCGGCTGGTTGTTGCCGCCCGCCTCGGCCGTGGGCGCGTTGAGCACGAGCACGCTCTGGGCGATCGTGCGCAGCACGCCGCGGCCGGCCGAGCCGCCGGTGAAGGACGCGAACACGTCGACGCGGTCGCCGGGCCGCACGCTGCCGATCAGGCCGCGTGCGCTGTCGACCGGGACCGCGAGCGCGCGCTGCGTCCCGGCCAGGCGGCCGCGCAGCGGGTCGGCTCCCGCCTGGAAGTGCGCTGCCGTGATCTGCTGGCCGGGGAAGATGTCGCGCGTGGCCGACTTGCCGGTCAGCGCCGACGCATCGGTCAGCGCCTGTGCCTCGACCGCGTCCGCGGAGATCGTCGCCGGGCGGAAAAGGCGGTCGGCGGCCACGGCGTCGCCGGACGTGCCCCTCGGGATCAGGCGATCGGCGATCAGCACCTGCGTCGGCAGCGTTCCGGCGCGAACGTCGTTCTTGTAGCTGTTGAGGTACACCGCGAGCGCGACCGCGGCCAGGGCTGCTGCGATCGCGGCCACCAGAAAGGAGCCGCGACGGGTGCCGAGGAAGCGACGCAGGCCGTCCATCGGATTCTGCTTGGTGGTTGCTGCTTCCATCAAAAGCTCCTTGCGTTCATTACTTGACGAGTACGGCGACGCAGTTACCGACTTCGGTGAAGTCGCAGGTCTCGGTGCCGCCACCGCCGGCGTTGGGATCCACGCCCTTGATGAAATGACCCGAGATGTTGCCCGCCGGAGGCGGATTCACGGAGTAATCGTCCGCATCCGGCCCGGTGAGATCCGCGCACGGCGTGTTGACCCCGCCGCCCTGCGCGGTGTACCCCGTGATGTAGAAGCGGCCGATCTTGATGATCGGAACGGTCTCCTGTCCGCTTCCGGAGAACGTCCCGAACGGCGTGACGAAGACATCGACGAGCCGCGGATCTCCCGGCTCCGTGATCGGCCACTTGTTCGGATGCGTGCAGACCGCCGCCGAGTCGTTGGCGTTGCAGTTGGCGGGGCCGGCGGGCCCGTCGATCGCGGCGTTGCAGAGGATGCGCCGGTTCAGGCCGCGCGGCGTCGCGTTGGGCGGCTCGCCGGTCTGAATCGCCACGCAGGGCCACGGTTGCGCCGTTGCCCAGAGGTCGTTCTTGGCCTGCGGGCAGGCTTGGCCCGTGTTTATCCTGTAGCGCGGCGCGCAGCCGGCGGCGAGCATGTCGATGAGACCGTTGGCGCCACCCATCGCGGGATCGCACTGCAGCGACTGCGACTGATTGGCGCTCACGCGCAGCGAAACGGGCGCGTCTGCGGCGGCCGACAGCTCGAGGCCGCCCTTGAACCCCACCTCGAAGAGCAGGCTGGCTGTGCAGGTGTCGCAGCGCGGCATGTCCGACAGCTGCACGCCGCCCGCGTCGGTGACGTCGAACCGCGCGACCGGCCCGGCTTGCGATCCCTGATCGTCAGGGTTGTTCCAGTACGTCCGCTGGACGTTGGCGAAGCTGCCCTTGCATTTGTTTCCGCCGGCCGTGCTGCACGTGTCAGCGCCGACGGTGCCCACCTGCTGCTCCCAGTCGATGTCGATCTGGCGCGAGCCGATCGTCCCGGGGGCGATCGGAAGCCCAGCGGTCGTCGTCCATGTCGCCGTCGCGCTGTCGTACTGCATCGGATAGCTGCCGCCCGCGAACCGGGCAGTGAGCTTCGTCCGGCTGGTTGCTGGATCGAGATGGGCCGCGGTGACGTCGGAGTTCCACCTGACCTTGGCGCTGACCTTGATCGCGCACGACGTCGTGTTCGAGTTGAACGAGCCATTCGGGCAGCTTCCCGGCTCGACGAAGACCGAGCCGGCGACAGGCGCCGCCGGGCTGGCGAGCGTGGCCGGCAGCTCCGCCCAGGTCCGGATGAAAGACAGCCCGCGAGACGTCTGCAGGGAGTCGTAGCACGCGACGAGTGGTTGGCCGCAGGTCGTCGTGGCGGCGTTGCCGCTGACGGCCAGTCGGACTCCGATCCTCGCCGGGGTGCCCGCCGGGACCGGCAGAGCGAGCGCTGTGTCGTTGGCGAAGATCTGAAGGCCGGCATTGGAGCCGTGCGGGGTGAGCTCGACGCTCGCGTTCGGGATCTCCGTACCGTCTGCTTCGTTGACGAGGAAGGCACGCACCGCTTCCGGCGCCGCCTCTTGAACGCCGATCGGCAGGAGTCGCTCGGCCTCCGTGGCCTTGAACAGCTGGACGCGCGCCTCGGCGTTGATGTTCGGCACCAAACCGGTGCCGAAGAACCAGGGGAGGTTCGTCTCGGTCATCTTGACGTCGACGACCTTCGAGTCGCACGGCTCGGCCGGAAGGTCGGCGTCGCCGGGCTTTGACTGGTTGTGGAAGTTCTTCTCGTTGATCTCGGCAAACAGCCGGGACTGCTCGGTCTTGACCTCGGCCGGATCGTTCCAGGTGAACGTGCCGTCGCCCTTGCCCGAGTACTGCAACGCCGTGTTCCTGATGAGGCCGTTGTTACACGTGGGAAACGTGAACACTCCCGCCCCCGCCATCGCCGCGGCATCGGCCTGGGTCTGCAGGTGACGTTTGTGAACGAACCAGTTGGCCACGTCGACGGCGAAGACGCAGAACAGCAAAAAGAGGGGGATCGCCAGTGCGACCATCACCGTGGCGACGCCGCGCTCGTCCGCGAGAGCGCTGCGCGAGCTCATGTTGAGCAACCCGGGGTGTACTTCGTCGGCGCCCGCTCGATGCGCATCGTCGCGTGGCCGTTGAGCGAGAGCGTGGCGCCACCGAGAAGTGGGATGAGCGTGAAGCTCGAGCTGACCGAGACCTTGACCGGATTGCCGACGGTCGAGCTGCCGGTCGGCAGCGTGATGCAGACCTTTGCGTTGTCACGCAGATGCTGCGTATCCCCCTGCCCGACGAGATAGTTCTGCAGCGTCGACCCGCCCGGGTTGTTGTCAACGGCCGCGAAGCGCGCGCCGTTGGCAGCGATCTGGTTCGAGTCGTTGAGGTGGTTGAAGAGCTGGCCGAACTGGATGATCGCGAACATGAAGATCAGGATGATCGGGAGGACGAGCGCGAACTCGATCGCCACGACGCCGGACTCGTCGTCGCCCCGACGATCGTGTCGACGCAGGCCTTGCGACGGCGTGGACGGAATGTCGCGCGCGATCTGACTCACGGCATGGCGCTGAGGAACGTGTCAGCGAAGTCGTCGAGCGAGCCACCGATGCCGACCGCGAGCGCTATCACCAGGACGACTGTTGCGGTGAGCATCACGAGCGCATACTCGACGGTCATCTGCCCATCTTCATCGCACGACGTTGTCGTCAGAGCTCGGCCCATGATCATCTTCTTTCTTATGCACAGCGGGTCCCGCCCGACAAAGCCAGACGGGACCCGATGATGCGTGCAATGCGCCGCCTAGAGCGAGCCCGTGATCTTGGCGATCGTGCTGCTCAGTACGCCGCCGAGGCCGGCTGCGAGCGCGGCGACCAGGACGAGGGCGACCAGCAGGAGAACCAGCGCGTACTCGACCGCGGTCTGGCCCTCTTCGTCGGCATGAAACACGCGGACGTACATCGCAAGCAGGTAATCGAGCATATGATGCCTCCGGACTTGATTTTGAAGTTGAGCTGTCAGGGACACCCCTCCGCTCGCCGATGAAGTTAGACGCGGTACGCGGGCCCAGCAATGGGTCGATCGGGTCTACAGCGTTCACGCCCGTGAACGCCAAGCCGCGATCTGTTCCCGTTCTGGCCGGGCAGTCCGTACCATCCGATCGATCCCGATGGACGATGCTGGAACCACGAGCGACGGTTCGTTCGACGCCGCCGGCGCGAAGCAGCCCCTACGCGTCATGGTCGTCGACGATCACGAGCTGTTCCGTAACGGCCTGCGGCGTCTGCTCAGCGCGGAGGAGGGGCTTGAGGTCGTGGCCGACGCGCGCCGTGGCGACGAGGCGGTGCGCAAGGCCGCGGAGCTGCGTCCGGACGTCATCGTGATGGATGTGCACATGCCGGGCATGTCGGGGATCGAAGCGACGCGTGAGGTGCTTGCCGCGTCGCCAGGGACAGGGATCGTGATCCTCACCATCTCCGACAACGATCACGAGGTGCTCGGTGCCGTCCGCGCGGGTGCCTCGGGGTATGTGCTCAAGCGATCGACGCTCGCGGAGATCACTGGTGCCATCCGCGCCGTCGGATCCGGCGAGTCCTCGATCGCGACGCGCGTGACAGGCGGTCTGCTCGAGCGAATACGACGCCAGGGGGCCGAGGAAGAGGAGCGCACGGAACCCTCAT
>JBKHXR010000110.1:0-63412 GCA_046565905.1 Thermoleophilia bacterium | reverse complement strand
TGCTTCGAGCTGCTCTCCCTGATTGCCGTCCGCCGTCCCGGCGGCGCAGGCCCGCGGGGCGACTCGCCCGCCTGATCGGAGCGTCTCGGGCAGCGGCGTTCGGGGCGGCTCGACCCGGGGAAGGACTGTGCTACCGTGGCGCGAAAGAGGGACGCCATGGTCTCTCTCCTCTCCCGCTCCCATCCGGCGCCGGCCCCCGAAGGAGCCACAGTGGGCAAGGTCATCGCGCTCGCGAACCAGAAGGGCGGCGTCGCGAAGACGACGACCACGCTGAACCTCGCGGTCGCGCTAAAGGAGTGCGGGTTCGACGTGCTCGCGGTCGATCTCGACCCGCAGGGCAACCTGTCGGACTACTTCGACGTCGATCCCGAGGCGTCGCCGTCGATCGGCGACGTGCTCGCCGGCCGCGCCGAGGCCGGCGCGGCGATCCACGGCGACGTCATGCCGTCGAACCTCTCGCTCGCGGAGGCCGAGCTGCTGCTGGCCGGCAAGATGGGCCGTGAGCTGACGCTCAAGCGCGCGCTGAGGCCGATCAGCGAGCGCTACGACCTGATCATGCTCGACTGCCCGCCGTCGCTCGGGCTGTTGACGGTGAACGCGCTCGTCGCCGCCGATCACGCGCTCCTGAGCACCGAGGCCCAGTACTTCGCGATGCAGGGAGTCGAGCAGGCGCTGGAGGTCATCGAGCTCGCGCGTGACGGGCTGAACCCGGACCTCGGCTGGCTCGGCGTGGTGTTCAACATCGCCGACATGCGCACCCGCCACAGCCGCGACGCCTACGCGTCGCTGCGCGAGCACGTCGGCCGCAAGCTGTTCGCCACCACGATCCGCCAGTCGATCGCCTACGCCGAGGCGGCCGAACGCGCGATGTCGATCCTCGACCACCGCCCAGACCTCGGCGCGGACTACCTCGCGCTCGCCGACGAGGTCCTCCAGCGTCTGAAGATGGCGCCCGCTCGAGAGCGGCTGAAGGCGCTCGGCGAGGCGTAGCCGATGGCGGCGCGCCGGATCGCGGCCGCCGTCGCCGCCGTCCTGCTGGCGGGCGGCGCGGCGGCGCTCGCGCAGATCGGCGACGGGGGCGACCCCGGGCCACCGCGAGCCGGCCCGCCGCCAGCGCCCGACCGGCCGCGACAGGCGGCGCGACCGCCCGACGCCGCTGCCCCGCGCGGGCCGCTGCGCGCGCGGATCCTGCGACCGGTGCTGCTGCGCGAGCGTCCGGGCGGGCGCGTCGTTCGCAGGATCGGTACGCGCACCGGATACGGCTCGCATCGGGCGCTCGCCGTCGTCGCCCGGCGCCCCGGCTGGGTCGGCGTCCTCACGCAACACGTCGCGAACTCGCGCGCCGCCTGGATCCCCGCGGCCGCCGCGGAGCTGCTGCGCGAGCGCTACACGCTGCGCGCCGACCTGTCGGAGCGGATGCTCGTCGTGCGCCGCGACGGACGTGTCGTGCGCCGCATCGCCGTCGCCGTCGGCCGACCGGGCACCGCCACCCCGACCGGCCGCTTCGCCGTCACGGACGCGCTGCTCATCCGCCGTGGCTCCGGTGCGTACGGCTGCTGCGTGCTCGCGCTGACCGGCCGCCAGCCCAACGTCCCGCAGGGGTGGAGCGGCGGTGACCGCCTGGCGATCCACGGCACGACGAACGAGCGCACCGTGGGGACGCGCGCGAGCAGCGGATGCCTGCGTGCTCGCGACTCCGACATGCGGTGGCTGATCGCCCGCGTGCGTGCCGGCGCGCCCGTCCGGATCAGCGCGTAGCGCCGCGACGCCAGCCGCCGGCGGCTACAACTCGCGCACGTCGGCGCCCAGCGATTCGAACGGCGCGCGCAGCACCTCGGCCCAGCCGTCGCTCTCGCGCCGCAGGTTCGCGATCACGGCGCCGGTCACGTCGGCCTGCGTCCAGAACAGCACGGTCGGCCCCGCGCCGGAGATCGTGGCGCCGATCGCCCCGAGCTTGCCGGCGCGCTGCAGCAGATCCATCGACCGCGGAAACAGGTGGGCGCGGTAGGGCTGGTGCAGCCGGTCATTCAGGCCGCGCGCGACGAGGCCGAGGTCGCCGGTGCTCAGGCCGAGCGTAAGCATCGCGGCGTAGGCCACGTTGGCCGACGCATCGGCGAGCGGCACCGCCGCCGGCAGCGCCCTGCGGGCGACGGTCGTGCGGACCGCGGCGTGCGGTACGACGATCGCGGCCTCGAGGCCGTCGGGCGGCTCGAAGCGCGCGACGTCGCCGCCGGTCACGATCACGAACCCGCCGAGGAGCGCGGCCGCGGCGTTGTCGGGATGGCCTTCGAGCTCGGCGACGTGGCCGAGCAGGTCCTCCTGCAGCTCGAACATGTGCGCCGCCGCGAGGACGCCCGCCGTGTATGCCGCCGCGCTCGATCCCAGGCCGCCGGACAGCGGGATCGTCGAGCGGATGCGGAACGTGAAGTCGTCGGGCGGATGCAGGCGGGCGAACCCGCGCACGCAGAGGTTGCGCCGGTCGCGCGCGATGTCGAGCTTGGTCTCGACGGCGAAGCGGCCGGTCTCGACGACCTCGACCTCGACGTGCAGCGCGAGCGCCGCGGCAAACGCGTCGAAGCCGGGACCGAGGTTCGCCGACGACGCGGGCACGCGGACGAGCCGCCGGCGTCCGGTCACCCGAGCACGGCCTCCTCGACGGCCGCGAGGTTCGGCTCGCAGGCGATCACGCCGCCGACCTGGTTGAGGGCGGTGTCGGGGTCCTTCAGCCCGTGCCCGGTGAGCACGCACACGACCCGGCGCGTCCCGTCGGCTCCGTAGCGCAGCAGGCCGGCGACCGCGGCGGCACTCGCCGGCTCGCAGAAGACGCCCTCGCGCGCCGCGAGCAGGCGGTAGGCGGCGAGGATCTCGGCGTCGCTCACCGCGCGCACCATCCCGCGCGAGGCGGTCATCGCCTCCATCGCCTCCTCCCACCGCGCCGGGTTGCCGATGCGAATCGCGCTGGCGACCGTCTCGGGCTGGTCGACCCTCCTGCCGAGCACCAGCGGAGCCGCGCCCTCGGCCTGGAATCCGAACAGCCGCGGCGCGACGCCGAGCTCGTTGAAGCCCTTCCAGTAGGCGGTGATGTTGCCCGCGTTGCCGACGGGGATGCAGAGCCCGTCGAGCGCCTCGAGCTGCTCGACGATCTCGAAGGCGGCGGTCTTCTGGCCCTCCAGCCGGTACTGGTTGACCGAGTTGACGAGCGCGATCGGCTGGCGATCGGTCAGCTCGCGCACGAGCGTCAGCGCCTCGTCGAAGTTGCCCCGCAGGGCGATCACGCGGGCGCCGTGCATCAGCGCCTGCGCGAGCTTGCCGGCGGCGATCTTGCCCTCGGGCACGATCACCGCGCACGTCAGCCCGGCGCGCGCGGCGTACGCGGCGGCGCTGGCGGCGGTGTTGCCGGTGGAGGCACAGATGACGGCCTTCGCGCCCTCGCGGACCGCCGCGCTGACCGCGCAGGTCATCCCGCGATCCTTGAACGAGCCCGTCGGGTTCGTGCCGTCGAGCTTCAGCCAGACCTCGGCATCGACGAGCTCTGAGATGTGCGGCGCGTGGACCAGCGGCGTCGCGCCCTCGCCGAGCGTGACGACGGGGTCGCCGTCGGCGAACGGCAGGCGGCCGCGGTAGCGCTCGATCAGTCCTGGCATCGCGCGTGACCCTAGTACCTCAGGCGCCGCACGATCAGGCGCTACAGGAACTCCTCGTCGATCACGCGGATCGCGCGCGGCGGGGAGCGCATGAAGTCCAGCGCCGCGATCTGCCGCACCGCCGCGAAGAACCGCGACTCGAGCACCGGGTGCACGACCATCACGAGGCGCGCCTTCTCGCCGAGGCCCTTCTGCACGACCGACTTGATCGACGCTCCCTGCTCGCCGAGCACGAGCGCGACCTGGGCGAGGACGCCGGGCCGGTCGGCGACCTCCATGTGCAGGTAGAAGGAGGACTCGACGTCGTCGACGATCTCCAGCGACTGCGTCGTCTCCGGCGTCGAGGCCGGCGGGATCATCGCGCTGATGACGTCGCCGAGCACGGCGCTCGCGGTCTGCGGCCCCCCCGCGCCCGGGCCGGACATCGTGATCTCGGTGATCGCCTCGGACTCGACCGTCACGGCATTGAACGGACCGTGCACGCTGGCCAGCGGATGGCCGGAGTACAGGAAGGCGGGGTGCACGCGCACCGCCAGCCTGCCGTCGATCCGCTCGGCGGTGCCGATCAGCTTCAGCCCGAGGCCGAGGTCCTGCGCGTACTCCATGTCGTCGGCCGTGATCTGCTCGATGCCCTCGTAGGTGACCTGGTCGAGGTGCACCGGCGTGTCGAACGCCAGGCGCGCGATGATCGCCATCTTCGCGGCCGCGTCCTTGCCGTTGACGTCCTCGCTCGGGTCCGCCTCGGCGTAGCCCATCCGCTGCGCGTCGGCGAGCGCATCCGCGTACGAGCAGCCGGTGCGCGCCATCTCGGAGAGGATGAAGTTCGTCGTGCCGTTGACGATGCCGTGCACGCGGTCGATGTGCGCCGCGGCCAGCGTCTCCTGGAGCACGCGGATGACCGGCACGACGCCGGCGACCGCGGCCTCGAAGCGCAGCTGTACCCCGTGCTCGCGCGCGACCGCCCACAGCTCCTCGCCGTGCTGGCTGAGCAGCTGCTTGTTGGCCGTCACGACGTGCCTGCCGGCGCGCATCGCGCGCAGCACGTAGTCGCGCGCCGGGTCGAGCCCGCCGATCAGCTCCACGATCAGGTCGCAGCCCGCGAGGATCTCGTCGAAGTCGCCCCGCGAGCGCGTCAGGACGCCGCTGATCTGCGGCCGCAGCCCGGTCGTCGCCGCCACCTGGTCGGCGCGCTGGCCCAGCAGCGCCTCGAAGGCCGCGCCGACGGTCCCATGGCCGAGCAGCCCGATCCTGAACGGCGCCGGGGCGTCAGTCGACATCGCGGGCGAACAGGTCCTCGTAGGTCTCGCGGCGCACGACGACGCGCGCGTCGCCGTGCGCGACGAAGATCACCGGCGGGCGCGGCACGCCGTTGTAGTTGTTGGCCAGCGCGTAGCCGTAGGCGCCCGTCGCGGGCGTCACGACCACGTCGCCGACGCGCGGGTCGGCGAGGTCGGCGTCGCGCACGATGACGTCGCCGGACTCGCAGTGCTTGCCCGCCAGCCGCGCCGGCGTCCCGCCGCCGAAGCGATCGGCGATCTGCGCCTCGTAGACGGAGCCGTAGAGCATCGGACGCAGGTTGTCGGACATCCCGCCGTCGACGGCGACCCACGTCGAGACGTTGCGCTTGACGCTCTGCACGGTGTACAGCGTCACGGTCGAGTTCGCCACGAGCGCGCGCCCCGGCTCGTCGAGGATCCGCTTGCCGGGGCCGAGCACGCGGTCGACGGTGTCGACCTTGGCCGCGACGTAGTCGCAGATGCGCGGCGGCTCGAGATCGGCGGTGTAGGCGACGCCCAGGCCGCCGCCGAGGTTGTACGTCGCGAAGTCGCCGAGCGGCGCGACGGCCTCGATCGCGCGGCGAAACGGCTCGAGCTCGAGGATCTGCGATCCGATGTGCATGTGCAGGCCGACGAGGTCGAGCTGCGCGGACTGCTGCAGGCGCGCGATCACGCCGGGCGCAGCGGCCATCGACACGCCGAACTTCGAGTCGGCCTGTCCCGTCGAGATCTTGTCGTTCGTGCGCCCGCGGACGTCGGGCGTGACGCGCAGCAGCACCGGCTGGCGCGGGCCGTCGCCGACGACCGCCTCGAGGCGCTCGATCTCGCCCTCGTTGTCGACGACGATGTGGCCGACGCCCGACTCCCGCGCGAAGCGCAACTCGTCGACGGACTTCGCGTTGCCGTGCAGGTAGATCCGTGCGGGATCGAAGCCGCCGCGCAGCGCGAGCGCGAGCTCCCCGCCGGATGCGACGTCGCAGGCGATGCCCTCCTCTGCGAGCACGCGGTAGACCGCGGTGCAGGGAAACGCCTTCGAGGCGAAGAGGACGTCGAAGTCCTTCGTGCGCGCGCGGAACGCCTCGACGAACGCCTGCGCGCGGGCGCGAAGGTCGTCCTCGGCGACGATGTAGGCCGGCGTGCCGAACTCGCGCGCGAGCTCGACGGCGTCACAGCCGCCGATCTGCAGCCGCCCGTCCTCGTCGAGTCGGCTGCCGATCGGGTAGGCCTGCGAGAGCTGGGTGCGGGTGGCCGGCATCGACGAGCGGAGAGTATGCCGTGGGGCGACCGGCCACCGGCGCCACGGGCTCGCGGCATGCCGCGCCGCGCCCACGCGCCGCCGGCCGCGGCCGTGCCCGCAGCGCGCTGCCGCCGCTCACCGGCGGGCTGCCGGGCGGGCGCCCCGCGCCGGGCGACTTGGCGCATCGCCGCTCTTGACAGTTAGATGAGAACTGTTTTCGATAGCCTCGCGCCGTGCGCTGGCTGACCGATCCCCTCGCGCTCCCGTTCATGCAGCGCGCCCTGCTGGCGACGCTCCTGCTGGCGGTCGCGGCGGGGCTGCTGGGCACGTGGGTCGTCCTGCGCAGGCTCGCCTTCTTCGCCCATGCCGCCGGCACGGCGACCTTTCCCGGCCTCGTCGTCGCCGGACCCTGGGGCATCGCCCCGCCGCTCGCGGCGCTCGGCGCCGGGCTCGGCTTCGCCGGGCTGCTCGCGCGCATGACGCGTCGCGGCGCGACGAGCGCCGACGCCGCAACGGGCCTGCTGCTGACCGGCGCCCTCGCGCTCGGCGCGATCCTCGCCAGCGACGTCTACCGCTCCGGTGCAGGCGTCGACCGGCTGCTCTTCGGCACGCTGCTCGGCCTCGGCGACGGCGACGTCGCGCTCGCCGGCGCCGCGGCGGCGGCGGCGATCGCGGCGACCGCGGCGCTCGCCCGCACGTGGCTTGCGACCGGCTTCGACCCCGCGGCCGCCGAGGCGCTCGGTGTGCACGCCGCCCGTGGCGACTGGCTGCTGCTCGCGCTGCTCGCCGTGACGGTCGTGGCCGTCCTGCCGGCCGTCGGCGCGCTGCTCGTCAGCACGCTGCTCGTCGTACCCGCCGCGACCGCCCGGCTGCTGACCGGCTCGCTCGGCGCGCTGCTGGCCGCCGCCGTCGGGCTGGCCGCGCTGGAGGGCGTCGCCGGGCTGCTGCTCGCCTACCACCTCGACCTGCCGCCCGGCCCGGCGATCGCCGTGATCGGCGGCGGCGGCTTCGCGCTTGCGGCGCTCGTCGCGTCGCAGCGAACGGCGCGATGACCGCCGCGATCGATGTCGCCGGGCTGTCGGCCGGCTACGGCGGCGGGGCGATCGCCCTCAGCGACGTCAGCTTCACCGCCGCCGCGGGTCAGGCGATCGCCGTGCTCGGGCCCAACGGCGGCGGCAAGACGACGCTGTTTCGCGCGCTGCTCGGCGAGCTGCCGGCCGCGACCGGCACGATCCGCGTCGACGGCACACGCGCCTACGTCCCGCAGACCGAGCGCTCGCGGCTGGACTTCCCCGTCAGCGCGCTCGACGTCGCGCTGATGGGCGCGTACGCGCGCACCCCCTGGTACCGCCGGGTGGCCGGGAGCGACCGGGCACTGGCGCGAGCAGCGCTCGAACGGGTCGGCCTCGCCGATCACGCCGCAACGCGCTTCGGCGCGCTGTCGGGCGGCCAGCGTCAGCGCGTGGTGATCGCACGGGCGCTGGTCCAGGACGCCGCCGTGCTGCTGCTCGACGAGCCGTTCGCCGGCGTCGACCGCACGAGCGAGGAGGCGATCATGCTGATCCTCGACGAGCTGCGCAGCGAGGGACGCGTGCTGCTGATCGCGACGCACGACGTCGAGCAGGCGCGGCGCTGGGACCGCGTGCTGTGCCTGGCCGGCGCGCAGATCGCCTATGGCGCGCCGGCGGAGACGCTGACGAACGCCGTGCTCGAGCGCACGTACGGCGAGGAGATCGTGATGCTCGACTGCGGTCACCGCGCCGTCGCGATCCAACATCACTCCCACTCGCACTGACGGCGTGGTCGAGATCCTCCGCTCCGGTCTGCTGCAGCGCGCGCTGCTGGAGGTCGTCGTCCTCGGCGCCACCTGCGGCGCGCTCGGCGTCTGGCTGCTGCACGTCCGCAGCACGTACGCCGCCGAGTCGCTCGCGCACGCGATGCTGCCGGGCCTCGTCGTGGCGGCGCTCGTCGGCGCGCCGCTGCTGCTCGGCGCCGGCGCCGGCGTGCTCCTCGCGGCGGCGCTGATCGCGCTCGCCGCACGCGACACGCGCGTCGGCGCCGAGGTCGCCGTCGGCGTCACCGTCACGACCGCGTTCGGCCTCGGCGCCGTCCTCGCGCTCGCACCCGACGCGCCGGCGCGGCTGGCCGAGCTGCTGTTCGGCGATCTGCTCGGCACGAGCACCTCCGACCTCGTCGCAGCGGGCGCGCTCGCCGCGTTCGTCGCCTTCGCGCTGGCGGCGGGACACCGCTCGCTGTCGGCGGCCGTCTTCGATCCGGTCGCCGCGCCGTCGCTTGGCGTGCGCCCCGGCCGGGCGCAGCTCGCGCTGCTCGCGCTGCTGGCGATCGCCGTCGTCGCCGCCGTGCAGGCGCTCGGGAACCTGCTCGTGCTGGCGCTCATCGTCGCCCCCGCCGCGGCGGGGATCCGCCTCGGCGCGAGCCTGCGCGCACAGCTCGCCGTCGCCGCCGCGGTCGGTGCGCTCGCAGGCCTGCTCGGGCTCGTCGCCAGCGCGCAGCTCGACGTGGCGGCGGGCGCGGCGGTCGCGCTCGCGGCGATCGGGCTCTACGTCGTCGCCGTGCTGCTGCGGCCGGTCGCGGCCGATGCGCCCGGCGCCCGGCGCTCGCCGCTGGACGCGCTCACCGCCGGCGGCTAGCCGCACCACCCGCAAATCGGGCTTGACCTGACACCATGGTGTCAGGTCTATCCTCGTCGTATGGGGATCACCGTCAAGGACGTCGCCGACCGCGTGGGCCTGCCGAGCAGGACGGTGCGCTACTACGACCGCATCGGCCTGGTGCGTGCCGACGAGCGCAGTCCGGCCGGCTACCGGCTCTACGGCGCCGAGGACGAGGCGCGCCTGCGCTTCATCCTGCGGGCCAAGCGGCTCGGCCTCTCGCTCGGCGAGATCCGCGGGCTGATGGCCGCCGCCGAGGGCGGCTGCGGCTCCACGGTGCCCGAGCTCGAGCGACTGCTCGTCCACAAGATCGAGGAGATCGACGCGAAGATCGCCGAGCTGACGGCGTTTCGCGACCGGCTCGTGCAGTACCGCGACGCCAAGCGGCCGTCCGCGACCGGATGCTCCGGCCACGGGCGCTTCTGCGGCTGCCTCGACGACGTCCCCGAACCGTAGCCCCACGAACGACAGAGGTGATGCAGATGCCATGCCAGTGCGCAACGACAGAGGCGCTCACGGAGGATCCCGAGGCCCGCTCCGGCGGCTGCGCCTGCGGATCGGGCGCCGACGCCAACGCCGAGGGCGGCTGTAACTGCGGAGCCGCGGACCCCGATCCGGCGGCCCAGGAGCGCAGCCTCGAGCGGGTGGTGATGGAGCTCGACAAGCGCGTGCGCGCGCTCGAGGCGACGCGCTGAGCGGATGTCAGGTGGCAGGCGCCGAGCGCGCGGTCCGCGCGGGCTCGTGCCGCAGGCCACCTGACCGGCCGCGGACCCAGATCCAGCACAGGCCGGCGAGCATCATCACGACGCTCAGCAGCTGCGCCTCGGTGAGCCCGGCGAGCACCGGCTCGTTGCGGCGCACGAACTCCACGAGCAGGCGCTCCGTCCCGGCGAGCACGAGGTAGAAGCCGAACAGCACGCCGGGCCGGAACGTCGCCCGCATGCGCCACAGCCACCACCCGACGAGGAACATCGCCAGCGACTCGTAGATCGGCGTCGGATGCACCACGTCGGTCGTCGGCACGACGCCGTCGGGATAGGCCATCCCCCACGGCAGGCCCGTCGGCTCGCCGTAGTCGCCGTCGCCGGAGACCTGGCAGCCGACGCGGCCCATCGCGTAGCCGATCGCCAGCGCGGGCGAGCAGATGTCCAGCAGCGCGAGGTTGAACATGCCCCTGCGGTGGGCCCACAGCAGCACGGCCGCCGCGCCGCCCAGGCCACCGCCGAACCAGACCAGGCCCGAGCCCCCGAAGACGCTGCCGACGAAGTCGTCGCCGACCTGGTCGAGGTTGCCGAGGACCCAGTACAGGCGCGCGCCGACGAGCCCGCCGACGAGCGCCGCGAAGACCATCTCGTACGCCCAGTCGACCGGCTTGCCGAGCTCCTTGAGGCGGCGCGCGACGACCGCGCCCGAGACGACGAATGCCAGGCCGAAGAACAGCCCGAACGTCTTCAGGGGCAGGCCGAGGAGATCGATCTCGGGCTGCATCGTGCGCGAAACGCTAGTCGGTCGTGGGGCGACGCTGCGCCTGAAACCCGGCGGACCGGAGCTTTCGCGTGCGACGTTCGCGGACGACGCACCGGCGTGACGATCGCGGCAGCCGGCGACCTGCCGGCCGTCAGCTCACAGCCAGCCCATCGGATTCTGCGGCGATCCGTTGACGCGGACCTCGAAATGCAGATGCGCGCCGAACGAGTTGCCCGTGTTGCCGACGTAGCCGATGACCTGGCCCTTGCTCACGCCGGCGCCGACGCTCGTGCCGATGCGCGACTGGTGCGCGTAGCAGGTCGACATGCTCGCGGTGTGCTGCACGCAGGTGAAGTTCCCGTAGCCGCCCGACGCGCCGGTGCCCTGGATCAGCACGACCCGGCCGGCGTCCGCGGCGTGGATCGGGGTTCCCTCCGCCGCGGCGATGTCGACGCCGGCGTGCAGGCGGCCCCAGCGCGGCCCGAACCCGGACGTCAGCGCACCGTTGACGGGCCAGATCATGCTGCCGCTGCCACGCCGGATCGGCAGGTCGCCGGCGTACTGCCCCTGGGCGGCGGCGAGCTGGTCGGCGATCTTGCTCGACGCGGCCTCCAGTCCCTCGACGTGGCTCTCGAGGCCCTTGCGGTCCTCGCGCACCTTGCCCAGAGCGGCGGCCTTGCCGTTCTTCGTCCGCGTGTAGCCGACGCGCGTGCCGATGAGCTCCATCTTGACCTCGGCGATCTCGTCGCGCCGCTTCTCGACGATCGCGGTGACGACGCGCTGGCGCTTCTCGAGCCGGGCGAGCTTCCTCTCGCCGGCGACCGCGTCGGCCTTGGCGTCGCGCACGATCGTGACGATCTTGCGGTCCTGGTCGGAGATGCGCTTGATGAACTCCGTGCGCTCGAGCAGGTCGGTGAAGCCGTCCGAGTTGAGGATCACCGTGACGACGTCCGGCGGCTCGGCCTTGTAGATCTCGACGAGGCGCGCCCGTAGCTGCCTGCGCGTCTCGTCCAGGCGCGCCCGCAGTCGCACGAGGCGCGCGCGCTCCTCGCGCAGCTCGCTGCGCAGGCTCTCGAGCTCGGCGCGCTTGTTGTCGAGATCGAACTGCACGCGCTGCTGACGGGTCTGAAGCGTCGTGATCCTGCCCTGCAGGCGGCGGATGCGGCGGTTGTAGCCGGCGATCTGCGCCGTCAGCACGCGCTCGGTGCCCTTCTTGCGCCCGATCTTCTCGCGCGCCCGGTCGATCTTGCGCTGCAGCTCCTGGAGCTCCTGCTGCTTGGACTGGCCGGAGGATGGCAGCGGCACCAGCGCCCACAGGACGAGCGGCAGCGCCACGGCGGCCAGTAGGACACGGACCCGCATACGCGCGGCAGTGTAGGTCGCCGGGCCGATCGACCGAGCCGCTGCAAGCCGTTTGTCAGAATGGACGCATGGCTGCCACGAAGACGACGTTCACACGCGATGCGGGACTTCAGTCGCGCATGCTCATCACGATGTTCCTGCTGGGTGCCGTGTACGTCGCGTTCGTCGGCGTCCTGTTCGCCGCCGGCATGAGCGGCATCACGATCCTGCTGATCGCCGGCGGCCTCGCCGCCGTGCAGTTCTTCACCTCCGACAAGCTCGCGATGCACGCGATGGGCGCCAAGGAGGTCGGTCCGCAGGAGGCACCCGAGCTGCACGCGATGATCGAGCGCCTCTGCATCCAGGCCGACCTGCCCAAGCCGAAGGTCGCCGTCGCCTACACGGACATGCCCAACGCCTTCGCGCTCGGCAAGTCGCAGAAGTCCGCGACCGTCTGCGCGACGACCGGGATCATGAAGATGCTCTCGCCCGCCGAGCTCGAGGGCGTCATGGCGCACGAGCTCGCGCACGTCAAGAACCGCGACGTGATGATCATGACGATCGCCTCGTTCTTCGCGTCGATCGCCGCGATGATCCTGCAGTTCGGCTTCCTCTTCGGGGGTGGCGGCCACAGCAGCGACGACGAGGGGCCGGGCTTCCTCGTGATCCTGCTCGCCTCGCTGGCGGTGTACGTGCTGTCGTTCTTCCTCATGATGTCGCTGTCGCGCTACCGCGAGTTCGTCGCCGACCGCGGCGCGGCGCTGGTGACCGGCCGGCCCAGCGCGCTCGCCTCGGCGCTGCGCAAGATCTCCTCGGGGATGGACCGCCTGCCGGAGAAGGACCTGCGCGTCGCCAACGAGCTGAGCGCCTTCTTCATCTCCTCGCCGAAGAAGTCCGTCGCAGGGCTGTTCGCGACGCACCCGCCGATGGAGAAGCGCATCGAGCAGCTGATGCGGCTCGAGGGCGAGCTGCAGCGCAGCGCGCTCGCGTCGGCGTAGGCAGCGCGGCGCTCCCGGACATGGGATTCCTCGACGCGATCCTCGGCGGCAAGAAGAAGCTCAAGGGGCCCGCGCCCGACCGCCTCTTCGCGCTTTCGACGGCGTACGTCACGCTCGGGACCGGGCACGGCATCGAGACGAAGGGCCAGGCGGCGATCGTGTTCCAGCCGCTCGCGACCGCCGACTTCGAGTCGATCGTCGCCGAGACCCAGGAGATCCTGAAGGGGACCGGTGAGGAGACCGGGACGACGATCTCCAGCGAGGAGGACTCGCACGGCTACAACTGGGTGATCCTGCGCGACGAGGACATCGAGGACCTGGTCGTCGGCGTCAACGCCGTCAGCGACGGGCTGATGGTCGGTGGCTACGGCGATCGCGTGCTCGCCGCGGTCTTCGCGTTCAGCGACTCCAAGGGCCGCCCGGTGTACTTCATCTACAACTACAAGCGCGGCCACTGGTATCCCTTCGTCCCCGCCGGGCAGCGCGCGCGCGACGGCGAGCGCGAGCTGCAGATCAAGGCGATCATCGGCGACGAGCTGCCGATCGAACCCGAGCTGGAGCGCTGGTTTCCGCTCTGGGGGATCCCGATCTGACGCTACGCGGGCTGGGGCTCCGCGCCGGCCGTCGCGACCGCCGCCCGGCGCTGCGCCAGCCGCCAGATCGCGACGCCCGCCAGCCCCGCGACGACCGCGCCCGCGCCGGCGATCAGCATCGTCCAGCGCGCGCCGAGCGTCGTGACGAGCAGGCCGCCGCCCGCCAGCGCGAACAGCTCTGCGCCGTTGCGCAGGCCGCTGTAGGCGGCGAACGCGCGGCCGCGTAGGGCATCGGGCACGCGCTCGTGGATCAGCGTGCGGACGAGGACGTTCTTCGTCGCGTGCGCGACGCCGCCCACGACGAACGCGCCCGCCGCGAAGCCGAACGCGAGCCACAACGCCGGCAGCGCGATGCCCAGCCCCTGCAGCGCGACGAACCCCAGCGCCGCCGGCACGAGCAGCGCGCTCGGGACGCGCCGCGCGACGGCGACCGCACCCAGCACCATCCCCGCCGTCCAGGCGGTCATCAGCACGCCGTAGCCGAGCTCGCCGGCGTCCAGTACGTCGGTGGCGAAGAAGACCTCGGCGGTGGCGGTCGCCGTCATGAACAGCAACGAGGTGAAGGCGACGCCCATGACGAGCGCGAGCGTCCGGTCGCCGACCAGGAAGGCGATCCCGTCGCGCGCGCGGTCGCGCGCGCCGTCGCCGGAGCGGACGGGGCGTCGGCGCGCACGCAGCGCCCAGGCGGCAGCGGCGACGGCGGCGAAGGTCGCGGCGTCGACGAGCAGCGCCAGCCGCGTGCCGCCCGCCGCGGCGAGCGCGCCGCCCAGCAGCGGGCCGGCCGTCATCCCGAGATAGCGCGCCGTCTCCATGTGGCCGTTGACGACCGCCAGCCGCTGCTCGCCGGCGACGACGGGCAGCAGCGCGAACTCGGCCGGCTGGGCGAGCGCGAAGCCGATGCCGAGCAGCGTGGTCAACGCGAGGATCGCGGCCAGGGAGTCGACGAAGGCCAGCGCGACGACGACGACGACCTGCGCCAGCGAGACGGCGACGATGATCGCGCGGTTCTCGAAGCGGTCGGCGACGAGGCCGGCGAGGCCGGCGAGCACCACCGCCGGCCCCCACAGGGCCATGAACAGCCCGGCGACGGCGAAGCCCGATCCCGACACGTGCCGGAGCGAGAGAGCCAGCGCGATGATCGCCAGGAAGTCGCCGGCCGTCGAGACGGCGACCGCGCCGACCAGCAGGCGCTGGTCGCGACGGCCGTGGTGACGTTGCGAGCAAGGCTGCGTGGTGGTCATGCGCGCAGCGTCGCGCGCCGCCGTCAGCGGCCCGTGAGCGCGGCGTCATGGCAGCGTCATCGCCGGCGCACGGACGGCCGGTTAGGTTGCTCGCATGCTGCGCATCCGACTGCTCGGCGAGCTCGCGCTGGAGCGCGACGGCGTCGCGCTCGAGCTGCCCGCATCGCGCCCGGCGCGCGCGCTGCTGGGCTGGCTTGCGCTGCATCCCGGCGCGCACGGCCGCGCGCGGGTCGCCGCCCTGCTCTGGCCCGACGTGCTGGACTCCAGCGCGCGCGCAAGCCTGCGCACGGCGCTGCACGCGCTGCGGGGTGCGCTGGGCGGCGACGGCGCGGGCGCCATCGCAGCCACCCGCGAGGAGCTCGGTCTCGCCGACGACGTGTGGGTCGACGTGCGGGCCTTCGCCGAGCTCGCCGCGGCGGGGCGGCTCGAGGCCGCCTTCGCGCTGGCCGGCGGCGAGCTGCTCAGCGGCCTCGACGACGACTGGGTCCTCGCCGCACGCGAGCGCCATCGCGCCGCCGTCGCGCGGGTCCTCGAGCAGTTGGCGGCGCAGGCCGAGGCCGGCGGCGATCATCGCGCCGCGGTGCGCTGGACGCGCGCGCTCGTCGACCTCGACGCGCTCTCCGAAGAGGCCAACCGCGCGCTGATCGCGCGACTCTGGCGGGCCGGCGACCGCTCCAGCGCCGTCGCCGTCTACGAGCGGTTGAGCGAACGTCTGCGCAGCGAGTTGCGCATCGCCCCGTCGGCGCAGACACGCGCGCTGCTGAAACGGCTGCGCGACGAGCCGCCGGCGCCGGGCGATCAGCGCCTGCCGCGCCCGGATCTGCCGCCGGCGCTCGCGCGCCGGCGGCGCAGCGCATTCGTCGGGCGTGCACCGGAACTGGCGCGGCTGAGCGCCGCGCTCGACGCCGTCCGCGCCGGCGAGCGGCGGCTCGTCGCGATCTCCGGTCAGCCGGGGATCGGCAAGACGCGGCTCGTGCGCGAGTTCGGCCACAGCGCGCACGCCGGCGGGGCGGTCGTCCTGTTCGGGCGCTGCATCGAGGAGCCGCTGCATCCCTACGGCGCCTTCGTCGAGGCGCTGCGACCGTTCGCCGCCCACCTGCCCCCGGAGCTGACCGCCGGCGGCGGCGCGGCCACGGTCGAGGCGCCGGACGGCGGCGCACGCTGGCGCCTGTTCGAGGCGATCGACGAGCTGCTCGCCGCGATCGCTCGCGAAGGCCCCGCGCTGCTGCTGCTCGACGACCTGCAATGGGCGGGCGCGCCGACGCTTGCCCTGCTCGCCCACCTGCTGCGCTCGCCGCGGCCCGTGCCGCTGCTCGTCGTGGCCACGCACCGCTCCAGCGAGGTCGGTCGCGTGCACCCGCTCGCCGCGCTGCTCAGCGACCTCGACCGCGAGGAGCTCGTCGACAGGATCACGCTCGGCGGCCTGGATCGCTCGCAGATCGCTGCGCTGGCCGCCGGCCGGCTCGACGGCGCCGGGGTCGAAGAGCTCGCCCGCACGCTGCACGACGACACCGCGGGAAACCCGTTCTTCGTCGAAGAGCTGCTGCGCCACCTCGCCGAGTCGGGCGCCCTGCGACCCGTACCCGAGACGGTCAAGGACGTCATCGCGCAGCGGCTCGAGCGCTTCGACGCGTTCGGGCACGCCGTGCTCGCGGCGGCCGCCGTCAGCGGCCGTGACTTCGACCTCGAGGTGCTCGAGGCACTGCCGGAGCTCGCCGGCGGCGAGCCGCTGCGGACGCTCGAGGCGGCGACCGCCGCGCAGATGGTGCGCGAGGACCCGTCGCGCCCGGGGCGCTATGACTTCGCGCACGCGCTCGTCCGCGAGACGCTCTACGAGGAGCTGTCCGATGCCCGGCGCGCGCGCCTGCACGGCGCGATCGCCCGCGCCGTCGAGGCGCTGCACCGCGACGAGCTCGACGCCTACGCCGCCGAGCTCGCGCACCATCACCTCGCGGCCGGCAGCGCGCGCGGTCCCGAGGCGGCGCTGACCGCCGCCCGCAGCGCGACGGCGAAGCTCGCCTACGAAGAGGCCGCGCTGTGGTGCGAGCGCGCGCTGGCGCAGAGCGAGCGCAGCGGCGCCGCGACGGCGCGGCGCAACGGCGAGCTGCTGCTGGCGCTCGGTCGGGCGCGTCAGCGCGCCGGCGACGGGCCCGCCGCACGCGAGGCGTTCGAGCGCGCCGCCGCGATCGCGCGCACGCTCGGCGACGGCGAGCTGCTCGGCCATGCCGCGCTCGGCTTCAGCGGCCTCGGCGTGACGATCATCGCGGTCGACGAGGCCGCCGTGTCGCTGCTGCGCGAGGCGCTGGACGCCGCGCCGGCCGACGCGGCGCTCGCCACCCGGCTGGTCGCGCGCCTGGCTGTGCAGACCTACTACGTGTCCACGCCTGACGAGCGGCGCGAGCTCGGCGACCGTGCGGTCGCCCGCGGGCGCGCCGGCGCCGACCACGGCGCCCTGCTGGACGCGCTCGACGCGCGCCACGTCGCGCTCTGGACCGCCGCCCACCTCGACGAGCGCATGGCGATCGCCGAGGAGATGATCGCGCTGGCGCGCCGCGTCGGCGACCGCGAGCGCGAGCTGCAGGGACGCAACTGGCGCGTCCTGAACCTCGCCGAGCGCGGCGACATCGCCGCGATGAAGCAGGAGATCGAGCGCCACGAGGAGCTCGCCGACGAGCTGGCCCTGGCGGGCTACCAATGGTGGGGACCGATGTGGCGCGCGACGATCGCCCTGCTGGAGGGCCGCATCGACGACTGCGAGCGCCTGATCGGGCAGATCACCACGCTCGGCGCGCACGCCCACGACGCCAACGCGATGCTCTATGCCGAGCTCCAGAGCTACGGCCTCACGCTCGAGCGCGAGCAGTTCGGCGCGCTCGGCGAGGAGGTGCTGCACCGCCAGCGCGGCCGGCCGGCGGAGCCCGCCTACCGCTGCGGCTACGCGTGGGTTTACGCCGGACAGGGGCGCGCCGAGCAGTCGCTCGCGCAGATCGACTGGGTCGCCGAGGACGACTTCGCGCGCCTGCCCGAGGACATGAACCGGCTGGCGTCGCTGTGCGAGCTGGCGCAGGCGGCGGCGCTGCTCGGCGACCGGCGCCATGCGCGCGGGATCTACCTGCGGCTCGCGCCGTACGCCGGCCGCAACGTCGTCAACGCGCGCGCCGCGGCCGGCTACGGCGCGGCGGCGCACCACCTCGCGCTGCTCGCCGAGCTGCTCGGCGACGACGACCGCGGCGCGGCGCACTTCGAGGACGCGCTCGAGCACAACGCGCGGATGGGGGCGCGGCCCTGGCTCGCGCGCACGCAGCTGTGCTTCGCACGCCTGCTGCGCGCCCGCGGCGAGGCGGCGCGTGCGGGGAAGCTGGTCGAGCGCGCGGTCGCGATCGCAGAGGGCCTCGACCACGCGCCGCTCACGCGCCGCGCGCGCGCGGCGCAGGCCGAAGCCGCCAAGCGCGTCAGTCCGGGATCAGCCCATCGCCGCTGAAGTCGGCGGCCGCCTCGGCGATCGACGTGTCCGACGGCGGCACGATCACGTCCGACGTCTCGAGCTCGTCGTCGCCGAGCTGCTCGCCCGCGCTGCGGATGACGTCGAGCATCTCCTCGAACGCCGCGTGGAAGCCGTCCTCGTCGTCCTTCTCGACCGCCGCCACCACGGCGTTGTCGAGCTCGTTGACGCGCTCGTGGACCGCCTCGGGCAGCCGGTACTGGCCCTCCCCCATGATGCGGACGATCACGGCTTGTCGCCTTCGCCCGACCCGGACTCGAGCTCTGAGGGCGCCGGCGTGCCGCCCTGACCGAGCTCGGCCTTGAGCTTGGCGAGCTCGTCGTCCACCATGCCGCCGGCGCCGAGCTGCGCGAGCTCGCGATCGATGTCGTCCTGGCCGCCGCCGAGCTGCGTGAGGTCCTCGAACGTCCCCGCCGCCTCGAGCTCCTCGACCGCCGACGCCCGCGCGCGCATGTCCTCGGTCTTGTCGACCGCGCGCTGCATCGCGAGGCCGACGTCGGCCATCTCCTCGCCGACGCCGGTCGCCGCCTCGGAGATGCGAACCTGCGCCTCCGCGGCGGAGTACTGGGCCTTGATGACCTCCTTCTTGGTACGGAAGGACTCGATCTTGTGGCGCAGGCGCTTCTCGGACTCGGTCAGCTTCTCCTGCTGGGACTGCAGCTCGGCGACCTGCTGATCGAGCGACTGCAGCTCCGTCTGGGCGAGCTGCTTGCGCTCGAGCGCCGTCCGCGCCAGCTCCTCGTTGCCCGCGGCGAGCGCCTGACGGGCCTGCGTGTCGAGCTTGACGACGGACTGCTCGAGCTTCTGGGCCTGCATCCCGAGGCGCTTCTTCGCGGTCACGACGTCGGCGATGCCCTTCTTGACGCCCTGCAGCGACTCGAGCTGCTTCTGGTAGCTGTAGTCGAGCGTCTCGCCCGGATCCTCTGCCTTGTCGAGCAGCTTGGAAATCTTCGACTTGATGACGGTGGACATCCGCCCGGCCATGCCGGCCATCGTGCCTCCTCGGGGGTGGTGGTCAGGTCTTTCTAGCACGCGGGCGATGCGCGCCCGCGCAGCCTGCGCGCGACGGGGGCCGCCACGAGCGCGAGCGCGACCGCGACCGCGAACAGCCACCACGGGTACCCGGGCGGCCCGGACGCGCACGGGCGCGCGCCGGCATGCCACGCCGCGGGCGCGCTCCAGCGGCCGTCCTGCTGAAAGCGCGGACCGGCCGGGCTGGACTGCTCGGCCGGGCTCCACCATGCCGCGCGGCTGGATCCCCAGCGCATCGCCGACGCCACCCACGCCGGGCGCTCGTCGGCGATGACCTGGACGGGCGGGCGCAGGCGCCGCCCATCGCCGCGCGCCTCGTCGTCGGGATCGGGCCACGGCCGGTCGTGCTCGCCGCTGCGCGGGTACGTCGCGTGCGAGGCATGGGCGACGTACGCGACGGGGGCTCGGCCGGCCCGCTGGAGCTGCTCCCACGCGCAGGCCTGGCGCCAGGAGTGCTGGGCGAACGTCACGTTTCGCGGTCGATCGCGCGCATCGAGGCCGACCTGCAGCATCTCCCAGTCGCCCTCGTGGCGGCCGCTGCGCACGATGCCGCGGTCCTGCGGGTTGTCGGGATAGAACAGCCAGTACTGCAGCCACAGGCGCCCGCCGTCGCGCACCGCGTGGCCGTAGACGCGCGCCGGCGCGCGGCGTGCACGGTCGCCGCGGGCGCCGCGCAGGAATGCGTCGACGGCCACGGGCGGGGCCGGTTCGCGCGCGTCGAGCACGAGTACCGGCGCGTGGCGGCGCAGCAGCGCGGCGTCGACGGCGGCCGCGGAGGATGGCCAGAGCAGCGGCACGAGCAGCGCGACGAGCAGGGCGGGCAGCGGACGCGTCACGAACTGCCTACCCCGCCGATCGGCGGACGATACGGCCGTCGCGCCGACGCGGGGTGGCGTTCGGTCGTCGCCCGACCGCTAATGTGCCGCGCGATGTCCAGCCCGAGGCTCGCCGCCCTGCTTCTCGCCGCCGCGCTGATCATGGTCGGCTGCGGGCGCGAGGTGCGCTCCGACGACCCGTCGCAACCCGCGCTGCTGGCGCCGCCGAGCAAGGTCAAGGAGAATCTGGGCTTCCCCGAGACGGCGACGAAGAACACGACGCGGATCCCCGCCACGGACCCGACGCAGCTCGCCGCCGCGGTCGCGCGCGCCGTGTTCCCCGACCCCGCCCGCAAGCCGAACGCGATCACGATCGTCGACTCGAGCGACTGGCGCGTCGCGCTCGCCGCCTCCGCGCTGATGGCGGCGCCGTTCCGGTCGCCGATCCTCTTCGCCGACGGGACGAGCCTGCCCGGCCCTTCCCAGGCCGCACTCGACAGGCTCGCTCCCGAGGGCGCCAAGGCGGCCGGCAACGCGCAGATCATCCGCGTCGGCAACGTCGCGCGTCCCGCCGGCTACAAGACGACCGACCTGCGCGGCGGCAACGCGTTCGCGCTCACGCGTGCGATCGCCGGGCTCGTCCGCGCCGCGCGTCCGCGCGTCGCGTCGAAGATCATCGTCGCCAGCGCCGAGGATCCGTCGTACGCGATGCCGGCCGCGGCCTACGCCGCCAAGACGGGCGACCCGATCCTCTTCGTCAACAAGGACGAGATCCCGCCCGAGACGCGGGCGGCGCTCGCCGCGCTGAAGGGACTCGCGAAGCCGCGGATCTACATCCTCGGGCCGTCGAAGCTCATCTCCCCGGCCGTCACCAGGCAGCTCAAGCGCTTTGGCAGCGTGCGCCGCACCGGCGGACAGGATCCGGTCACGAACGCGATCGAGTTCGCGCGCTACCGCCGGGGCGAGTTCGGATGGGGCGTCTCGACGCCCGGTCACGGCATGGTGTTCATGCGCACCGGCCTGCCGCTGTTCGCCGCCGCGGCAGCGCCGCTCTCGGGGTCGGGCAGCTACGGCCCGCTGTTTGTGCTCGACAACGCCGACCGCCTGCCCGATCCGCTGCAGAGCCAGCTGCTCGACACGCAGCCCGCATACCGCACCGATCCCGTCGCCGGCGTCTACAACCACGGCTGGATCATCGGCGCGCGCGACGCGATCTCGGTCGCCGCGCAGGCGCGCATCGACGCGCTGCTGGAGATCGCGCCCGAGCAGCTTCCGGGTAATCTCGACACGGACGACGATGAGTCAAGCTGAGCATCCAGACCGGCTGCGCTCCGGCCACGAGGTGACGCTCGACGACGTGCGCCAGCTGATGGGCGCCTCGACGCCGCACTTCGCGCTGCAGCTGCGCAACCGCATCGCCAAGCTCATCCGCGGCCTGCCGCCGGGCCATCCGGCGCGGATCGAGGGCGAGCGCGAGGTCGCGCGGCTCACCAAGCTCGGCTTCGAGGGCGAGGTGCGCGGGCTCGTCAGCGATCCGGGGATGAGCACGCTCGCGTCGGTCACCGGCAAGAGCGACGGCACGAACCCCGAGCGCGCGCACTAGCTCGGCAGCGCCGGCGGGGCGTTCTTACACTTCGGCCCAGATGACGCAGCAGGCGACGACCCCCGCCGGGCTCGACGGCAGCACGTTGCCCGGGCCCTACGGCGTGGGGCGCTACGCGGCGGGCCTGCGCGACTTCCTGCGCGAGCGTCCGCGCGTCCAGCTCTTCGGCGAGGTCTGGAACCTGCGCGTCAGCCGCGCCAAGGTCTACCTCGAGCTGCGCGACGCCGAGGGCGCGCTGCCATGCTCGATCTGGCGCGACGACTTCGACGCGCTCGCGCTCGGGCAGGGCGCGCTCGCCGACGGCGCACGCGTCGTCGTCGCCGGCGGCCTGGACTACTACGCAGGCAGCCGCACGTCGTCGCCGGCGTTCACGTTCGCCGTCAGCAAGCTGCGCGTGGCCGGCGAGGGAGATCTGCTCGCGCAGCTGGACCGGCTGCGCAAGGCGCTCGACGGCGAGGGTCTGTTCGCGCCCCAGAAGCGCCTGAGCCGGCCCGCGCTGCCGCGCACGATCGGCGTCGTCACGGGCGAGGGCGGCAAGGCCCGCGACGACATCCTCGCCGGACTGAGCCGGCGTGGCTGGGAGGGCCGCCTCGTGTGGGCGTTCGCGCCCGTGCAGGATCGCCACGCGGCGCCGCGGATCACGGCCGCGCTGCAGGACCTCGCCGCGACCGGGGTGGTCGACGTGATCGTCGTCGCGCGCGGCGGCGGTTCGCTCGCCGACCTGTTCTGCTTCTGCGACGAGACGCTGTGCCGGACCGTCGCGCTGCTCGGCGTGCCCGTCATCGCGTCCGTCGGCCATCACACGGATCGCACGCTGATCGACGACGTCGCAGCGCTGTCGTGCTCGACGCCGACGCATGCCGCCGAGTCGGCCGTTGCCGTGCACTGCGCCGACGCCCGCGCGCACGTCCTCGCGATCGCGCGGCGCCTCGGCGTCCACGGGCGCCGCGCCCTGCTGCACCGGGCGCAGGCGCTCGCGCGGCTCTCGCGCGCGCCCGGCGAGCACATCGCGGGCGAGCGGCGGCGGCTGCACCAGCGCATGCGCGAGATCCGCGCAGCGGGGCGCAGGCGCGCCGAGCACGAGCGCGCCCGCACCGCCCGCCGGGCCGTCGTGCTGGACCGCAAGGCCGTTGCCGGCGCCGGCGACGCGCGCCGCGCGACGCGCCTGAACGCGCTGGCGATGGCGCTTGCCGCCCACGATCCCGCTCGCACGCTCGAACGCGGCTACGCGCTCGTCACCGATCGCGCCGGAGACGTCGTCACGAGTGCCGGGGCGGCGCGCGCCGCCGGCGACGTCCGGCTGCGCTTCGGCGACGGGACGGTCGATGCGACGATCCCCGGCGACGATGACTGAGCCGATCAGCTACGAGGCCGCGACGGCGCGGCTGGAGGAGATCATCAAGCGCCTGGACTCCGGCGCCGCGGGGCTGCGCGAGACGCTCGAGCTCTGCCGCGAGGGCCGCACGCTCGTCGAGCTGTGCGCGGCCGAGCTGGAGGCCGTCGGCCGCGGCCTCGAGGAGCTGCGCCTCGACGACCTCGTGGCGCGGCTGGAGGCCGGCGCCGACGCGCACGGCGGCTGACGGCCGGGAATCTAGCGCTCCTCGAGCGCCTCGCGCAGGACGTCGAACGCCGGCCGCGGGGTGCCGTCGGGCGCGATCAGCCCGGCGTCGAAGCGCGCCTTGGGATCGGTTCCCGTCCAGTTGTAGAGGTAGATCCGCCCCACCCGCTCGTGCTCGCGTGCCTGCTTGATCGCGTACGCCGTCGCGCGCGCGGCGCGCTCCTCGTCACGCGGGAAGTTGCGCCCGAACTGCACGAGGCCGCCCGTCTCCGTGAGCCAGATCTCCCCCTTGACCGTTGCGAGCATCTCGCGCAGCCCGGTCGAGCGGAAGCGGTTGGTGTCGGAGTAGTTGTGCAGGCCCCAGATCTCGGGCTCGCCCTCGAGGCTGCGCCGGTAGGTCTCCAGGTAGCGCACCATCCCGCGCTGGTCGAGCACGTCGCCCGCGAGCACGACGCACCGCGGGCACTCCTCCTTGAGCACGTTGTAGTACTGCGCCGCCCGCCGCGGGGCGTCGGAGGTCGGCTGGCTGTCGTGGTTGATCTCGTTCCACGGCGCGAACACCTGCACGTCGGGGAACATGCGCCGGAAGGACCGCACGGCGGACGTGTACTCCGACACGCTGGGCAGCTTCTCCGGCGTCTCGCGCGAGTGGCCGAAGGTGATGAACGGCTCAGATCCCGTGCGCCGCGCCTCGGCGATCCAGACGGTGGCGAGATCGCGTTCGATGCGCCGGCGCATCGCGTCGTAGGGGACGACGAGGCGGACGTGCTCGATGCCCAGCCGGGCGAAGCGCCTGTCGCTGAACATCGCCGCACCCTGCTCGCCGATGCCGATGATCGGGCGCTGCGGCTCCGCCGCCGCGGGAGTCGTCGCCGGGGTGGCTGCGGAATCCTCGTCGTCGCTGCCGCCGCCGCACGCGGCGAGCGCCAGCGTCAGCGCGGTGAGGAGGGCGATGGGAAGCGGTGATCTCACGATGAAGCCTGGGGCAGCAGGCGCCGGCTCAGCGGTGCGGCGGTGACGCCATGGACGACGATCGAAGCGACCACGCACGCGGCCACGGTCCAGAACAGCGACCGCGCCTCGTCGACCGACAGGATGCCCGTTCCGAGCGCCACGGCCACGTAGTACAGCGAACCGATGCCGCGCACGCCGAACCACGCGACGAACGCGCGCTCCCGCGGCGGGGTCCGCGACCCGGCGAAGGCGGCGACGGTCGCCAGCGGGCGGATGACGAGCAACAGGACGGGGACGAGCAGCCAGCCTCCCGCCCCCACCTCGCCCATGCCGGTCAGCGTGATCAGCGAGCCGAGCAGCAGGATCAGCGCCAGCTCGCAGAGCTTCTCGACGACCTCGGCCCCCTGGTGGACGCGGCGGTTGAGCTCGTGCCCGTGCTCGTAGCTGCGAAACGCCACGCCGGCCGCGAACGCGGCGACGAACCCGTACGCGCCGGCGACCTCCGTCAGGCCGTAGACGAGCAGCACGGCGGCCACCGCCACCCAGCCGTCGAGCGCGTGGATCATGAGGCCCTGCTCGCGCAGGCGCACGATCCCTGCTGCGATCAGGTAGCCGCCCGCGGCGCCCAGCACGGCGCCCGCCGGCACCGCGTAGACGACATCGGCGACGATCCACTCCGACAGCCACGCCGAGCCACCGTCCGCGGCGACGAACAGGCCGAGGAACACGAACGGAAACGCGAGCCCGTCGTTCATCCCGGCCTCGGCCGTCAGCGCGGAGTTCGGCTCGTGCTCCTCGTCCTCGCCGGGCGGACCGACGCCGACGTCGCCGGCGAGCACCGGGTCCGTCGGGGCGAGCGCCGCGCCGAGGATGATCGCGGCGCCCAGCGACAGGCCGATCACGAGCACGCCGAAGACGGCGACCGCGGCGATCGTCAGCGGCATGACGATCCCCAGCAGGCGCGCGACCGATCCCCACATGCGCCGGTCGAACGCGCGCTCGAGCTTGAGCCCGGCGCCGAACAGCGCGACGATGACCGCGAACTCGGCCAGCCGCTCGATCAGCGTCGCATCCTCGAGCGGATCGATCCAGCGAACGTCGAGCAGGTCGATCATCGTCGCCGCGAAGATCCCGAGCGCGAGGTAGATGAGGCTCGCCGAGAACGCACGCTCGCGGTGGTGCGACAGCGCACCGATGGCCGCGAACACCGCGACGCCGGCGAAGGTCAGCGCGATCGCGTAGGGATCTGCGAAGGAGAAGCCGCGGTCGGCGGCGAGCACGAGCACCGCAGGAGGCTGCCCCAGTAGGGTCGAAACCATGAGCACCTACGACCGCGTCGCCGACCTGCCGCTCACGATCGAGGGATACGAGCTCGAGGGCCTCGTCCAGAACGTCTCCAGCGACTTCGAGCGCAAGTCGACGATCATCCGGCTGCACGGCGCCGGCGAGGAGGGCCTCGGCGAGGACGTCGTCTACGACGCCGTCGACCACGAGATCGCCCAGCGGGCGGGACCCGTGCTCGACCTCTCGGGGGACTGGACGATGCGCTCGTTCGCCGAGCACCTTGCCGGGCTCCAGCTCTTCCCCGAGCCCGCCCAGCGCGACGTCTCGCAGCTGTACCGCGTCTGGGCCTACGAGTCCGCGGCCCTCGACCTCGCCCTGCGCCAGGCCGGCAGGCCGCTGCACGCCGTGCTCGGCCGCGAGCCGCGGCCGCTGACGTTCGTCGTCTCGCTGCGCCTGGGCGAGCCGCCGTCGCTGGAGCCGGTGACGCGCCGGCTGCAGGCGTACCCGACGCTGCGCTTCAAGCTCGATCCGACGGCGTCGTGGGACGACGAGCTGATCGAGGGGCTCGTGCGGACCGGCGCCGTCGACTCGGTCGACTTCAAGGGCCTCTACGAGGGGACGATCGTCGACCAGCCCGCCGATCCGGCGCTCTACGGGCGCGTCGTCGCCGCCTTCCCCGATGCCTGGATCGAGGATCCGAAGCTCACGCCGGAGATCGACGCGCTGCTCGAGCCGCACCGCGACCGGATCACCTGGGACGCGAACATCCACTCGATCGACGACATCGAGGCGCTGCCGTTCGCGCCGCGCATGGTCAACCTGAAGCCGTCGCGGCTCGGCGGCGTCAAGCCGCTGTTCGACGCCTACGACTACACCGAGCGGCGCGGCATCGGTGCGTACGGCGGCGGCCAGTTCGAGCTCGGCGTCGGGCGCGGGCAGATCCAGTACCTCGCGTCGATCTTCCATCCCGACACGCCCAACGACACGTCGCCGACGGGCTTTCATGCGATGGACCCGCCGCCGGGCCTGCCCTCCAGCCCGCTGCCGCCTGCGCCCTCGGCGACCGGGTTTCGCTGGGGCTGACCGGCGCCGACGGCCGCGGACGGCACGAAGCCCGGCACACGTGCCGGGCTTCGTGAGAGAGCGTGCGAGCGGGGCCCGCTGGAGCTATATGCCGCGGCGGCCGTAGCCGTAGCCGCCGGTGCCGATGCCGCTCAGGAGCACGAGCACCGCCGCGATGATGGCGACGATCGCGGGCAGCCCGATCACGAGGCAGAGCCAGTAGACGAGCGCGGCGAGCAGGACGGCGATCAGGATGCCGATCATGGATGAAACTCCTCCTTGAGCGAGTGGGACGTTGCCTGTGGCATTACCCACGCCCCCCGCCAGCGATGCGCCGCGCGGGTCTTCTCAGAGCTCTCTCACAGCCGCTGGATCAGCGTTCCGGTGCCCAGGCCGCCGCCGCAGCACATCGTCACGAGGCCGGTCTCCCCGCCGGAGCGCTCGAGCTCGTGCAGGAGCGTCGTCAGCAGCCGCGCGCCGGTCGAGCCGAGCGGATGGCCGAGCGCGATCGCGCCGCCGTTGACGTTGACGCGGTCCATGTCGGGCTCCAGCTCGCGCCGCCACGCGGCGACGACCGGGGCGAACGCCTCGTTGACCTCGACGAGGTCGATGTCGCCGATCGTCATCGCGTTGCGCTCCAGCAGCTTGCGCGTCGCCGGGATCGGCCCCGTCAGCATCGTCACCGGGTCGACGCCGACCGTCGTCTGGTCGACGATCCGCGCGCGCGGCCTGAGGCCCAGCGCATCGGCCTTCTCGCGCGACATCAGCAGCACGGCGGCGGCGCCGTCGGAGATCTGCGACGAGGTCCCCGCCGTCACCTTGCCGTCGGGCTTGAAGGCCGGCTTGAGCGCGGCCAGCTTCTCCAGGCTCGTGTCCGGGCGGATGCCCTGATCGACGTACCGCGTGTCGCCGTTGGTCGTGAACGGGACGATCTCGCGCTCGAAGCGTCCCTCCTGCGTCGCGCGGTGGGCGAGGCGATGCGAGCGCACGGCGAGCTCGTCGAGCTCGGAGCGGGGAATCTCCCACTTGTCGGCGATCAGCTCGGCGCTGAGGCCCTGCGGGACGAGGTCGTACCTCTCCATCAGCGCGGGGGGGAAGGGCGTGCCGACCTGGTCGATCATGCCGAAGGTGACGCCCATCGGGATGTGGCCGAGGTGCTCGACGCCGGAGCCGATCACGACGTCGTGGATGCCGGCGGCGATCAGCGCGGCGCCGAAGTTCACGGCCTGCTGCGCCGAGCCGCACTGACGATCGACGGTCGTCGCGGCGGTCTGGATCGGCAGCCCGGCCTGCAGCCACGCGTTGCGTGCCACGTTGAAGCTCTGCTCGCCGATCTGCTGCACGCATCCTGCGATCACGTCCTCGACCTCGGCGGCGTCGATGCCGGCGCGCTCGATGACCTCGGTGAAGCAGCGCCCCAGCAGCTCGTTGGGGTGCGTGTCCTTGTAGTAGCCCTTCTCGGGGTGGCCGCGGCCGATCGGCGTACGTACCGCCTCGACGATGACGACCTCGCGGCCCTGCTGTGCGTTCATGCCGTCTAAGGTACCCGACCGATTGGTCAGTCAAAGCGGGAGGAGCGGCCGTGGACGAGAAGCTCGGAATCGCCGGTAGCGGCGCGATCGCGACGGGTCTGGCGGCCTGCGCCACGAGGACGCCGGGGCACGTGCTCTGGGCCCGCTCGGAGGCGTCGGCAGCGCGTGCGACGAAGGCGATCGCGAAGGCCTGCGAGCGCCTCGGCGAGGACTTCGACCCCGCCAACGTCACCGTCACGACCGACCTCGGCGATCTCGCCGGCGCCACGTTCCTCGTCGAGGCGATCTCCGAGGACATCGCTATGAAGAGCGAGCTGCTCGCCAGGCTCGGCGAGCTCGCCGCCGACGGGGCCGTGATCAGCACGACCACCTCGTCGCTGTCGGTCGGCGACCTGGCCGTCGCCTCGGGACATGCCGACAGGTTCGTGGGCCTGCACGTCTTCAACCCGGTACCGCGGATGAAGCTCGTCGAGCTTGCCTATCCCGACGCCGCGACCGACGCCACCCGGGAGCGCGCGACGGCGCTCTGCGCGGCGCTGGACAAGGAGCCCGTCGACGTTCCCGACCTCGCCGGCTTCGTGGTCAACCGGCTGCTGTTCCCGTACCTCTTCAGCGCGGTGGCCCTGATGGAGCAGACGGGCCTGCCGCCGGCGTCGATCGACACCTGCATGCAGCTCGGAGCGGCGCACCCGATGGGGCCGATCGCACTGCTGGACTACATCGGGCTCGACGTCTCCGTGGCGATCGGCGACGCGATCGGCGCCGACGTCCCGCAGTCCCTGCGCGACCTCTGCGCGGAGGGCGTGCTCGGACGCAAGACCGGGCGCGGGCTGTACCCGCCGGAGTTCTACGCGCGCTGACGCGGAGGCGTTTTCGGCCTGGATCGGGGTTTGGGGGCCGTTCAGCCTGCGCCTGCAGGATCGTCCGCGCGACAGGGCTCGCACCTCCTCCCAGATGCACACGACGGGCCCGCGACTCGCGGGCCCGTCGTGTTCTCTGCGGCGAGCGGACCCACCCCGGCTCCAGCTCGCTCACCTCCGCCGTCCCACGGGCGGGGGCTGCTCATCCTCTAACGCAACGGCGCGATCGAACTTGCGCCAAACCGGTTCGAGAAACGTCGCGTTGCTACGCGTTCTGCGTCTCGTCGTCGCGGGCCGCCTCCTGCCCCCGGCGCTCGCGGATGCGGACCGCCTCGATGCGGTTCTCGCGGACGGACTCGACGCGGATGGAATAGGTGTTGGCGCTCACCGTGTCGCCGCGCTTGGGCAGGCGGCCGAGGCGCGCGAACACGAAGCCGCCGATCGAGTTGTAGGCGTCGCTGTCGACGGGCAGCGCGAGGTCGTAGTCGGCGAGGTCGGTGATCGCCACGTGGCCGCGCACGTACCAGTCGCCGTTGGCGAGCTGGCGCACATCGCCACCGGCAGGGTCGGTCTCGTCGTCGATCTCGCCGACGATCTCCTCGATGATGTCCTCGACGGTCACGATGCCGGCGACGCGGCCGTACTCGTCGACGACGACGGCCATCGTCGAGCGGTTGCGCTGCAGGTCGGCGAGCAGGTCGTCCAGCGGCTTGGTCTCGGGCACGATCGTCGCCGGCTTGATCGCGGGCACGATCTCGGCCTCGGATCCGTCGGCCATGAGGATCCGCGCCAGCGAGTTGGAGTGCACGACACCCTGCACCTTGTCGGGATTGTGATCCTCGGTGACGGGCAGGCGGGTGTGTCCGGTCGAGATGCAGCGCCGCATCGCGGTTCCGACGTCCTCGGAGACGTCGACGGTGACGACCGCCGGGATCGGGGTCATGACCTGCCGTGCCTGCTGCTCGTGGAGGTGAAAGACGCCGGACAGCATCCCCGCCTCGCCGGGATCGAGGTGCCCGCCGGCGTGCGCCCGGGCGATGATCGCGCGGACCTCCTCGGGCGTCGAGCCCTCCTCGAAGTCGTGGTCGCCCTTGATGCCCAGCGGGCGCAGCATCGCGTTGGAGGCCTTGTTGAGCACGTGGATGAACGGCCGCATGACGCGGTTGAAGACGTTCAGCGGCCGCGCCACGCGGCGTGCGACCGACTCGCCGTTGACGATCGCGAAGATCTTCGGCACCTGCTCGCCGGCGGTGATGTGGCCGGCGGTCACGAGCACGTAGGCGATCGCGATCGCGATCGGCGCCGCGACCGCGTGCGCGAAGTCCTCGAGCAGCGGCTCGATGAGGTCGGCGATCGCCGGCTCGCCGAGGAAGCCGATGCCCAACGACGCGAGCGTGATCCCGAACTGGCAGGCCGAGAGGTACTCGCTGAGGTCGTCGAGCTGGGCGAGCACGAGCCGCGCACGGCGGTCGCCGGACTGTGCCATCTCGTCGATCCGCGAGCGCCGCGAGCGCACGAGCGCGAACTCCGCGGCAACGAAGAAGCCGTTGGCGAAGATCAGCACGACGACCGCACTGAGCAGGAGCGCGGTCAAGAGGCGCGGATAGGGCCGGGCCTAGGGTGTCGGCCGCGACTTCGAGGAAGGTCGTCGTTCATTGACGCTGCGTCCGAAACCGTAGCAGGGGCCGCAGCGTCGCCTGCGCCGTGCGTCCGGCGTGGCACGTCAGGATGCGTCGGCGACCAGACCGTCGATCGTCCCGGCGAGACGGAGGTCGTTCTCGGTGACGCCTCCCTCGGAGTGCGTGGAGAGCGTGAGCCGGACGTGCTTGTAGCCGTGCACGAGGATGTCGGGGTGATGGTTGGCCTCGTTCGCGGCGTCGGCGACCGCGTTGGCGAGCGCCATCGCGGAGTGAAAGCCCTTGCACTCGACGTCGCGCACGATGCTGTTGCCCTCGCAGCGCCATTGCGTGCTCGCCAGCCGCTCGTCGATCTCCGAATCGTCCAGTCGTGCCATACGCTCTCCTCATGCGGATCGTGAGCCTCGTACCACACGCTACCGAGCTGCTCTTCGCGCTCGGACTGGGCGAGCAGGTCGTCGGCGTGACGCATGAATGCGACCACCCCGAGGAGGCACAGGAGCTGCCCCAGGTCACAAGCGACGTGCTCGGGAGGGGCATGTCGCCGGGCGAGATCGATGCCGCGGTGCGCGCACGCACGGAGGCGGGCGACTCGATCTACGCGCTCGACGACGAGCTCGTGCGCGAGCTGGAGCCCGACCTCATCGTCACCCAGGCGCTCTGCCATGTCTGCGCGGTCTCCGTCGACGAGGTCCGGGCGCTCGCGCAGGACCTGCCCGGGCCGCCGCGCGTGATCTCGCTGGACCCGACGACCTACGGCGAGACGGTCGGCGACGTGCGCACGATCGCGCAGGCGACGAACGCGAAGGACGCCGCGCTCGACCTCATCGCCCGGACCGCGCGCCGCGCCGACGTCGTGCGCCTGGCGGTACGCGGCGCGCCGCGGCCGCGGGTCGCCGCGCTGGAGTGGCTCGACCCGGTCTTCGTCGCCGGGCACTGGACGCCGCAGCTGATCGAGATGGCCGGCGGCGAGGACGTGCTCGGCTTCGCCGGCGAGCCGTCGCGCCAGGCGACATGGGAGGAGGTCGCCGCCGCACAGCCCGAGGTCGTGATCGTGATGCCGTGCGGCTACGACGCCGCGCGCGCGCTCGTCGAGGCCGAGGAGTTCGCCGGCAGCCTGCGCGCGCTCGGCGCCGACCAGGTCGTGGCCGTCAACGCCTCGGCCTACTTCTCGCGGCCGGGCCCGCGGCTGGTGGACGGCCTCGAGCTGCTGGCGCACATCCTGCACCCCGACCGCGCGCCGCAGGCGCCGGCCGAGGCGCTGGTCGTGGAGCTCTAGCGCCTGCCCGCTTCGCGCACCGTCCTGTTCCTACACTCGTCGGCGGGACGCTACGGCGCCGACCGCCAGCTCGCGCTGCTCGCGAGCGGCCTGGATCCGGCGCGCTACCGCGCGCTCGTCGTGCTCGCGATGGACGGCGCGCTGCGGCGCGACCTGCAGGAGGCCGGAGTCGAGGTGCTCGTGCGCCCGCTCGCGGTGCTGCGTCGCGCGTCGATGTCGGTCACGGGCCTCGCTGCCGCCGCGGGCGCCGTCGCGCGCGACGCCGGCGCCCTCGCGCGCCTCGTTCGCGCCCGCGACGTGCGCCTCGTCCACACGAACACGTCCGTGACGCTGGGCGGCGCGCCGGCCGCGCGGCTCGCCGGCGTGCCCCACGTGTGGCACCTGCGCGAGATCTATGCCGGCTTCGAGCGCTACTGGCCGGCCTACCGCCGGATGCTGCTCAGCGCGGACGCATTGCCGTGCGTCTCGCAGGCGACGCGCGCGCAGCTCGGCGCGACGGCGAAGGCGCTCGTGCTGCACGACGGCCTTGCGCTGCTGCCCGCTCGCGCCGAGCGCACCGCCGCCCGGGCGGCGCTCGCCCTGCCCGCCGGCGCCTTCGTCGTCGCGATCCTCGGGCGGATCTCGTCCTGGAAGGGGCAGGACGTCCTCATCCGAGCGCTCGCCGAGCTCGGCGACGACAGCGCGATCGTGCTGATCGCCGGCGATCCCTGGAAAGGAGAGGAGCGGCGCCTTGCCGACCTGCACGCGCTCGCCCGCTCGCTCGGCGTCGCCGATCGGGTCCGCTTCGCCGGCTTCCGCCCCGACGTCGAGAACGTCTACGGCGCCGCCGACGTGGTCGCCGTGCCCTCGACGCAGCCCGACCCCCTGCCCAACTCTGCGCTCGAGGCCGCCGCCGCCGGCTGCTGCGTCGTCGCCGCCGATCACGGCGGCCTGCCGGAGATCCTCGCCGACGCCGTCACCGGCCGGCTCGTGCCGGCGGGCGACGCGCACGCGCTGGGCCGGGCGCTGGCCGAGCTGCGGGCAGACCCCGCCGGCCGCGAGCGGCTAGGCGCCGCCGCCGGCGACGACGTGCGCGCGCGCTTCTCGGCTGCCCGCCTGCTGTCTCGGGCCCAGGAGCTCTACGACGAACTGCTCTGAGCCGCCTTCCGTGAGGGGTCTTCGCGCCCCTCGGCGAGCGCGATCCGCAGCATCAGCGCCTGCGCGCACTCGATGATGACGTCGCGGTCGTAGGAGAAGACGAAGTCGTAGGAGCTCGCCTCCGCGGAGATCGAGCCGCTGCGCTCGCGGGCGGCGAGCATCGACGCGAAGTGCGGACCGATCACGACCACGTTCCACGATCCGCGCAACGGGTCCTCGTCGCGGATCCTCACACCGCGCAGCCCGGGGCCCCGCCGCGCGGGCATGTCGCCCGCCAGGGCGGCGACGAAGGCCAGCTCTGCCGCGAGCTCCGCATAGACGGTGTCGATCCGCGCCCGGGACTCCTCGGCGTCCGGGAAGCTCGAGATCAGCAGGCAGGTCGGGCGCAGCGACGCGGCCTGACGCTCGAGCTCGCCGCTGATCGACGCCAGCAGGGGAATCGTGCCGCGGCGCACGGGCCGGCGCGCGCTCGCGAGTTCAAACGGCGTGCGCCAGGGGTGCGGCAGCGCAGCCGTGAAGATCGGCAGCGGGATGCCGGTCACGTGCTCGCGGCGCGGCTCGGACGTCGGGTGTCCGAAGAAGTACCCCTGTCCGAGCGTCGCGCCCAGCGCCCGCGCGTACTGCGCCTGCTCGGCGGTCTCGACGCCCTCCGCGAGGACCGTCGCGCCGGTGCGGTCGGCCTGGGCGCCGACGGCGCCCGCGATCGCCACGATCTCTCGCGTTGGCTGATCCTGGACCAGGCGCAGGTCGAGCTTGATGACGTCTGGGCGCAGCAGCGGCATCAGTGCCAGCGAGCGCGTGTCGGCGCCGACGTCGTCGAGCGCGATCCCCCAGCCCTCGGCGCGTGCCCGCTGCACCGCCGGCAGCAGCTCTGTCAGCCGGCTGGTCAACGTGCGCTCGGTGAGCTCGACGACGCCGCGAACGCCGGGCCCCGTCGATGGCAGCGAGGCGAAGCCGCCGGCGTCGGGCTCGGCGTTGACGAACAGCGTCAGCGGCGCACGCAGGGCATGGGCCTGCGCGCTGGCGAGGGCCGCCTGCTGGCATGCCGCGTCGAGCTCGGCGAGGCGGTTCACGCGCCGCGCGGTCGCGAAGAGCTGATCGGGCCGCGCGAGCAGCGATCCGTCCGGCCCGCGCGCCAGCGCCTCGAAGCCGAACAGCGCGCCGGTCTCCAGATCGACGATCGGCTGCAGCACACAGCGGATCGAGCCGTCGCGCAGGATCTCGTCCAACTGCGTCGCGGCCTCGTCGCGGTGCGATGGATCCGACAGCCGCATGACGCTCAGCGTAACCGTGCCGGGACACCCGCGACAGTCGTGGAAGACGGGGCGACCGCCCGGTCTGCGTGCGCCTCGTTCGGGGCTGTCACTGCGCCGGAATCAGGTGAATCGGCGGCCTTGCGGACAACCACCGACGGCGCTGCGGGTGACCACCGAGCGGCGCCGACGGATTTGCACGGCATTGCCTGCAAAGCTGCACGAGAGGTTCAAGAACACCGTGACCGGTGCGATTAATCTCACATGTTCCAGGCGTCGCGCACGATCAACTTCGCCGCCGCCGTGCTGAACCTGGGCGTGTGGTGCCTGTGGCTGCCGCACGCGGTGTTCTGAGCCTGGATCGGCGGGCTCCTCAGAACTGCGTCGCGCTCGAGGCGAGGGCGATGCAGCCGGCGGCGAGCGCCAGGGCCAGGACGGCGCAGACGGCGAGCACCGGTGCCAGCGCGGCTCGGCGCCGCTCGGCCAGCTCGAACATGAGGAAGCCGACGATGCCGCCCGCGACGAGGCCGCCGATGTGCCCGCCGATCGAGATCCCGGGGATCAGGAACGTGATCCCGAGGTTGAGCAGCAGCGTGATGCCGAGGCCCGACTGCATCGGGTCGATTCCCCGCGCGCGCATGCCGATGATCGCCGCGCCCATCATCCCGAACACGGCTCCCGACGCACCGACCGTCACCGCATCGGGTGAGATCAGCAGTGCACCGAAAGAGCCGCCCAGCATCGAGACGAAGTAGATCGCGACAAAGCGCAACCTGCCGATCTCCGGCTCCAGCATCGTGCCGAGGAAGTACAGGAAGTACATGTTGAACGCGAGGTGCAGCAGCCCCGCGTGCAGGAAGCCCGAGGTGATGATCCGCCACCAGTCGCCGTCGGCGACCCCGGGGCCCCACAGCGCGCCGTTGGTGAAGATCGCGCCGCTGCTCGGGCGGCTCATCAGCCCGCCGCCCGCGGCCGCGGTCATCGCGACGAACGTGATCACGTTCAGTGCGATCAGCACGTACGTCAGCTGCGGGTCGCGGCGGATCGTCGCCGCCGTCCGGACCTTCGTCGTCTGCCGCGAGCATTCCGGACAGCGCATGCCGACCGGCGTCGGCGTCATGCATTCCGGGCAGATCGGCCGCCCGCACGACGAGCACGAGACCCCCGTCTCACGGTCGGAGTGGCGATAGCAGGTCGTTGCGGTCGAGGCCTCCACGGGCAAATCACGCTACCAGTCGCGCATGCCCGTACGGCACGGATGCCTTCCGGCGATCGCTACGTGAGCGGAGCGGCGATGACCGGCTGGCGCGTCGGTACCTCGCTGCCGCCGAGCGGCTCGTGCGTCACCAGCACCTGCTTGACGTCGCCGAGGTCGCCGGGTACCGCGACCGCCGCACGGCCCTTGCGCACGGAGAACAGCGCCTCCGTCGGCTCCGGCGCCGTGCCGTCGTCGCGATCGAGCCATACCTGATAGATGCGGCCCTTCGGCGGCGCCTGCAGGCCGGCCAGGACGAGCTCTGCCCTGTCGCCGTCGAGACGCACGTTGCAGCTGGCCCCGTCCGGGGCGCTCGCGCAGGCGATCGTCCGCGTCGCGGGATCGCTCTCGCCACCCCCGACGAGCAGCGCGCCGCCGCCGATGCCGAGCGCCAGCAGCGACGTCGCCAGCACGGTCGCCGGCCACGGACGCAGCGCCGGCAGGCTGAAGCGGCGCGCGGGCCGGCGCTCGATCGGGCGGTCGGCCATCGGTCCCGCGGCGCGCAGCAGCTCCGACTCGGCGCGCACGACCGACATGACGCGCCCGCGGACGTCGGGCGGCACGGTCAGCTGCGGGACCGCGTTGAGCAGCGCGTCGGATACGAAGCCGAGCTCGGCGACCTTCGCCGTGCAGACCTCGCACTCGGCCACGTGTGCGCCGTAGTGCTCCCGTTCGCCGTCGGCCATCGCGCCCAGGACGTAGGCGCCGGCGTCGTCGATCCGCGGGCAGGTCTCGAAGCTCATGACGTCACCTCGCGCATGCCGCCGAGCTGGGCGCGCATCTTCTCCAGGCCCAGGCGCATCCTGCCCTTGACCGTACCGATCGGCGTGTCGATCATCGAAGCGATCTCCGTCTGCGTGAAGCCGCCGAAGTAGGCGAGCTCGATGACCCGGCTCTGCTCCGAGGGCAGGGTCTGCAGCGCCTGGCGGATCTCCGCGGCCTCGTCCAGCCGGGCGACCTCGACCTCCGTGCGCTCGCGCGCCTCGAAGCGCTCCTCGAGGCCCTCGTCGCTCGCGCGGCGGCGATCGTGGACGACGGAGCGACGCAGTGAGTCGATCGCCCGGTTGTGGACGATCCCCAGCACCCAGGTGCGTACGGATCCGCGGGCACGGTCGTAGCGCGCGCCGCTGCGCCAGAGCGACACGAACGCCTCCTGGACGACGTCCTCGGCGGCGGCGCGCGAGCCGCACATCCGGTACGCGAGCGAGAAGGCGGCGTTCGAGTGGCGCTCGTAGACGACCTCGAACGCGTCGGCGTTCGCGCGGCGCACGAGCTGCATGAGGTCTTCGTCAGCGAGATCGCGCAGCTCCGTCGGGCTGGGATCGGCGTTCTTGCGCAGGCGTGACATGTGCTTCGGAATACGCTGCCGGCGGCCAGGCGGATCAGCGGCGCCCGGACGCAGCCGCAAGCAGCCCTATTCGCGCCGGGCCAGCTTGCGCGCCTCGCCCGCCGCGGCCTGCAGCGTGCGCTGCGCGAGGTCCAGCGGGTTGCGCGACTGCGCGGCACGCCTGCGGCGCTCCTGCCGTACGCGCAGGATGACGAGCGCGGTCCCGGCGGAGGCGCCGACGGCCGTCGCGACGAGCGGGCGCACCCAGTTGCGCGGGTCGCGCATCGCCGACAGCTCCCAGCCCTCGAGCTCGTCGACCGCTGCGTCGGTGAGCTCCTGGAGCGTCGTCTCCAGGCGCGTCTTCAGCCGCTCGGGCGGGTCGACGGGGGCCAGCGCGCGGCGCAGCATCCGCTCGATGTCAACCGGTGTGGCCTCGGGGCTCACGCGGGCGTCACGATCCCCTCGAGCTGCTTGATCGCGCGGTGCAGCAGGACCTTGGTCGCGCCGTCGGTCTTGCCCATCGCGCGCGCGATCTCGCGGTTGTCCATCCCGAGCGCAAAGCGCATGATGAGCGCTTCGCGACGTTCGTCTGGCAGCTCCTGGATGCCCGCGATGATCCGCGCCAGCTCATCGCGTCCCTCGACGAGATCCTCGGTCGTGTGCATCGCGCTGAGGACCGTCGTGTCGTCGATCGGCGTCTGCGGCCGGCGCGAGCGGTCGCGGTAGAGATTCGCCGCGAGGTTGTGCGCGATGCGGATCAGCCACGGCCGCAGCGGCCGGCCCGAGGACTCCGCCTGCGCGCGCTCGAAGTGCCGGTACGCCTGCAGGAAGGTCTGCTCGGTCAGGTCCTCCGCGTCGTGGTGGTTGCCCACCCGGTAGTAGGCGTAGCTGTAGACGTCGCGCAGATGCGCTCGGTACAGCTCGGAGAACGCCGCGTCGAGGCGGGCCTTGTCGGACTGGTCCACGGTGCACGGAGCCTATCCCTGCGCAGAGCTGCGATCGGCGGCGCCCGATGCGGCCGCGGCAAGCGGTGATGCGCTGTTGGCGCTGCGGCGAAAGCGCCCGCCCGGGCCCGTCACCGCGGCGGTGAAGGCCTCGGCGTCGATGCGCCCGTCGACCAGATCTGCGAGCCGGTCGAGCGTCGGCGACGGGACGCCCTCGCGGCGCAGCGTCCGCGCCAGCAGTCCGACGCCGTCCATCGCCTCGCTGGACTGCCCGAGGCGGACACCGATGCTCTGTGCGGACACACCCTGTCCCAACAGCTCACCTGCCCGCCGGTTGCGGCTTCCCTCGGCGACGACGGTGGCGACGAGGTCTCCCGCGCCCGCCAGGCCGGCGAACGTCTCGCGCCGGCTGCCGCGGTGGCGCGCGAAGGCGTCGACCTCGGCGAAGACCTTGCCCGCCGCGGCGCCCGCGGCGTTCGGGCCGCGCACCCCCGCGGCGGCAGCCGCGAGCGCGGCGGCGTTCTTCGCCGTCCCGGCGAGCTCCACGCCGGCGACGTCGACGGTCGTCGTCGTGTCGAAGCCGGCGTCCTTGAACAGCCGCGCGATCTGCGTGGCGTAGATCGGGTCGGCGCAGCCGATGACGAGCGCTGCGCCGCTGCTCAGCGCGTCCGCGGCGTGGCTCGGTCCGCCGATGCAGGCCACGGCGCGTGCGTCGACGCGGTCGGCGACGTACGCGCTCGGCAGCGTGCCGTCGGGCGCGACGAGCCCCTTGCACAGCACGAGTGCCCCCGCGGAGGGGGAGATCGCGCGGGCGTGCGCCTCGACGGCGGCCGGCAGGGAGGCCGCCGGGACGGCGAAGCAGACGATGTCGGCGCGATCGAGCGCAAGCCGGTCGGCGACGGTCACGCGGATCGCGTCGGGCAGGCGGGTCCCCGGCAGGTAGTGGTCGTTGACGCGCGTGCGCTGCAGGCGCGCCGCCTGCTGCGCGGTGCGGCAGCCGAGCTCGACGTCGAGCCCGGCGCGGACGAAGGCGACCGCCAGGCCCGTCCCCCACGAGCCGGCGCCGATGATCGCGGCCCGGCGCAGTGCCGGCGTTCCTCCCAGCCACTCCCATTGCAGCTCGATGCACGGCCAGATCCGGTCGGTGACCGCGCGCGCCAGCGACGGCGACGGCTCGTCGACCTGCGGAAAGCGCAGCGGCCGCCCCGCGCGGATGCGCACCTTGTGCGGGCGGACCAGCCAGCCCTTGCGCACCGCCTCGGTGCCGATCAGCGCGATCGGAACGATCGGGGCGCCCGTCTCGAGCGCCAGCCGGCCGACCCCGCGCTTGGGCGTCCCGAGCGCGCCCGGGCGGGTGCGCGTGCCCTCGGGAAAGATGACGACGACGTCGCCGCGCTCGAGGATCCGCCGCGCCGCGTCCATCGCGTCGCGGTCGCCGTTGCCGCGGTCGACCGGGAAGGCGCCCAGCGAACTCAGCAGCCATGCGATGGCGCGCCGATGGAAGAGCTCGGTCTTGGCGACGTAGTAGACCGGCCGGCGCAGCATCATGCCGATCACCCACGGATCCATGAAGGATCGATGGTTGGAGGCGATGATCAACGCGCCCTGCCTCGGGATGTGCTCCATCCCGATCCGCTTCATGCGGAAGTACACGAGGAAGAAGGGCTGCAGAATGGCGCGCGCAACCCAGTAGATCAACGGGTTGACGCCGCGGCCCTGTGCGCGCGCCAAGAGCTGGCCTCGGTCCATGCCGCTGGATACCCGTCTTCGTGACGCGCGTTACAGTCCGTGCAGCACCATGGTGATCGATCGCGCCAAGTCGCTTCGGGGAGCCCTCGCCGGTGCGGTCGCAGCCGGGGTGTGGCTGGCGCAGCAGCCGCTCGACAAGCCGGTCTTCGGCGTCGACTACGACGACAGCGAGCTGCTCGGCAAGATCTTCACGCAGGGCGCGGCATGGCCGGTCGTCGGCGCTGCGCTGCACCTCGGCAACGGAGCGCTGATGGGCGCCGCCTACGCGAACCTCGCCGCGCGGATGCCGCTGCCCTCCTGGAGCCGCGGCCCGATCGTCGCGCTGGTGGAGCACGCCGCGACATGGCCGCTGACGATCGCCGTCGACCGCATCCATCCCGCGCGCGCCGATCTTCCGCGGCTGGCGGGAAGCGGGCGCGCCTTCGCGCAGGCGACGTGGCGCCACCTCGTCTTCGGGCTCGTCATGGGCGAGCTCGAGCGGCGCCTCAACGCGCCCGGAGATCCCGACATCCCGACGTACGAGCACGTCGTCTCCAGCAACGGGCACGGCAAGCTCGAGCACGTCGGCAGCGCACCGCGCCGCGCGGGCTGACCGGCGCCGCCGTCTCGCGGCGCTCGTGGATCGCCGGCTCGCGCGGTGCTAGTGCACCGCCGCCGTCGTCGCGCCGGCGCCGCTGAGCTCGAAGACGCAGAAGTCGCGCCCGATCACGGGCGCGGAGACGTTGTAGACCGGCACCTCGCCGACCGCGCCCTCGAAGCTGCCCGCGTGCGCGTGGCCATGCAGCACGACGTGCGGGCGATGCTCGGCGATCGGCGCCGCGAGGCGGTCGCTGCCCAGGAAGGCCCAGATCTCGCGCGGCTCGCCGACGAGCGTCGCCGCGACCGGCGCGTAGTGCAGCAGCACGATGCGCATCTCGCAGGCGGCGATCGCGCGCAGGCCCGCGTCGAGCGCCTCGACGTCGGCGGAGGTCTCGTCGTAGACCGCGCGCAGCAGGGGCTCGCCGAAGTCGGGGATGTTGAAGCCGCCGAACCCGCCGACGAATCCCTTCAGACCGGTGACGCCGAGGTCGATGCCGCCGATGTCGAGGATCGCGTGACCGCGGTCGAGCACCACGATGCCCGCGTCGAGCAGCACCTCGACGACGTCGTCGCGGCGGTTGGAATGCCAGTCGTGGTTGCCGAGGACCGTCAGCACAGGGGTGTCGAGCGCGCGGCACGCGTCGGCGAGGATCAGCGCCTGCTCGGGCTCCCCATGCGTCGTCAGGTCGCCCGCCAGCAGGATGACGTCGACCTCGCCGGAGACGCCGGCGAACGCGGCCGCGATCTCGTCGCGCTGCGACTCGCGGCAGTGCAGGTCGCCGACCGCGGCGATCCGGGCTGGGCGCTGCGGCTGCTCGACCAAGACCATCTCGCCGTGCTTTCCCCATCGGCAAGCACGGGTAACAGCAGCGCCATGTCCGACGAGCACGAGCGCTTCGGCCCGATCCTGGCAACCCTGCGCAAGTGCGTGGCCCTGCTGCGCGAGGCGGAGATCCCGTTTCTCGTCGGCGGCAGCCTGGCCGCGTGGGCCCGCGGCGGCCCGGAGGTGACCAACGACCTGGATCTGATGGTTCGCCGGCAGGACGCCGAGCGCGCGCTCGAGTTGCTCGTCGACGCGGGAATGCGCCCCGAGCGCCCGCCGGAGGAGTGGCTGCTGAAGGCGTGGGACGGCGAGGTGCTCGTCGACCTGATCTTCCGGACGGTCGAGGGTGAGGTCACCGACGAGCAGATCGCGCGCGGAGAGCAGATGACGGTCACTTCGGTGTCGATGAACGTGCTGCGCCTCGAGGACATGTTCGCCCTGCGCCTGCAGACCCTCAACGAGCATCACCTCGACTACGCGGCGCTGCTGAAGATGGCGCGCGCGCTGCGCGAGCAGGTCGACTGGGATGCCGTCCGCGCGCGCGTGCGCCACACGCCCTACGGCAACGCGTTCTTCACGATGCTCGAGGGGCTCGGGGTCGTCGACCCGCCCGACGGCGACGCCGACGGCGGCGCCGACGTGACCGTCCGCCCGGTCGACGCGGGGCCGCGGACGCAGGCGGCGTTCGGCCCTGCGGGCGACGCACCGCCCTGACGCCGCTCCCGACGCCGCGCTCGCCCGTGGGTCACGCCGCGACGGCTGGCCGCGAGAGCCCGCCTTCGGACTCGAACCGAAAACCTCTTCATTACAAGTGAAGTGCTCTGCCAGTTGAGCTAGGCGGGCGGGTGCTCGTCGCGCAGTCTAGCGCCGCGCGGCGCCGTGCGGCGAGCGGATCCGGCAGGATAGGCGCCGTGCGATTGACGAATCGCGCCATCGGCAGGGATGCCCTGCGGCGGTTGGCGTTCCTCTTCCAGGACGGCATGGTGCTGGCCACGACGCTGCGCGGGATCGACGAGATCGGCCTGCTCGGCCCGTCGCTGGAGCGCGCCGAGACGCTCGACCGGCTGTGCCCGCAGCTGACCGACACCGGCTTCGCGCACCTGCGCGTCGGGCTGCGCGCGCTCGCGCAGGCGGGCTGGATCGCAGACGGTCCGGCGCTCGCGCCCGAGGAGACGACGGTCGGATGGACGGCCGCCGGACGTGCCGTCGCAGCACACCACGGCAGCTACCTCGCGGTCGCCGCGTACCTCGCGACCTTCCTCGACAACGAGCCCGGCGCCTGGCAGTCGCCGTGGCACGGCGAGCGCGCCGCGCTGTTCGCAGACCTCGTCGACGACGCGCAGGCGCGCTGGGAGCTCGACGACCTCGAGCGACCGCTGCGCGACGACGTGCTCGCCCACCTCGACGGGGCGCTCGCCTCGCCGGCGCTGCTGTGGCTGCAGGCCACGGGCGGCCTCGACCGCGCCGGCGGCCCCGCGCTGCCGGGCGGCGAGCCCGGCGACTCGGTCGCGCGCCTGCTGCGGGCGCTGGACTGGATCGGCGACGACGGCGCCTGGACCGACGACGGCGTCACGGCGCTGGACTTCGTGACGCACCTCGGGCTCGTCGGCTCCTACCTGCCGATGTTCGCGCGCCTGCCCGAGCTGTACTCGGGCGCGATCAGCGGCGCTCGCAGCGGCCCGGCCGACGGTCGCGAGTGGCACGTGCAGCGGGAGCTGAACATCCGTGCCAGCACCGCGGCGCACGGGCGCTACTTCAGCGATGCCGATCGGCCGATCGCGCAGGTCTTCGATCGCGAGCCGCTCGCCGGGCAGCCGCGCTTCGTGCTCGACACCGGCTGCGGCGACGGCAGCTGGCTTGCGCGCATCGACGCGCTCGTGCGCGACCGCACGCTGCGCGGGCGCCACCTCGACGAGCACCCCCTGCTCATGGTCGGCGCCGACTACAGCGACGCCGCGGTGCAGCGCGCGCGGGCGACGCTCGACGCCGCCGGCGCCGCGTCGCTCGTCCTGCTCGGCGACGTCTCGGAGCCCGACGCCCTGCGCGACGACCTCGCGGCGCACGGGCTCGACATCGACCAGGGGCTGCACGTCCATGCGTTCGTCGACCACGACCGCGGCTACGGCGGCGCGCACGCGCCGGCGACCGCAGCGGGGCTCTCCAGTGGCGCCTACATCTCGGAGGACGGGCATGCGCTCGATCCGGCCGACGTGGAGGCCGACCTCGCCGCCCACCTGGCGCGCTGGGCGCCGCACGTCGCTCGCCACGGCCTCGTGCTGCTCGAGGCGCACTGCGTCGCGCCCCAGGTCGCTGCCCGCCACCAGGGCGCCCTGCACAGCATCGCCTTCGACGCCTACCACGGCTACTCGCGCCAGTACCCGGTCGAGCGGCGAGCGCTGATCGCGGCGCTGCGCCAGGCCGGCCTGCGCCAGGCCGCGACGGGCGAGCGCCGCTACCCGACGACGCGGCCGTTCGTCGCCGTCAGCCTCAACCACCTGCTCGCCGGCGGGGCGCAGGAACGCCAGCTGATCCCTGGCCACGACGGCGACCAGCCGCGCCACGACACCTGGCGGCCGCACGGCGAGGTCGACCGCCGCGACGGCCGCGCGCTGCACGAGCTGCTCTACGAGCGCGGCGACCTGCGCCACCCGCGACTGTGGTCCTCGGCGGCGACGAGCCTGCTCGTGACGCAGGCGATGGCGGTGCTCGAGCAGCGCCTGGAGGAGCTCGAGCGGGGGTCGGTCCTGCGTGTCCTGGACTACGGGACCGGGACGGCGCTCGCGGCGATCGAGCTGCTCAAGGCCACGCGCGAGACCGGGCTCGAGCAGCGCCTGGCGCGCGCGGGCGTCGCGCTCGAGCTGCATCTCGCCGACATCCCCTCGAGCTGGTTCGCCTACGGCTACGACGTCGTGCGCGACTGCTCGTGGACGCGCTGCCACTCGCTCGTCGGCGCCGACGGCCGCTTTCGGGCGCTGCTCGACGTGACGGGCGGCGTGCGGATGGACGTCGTCATGTCGAGCATGGTCTTTCACCTGATCCCGCCGAAGGCGGTTCGCCGCGTGGCGGAGGGCCTCGCCGCCGTGACGGCGGCCGGCGGCCGGCTGCTGTGGAACGCGCCGGATCTCGGCGTCGCCGGACCCTACGCGGTCCTCTTCCACGACCCCAACCGCGCGCTGCGCGCACACTGGAAGGCGCTGCTGGGCGGCGACGTCGTGCCGGCGACGCCGCTGCAGCGCGACGCCGTCGCGGCGGCGGTCGCGCGGGTCGCCGGCACGTCGGAGCCGCTGATCGACGACGACCGCGCCGGGCGGCGCATCCTGCCCCGCCCGCACACCGGTCCGGAGATCGGCGACGCGCTGCGCGGCCACTTCGCCGGCGACGTCTCGACGCAGACCTACGAGATCGCCGACCAGGAGACGATCGACACGCTGCTCGTGCCCTCCAACCAGGAGGAGTACCTGCCCGAGATCGAGGATCCCGGACTGCGCGCCGCGATCGTCGAGGAGCTCATGCGCACGGTCGTGCTTCCGGCGATGCACGCGAGCCCGGCGGGCACCGCCCTGGGCTACAACGTGCACTGGACCTTCGGCGACTTCCGCCCGCTCGCGCCGGTCGGTCCAGCCCGCGGCTGACTTCGCGCCCTGCGCGTCGCCTATCTAGGCTGTGGGCCATGACGAAACTCGAGATCTCCGACGACCTGGGCACGAAGCCCGAGGTAGCCGCGCCCACCGGCGAGCCGCCCGCCGAGCTGGTCACCGACGACGTCGTCGTCGGTGACGGCGACGTGGCGACGCCCGGCCAGCAGGTGCACGTTCACTACGTGGGCGTGTCCTGGTCGACAGGCAAGCAGTTCGACTCCTCGTGGGACCGCGGGCAGGCATTCGACTTCCCGCTCGACGGAGGTCGCGTCATCAAGGGCTGGGACATGGGCGTCACCGGGATGAAGGTCGGCGGGCGCCGAACGCTGATCATCCCGCCCTCGCTGGGCTACGGAAGTCGCGGCGTCGGCCCGATCGGACCGAACGAGACGCTCGTGTTCGTCGTCGACCTCGTGAAGGTGGGGTACTGACGTTGCGTGCGCGCGCGATCGCACTGCTTGCCGCGTCGGCCGTCGCGCTCGGCGCCTGCGGCGACAGCGAAGACGACGAGGCCGATCTGCCCGCCGCCGTGCCGGCGACGCCGGCGCAGACGACGCCCGGCGAGACGACGACCGCTGCCGCCGGCGGCACTCCGACGGCCGCCGGCAGGAGGAGCGGGATCTCGACCGACCTGTCGAAGAAGCCCGAGATCCCGAAGCCCTCGGGCGACGAGCCGACGAAGCTCGTCACGACCGACATCGTCGAGGGCAGGGGCGCCGAGGCCGAGGCCGGCGACACCGTCTCGGTGCACTACGTCGGCGTGCTGCACTCCGACGGCGAGCAGTTCGACGCCTCGTGGGACAACGGCCAGCCGTTCTCGTTCACGCTCGGGCAGGGCGAGGTCATCCCCGGCTGGGACGAGGGCGTCGCGGGGATGAAGGTCGGTGGCCGGCGGCTGCTCGTCATCCCCCCCGATCTCGCCTACGGCGAGGCCGGTCAGGGATCGATCGGGCCCAACGCGACCCTGGTGTTCGTCGTCGACCTGCTCAACGTGACCGCGGGCTGACGGATCGAACGCCGAACGGTTCGTGGATCCCGGCGGAGGTGCGGTCGACAAGCGCGGATCGGCCGCATCCGGCCCGATGACGCCTGCCACAGCCGCCTGGCAGTGCGTCGTGAGAGTCGTCGTCCCGAGGACTCCTGCGACAGGCTGCTTCCTGGCGACAGGCTCCTACTGGGCCGGGCCCCACACGCCGCCGGCGCGGCCGAGCGTCATTCGATGCTCGCCGCCGTCGGCGGTCCTCACCAGGAAGACCGCCTGGTCGGCGTCGGTGCCGGGCCGGTCGATCACCTGGACGAGCAACGGGTCGCCGACGGTCGCGTCACCGAAGCGCTCGGTGGCGGCCACCTCGGCGGCCGACGCGAGCAGCGCCGGATCCCAGCCCTTGTCGCTGGCGTGGGCCTCGGCGAGCTCGCGCTCTGCCTGGGCGAGCTCGCGATGCAGGTCCTCGTCGCTGGCGTCGGCACGGCGGCCGGCGGCCACGTACCCGCCGGCGACGAGCAGCAGGATCAGGGCGGCCAGGACGATCAGGACGATGCCCAGCGTGGAAACGGCGATCGGGTTCACCGTTTCGATGCTATAGCCCCTTCCCCTCGGCAGTCGCCGCGCGCGTGGCGCGGCCCTAGTTGAGGACGTTGCGCTGCACGAGGTGCAGCCCGACCTTGCGCTTGACGCGCTGCAGCGCGTTGTCGACCGTCTTGGCGTCGCACCCGAGCCGATCGGCGATCTCCTCGTAGGGACGACCGTCGAGGTAGAGCGCCAGCACCCGCGACTCCAGCTCGGACAGCGCGGTCGACAGGCAGCCGACGAGCGAGTGCAGCTCCTCCGAGGAGATGACCTGGTTGACGGGGTCGTGAACGGTCGAGCCCGGGATCACGTCCTCGAGCGTCGGCTCGCCGTCGCCGCTGGATCCGGCCGGCGTCGCCGAGAACGAGACGTACTGGTTCAGCGGCGTGTGCTTGTTGCGCGTCGCCGTCTTCACCGCGGTGATGATCTGACGGGTGATGCACAGCTCCGCGAAGTTGCGAAACGACGACTCGCGATCGGCGCGGTAGTCGCGCACGGCCTTGTAGAGCCCGACCAGACCCTCCTGGATCAGGTCGTCGGAGTCGCCTCCGGCGAGGACGTACGAGGAGGCCTTGAGGCGCACGAAGCCGTGGTAGCGGCGGACGAGGCGGTCGTACGCGTTGCGGTCGCCGCCCTTTGCCAGCGCGATCAGGAAGTAGTCATCAACCTGAACCTGAGGGTGAGACTTTGGGGAGATTCTTGCCACGAGCAGTCCTTTCCTGGCCCCCGATCGGCCAGATGTGCTCAGTGGCGGACCCCTCCCAGGGCGCCAGCTGCTGTTTGCGAAGTCGATGCTGGACCTCAGGTTCACCCTGAAGTGGTGCCACCGTACTCCGCGTTATGGAGCGCTGTCAAGCGATCGAGCGGCGCTGCACGATTTCGTACATGAGCACCGCCGCTGCGGCGCTGGCGTTCAACGACTCGATGCGTCCGCGCAGCGGCAGCGCGACCAGCACGTCGCAGGACTTCGCGACGCGCGGGCGCAGCCCGGCTCCCTCGGCACCCATGACGAGCACGACGGCGCCGCTGTAGTCGGGCTCGTCGTAGGACGTCTTCGCGGCGCCGTCGGCGCCGTAGCACCAGGCGCCCGACTCCTTGGCCTGCGCGAGGAAGTCGGCCATGTTGCGCACGCGCGCCGTGCGCAGGTGCTCGATCGCGCCCGCCGACGCCTTGGCGACGGCCGGCGTGACGGCGACCGCCCGGCGCTCGCAGATCACCAGGCCGCTCGCCCCGGCGCACTCGGCGCTGCGCGCGATCGCCCCGAGGTTCTGTGGATCCTGGAGCTCGTCGAGCGCGACGACGAACGGGTCTTGGACCGCCAGCAGCTCACGGGCCGAGACGTACGGATAGCCGCCTGCGTCGGCGCAGACGCCCTGATGGTCGGGCGATCCGCTGCGGCGCTCGATCTCCTCGGAACTCGCGATGCGCGCGCCGGCGGCCCGCAGCCACGGCTCTCGTGCCACCACCCGCTCCGTCGCCCACAGCTCCGCGATCGTCCGCCGGCCGGCCCGCAGCGCCTCGCGCACCGGGTTGCGGCCGTAGAGGATCACTGCTCGATGCGCACGAGCTCCGGTCCCTCCGGCCCGTCACGCACCTCCCAACCGTGCGCTCGCAGCTCGTCGCGCAGGCGGTCGGCCTCCGCGTAGTCGCGCGACCGCCGCGCGGCCTCGCGCCGCTCGAGCAGCTGCTGCTCCTCGGTTCCGGCGTCGCCGCCGTTCTCGGCGAGATTCTGCAACGCCAGCACGGACAGCATCTCGACGAGGTCGCCGCGGCCGACCGGCTCGCCGCGGCGCCTGTGGCGCTCGTTGATCCACTCAAACAGCGCAGCGAGCGCCGCCGCGGTGTTGAAGTCGTCGGCCAGCGCAGCGAAGAAGGCGTCGCGCAGCGGGCGCATGTCGGCGGGTGACTGGCCCTCGACCAGGCCACGCGCCGCGTCGCGGATGCGCGTGACGCGCGCGCCCGCCTCTGTCATGCGGGTGTCGTCGAACGCCATCGGCTGGCGGTAGTGCGCGCCGGCGAACAGCATGATCAGCGCGTTGCGGCCGAACTCCTCGACGACCTCGTGCAGGAGCGCGACGTTGCCGACGCTCTTGGCCATCTTCTCCTCGCCGAACTGCAGCATCCCGTTGTGCATCCAGATCTGCGCGAGCTCTGCGTCGCGCGCCATGCGCGTCTGCGCCGCCTCGTTCTCGTGGTGCGGGAAGACGAGGTCGTTGCCGCCGCCGTGGATCTCGAAGCCGACGCCGAGCAACTGCTCGGCCATCGCCGAGCACTCGATGTGCCAGCCGGGGCGGCCACGGCCCCACGGGGCGGGCCAGACCGTGTCCTCGCCCTCCTTGTGCGCCTTCCACAGCGCGAAGTCCAGCGGATCCTCCTTGCGAGCGGCGCCCACCGGCGTGTCCCCGTCGTCCTCGCCCTGGTTCATGTCGTCGATCGCCCGCCGGCTCAGCGAGCCGTAGTCGGGGTCCGCGCGCACCCGGAAGTAGACGTCGCCGCCGACCGCGTAGGCGTGTCCGCGGTCGATCAGGTCTGCGATCAGCGCGACGATCGGCTCGATCGTCGCTGACGCCAGCGGCTCGGCGTCCGGCCGGCCGAGGCCGAGCGCGTCGGTGTCGGCGCGGTAGTGCGCCGCCATCTGCGCGGCCAGCTCGGCGCTCGCGATCCCGAGCGCCCGCGCGGCATCGTAGATCTTGTCGTTGACGTCGGTGATGTTGATGACGAGCGTGACGTCGAGCCCCTCGTGCTCGAGGTAGCGCTTCAGCAGCGAGTAGACGACGAACGGGCGCGCGTTGCCGACGGGGATGCGCCCGTACACCGTCGGCCCGCAGGCGTAGCCGCCGACATGGCCGTCCGCGCGCGGACGCAGCTCGCGCAGCTCCCGAGAGCGGGTGTCGTGCAGGCGAATCGTGGCCATCGGATGACCCTACCGAGCGGCCTGGCGCTCAAGGTCGCGGCCCTCTGGACGATCCCGTTCATGTGAGCTCTGCCACGATCCGCCCCGCCGGGTACCGTTGAACGACGATGGCTGTTCCAGCCCCCCACGCCGCGCGGCTCGCCGCGGTCGAGGCTGGGTTCAGGTCGCTGCCGGACCGCTATCTCGGCGCTGATCCGGGCTTTGACGCGACCTGGCGGATCGTGCTCGGCGACGTCGGGCACACGTGGGAGGTGCGCTGCACGACCCATGGCGCGCGCGCCCGCAAGGGCGCGACGAGCCGCACGCCCGACGTCGTCATCGGCAGCGACGCCGCGACGTGGAACGCGCTGCGCACCGGCGAGATGTCGGGGATCGAGGCGTTCGGCCGGCGGCTGCTCTACGCGCGCGGGAACCTCGACCTGGCGATCGGCTTCGAGGGCATGTTCCGGCTGGAGAACGGCCGCAGGCCGCTGCTGCGGATCCACGAGGTGCGCCTGCCGGGCAGCCGCGTCTCGACGCTGACGATGGGATCGGGTCCTGACGTGCTGCTGATCCACGGCCTCGGCGGCGCCAAGAGCTCGTTCTTCGACACGGCGGCCGCGCTCTCGCGCGGCTACCGGGTCCATGCGCTGGACCTGCCCGGCTTCGGCTCGTCCTCCAAGCCCGCGACCGCCCCCTACACGGCACGCTGGTTCGCAGAGACGGTGCGCGAGACGATGGACGCGCTCGGGATCTCGCGCGCGCACGTCGTCGGCAACTCGATGGGCGGCCGCGTCGCGATCGAGGTCGCTCTGCGCCATCCCGAGCGGGTCGCAAGCGTCGTCGCGCTGTGCCCCGCGGTGGCATTCGTCAAGCGCACGTACCACCCGATCGTGCGAGCGCTGCGCCCGGAGCTCGGTCTGCTGCCCCACCAGTTCAGCCGCGACAAGGTCGCCGAGCACTTCTGGTCGCTGTTCGCCGACCCCGACGCGATCGACCCGAGCGTCGCGGACGTCGTCGTCGACGAGTTCCAGCGCATCTACTCCAGCGCCGGGGGGCGGATCGCGTTTCTCTCGGCGGCGCGCAACATCTACCTCGACGCGCCCTATGGCCGCAACGGCTTCTACGGTCGCCTGTCGCAGCTGGACGCGCCGTCGCTCTTCGTCTGGGGCTCGCACGACCGCGTGATACCGCCGGCGTTCTCGCGTCACGTCGCGCGCTGGCTGCCGGCCGCCGAGCAGATCGTGCTCGAGGGCTGCGGACACGTGCCGCAGGTCGAGCGTCCCGAGCAGACGATCGGCCTGCTCGAGCGCTTCTTCGCGCGCGTCGACGCGCTCGGGCCCGTGCGCGTCGCCGGCTCCGAAGCGGCCGCGTAGACTCGATCGCGATGGCACCGCAGACCGCGAGCCCCCGGTCGCGCAACGGCCACAACGCCAACGGCAGGCCGCACGTCGCGCCGGAGGACGTCTACGCCGCGCACGCGCGCGAGCCCGCCTCCGCGGCGCCCCACCCGCTCGAACGACTCGTCAAGGCCGTGTCGCGAGCGGTCCGCTCGCGCGTTCCCGTCGCCGACCTCGACGAACGCGATCCCGACTACATCCGAGAGAGCCTGCCGGCGCAGTGGCTGCTGGCGAGCCTCTGGTTTCGCGGCGAGGTGCGCGGCCTGGGCAACATCCCGGAGAAAGGGCCCGTCCTGCTCGTCGGCAACCACTCCGGCGGCAACATGTCACCCGACTCGCTGGTCTTCACGCTGGCCTTCAGCACGTACTTCGGAGTCGAGCGGCGCTTCTACCAGCTCGCGCACAACCTCGTCCTCTCGATGCCGGCGCTCGGCTTCCTGCGCAAGTACGGCGTCGTCGCGGCCTCGCAGGAGAACGCCGAGCGGGCGCTTGCCTCGGGTGCGGCCGTGCTCGTGTACCCCGGCGGGGACTACGAGGTGCACCGGCCGAGCTGGGAGGCCAACACCGTCGATTTCGGCGGCCGTCACGGCTTCGTACGGCTTGCGCTCGAGCACGACGTCCCGATCGTCCCCGTCGTCTCGATCGGCGGCCAGGAGACGGCGCTGTTCCTCGGCCGCGGCGAGCGCCTGGCAAGGCTGCTCATGCTCGACCGCCTCTTCCGCCTCAAGGTGCTGCCGATCTCGATCGCCGCCCCGTGGGGCCTGAACGTGGGCGACATGCTCGGCCACATCCCGCTGCCGGCGAAGATCACCGTCGAGGTGCTGCCGTCGATCGACCTGCGCGAGCAGTTCGGTCCTCAGCCCGACGTCCGCGAGATCTACGACTACGTCACCGCGACGATGCAGGAGACGCTCGACGCGCTGGCGGACGAGCGACGCCTGCCGATCATCGGATGAGAGTCCAGGCGGTGATCGACGTTGCAGCGCCGCCGCAGCTGGTCTGGAGCTTCGTGACCGACCCGATGCGCTACCTGCACTTCATGAACGGCATCACTCGTTGGGAGGTCGCGTCCGAGCAGACGACCGGCTGCGGAGCGCGCTACCGGACGCTGATGAGGGTGGGCTCGGCCGAGGTCGGTGGCCTGATCGAGATCGTCGAGCACGAAGAGCCGCGCGACCTGGCGTGGACGTCGGTCACCGGAATCGACCAGCGCGGCCGCTGGCGCCTGCGCGAGCGCGCCAACGGCGCGCGCACCCACGTCGAACTGCGCCTGCAGTACGGCGTCGCCGGTGCCGGGCCGCTCGGCTGGATCGCAGAGCAGGTTGCCGCTCCGGCCGTGCGGGAGAACCTGCGCCGCTCGCTGCGCGAGCTCAAGCGCCAGGCCGAGCACGAGCAGGCGCGGGCAGCGGTCGCCGCGCGGCGCGCCGCTGCCCGGCACTGAGCCGGGCAACCACCGATCCTCGCGGCGAATCGCTGATGATCGGTGGTTCCAGGCTGGGACCCCGACATGATCTGTTTGTGTCAGCGCGTACGCGTGCATGGGTCAGTCACCACAGAATCTCAGCGCATGCCAGACTGAACTTCTTTCACTTAACTCTGAACGACGAAGAGGAACGATGGCGACAGATTTCCTGGACCAGAAGCGCGCCGAGATCGGTACCCGGCTGCGCGAGCTCAAGCCGCTGGTCGCCGAGTACGAGCGCCTCGAGGCCGCCGCCGCGGCGCTTGACGCCATACCCGCAGCCGCGCCGAAGCGTCGTACGGCGCCACGGCGCGCGCCGGCACGGCCGGCGGCGGCGACCGCCGACGGCGCGCCGTCCTCAGCAGGACGTCCGGGCCGGCCGAAGGGCAGCGGCAGGCGCGGTCAGCAGGCGCTGGAGGCCATCACCGACCATCCCGGGATCACGATCCCCGAGCTCGCGCGAAAGATGGGCATCAAGCAGAACTACCTCTACAGGGTGCTGCCCGGGCTCGAGGGGGAGCGCCGCGTACGCCGCGAAGGACGTGGCTGGCACCCCGAGCACGGCGGATGACGACGCCGGCGCGGTGAGCGCGTCGGTCGCCCGCCGCCGCTCGCGACGGCCGCTGCGGCGAAGGCCCGGCGGCGGCAACCGACGGACCGCTGCATCAGCCGCGGGCGGCCACCGTCGCCACCGCCAGCGCCGCAACGCCTTCCAGCCGGCCGACGAAGCCCATCCCCTCGCCGGTCGAGGCCTTGACGTTGACCGCCGTCGTGTCGAGCCCGAGCGCCTCGGCGATCCGCGCGCGGATCGCCGCGCGATGGGGACCGATCTTCGGACGCTCCATCAGCACGGTCGTGTCGACGTGCACGATCTCGAGGCCGCGCTCGCCCAGCGCCACGACGACGTCGCGCAGCAGCGCGATCGAGTCCGCGTCCGCAAAGCCCGCGTCGGTGTCTGGGAAGCGAGCGCCGATGTCATCCAGGCCGGCGGCTCCGAGCAGCGCGTCGATCACGGCGTGGGTGAGGACGTCGGCGTCGGAATGGCCGTCGAGGCCAAGCTCGGCTCCGACGAAGCGGACGCCGCCGAGGATCAGCGGGCGCCCGGCCTTGAAGCGATGCGAGTCCCAGCCCAGGCCCGTGCGAACGCCCTGCGCGCTCAACCGATCGGCTCCAGCCGCCGCCTGCGGCGTTCGAAGACGGCGAGCTCGCGGACGCCGACGCCGTCGAGCAGCTCCAGCGCGCGGTCGTAGTCGCGACCGACGTCGCCGGGTACGTGCGCGTCGCTGGACAGCGCGACGGGGCACCCGGCATCGAGGCACATCTCGAGGAAGGCGCGCGAGGGGTAGAGCTCCGCGACCGGCTTTCGCAGCCCTGCCGTGGAGACCTCGATGGCGATCTTCGACTCTGCGATCCCGTCCATCGCAAGCTCGTAGAAGCGCCGCAGGTCGCCCTCGGGAACCGGGCGGCGCGGGCCCCATATCTTGACTAGATCGGGGTGCGCGAGGATGTCGAACATCCCCGTGCGCGCCGCCTCGCCCAGCGTGCGGAAGTAGCGCCGCCACAGCTCGTCGGGGCGCTGCGAACGATGGTCCCAGACCTCGTAGCCGTCGTGGTCGACGGCGTGCTCGCCGACGAAGTGCACCGACCCCACGACGTAATCCCAGTCGTGCGCGTCCAGCAGCGTGGCCATGCGGTCCTCGCGCCCGGCGACGAAGTCCGCCTCGATGCCGAGCCTGAGGTCGGTCTGCTCGCGCACGAAGCCGGCGTAGTCGTCGAGGTCGTCGGTCGCGCTCTCGCGCCACAGCGGGTGCTGCCACACCTCGAGCGCCTGGACGAAGCGGTAGATGTGCTCCGAGCAGCCGAGCTCCGCGACGCCGCGCTCCTCGGCGACGGCGCGATAGCGATCGACGTTGGCGCCGGTGAAGTAGTCGGCGGCCTGCGTCCCCGGCGCGTCGGGCCGCAGGTGCACGTGGTAGTCGGTCAGCATCCCCGCGTGAGCACGGCTATTGGCGCGCCGCCCAACGCAGCGTCCCGGTGGAGCAGACGTCGACGCGCCTTGCGTTGCGACGGTTCTTGAAGCGCTGGGTGACCGCGAGCTTGCCGGCCGCGGCACCGGCGGCGTCGAACTGCCCGCTGACGACGACGGTGGTGCGCAGGATCACGTCGGAGTAGTTCGTCGTGAAGCGCTCGACCATGCGGAACGATCCGTCGGCGGCGACGTCGAACTGCGGCGAGTAGTTGATCTCGTCGGCGACGACGATGACGCGCTTCTCGCATCGTGTGCGAAAGCGCGCGAGCAGCCGGTCGATCGAGCGCCCGTCGCCGGTCACGTGCAGCACGATCGCGTGCTTGGCCTCGGGGCCGTCCTGCGACGTCAGGCCGTAGAGCAGGGCGCCGGCCGGAGCGGGAGCCGGGGCGGTGGCATGGCCGGCGGCGCGCCGGACGGTCCAGCGGACGGTGCGGGTCTTGCACGAGCGCGTCCCGCGCCCCTTCGCCCGTACGCGCAGCCTCGCCGCGACGGTGCCCGTGCCGCCGTCGGCGGTCAGCCTGCCCTTGACGACGAACGTGCTGCGCTCGCTCACGCCGACGAACGGCCTGCGCGTCGTCGTCGCGCGCAGCGTGAAACTGCCATCGGCCGCGAGCCTGGTCCTGCCCCTGATCGCGGCGCGCCCGCAGCGGCTGGGCACCTCGCCGCCGATACCGATCGTCCCGTTGCGCCGCGCGCGGATCGAGAGCGCGATGTCCTTCGCCGCGGCGTCGCTCACGGGCAGAGCGATCGCGCCGCCGCCGAAGTGGCCCGCCGGCGGACCGGCGACCTGCGCCGATGCCACGCCGGCGATCGTCGCGGCGCAGGCGATCGAGAGGGCGATGAGGCGTCGCGCGGCCGGGGTCATGCGCCGCGGACTCTAGAGATCGGCGCGCTCGCGCAGCGCCCGCTCGGCGACGTGCAGATCGCCGGCCGTCGTGATCTTCAGGTTCTCGCGCGGCGCGGCTATGACGCGCACCGTGCCGCCGGCGAGTTCGACGAGCGACGCGTCGTCCGTCGCGGCGGCGAGGACGTCGTCGGGCGCGCCGAGCGCGCGCTCGAGCGCGGCGCGGCGAAAGACCTGCGGCGTCTGCACCGCCCACAGCGACGCGCGGTCCAGCGTGCGGACGACGACGCCGTCATCGGCCTGCTTGATCGTGTCGGTCACCAGCGCAGCGGCGATCACCGCATCGCAGCCGTGCAGCGCAAGCTCCTCGAGCGCCGTCTGCACCGTCGCCGCCGCCAGCAGCGGGCGCGCGGCGTCGTGGACGATCACGGGGTCGCCGGGGGCGGCGTTCAGCGCCGCGCGCACCGACTGGGAGCGGTGCGCGCCACCGGACACGCCGATCGTGCCCGGGGGCGCGGATCCCTCCCACCCGCCCGGCAGTGCGACGACGATCATCTCGACGGCGGTCACCTCGCGAAGCGCGTCGATGCTCCATTCGAGCATCGGGCGCCCGGCCAGCGCGACGAGCGCCTTGGGTTCTGCGAACCCGAGGCGCTCGCCGCGGCCGGCCGCTACGACGAGCGCGAGCGCTACTTGGTCACCGTCACGCCGGCGCTGTCGGCCAGCAGGTTGTCAAGATGCTGCTCTGCCTCTTCCTCGTCCTTGTCCAGCGCGTACATCAGCTCCGACGCGAGGATCTTCTTCGCGCGGGTGAACATCTGCTTCTCACCCGTCGACAGGCCCTTCTCGTGCTCGCGGATGGCGAGGTTGCGCACGACCTCCGCCAGCTCGTAGATGTCGCCGGTCTTGATCTTGTCGCGGTTGTGCTTGAAGCGGCGGTTCCAGTTCTTCGGCATCTCGGAGACGTCGTCGGCGAGGACGTCGAGCACCTTCTTGACGGTCTCCTCGTCGATCACGCGGCGCAGCCCCGCCAGGGCCGCGTTCTCGCACGGGACCATCACGGTCATGTCGTTGTGCAGGATCTTGATCGTGAGGTACTCGCGCTCCTCGCCGAACATCTTGCGCCGCTCCTTCTTGAGGACCTGGCCGGCACCGTGATGCGGGTATACGACGTTGTCGCCCAGCTCGAACTCGATGTTCTCGAGCGGGATGACAAGGTCCTCCAGCAGCTGCTCTTCGGTCACGTCGGGAATGGTGTCCTCCTTGGTATCTGTCCCGGCGTCGGCGGGACGGTCGGTCAAGTCTGTAGGTAGCGGTCCACGAGATTGATCTCCTGCAGGCGGCGAAGGCCCTCGCGGATGTCCTTCGCCCGGATCTCGCCCACGCCGTCGACGGTCTCGAGCTCGGCGTCGGTGGCAGCCAGCAACTCGTCCAGGCCGCCGAAGTCGGCGACGATCTGCGCCACCACGAGCTTCGGCAGCCGCGGTATGCGACCGAGGATCCGAAAGCCGCGCGGCGAAACGGGGTAGTCGAGCGTGTTGAGCTTGCGGTCGTAGCCGAGCAACTCGGCGAGGCGACCGAAGTCGAGCAGGTCGTGGTGCGGCAGGCGGCCGATCTGGTCGAGCGCGCCGGCGAACTCCTCGTCGCTGTTCTCCGCGAGGTAGTCGTGGACGAGGGCGGCCTTGTCGGCGGCGGTGCCGACCATCGTCTCCTCCAGCTGCATCTCGATGAGCCGCCCCTCCGTGCCCAGCTCGACGATGTAGCGCTCGATCTCCACGGCCATCCGGGTCACGAGCTCGGAGCGCTGGAGCACGGTCAGCACGTCGTGCAGCGTCGCCCCGCCCTCGAACTCGAGCGCCGTGAGGCGCGTGGCGACCTGATCGAGGCGCGTGCGGTACTTGTCGAGCGTCGCCAGCGCCTGGTTGGCCTTGGCGAGCACGACCGGGATGTCCTCGAGGATGTACTTGCCGCCGTCGACGTAGAGCGAGACGACCTCGCGGCGTTGCGAGATCGCGATCACGAGGGCGTCGGTCTGCTTGGAGACGCGCTCGGCCGTGCTGTGGCGTGTGCCGGTCTCGACGGAGAGGATCGTCGGGTCGGGCATGAGCTGGACGTTGACCATCGCGATCTTCGTCGCGTTGGCGTTCAGCACGATCGCGCCGTCCATCTTGGCGACCTGGTAGAGCAGGGCCGGCGAGTAGTCGATCTCGAGCTTGATGCCGCCCGAGAAGAGGAAGCTCAGGTCGTCGACCTCGCCGACGATGATCAGCCCGCCCGTGCGCGCGTGAACGATGTTGTCGATCCCCTCGCGCAGCGTCGTGCCGGGCGCCACCATCTCCAGCGCCTTGACCAATCGGGGCTCTTGACGTGACTCGAGCTCGTGTGACTCATCCCCGACGCGCTGAACCATCCAGGCCATTTTAGCGGCTGCTTAGGATCTCCGAGGTTTTCCCCCGCCCAGGGCCTTTGCGCGGCCGTTCAGGCGGCCTTCGGGGCCTGCGCCGGGAGCGCCACGCGCAGCGCCTGGCGCAGCGTCTGGGCGCTCTCCGGGCAGATCACGGCGCGCAGCCCGAACTTGGCGGCCTCCGCCGTGCGCCGGTCCGCGTGGCCGACGGAGCGCAGCTCGCCGGTCAGCCCGAGCTCGCCGAAGCAGGCGACGGGAGCGCTCCTGCCAGCGCGCTGCAGCGGGACGCCGCGGACGGCGCTCGCGACGGCCAGCGCGACGGCCAGATCGGCACCCGGCTCGTCGACGCGGACGCCGCCGACGACGTTGACGAAGACGTCGGCGTTGCCGGCGCCGACGCCCGCGTGGCGTCCCAGGACGGCGAGCACGAGCGCCAGGCGATTGCGATCCAGGCCGGTGACGACGCGCCGCGGTGGAACGAGCTCGGACGGCGAGACGAGCGCCTGGACCTCGACGAGCAGCGGCCGCGAGCCCTCCATCGCCGCCAGGATCACCGAGCCCGGCTTGCCGGTCGCCTCGGCGACGAAGCGCGCGCTGGCGTCGAGCACCTCGACGAGGCCGCCTGAGCGCATCTCGAAGACGCCGGCCTCGTTCGTCGAGCCGAAGCGGTTCTTCAGCGCCCGCAGCGTGCGGTACGTGCGCTCGCGCTCGCCCTCGAACTGCAGCACGCAGTCGACGAGGTGCTCCAGCACGCGGGGGCCCGCCAGCGCACCCTCCTTCGTGACGTGGCCGACGAGCACGACGGCGATGCCGTCGCTCTTCGCCACCTGCATGATCCGGCCCGCGACCTCGCGGACCTGCCCAACCGAGCCGGGGGCACCGGACAGGTCCGAGGCGTGCAGCGTCTGGACGGAGTCGATGACGACGACCTGCGGGCGCTCGGCGCGCAGCGTGGCGAGGATCGTGTCGAGGTCCGTCTCGGCGAGTACGGGCACCTCGAGCGCCCCGGCGGTGGCCGCGACCAGGCGCTCGGCACGCAGGCGGATCTGCGCCGCCGACTCCTCGCCCGAGACGTAGAGCGTGCGGCGCCCGGCGGCGGCGAGGTTGCCCAGCGCCATGTTCGTGAGCGTCGACTTGCCGATCCCCGGCGATCCGCCGAGCAGGACCAGCGAGCCCGGCACGAGCCCGCCGCCGAGCACGCGGTCGAGCTCGCCGATCGCGGTCAGCATGCGCGGGACGCGCTCCGTGCTGACGTCGGCGAGCCGCACCGGCGTTCCGGCCGGCACCGACGATGCGGCAGCGCCGCCCGCACGACCGCGGCCCCCGCCGGCAGCCGGAACGCGCTCCTCGACGAGCGTGTTCCACGCCTGGCACGCCGGGCAGCGTCCGTGCCAGCGGGCGCTGGAGTGCCCGCACTCCGAGCAGACGTGAACGGTGGTCGGGCGCGCCATGCGGTCACCCTAGGCGCCGACCCCGACGACTTCGCCCCCGGAGGGGTACCGTCCCTGACAAAGAGCGGGGGCACGGGGCTCCCGTCGCCGTCCGGGGAGATGGTTCTGATGCGACTGCGAATGCCGTCACCGGCGATGGTCGTGGCACTGATCGCGCTGTTCGTCGCATCGTCGGGAACGGCGGTCGCCGTCGTCGGCTACGCGCGCAACGCGGGCGCCGTCGACGGCAAGAGCGCCGTCGCCGCGAGCAGCACGCTGAAGCGCGCGGGCGGAAACCTCGTCGCCACCGAGAGCCGCGGGCCCGACCGCGGACGCATCCCCGACCGCTTCGTCGCCAACGTGATGCGCGGCGGCGCCACGTCGCTCACGCGCTACATGCACGTCAGCGACAACGCCCACGGACCTGTCGTCGCGCTGGCGATCATCCCGCGCGTCGGTCGTCTCGACGCGCAGTGCCGCGACCAGGACCCGACGCCCGGCATCGAGTCCACGCAGACCGTGATCAGCTTCACCGCCGAGGACGCCCGCGGCGTGAACGTCTCGCGGCTGCTCGGCCGCGACATCGAGAGCGGCCGCAACGCCGTCGTCTTCACGGCCCTGAAGGACAAGCCCGTGCCGATCATCAGCTTCGCCGATTCGCTCTTCCAGCTCGTGCTGCAGGCACGCGACCGCACGGTCTTCGTCAACGGGGCGTCGCGCAGCGATGCAAACCGCACGGCCGACGCGAAGTGCCTGATCTTCGGGATCGGACTGCGCGTGAGCCAGTAACGGCGCCGGGCGGCACGCCACGCCCCTTTCCGGCTCGTACACGCGGCCAGCCCCGTCGCCGCCGTCGGTATCTTGCGTTTGCGTGACGCCAACTGCCACAGAGCTTGCCGACGCGCTGTACCAGCGCTGGAACACCGACGGCCTCGCCGCGCTGACCGAGCAGGTCGACCCCGACATCGAGCTCGTCTGCGACCCATTGCGGCCGGACGACTCGACGCTGCGCGGCATCGAGGGCTGGCGGCAGTGGGTCGCCCGCTGGGACGAGGCCTACGGGTCGATGCACATCACGGTCGACGGCCTGATCCCGGTGAGCGCCGAGCACGTGCTGGCGCTCGTCTCGATCAGCGCGACGCCGCGCGGCGCCGATCAGCCGCTCGAGTGGGCCGCCGCGCACGTGTGGACGCTGCGCGACGGGCGGATCGTGCGCTGGGAGACGCACGTGGACATCGCGCTCGCGCGCGCCACCCTGCTCTAGGAGCTTTGTAGTCTGCGGCCGCGATGACCTCGCGGCATGCCGACGACGATCGATCGCCGGACGCCGCGCCCGCCGTGGGACCGCGGTTGCTCGGCGCCTGGCTCGCGCTGACGGCGCTCGTGCTCGTCGCGCTCGGCCTGTGGCAGGGTCAGAGCTACTGGGAGTACTCCGACGGCGTCTACTCGCTCAGCGCGCGCTACGTCCTCGAGGGCCGGTCGCTGTACAGCGATCTTGCAGCGGCGCAGCCGCCGTCGCTGTTCTACGCCGGCGCGGCGGTGCTCGCGATCGACGACAGCGCAGCCGCGATCCGCGTCGCGATGGCGTCGTGCAAGGCCCTCGTGTCGCTGCTCGTGCTCGTCGCGGTCTGGCGGCTCACGGGCCGCCGCGACGCCGCGCTCGTGGCGGCCCTCGTCTCGCTGCTGACGCCATGGGCGGTGCGCGAGCACGGACAGTTCGTGCCCGAGACGCTCGCCGCGCCGCTGGTCATGGGAGCCGCGCTCGCCGCAAGCCGCCGCGCGACGGCGGCGCTCGCGGGAGCGCTCGGCGCCGCCGCGGTGACGTTCAAGCTCGCGCTCGCGCTGCCGGCGCTGGCGATCGTGCTGCTCGGTCGTCACGTGCGCCGGGGACTGATGGGCTTCATCGCGACCGGGGCCGTGCTCGCGGTGGCGTTCCTCGCGCTGTTCGGCGAGGCGCTGTGGACGAACGTGGTGCATGCGCAGACACAGGCCGGCTACGCGTCGCTGCGCTACGTCGCCGGGCTGTGGGCGCAGGCCGGCTGGAACGTCGCGGCGCTGCTCGCGCTCGCCGCTCTCGCCTGGCCCGCGCGCGAGCGGCTGCGCGACCCCGATCTCGCGCGCAGCCTGCTCGCCGCCTCGATCGGCTCGCTGCTGCTGCTGGCGACGTTGGTCAAGAACGGCAGCTACCTGACGGCGATGATCGTCGTCGAGCCGCCGCTCGTGTGCCTGGCCGCGTGCGGCGTCGTCGCGGCGCTGCGCGAGCACGACCCCCGCACCGCTCTGCGGATGCGCATCGTGGCCTCCGCGGCGTGCGTGCTCGCCACGGCGCAGATCGTCTCGCTGCTGGCGTCGCCGGACGACCCCGTGCCGTTCACGCGGCCGCTCGCGGCGTCGGGCCCCGCACGGACGCTGTCGGACGCCGAGGTACGGGCGGCCGCACGCGCGATCGCCGCCTGCCCGCCGGGCAGCACCTACGCCGGCCCGCCGTACCTCGCGTTCGTCGCGCGCCACGACATCGCCGGCGGCCAGCCCGACCAGTTCATCATCCACGAGGCACCGGTCCTGAGCGCGTTCGCCATCCGATCAGACGCCGATCCCGCGATCTGCCGCGACCCCGGGCTGCCGGTCGTTCCCTGAGTACGACGACCGAGGGCGGCCCGCAGGCCGCCCTCGCTCGACCTCCGATGCCGCCGCGGCGGCCTTCGGAGAGCTATTCCTGGCTCGGATCCTCGACCGGCGGCTGGTCCAGCGCGCCGCCTGGCTCGGCCGGCGCGCCTTCCGTCGCTGCCGCGCCGTCGGCCTCGGCGCTCCCACCGCCGACGGCGGCCGGCACCTTCTTGGGCTCGACGACGGTCAGGGAGACCTCGCGGTCGTCCTCATCGGGCGCCTTCTCGACCATCACGGTCGCGCCCGGCGTCAGCTCGGCGCGCAGGACGAAGTCGGCCAGCGGATCCTCGATGTAGCGCTGGATCGCGCGGCGCAGCGGGCGGGCGCCCATCGCGGGATCCCAGCCCTTCTCGACCAGGAGGTCCTTGGCGTCCTCGGCGAGCTCGAGCTGCAGCCCGCGCTCGGCGAGCGACTCGCGGATCCGCCGCAGCAGAAGCTCGACGATCTCCTTGATCTCGTCCTTCTGCAGCTTGTGGAACACGATCACGTCGTCGATCCGGTTGAGGAACTCGGGCCGGAAGACCTTCTTCAGCTCTCCCATGATCCGGTTCTTCATGTCGTCGTACGTGATCCCGGTCTCGTCGTCGGAGACGGCGAAGCCCAGCGGCGTGTTGCGAGCGATCTCGGAGGCGCCGATGTTCGACGTCATGATCACGATCGCGTGCCGGAAGTCCACGGTGCGGCCCTGCGAGTCGGTCAGGCGGCCGTCCTCGAGGATCTGCAGCAGGATGTTGAACACGTCCGGGTGCGCCTTCTCGATCTCGTCGAGCAGGAGCACGCAGTACGGCTTGCGCCGGACGGCCTCGGTCAGCTGACCGCCCTCGTCGAAGCCGATGTAGCCCGGAGGCGAGCCGACGAGCCGCGACACGGAGTGCTTCTCCATGTACTCCGACATGTCGACGCGGATCATCGCGTCCTCGTCGCCGAAGAGGAACTCGGCGAGCGTGCGCCCGAGCTCGGTCTTGCCGACGCCCGACGGTCCGAGGAACACGAACGAGCCGGTCGGCCGCTTGGGGTCCTTCAGGCCCGCACGGGAGCGGCGGATCGCCTTCGAGATGACCTCGATCGCGGCGTGCTGCCCGATGACGCGCTTGTGCAGCTCCTCCTCCATGCGCATGAGCTTCGCCGTCTCGGCCTCGGTGAGCTTGAAGACGGGGATCCCGGTCCACATCGAGACGATGTCGGCGATCTCCTCCTCGCCGATCGACGGGCGCTCGGTCTCGGCCTCGCCGGCCTCCCACTGCTCCTCGAGCTCGCGCTTGCGCTGCGTCAGGCGGCGCTCGGCGTCGCGCAGGTTCGCGGCCTTCTCGAACTCCTGCGCCTCGATCGCGGCCTCCTTGTCGCGGCGCGTCGTCTCGATCTCCTCCTCGAGCTCCCGGTACACGGGCGGCGAGGTCATCGACTTGATGCGCATGCGCGAAGCCGCCTCGTCGATCAGGTCGATCGCCTTGTCGGGCAGGAAGCGGTCGGAGATGTAGCGGTCGGCGAGCTCGGCGGCCGCCTCGAGCGCCTCGTCGGTGATGTTCACCTTGTGGTGCTGCTCGTAGCGGTCGCGCAGGCCCTTGAGGATCTGCACGGTCTCCTCGGTCGACGGCTGCTCGACGCGGATCTGCTGGAAGCGGCGCTCCAGCGCGCTGTCGCGCTCGAGGTACTTGCGGTACTCCTCGAGCGTCGTCGCGCCGATCGTCTGCAGCTCGCCGCGGGCAAGGGCCGGCTTCAGGATCGACGCCGCGTCGATCGCGCCCTCGGCCGCGCCGGCGCCGACGAGGTTATGGAGCTCGTCGATGAAGAGGATGATGTCGCCCCGCTGCATGATCTCCTTCATCACCTTCTTCAGCCGCTCCTCGAACTCGCCGCGGTACTTGGAGCCGGCGACGAGGGCGGCGAGATCCAGCGTGTAGATCTGCTTGTTCTTCAGCAGCTCCGGCACCTGGTTCGTGGAGATCCGGTTGGCGAGGCCCTCGACGACGGCGGTCTTGCCGACGCCCGGCTCGCCGATCAGCACGGGGTTGTTCTTCTGGCGGCGCGAGAGGATCTGCATCACGCGCTCGATCTCCGTCTGGCGCCCGACCACGGGGTCGAGCTTCCCGTCGGTGGCGGCCTTCGTCAGGTTGCGGCCGAACTGGTCGAGCAGCTTCGAGCTCTTCGCCTTCTCGCCGGCGCCGCCGCCCGCGCCCTGCTGCCGCCGGCCGGGGCCGGAGAGCATGCGGATGATCTCGTTGCGGATCTTCTCGGCGTCGGCGTCGAAGTCGAGCAGGATGCGCGCCGCGACGCCCTCGTTCTCGCGGACGAGGCCGAGCAGGATGTGCTCGGTGCCGATGTAGTTGTGCTTGAGCGTGCGGGCCTCCTCCTGGGCGAGGACGACCACTTGGCGCGCCCGCTCCGTGAAACGCTCGAACATGATGGGGAGGAAAGTCCTTCCT
>JBKHXR010000109.1:0-3358 GCA_046565905.1 Thermoleophilia bacterium | reverse complement strand
GTGGCGCGCAGAGCGCGCCGAACAGAAGACGTCAAGGGAACTTCCTTTCGGCAGCTGGGCGACCTCGCAGACGAGGCCCCTGGCTTTGCGTCCCCGCCTCACAGCGGGTTTGCCTTTGTCGGGGTGTGCACTTGTGGCTCCTTGCACGATCGGCATGTCGTGCCCGCCGTTGAGCCGGCGCTCCAACGGCGGACGGATGCACGACGCAAACGAGCGTGCTCCGCGCCAGGCGCCGGCGACACGCGCCGGACGCGTCAACCGCGCCGCGCGCCCTCCCAGACCACGGGCGGCCCGTGGTAGCCGGCACGCCCGAGGACGTGCGGCGTGCCGCGCCCGTCGGCCTCCGGTCGCTCGCGGCAGCGCAGCTCGAAGCTGTCGGCGCCGCCCGTGGCGCGCGGGGCGCCCGGCGGCTCTAGCGTGAGCCAGGCGAGCCGCGCCGCGCCGGCGCTCTCGAACACGCTGCGCAGCGCGCCGCGCTCGGCCTCGTCGAGGTACTGGTTGACGACCGACTGCCAGATCACCGTGAGCGCGTTCGGTGACGCGTCGGCGAGCCGGAGGGCGAGCCACGCCGCGGCGCTGCGCCTGTCGACCGGCGCGGGATGCTGCGCCGCGACCTGCGCCGCGTGCTCGACGCGGGCCAGCCGGTCGGGCTCGTCGGGCCAGATGTAGGACAGCAGCTCCAGCCGCCCGTCGCGCGTGGTCGGATCGATCGGGGCCAGATCGCAGCCGCGCCGCTCGACGACGCGCAACCGGGCTGCGGCTGCGACGGGATCGGCGACGGGCGCGCCGACCCACGGCTCGCGGAACGTCAGCGCGCTCGACGGTTCGCCGAGCGTCGCGTCGCCGACGACGTAGGCGAAGCGATCGGCGTTGAGGTTCAGCCCCGCGCTCGCGCCGATCTCCAGCAGCCGGATCGGTAGCCGGTGACGCTCGGAGAGCCAGAGCAGCCCGCCGTAGAGCGCAACGCAGCGCCCCGGCTCGTTGGTCTGCAGCGTGCGTCCGACGCGGCCGCGGATGAAGTCCTCGTTCTCGGCCAGGGTGCGCTGTGCGACCGGCCATGCGTCGCCCGGCGCGGCGCCGCCGCCTGCGCTCGGGAAGAAGCGCGCGAGCTCGGGAGCGCCGCCGGCCAGCACGAGGTGATGCAGCGCGGCAAGCAGCCGCAGCTCGGGAACGGAGTCCGGCGTCGCCGGGTCTGCCTCGAGGATCGAGGCAACGATGCCGCGGGCATCCAGGTCATCGGCGGCACCGCGCATGAGCTCGACGTACAGGCGCGAACGACCGGCCCGCTCGAGCTGCGCGGCGCGCGACCGGAACAGGCCCGCGATCACGGCAGGGCGGAAAGCAGCCGCTCGACGTCCGAGGCGTCGTTCCAGGCGCCGACCGACGCCCGCAACAGGCCGGTACCGGGTAGATCGCGGATGATCACGCCCGCCTCGGCGAGTCGCTCCCGCGTCGCGGCGGGATCCTCGTCCCTCCAGGAGACGAGCGTCGTGCGGTCGCGCGGCGCGACCTGAAGTCCACGCTCGGCGAGGGCGTCGGCAAGCGTCGCGGCGAGCGCGGCGGCGCGCTCGTGCACCGCGGGCCAGCCGGCGGCGCCGAGCACGTCGAGCGCCGCCAGCGCGGCCGCCGTCGTCTCGAGCGACTGCGCCGACGTGTCGTGGCGCGCGGCGCCGGCATGGGGAACAGCGTCCAGACCGGCGCTCGGATCGTCGAGGTTGAGGTACGTCGGGCCGCTCGCGGGCACGCGGTCGTCGTAGCGCGGCGAGATCCACAGCATGCCGCAGCCGATCGGACCGCAGAGCCACTTCTGCCCCGATCCCGCGTAGAAGGCGCAGCCCAGTTCGGCGACGTCGATCGGGACGGCGCCGACGCCCTGCGCTCCGTCGAGCAGGACGGGCACGTCGCCGGCGGCCGACAGGTCACCGACCGCGCGGCCGTTGACCCAGCTGACGTGCGAGCAGGCGACGAGCTTCGTCTCGGGCCGCACGGCCCGGGCGATCTGCGCGAACGGCACGACGCGGATCGCGATCCCGCGTTGCGCGCGTGCTCCCGCGAGCGGGCCCTGCAGGCCCGGGTGCTCCTCGTCGGACGTCAGCACCTCGTCGCCGGGCCGCAGGTCCAGCGCGGCGAGCACGCGGACGATGCCCTCGCTGGTGCTGGTCGTCAGCGCGACGTTCCCGGCAGCCGCTCCGAGCAGCTGCGCGTAGCTGTCGCGCAGTCGCTCGCGAGCGTCGAGCATCCGCTCGAAGTAGGCCTGGCTGCGGCCTTCGGCAGACGCCAGGGCGAGTACGTCGGCGACGGCCTGGACGCCGGTCGCGGGAACGGGCCCGCACGTCCCGGCGTTGAGGTATGCCAGCCGCTCGAAGACGGGGAACTCGGCCCGCAGGGCGGCGGAATCCATGAGGCGGCAGGCTATTGGGTCGTCCAGGAGCGTCTGTCGACCGCCCGCCGGCCTGCGGCGAGTCGGCGTACGGCGCTCTGTTCGGACCGGCTGTACGCGGGTCCGGCGGCAAGCCGCCGGACCCGCGCCGCAGCCGGGATCGGGCTCAGCGCCCGCAGACGGGCCAGTGGCCGGGGCCACCGGTCCTGTAGAGGATCGCGGCACGGCGATCCTGCTCGGTCTCGGAGGCGTCGGCAGGGTCGCCCTCGCCGCCGACGGAAGCCCAGGTCGAGAACGAGAACTGGTACTTGCCGCGGTACGTCCCGCCCGACGAGATCGCGCGCGGGTTGCCGTGCGACTCGCACTGCGCGATCGACTCGAGCACGGGTGGGATCGCCACGTTGGGCGCCCCGCCGTGCCGGCGGCGGTCCTGCGCGCGCCGTTGGCTGCGGATCTTGCGCGCGACCCGCTTGGTCGACCTGCGCAGCTCAGGGAGCGTGTGATGGCGCAACGCTGCCCGCCTGCGCACGCGCTGGCGCTTGGACAGCGGATCCTTCTTCACGCGCGCAAGCCGCTTGGACAGGAACATGTTGCGGTTGATCAGCTTCTTCTTGGCGCCGCTGCGCAGATCTCCGGGGGCGACCGCCGGCTTGGCGGCGAGCGCCGGATTGGTCGTCGGAGATTGAGCGGCTGCTGCGGAGGTGGGCGCGACTGCGCATGCAGCGCAGACGGCGCCCAGGATTCTGAGACGCATAAGTTGGTTTGCCCTTCGTCGGCCCGGTGGCGTCACGCGACGTGCGCGCGACGCAGGTGGCCGGTCGTTTGCGGCGGGCCGCGGCGCCGGTTGGCGCCTGGTGATGACCCGCTGAAGGAGAAACCCTAGCAAGCCGAAGCGAACGACTGTTCGGTCCGGCGGCGAACTGTGCGCGAAATCACACATTCCGGTCGATCGCCCCCCGGCGCGACCCACCGGCAGTT
>JBKHXR010000108.1:0-20736 GCA_046565905.1 Thermoleophilia bacterium | reverse complement strand
AGGAGCTCTACCGGCGCCTCGGCTTCGACGAGATCGGCTCCGTATACGAGTTCCTGAAGGTCCCGGTCGCCACCCGTCCATAATCGTGGGCGTGGACCTCCTTCCCTGCATCGTCCAGGACGCGCGGACCGGCGAGGTGCTCACGCTCGCGTACATGAACGACGAGGCGCTGCGCCGCACCCGCGAGAGCGGGGAGATGTGGTTCTGGTCGCGCTCGCGCGAGGAGCTGTGGCACAAGGGCGCCACCTCGGGCAACTTCCAGAAGCTGAAGGAGCTTCGCTTCGACTGCGACCGCGATGCGCTTCTGGCGCTCGTCGAGCCCGCCGGCCCGGCCTGCCACACCGGCGAGCGCACCTGCTTTCACAACGGCGAGCTCGAGCCACCGGCGCCGCACGAGGCGCTGCCGTCGCTCGAGCGCACGCTGGCGCAGCGGGCGGCCGAGCGGCCCGCGGGCTCGTACACGGTGACGCTGCTCGAGGATCCCGAGCTTGCGGGCGAGAAGGTGCGCGAGGAGGCCGAGGAGGTCACGCGCGCGGTTCGCGAGGAGTCCGACGAGCGCGTCGACAGCGAGGCCGCGGACGTCCTGTACCACCTTGCCGTGCTGCTCCGCGGGCGCGAGCGCTCGCTCGCGGACGCCGGGATCGTGCTCAATGGCCGTCGCGGCTGAGGGCTCGGCCCAGCCGCCCTCGCCGGGTCGGGGAGCGACGCTGCGGCTCGAGCCCTCGCTCGACGAGGTGCGCGAGCTCGCGCGCGACTACAACCTCATCCCGCTGCGCCACTCGTTCATCGACGACACCGAGACGCCGGTCTCGGCCTTCCTCAAGCTGCGCGGACGCGAGCCGCAGAACGAGTCCTTCCTGCTGGAGTCCGCCGAGCGCGGGCAGGAGGTCGGGCGCTACAGCTTCATCGGCGTGCGGCCGCGCAAGGTCGTGCGCTGGTCGCTCGGCGACGAGCCCGCCGATCCGTACGCGTTCGCGGCCGACGAGGTCGCGCGCCACCGGCAGGCGCCGTGGCCCGACATGCCGCCGTTCGCCGGCGGCGCCGTCGGCTACTTCGGCTATGACCTCGTGCGCACCGTCGAGCCGCTGGGCGAGCCCAACCCCGACCCCGTCGGGCTGCCCGACATGGCGCTGATGCTGTCCGACGTCCTGCTGGTGTTCGACCACCTCAAGCACACGATCAGCGTGCTCGTCAACGTCTACGCCGACGACGACGACGGCACCGACCTGGAGACGGCCTACGCCGACGCCGTCGCGACGATCCAGAAGGCGCGCGACCTGCTTGCCGGGCCCGTGCCGAGCCCGGAGCCGACGCCCGCGCGGCCGCGGCCGGTCTTCTCCTCGAACATGTCCCGCGAGCAGTTCGAGGCCAACGTCGCGCGGATCGTCGAGTACATCCACGCCGGCGACGCGTTTCAGGTCGTGCCGTCGCAGCGCTGGTCGGCGGACCTCGAGATCGACCCGTTCTCGGTCTACCGCGGCCTGCGCGTGGTCAACCCGAGCCCGTACATGTACTTCCTGGACTTCCTCGACTTCCAGGTCGCCGGCGCATCGCCCGAGCCGGTCCTGACCGTGACCGGAAGGCACGTCGCGACGCGGCCGATCGCCGGCACGCGCCCGCGCGGCACGACGCTCGAGGACGACGAGCGGATCGCCGAGGAGCTGCTGGCCGACGAGAAGGAGCGTGCCGAGCACGTCATGCTCGTCGACCTCGGCCGCAACGACCTGGGGCGCGTCTGCGAGTACGGCTCGGTCAGCGTCGACCGCTTCATGGCCGTCGAGACCTACTCGCACGTCATGCACATCGTCTCCAACGTCAGCGGCACGCTGCGCGAGGACGTCACGGCGATGGACGCGCTGCGCTCCGTGCTGCCGGCGGGCACGCTGTCGGGCGCGCCGAAGGTCCGCGCGATGCAGATCATCGACGAGCTCGAGCCGATCAAGCGCGGCGGCTACGGCGGCGCGATCGGCTACCTGTCCTACACCGGCGACCTCGACACCGCGATCCACATCCGCACCGTCGTCATGAAGAACGGCCGCGCGCACGTTCAGGCCGGCGGCGGCACCGTCGCCGACGCCGTGCCGGCGTACGAGTTCGCCGAGAGCGAGGCGAAGGCGCGCGCGGTGCTGCGCGCGGTCGAGCTGGCCTCGCAGCAACCGGACTGGCCGTAGCGCGACATGGGCGAGGATCGCGACGACGTGGAGCACCGCCAGGGCGAGCATCCGGGGCCGCGAGCGAAGCGGTTGCTCGTGATCGACAACTACGACTCGTTCACGTACAACCTCGTCCAGTTCCTCGGCGAGATGGGGGCGCAGCTGGACGTCGTCCGCAACGACGTCGTGTCGGTCGACGAGCTGCTCGAGCGCGCGCCCGACCGCGTCGTCGTGTCGCCCGGGCCGTGCACGCCCGACGAGGCCGGGATCTCGCTGGAGGCGATGCGCCGCTTCCCCGAGGCCGGCATCCCGACGCTCGGCGTGTGCCTCGGCCACCAGTCGCTTGCGCAGGCCTTCGGCGGCTTCGTCATCCGCCACCAGCCGATCCACGGCAAGACGAGCCAGATCACCCACGACGGCCGCACGATCTTCGCCGGGCTATCGCCGAAGCTGACGGTGGGCCGCTATCACTCGCTCGTCGTCGACCCCGACCGCCTGCCTGATGCCTTCGAGGTCTCCGCCGAGGGCGACGGCGTGGTGATGGGCATCCGCCACCGCGAGCTGCCCGCCGAGGGCGTGCAGTTCCATCCCGAGTCGGTGCTGACCGACGAGGGCAGGCTGCTGCTGCGCAACTTCCTCGGCTGAGCGCGCCGGTCCGACCGCCCGGGACGCCCGCGTCGCCCGGGTCTGCGCTCTACCCTCAGCCCGGTGAGCACTCCGCTTTCGGTCCTCGACCTGGCGCCGATCGGCGCCGGGCAGAGCGCTGCGCAGGCGCTCGCAGGCACGACCGCCCTCGCGCGCCGCGCCGACGAGCTCGGCTTCCGGCGCTTCTGGGTCGCCGAGCACCACAACATCCCCTCGGTCGCGTCGACGGCGCCCGAGACGCTGATCGCCCATATCGCCGCCAACACGCAGCGCATCCGGGTGGGGGCGGGCGGCGTGATGCTCCCCAACCACGCGCCGCTGGCCGTCGCCGAGCGCTTCGCCATGCTCGAGGCGCTGCATCCCAACCGGATCGACCTCGGACTCGGCAGGGCGCCGGGGACGGACATGCGCACGGCGATGGCGCTGCGCAGCACGTCACCGGATCTCTTCGAGCAGCAGTTCGCGCAGCTGCGCGGCCATCTCGGCAGCGGTCACGGCGGCATGCGGGCCGTCGCCGGCGAGCACACCGTGCCTGAGCTGTGGATGCTCGGCTCGACCGACGGCGGGGCGCGGATCGCCGCGGCGCTCGGGCTGCCGTTCGTGTTCGCCCATCACTTCCACCCGCACTTCACCGAGCCCGCGCTGGACCTCTACCGCAGCCTGTTCGAGCCATCCGAGCTGCTCGAAGCGCCGCGCGCGATCGTCGCCGCCGGGATCGTCGTCGGCGACGACGACGAGGACGCGGCCCGCCGTGCGCTGCCGGGCGCGATCGCGATGCTGCGCCTGCGCCAGGGCCGGCCGGCGCCGATTCCCGGCGTCGAGGACGCCGAGGCCCTGCTGGCGCGGCTGGGGCCCGCGGAGCTGGCGGTCGTCCGCGAGTCGATGCAGCGCGTGATCGCCGGCGGCCCGGCCTCCGTCCACGCGCGGCTGCTCGAGCTGTCCGAGCGCAGCGGGGCCGACGAGCTCATGCTGGTCTCGCAGGTCACCGACGTCGCGATGCGGATCTGGGGGCTGGAGCAGGTCGCGGAGGCCTTCGAGCCGGCGCCGCAGCCGACGCGCTAGGAGCGCGATCGGGTCGGGGTGATCCGCTCCAGGGGCGGATGGTTCGACAACGACGTCGATGCGCGAACGCCGGACCCGCCTTGCGGCGGGGAGGATCAGTACCTGTGCGTCCTCGCGGTACACCGGGCGGCCGTCCTCGTGTACGGGGCGGCCGTCCTCGTCCTCGTAGAGCTTCCGGCCGTCGCGGCCGCCTCGCGCGGGTCGGTCGCCGCGCTGCGGCGCTCGACGGCCTCGGCGACCGGGTGGTGGCGCGCGGCGCGGGAAACGGCGCCGGCCGTTCGTACGAGCCTAGAATCGCGGGCCATGAGCCGATCCGAGCCGATGACCCGGACCTACCGCGCCGCGCTGGCGATCAGCGCGCCGATCGTGCGCTGGTGGGGGCGGCTGACGGTCGAAGGCGTCGAGCACATCCCGCCCCGCGGAGCGATGCTGCTCGTCGGCAACCACGACTCCTACTGGGATCCCGTCGTCATCGGGATCGCGGCGATCGAGCGCCGCCAGATCCGCGCGCTCGCGAAGTCGTCGCTGTGGAAGGTCAAGGGCCTCGACAGGGTGCTCGACGGGATGGGCCAGATACCGATCCTGCGCGGCAGCGGCGACGCCGGCGCGCTGGATCCCGCGATCACCGAGCTGCGGGCCGGCAGCTGCATCGGGATCTTCCCCGAGGGGACACGGAGCCTCGGCCGCGAGCTGCGCCCGCGCAGCGGCCTCGGGCGGCTCGCCGCGGCCGTCCCCGAGGCGGCGATCGTGCCGGTCGCGGTGACCGGCTCGGTCGACATCCCGCGCTTTCCCAAGCGCCCGCGCCTGTACGTGCGCTTCCTGCCGCCGGCCGAGGGACTGCGTCCGGGCGAGGCGCCGTCCGACCTCGCCGCGCGCATCGTCTCCGAGCTGCGCGAGATCGCCCCGATCACGACCGCCGGCCGCCGGCCGCGCAAGCAGGTCGCTGCGACCCCGGCCGACGAGGGCTAGGCTGCGCGGGCTCGTGCCAGATCCGGTCCTCACACAGGCGATCGACAAGGTCGCGTCGGGGCGGCACCTCAGCCTCGACGAGGCCGCCGAGGTACTCGAGGTCATCATGGCCGGCGACGCGTCGGAGGTGCAGATCGCCGGGCTGCTGATCGCGCTGCGGACCAAGGGCGAGACGGTCGACGAGCTGGCCGGCCTCGCACGCACGATGCGGGCCTTCGCCAGGCCCGTCTCCACGTCGCGCGAGGCGCTCGTCGACACCGCGGGCACCGGCGGTGGGCGGCCGACGTTCAACGTATCGACGACAGCGGCGCTGATCGCCGCCGGCGCGGGCTGCGCGGTCGCCAAGCACGGCAACCGCTCGGCCACCGGGCGCTCCGGATCGGCGGATCTGCTGGAGGCGCTCGGCGTGCAGATCGATCTCGAGCCCGAGGCGGTCGGGACCTGCATCGACGAGCTCGGCTTCGGCTTCATGTTCGCGCCGCACCATCACCAGGCGACGCGCTTCGTGGTGCCCGTGCGCAAGGAGCTGGCCGTGCGCACGATCTTCAACTTCCTCGGCCCGCTGACGAACCCGGCGTCGGCGCGCCGGCAGCTGATCGGCGTCTCCGATCCGGCGTACGTGGAGACGATGGCCGGCGCGCTCGCATTGCTCGGCGTCGACCGTGCCTTGGTCGTATCCTCGCAGGACGCGCTCGACGAGATGAGCATCTCGGCCCCCACAACCGTCGTCGAGGTCGACGGCGTCGACCTGAAGACCTACACCGTGCGCCCGGAGGACTGCGGACTGTCGACGTCCGCCGACCACGAGGCGGTCCTCGGCGGCTCGCCCGCCGACAACGCGGCGCTGACGCGCGCGATCCTCGCCGGCGAGCCGGGGCCCCGGCGCGACCTCGCCGTGCTCAACGCCGGCGCCGCGATCTACGCCGCCGGCCGCGCGGACGATCTCGCAGCAGGTGTCGAGGCGGCGCAGGCCGCGATCGACGACGGCTCGGCCGCGGCGACGCTCGGCGATCTGGTCGCCCGCACGACCGAGCTCGCGGCCGAGCAGGAGGCCACGGCGTGAACGTGCTCGAGCGGATCGTCGCGGGCACGCGCGAGGACGTGCGCCGGCGGCGCGAGGCCGTTCCGCTCGCCACGCTCGAGTCGGCGCTCGCCGGCCGCGGCGAGGACCGGCCGTTCTCCGAGGCCCTGACGCTGCCCGGCGTGTCGGTGATCGCCGAGCACAAGCGCCGCTCACCCTCCGCCGGCGAGATCCGCGCGGGCGCGACGGTCGCCGACGTCGTCAGCGCGTACGAGCGCGGCGGCGCCGCGGCGATCTCGATCCTGACCGAGGGCAAGCACTTCGGCGGGTCGCTCGACGACCTGCGCGACGCGCGCATGGCATCCGCGCTGCCGATCCTGCGCAAGGACTTCATCGTCGATCCCTACCAGCTGTACGAGTCCGCCGAGGCGGGCGCCGACGCGATCCTGCTGATCGTCGCCGCGCTCGACGGACGCTCGCTCGCCGAGCTGCACGCGGAGGCGCGCTCGCTGGATCTCGACGTGCTCGTCGAGGTCCACGACGAGGAGGAGCTCGACTGCGCGCTGGAGGTGCTCGACGCCGACGTGATCGGGATCAACAACCGCGATCTCGGCGACTTCAGCGTCGACGTCGAGCGCACGTTCGAGCTGCTCGCCGACATCCCCGCGGGCAAGACCGTGGTGTCCGAGTCGGGCTTTCACTCGCGCGAGCAGCTCGACGCGCTCGAGCGGGTCGGCGTGGACGGCGTGCTGATCGGCGAGTCGCTGATGCGTGCAGTCGATCCGGAGGCGGCGCTGCGCGCGCTGACCGGCGCCGACGACACCGACGGGCTCGCGCTGTGAACCGCGCGCCGGCGAGCTCGCGCGCGAGCCGATGAGCCAGGCGAGCCACTTCCTCGCGGCGCTGCTCGGGGGCGCCGTCGTGGCCGCGATCCTGCTGCTCACCGGCGCCGCCGGCGGCGACCGGACGACGACGGTGTTCTCGGGCGGCGGGAACCTCGCCAATGCGAAGGAGGGCGCCCTGTCGCCGCGCGAGATCTACAAGCGCGACGCGCCCGGCGTCGTCTTCATCACGGCGGACGTGACGCAGGAGGCATCGCCGTTCGCGCCGGAGCAGCGGGGGCGCTCGACCGGGTCGGGCTTCGTGATCGGCAAGGGCGGCTCGATCGTGACCAACGCCCACGTCGTCGAGGGAGCCTCGAGCGTCACCGTCCGCTTCGGCGACAGGCGCACCGCGCCGGCGCGCGTAGCGGGGCGCGACCCGTCGAGCGATCTGGCGCTGCTGCTCGTCGATCCCGACGGCCTGGATCTCAAGCCGCTGGAGCTCGGCTCCTCCAAGGGCGTGCAGGTCGGCGATCCGACGGTCGCGATCGGCAACCCGTTCGGCCTCGACCGCACGCTGACGACCGGCGTCGTCTCGGCGCTGCAGCGCTCGATCCCGTCGCTGCAGCCGGGCTTCACGATCAACAACGTCATCCAGACCGACGCGGCGATCAACCCCGGCAACTCCGGCGGCCCGCTGATCGACGCCCGCGGGCGGGTGATCGGCGTCAACTCGCAGATCGAGACCGGCGGCGTCGGCGGCGGCAACGTCGGCATCGGCTTCGCGGTCCCGATCGACACGGCGAAGGAGGTCATCCCGCAGCTGCGCCGCGGCGGCTCGGTGCAGCGCGCGTACCTCGGCGTGAGCACGCGGACGATCGACGGCGGCCTCGGCGAGCTGAACCTCGCCTCGGCGGACGGCGCCCTGGTGCAGACCGTGGAGCCCGACAGCCCAGCGGATCGCGGCGGCCTGCGCGGCGGCAGCAGCACCGAGGACGTCGGCGGTGAGACCGTGCGGGTCGGCGGCGACATCATCAAGGCGATCGACGGCAGCAAGGTGCGCGACTCCGACGACGTCTCGCAGATCATCGGTGAGCGCAGGCCCGGCGATCAGGTCACGCTGCAGATCCTGCGCGACGGGACGCGGCGGGCGGTGACCGTGAAGCTGGGACGGCGGCCGGGGTTCTGAGCGGCGGCGGTTGGCTGGCTCGCTGCCCGCCGCCCGGGCGACTTCCGCGGTGTCTGCAGCGAGCGCTCGTCGCGCGCCGACGCCACACGCACCGCGCGACCGGCCTGACCGGCAGCCGGCTCTAGGATGACCCGATGCCGACGCGGATCAAGCACTGCGGGATCACGAGCCTCGACGACGCCCATCTCGCCGCCGAGGCGGGCGCGTGGGCGCTGGGGATGATCTTCTGGCCCGGCTCGCCGCGGCGCTGCGAGCTCGACGAGGCGCAGCTGATCGGCTCGGCGCTGCGGCGCACGCTGCACCTCACGGGGGTCTTCGTCAACGCGCCGTTGGACGAGATCGACCTCACCGTGCAGGCTGCGGGACTGGACTTCGTGCAGCTGCACGGCGACGAGGGCCCCGTCTTCTGCAGCGAGGTCGCGCGCCGTACCGGAGCGAAGGTCATCAAGGCCGTGCGCGTGCAGTCGCGCGCGACCCTGCAGGCCGCCGCGGCCTTCCGCTCCGACTTCCTGCTGCTCGACGCCCACGTCGAGGGCGTGCCCGGCGGCACGGGCCAGACGATCGACTGGCAGCTCGTGCGCCAGGCGAAGCTGCGTGCGCCGGTCATCCTCAGCGGCGGCGTCACGCCGGGCAACGTTGCCAAGGCGATCGCTGTGACCGAGCCGTTCGCCGTCGACGTCGCGAGCGGCACCGAGGCGGCGCCCGGCGTCAAGGATCCCGACAGGTTGAAGGCGTTCCACGAGGCCGTACGCGGCTCCGAGATCAGGCAGGCCTCGTGACCGGGATGCCCGCATGACCGATCGCAGCCCGATCGTCGGGACCGGCGTGGAGCATCGCTTCGGTCCCTACGGCGGCCAGTACGTCCCGGAGACGCTGATGCCGGCGCTGGCCGAGCTCGAGGCCGCCTGGGTCGCCGTGCGCGACGATCGCGCCTATGCGGCGCAGCTCGCAACCCTGCTGCGCGACTTCGCCGGCCGCCCGACGCCGCTGTACCTCGCCGAGCGCCTCTCCGGGCTCGCGGATCGGGAGATCTGGCTCAAGCGCGAAGACCTGCTGCACACGGGCTCGCACAAGCTCAACAACGCGCTCGGCCAGGCGCTGCTGGCCAAGCGGATGGGCAAGCAGCGCGTCATCGCCGAGACCGGCGCCGGCCAGCACGGCGTCGCGAGCGCCACCGCATGCGCCCTGCTGGACCTCGAGTGCGTCGTCTACATGGGCGCCGAGGACATCCGCCGCCAGGCGCCCAACGTCGAGCGGATGCGCCTGCTCGGCGCCGAGGTCGTCAGCGTCGAGGCCGGCGCGCGGACCCTCAAGGAGGCCGTCAGCGAGGCGATCCGCGACTGGGTTACGTCCGTCGCGACGACGCACTACATCATCGGCTCGGCGGTGGGACCGGCGCCGTACCCGGCGCTCGTGCGCGACCTGCAGCGCGTCATCGGCGACGAGGCGAGCGCCGAGCTGCTCGAGCGCACGGGGCGGCTCCCGGATCGCGTCATCGCCTGCGTCGGCGGGGGCTCGAACTCGATCGGCATCTTCACCGCGTTCGTCGCCGATCCCGCCGTCGCCCTGATCGGCGTCGAGGCGGCGGGCGAGGGCCTCGACAGCGGCCGCCACGGAGCGCCGCTGACCGTCGGCGGTCGCAGCGGCGTGCTGCACGGGTCGCTGTCGGCGATCATGCAGGACGCCGACGGCCAGGTCACCGAGGCGCACTCGATCTCCGCCGGCCTCGACTATCCCGGCTCGGGACCGGAGCACGCCCACCTGCGCGACTCCGGCCGCGCGAGCTACGTCGCCGTCGGCGACGACGACGCGGTGACGGCCTTCAGGGAGGTCACGCGCCTGGAGGGCATCATCCCGGCGCTGGAGACGTCGCACGCGCTCTACCACGCGCTGCACGAGGACGGCGGCGGCTCGACACTCGACCTGATCTGCCTGTCGGGACGCGGCGACAAGGATCTCGCCGAGGTCAGTGGCCTGCGCCAGGGGCATGAGCTCTAAGCCCGCCCGCGACCGGGTCCCCGCGGTCACCCAGACCGGCCATGACCGGATCGCGGCGGCGTTCGCGCTGCGCCGCGGCCGCGCCGCGCTGATGCCCTACGTCATGGGCGGCTATCCCGACCTCGCGACGTCGCTGGCGATCGGCGAGGCGTACGCGGCCAACGGCGCCGACCTCGTCGAGCTCGGCGTGCCCTACTCCGACCCGCTCGCCGACGGACCCGTGATCCAGGCTGCCGGCACCGCCGCCCTGCAGGCGGGCGCGACGGTCGACGGCGTGCTCGAGGTCGGCGAGGCGCTCGCGGCGCGCGTTCCGGTCGTGCTCATGTGCTACGTCAACGTCGTCCTCGCCAGCGGGGCGCAGGCGTTCGCCCGCCGCCTCGCCGACGCCGGCATCAGCGGCCTGATCGTGCCCGATCTTCCCCTGCACGAGGCCGGCGAGGCGCGCGCCGCCTGCGACGCGGCCGGGATCGCGCTCGTCCCGCTCGTCGCCCCGACCACCCCGCCCGAGCGCCTGACGGCGATCGCCGCCCAGGCGCGGGGCTTCATCTACGTCGTCTCCGTCGTCGGCACGACGGGCGAGCGCCCTGCGCTCGGGGAGCACGTCGGCGGGCTGCTCGCGCGGGTCAAGGAGCGCGCCGGGCTGCCGGTCGCGCTGGGCTTCGGCATCTCGACGCCGGCCCAGGCGCGCGAAGCGGCGGACGCCGGCGCCGACGGCGTCATCGTCGCCAGCCGCCTGATCCGCGCGATCTCCGAGGCCGAGGATCCCGTCGCGGTCGCGGGTGAGCTCGTAGCGCAACTTGCCGCCGGCCTCATCCGTTAGGCTGGCGCCGCACATGGCTCTCGCCCTCGCCACAACCTTTGGTCTCGTCGTCTGGATCGTCCTCTGGGCGATCGGCTGGAAGTCGATCGACGCGTTCCTGATCACGACGGTGATCATCACGCTCGGCGCCACCGCGCGGCTCCTCGCTCCGTACCTGCCAAACCGGCAGTAACCGCCGATGTCCCGCGGGTTCCGCGCGGCCGCCGTCTGCGTCCTCGGAGCGTTCGTGCTCGCCACCGGCGTGGCCGGCTGCGGAAGCGAGAACAAGAGCGCCGTCCAGAGCGGCAGCGACACGCTGACGATCTACTCCAGCCTGCCGCTGCAGGGGCCCGACCGCGAGCGCGCACGCGACATGGTCAACGCGATCAAGCTGGCGCTGCAGGAGGCCGGCGGCAAGGTCGGGCCGCTGAACATCACCTACGTGCCGCTGGACTCGGCGACGCCCGAGGCCGGCACGTGGACCGCCGAGAAGGTCCTCGAGAACGCGCGCAAGGCCGTGCGCGACCTCAACGCGATCGCCTACATCGGCGAGCGTGACTCGGCGGCGACCGCGCTCTCGCTGCCGTTGACGAACGAGGGGCACATCCTTCAGGTGAGCCCGTCGAGCACGTACGACGGTCTCACGCGCGAGAGCCGCCGCCAGGGCGAGCCGGAGCGCTTCTATCCGTCCGGCGAGCGCACGTTCGCGCGCGTCGTACCGCCCGACGACGTCCAGGCGTCGGCGCTCGTGGGCTACATGAAGGACTCCGGCGTACGCAGCATCGCGCTCATGGCGGATCGCCGGATCTACGGCGGCGGGATCGCCGATGCGGTCGAGAAGGCGGCCCTGCGGCAGGGCATCGAGGTCTTCGACCGCGGGCGGATCGACGCCAGCAGAGGCGATCTGACGGGGCGCGCGCGCAACGTCGCGGAGACCGGCGCCGATGCGTTCCTCTTCGCCGGCACGACCGATACCGGCGCGGCGAGGATCTTCACGGCCGTCGCCGCGGCCGCGCCCTCGATGCTGCTGTTCGGCCCGGCGGCGGTCGCCGACCAGGGATTCCTCGACGGCATGCCGGCGGCCGTGCAGCGCCGGATCCGCGTCACGACGCCGGCGCTGCCTCCGCGCCTGCTGCCCGCCAGCGCGCGCGCCTTGCGCGACCGCTTCCGCGTGACGTTCGGTCGCCACCCGGCGCCGGAGGCGCTGCAGGCGTACGAGTCCGCTCGCGCAGTGCTGCACGCCATCCGATCGGCCGGAGCCCGCGGCAACAGCCGCCAGGCGGTGACCGACGCCTTCTTCGCCATCCGCGACCGCGAATCGGTTCTGGGCACCTACTCGATCGACGCCAACGGAGACACGACGCTCTCGACGTATGCCGGCAACCGCGTCCGCGACGAGCAGTTCGTCCTCGACAAGGTGCTCCGGGTTCGCGATTGAGGCCGACGCCGGGCGTCACTTCTGCACGCTCCGATCCAAAGGGCGCCGATCTCGGAGAACGAGTGTACGATCGCACGCAATTCGCTGTTCAGTCCTCAGGAGGGACGCTTTGAAACTGCATCGGGTTATGGCGGTCAGCTCTGTACTCGCCCTATCGGCGTTCGGAGTCGCGGCCTGCGGCGACGACGACAACGACGATGCCGGCGCGGGCGCCGGCACAACGACCGAGGCCGCCGGCGGGACGCTGACGGTCTACTCCAGCCTGCCGCTGCAGGGGGCGTCGCGCCCGCAGGCGACGGCACTCGTCCGCGGGATGCGGCTCGCGCTGCAGCAGACCAACAACAAGGCCGGTAACTTCAACATCAGGTACCAGTCGCTCGACGACTCGACGGCGCAGCAGGGAGGCTGGACGCCCGAGGCCGTCTCCCAGAACGCCCGCAAGGCAGCCCAGGACGACAACATCGGCGTCTACATCGGCGAGTTCAACTCCGGCGCCAGTGCAGTCTCGATCCCGATCCTCAGCGACGCGAAGGTCCCGCAGATCTCGCCCGCGAACACCGCCGTCGGCCTGACCTCCGACGACCCGGGCGCCGACAAGGGAGAGCCCGAGAAGTACTACCCCTCGGGCTTCCGCAACTACGTGCGGATCGTCCCCAAGGACACGATCCAGGGCGCAGCGCTCGCGACGATCATGAAGGAGGACGGCTGCACGAAGGTCGCGATGGCGCACGACAAGGAGGTCTACGGCGCGGGCCTGGCGCGCAACATCGACATGAGCGCCGAGAAGCAGCAGCTGGACGTCATCATCAACGAGGGCATCGACACGAAGGCCCCGAACTACCGCTCGCTCGCGTCGCGCGCCAAGAGCCAGGGGGCCGACTGCTTCGTCTTCAGCGGCATCACGTCCAACAACGGCGTCCAGATCTACAAGGACTTCGAGGCCGCGCTGCCCGACGCGAAGCTCTACGGACCGGACGGCGTCGCCGAGACCGGGTTCGTCGATCCCAAGGAGGGCGGCATCCCGGCCTCCGTCGCCGAGAAGGTCAAGGTGACGGTCGCGACGCTCGATCCGGCCAGCTATCCGCCGGAAGGCCGCGAGTTCTTCGAGGCCTTCGAGCGCGAGTACAACGATGCCAACCCCGATCCGTACGCGATCTACGGCTACGAGGCGATGCGCCTGGCGCTCGACGCGATCGAGCGCTCCGGCACCGGCAAGAAGGAGGACATCGTCAAGGCGCTGTTCGACACGGAGGACCGCTCGAGCGTGCTCGGCACCTACTCGATCACCGACACCGGTGACACGACGCTGACGGACTACGGCGTCTACACGATCGAGGACGGCGAGCTGAAGTTCACCAAGAGCGTGGAGGCCGCCGCCTAGCAAGCCCGCGACCGGGGGCGGGGCCGCGCCGCGCGGCCCCGCCCCTCTCGCATCAGGACGGATCCGCGACAACCTCCGATGGCAGCCGCCGGCCTTCCCGCAACTCCCCCTGCTCCGATCCGCGCGCTGCGGGACTTCTCGACGAAGTACGGCCTGATCGCGGTCCTGCTGATCATGCCGGTCGCGTTCGGGATCCACGACCTGCGAACCGAGGGCGATCTCTCGCGCCTCGGCAACAACCTGCTCGACGGGCTCTCCAACGGCTCGATCTGGGCGCTCGTGGCGATCGGCTACACGCTCGTCTACGGCATCGTCGAGCTGATCAACTTCGCGCACGGCGACGTTTTCATGATCGGGTCGTTCGTCGCCGCCGGCTTCTTCGGCACGATCGGCCTGACGGCGGCGACCGGAGCGCCCGGACTGATCCTCGGCCTGCTGCTCACGCTGATCGTCGCGATGCTCGCCTCCGGCGTGCTCAACGTCATGATCGAGCGCGTCGCGTACCGCCCGCTGCGCAACGCGCCCAAGCTCGCGCCGCTGATCACGGCCGTCGGCTTCTCGTTCATCCTGCAGAACGTCGGCCTGCTCTGGCGGGGCGGCTCGCAGCAGGGGATCGTCGACCTGATCGACTCCCAGGAGCTGCTGGTGCAGATCGCAGGCGTGAGCATCACGCACGGCGACGCGCTGGCGATTGCCGTGACGATCCCGCTGGTGCTGGCGATGACCGCCTTCATCGCAGTCAGCCGCCTCGGCAAGGCGATGCGCGCCACCGCGCAGGATCCCGATGCCGCGCGACTGATGGGCATCAACGTCGACACGACGATCTCCGCGACGTTTTTGATCGGCGGGTTGCTGGCCGGCGCGGCCGGCCTGATCTACGCGCTCTACCAGACCACCGTCTGGTACTTCCAGGGCTTCACGGCCGGCCTCATCGCCTTCACCGCAGCCGTGATGGGCGGCATCGGCAACATCCGCGGGGCGGTCCTCGGCGGGCTGATCATCGGCGTCATCCAGCAGACCTCCGACAACCGCATCGGCAGCCAGTGGACGCCGGCGATCGTCTTCGCCTACCTCGTCCTGATCATGGTCTTCAAGCCGTCCGGCCTGCTCGGGGAGCAGACGCGAGAGGCCGGCTGAGGTGAGCTCCGGCGACCGTCCGCGCCGGCGGCTGCGCGCGCCGAAGCTGCCGCGCGCGGCGCGCATCGGCGTCGCCTTCGCGGCGATCGCGTTCGGCGCCGTGCTTCCGTTCTTCCTCGACAGCGGCGGCGGATTCATCGACGACGCGACGCTGGCGCTGGCGTACGTGGTCATGGCGCTCGGCCTGAACATCATCGTCGGCTTCGCCGGACTGCTCGACCTCGGATACGTCGCCTTCTTCGCGATCGGCGCGTACACCATGGGCTACTTCGGCTCGCTGTTCCACATCGAGGCAAACGGCGGCGAAGGCATCCACATCCTCGTCACGGGGATCGCCGCCGAGCTGCCGGGCATACACCTCAACTTCCTGCTGATCGTCGTGCTCGCGATCATCGCGACGACGATCGCCGGGATGCTGATCGGCCTGCCGACCCTGCGCCTGCGCGGCGACTACATCGCGATCGTGACGCTCGCCTTCGGCGAGATCGTCGGCCGGATCGCGATCAACGGCGACGAGATCTCGGGCTTCGGCACGAAGCTGACCAACGGCCGCCAGGGGATCACGCCGGTCGACAAGATCGACCTGCCGTTCGTCGACCCGTTCACCTCGCTGAACCTCAGACCCTGGTACTGGGTGGCGTTCGCGATGGTGCTCATCGTCCTGTTCGTGAACTTCCGGCTGCGCGACTCGCGCCTCGGACGCGCCTGGATCGCGCTGCGCGAGGACGAGGTCGCCGCCGTCAGCATGGGCGTGCCGGCGGTGAAGACCAAGCTGCTGGCCTACGGCACCGGCGCCGCGTTCGGCGGCGTCTCCGGCGCCTTCCTGGGCTCGTATCTCAACACCGTCAACGCCGACCAGTTCCAGTTCGCGTTCTCGATCTTCATCCTCGCGATGGTCATCCTCGGCGGCTTGGGCTCGATCTGGGGCGTCGTCGTCGGAGCGGTGGCGCTGTCGTTCATCAACAACCGGTTGATCCCCGACGTGCTCAACGAGGTTCCCGCCAAGATCGGGCTGGACTTCGACCTGACCGAGCTCTCGTTCGGCATCTTCGGCTTCCTGCTCGTGATCATGATGGTCCTGCGGCCCGAGGGGCTGATCCCCGAGCGACGGCGCCAGCTCGAGCTTGCCGAGGGGATCGAGCATCTCGCCGGCGACGATCGCGCCGTCTACCGGGCGAGGGTCCCGTGACCGCACCCGACGGATCAGCAGCCGCGGCCGGGCAGCGTGCCGACGGCGCCGCGGCGGGCGACGACATCCTGCAGGCGCGAGGGATCACGAAGCAGTTCGGCGGCCTGACGGCGGTCAACGACGTGTCCTTCGCGATCCCGCGCCGCGCGATCGTGTCGCTGATCGGCCCCAACGGCGCCGGCAAGACGACCTTCTTCAACATCCTCACCGGCCTCTACAAGCCGACGCTCGGGCGCGTGACCTTCGACGGCGCCGACATCACGGCGGGACGACCGGACAAGATCATGGCGCTCGGCGTCGCGCGCACGTTCCAGAACATCCGCCTGTTCGGCACCATGTCGGCGCTCGAGAACGTCATGGTCGGCCAGCACTCGCGCATGCGGGCCGGGCTGTTCGGGTCGATCTTCCGCCCGCCCCGCGTGCGGCGCGAGGAGCAGCACGTCCGCGACAGGGCCGCCGAGGCGCTGGAGTACGTGGGCCTGCGGCCGAGCCTGCACGGGCAGCTCGCGACCAACCTGTCCTACGGCGATCAGCGCCGCGTCGAGATCGCGCGGGCGCTCGCGTCGGAGCCGAAGCTGCTGCTGCTCGACGAGCCGACGGCGGGGATGAACCCGCAGGAGTCCGACAACCTGACGCGGTTCATGGAGCAGCTGCGCGACGAGCGCAGCATGTCGATCCTGTTGATCGAGCACGACATGAAGGTGGTCATGGGCGTCTCCGAGCACGTCACGGTGCTCGACCACGGCGAGAAGATCTCCGAGGGCGACGCGCGGACCGTGCGGACCGATCCCAAGGTCGTCGAGGCGTACCTCGGCAAGCAGGAGGGCGAACGCCAGCGCGACGAGGACGGTGCTGCCTGATGGCGATGCTCGAGATCGAGGACATCCACACGTACTACGGCAACATCGAGGCGCTCAAGGGCATCTCGCTGACCGTCGAGGAGGGCGAGTGCGTCACTCTGATCGGCTCCAACGGCGCCGGCAAGTCGACGACGCTGCGCTCGATCTCCGGGCTCACGCCGCCGCGCACGGGCGACATCCGCTTCAAGGGCGAGAACATCACGCGCACGCCGCCGGCCGAGATCGTCAAGCTCGGGATCTCCCAGTCACCGGAGGGTCGGCGCTGCTTTCCCCGCATGACGGTCCGCGAGAACCTCGACATGGGCGCCTACCTACGCCGCGACAAGGAAGCGATCGCCGAGGACGTGGCGCGCGTCTACGAGCTCTTTCCGCGCCTGGAGGAGCGCGAGCGCCAGAAGGCCGGGACGATGTCCGGCGGCGAGCAGCAGATGCTCGCGATCGGGCGGGCGCTGATGGCGCGGCCGACGCTGCTGCTGCTCGACGAGCCGTCGATGGGAATCGCGCCGATCCTCGTCGAGCGCATCTACGAGACGATCGCCGAGATCAACGAGCAGGGGACGACGATCCTGCTCGTCGAGCAGAACGCCAACTACGCGCTGGCCGTCTCGCAGCGTGCGTACGTGCTCGAGACGGGGAGCGTCGCGCTGAGCGACAACTCGGCGACGCTGCGCGCCAACCCCGAGGTCCAGAAGGCGTACCTCGGCGGATGACGATCGTCGCCGTCATCGGGGAGGCCGCGCTGTACATGCTCTACGCCTGGCTGCTGTCGGCGATCGTTGCGAGCTTCCTGTCGGGCAAGAAGGGCTACGGCGAGCGTGTCGGGCTCGCATCCGGGCTGCTGCTGGCGGTGATCGGCGTGCTCATCTGGCTGGTCATCCCCTCGAAGCCGACGTCGGACTGGGGCCGTCGCAAGCAGGCCCGCGGCTGACGCCCGTCAGCCGGCGAGAGCGTCGCGCAGGGCTTCGTCGAGGTCGGGGTGACGGAACTCGTAGCCGAGCTCGGCGACGCGTCCGGGCACCATTCGCTGGCCTGTCAGCACGATCTGGCTCATCTCGCCGTACAGCAGCTTCAGCGCGAGGCCGGGCACGGGCGCGAGCGCCGGCCGGCCGAGCGCCCGCCCGAGCGCCTTGGCGAACGTCCTGTTCGTGACGGGCTCGGGTGCCGCCGCGTTGACCGGCCCGGCGAACGCCGGGTTGTCGATCGCCGCCAGGTAGATGCCGACGAGGTCGTCGAGGTGGATCCACGGCAGGTACTGGTCGCCGCCGCCGACCGGTCCGCCGACACCGGCCTTGAAGTACGGCAGCATCTTCGCCAGCGCGCCGCCGCCGGCGTCGAGCACGACCCCGGTCCGCACGACGACCGTGCGCGCGCAGACCTTCGCGCCCTCCGCCTCGCGCTCCCAGCGCGCGACGACCTCGGCCAGCCAATCGACCCCGGGCGGCGTGTGCTCGTCGACGATCTCATCGCCGTGCGCGCCGTAGTAGCCGGAGGCCGATGCGCAGATCAGCGCCTTCGGGCGCGGCTCGGCGTCGAAGATGCCCTGAACGACGTTGCGCGTCCCGCGCTCGCGCGTTTGGAGGATCTCCGCCTTGACCTCCTTGCTCCAGCGCTGGCCGACGTCCTCGCCGGCGAGGTGCACGACCGCGTCGCGACCGGCCAGCGCCTGCCTGGGCGCGGCGTCCTGCTTCATGTTCCAGGCGAACGCCTCGACGCCGAGCAGCTGCTGCGCCCTGTCGGCGTCACGCGAGAGCGCCGTGACCTCGTCTCCGCGCTGCCGGAGGGCCGCGACGAGACGGCGGCCCACCCGGCCGGTTGCTCCCGTGACGGCGACCCGCATGCACCGAGGATACGGGCGGCAGCTGCGCGTGGATCGCCGGTCAGGCGGCCGGCGCGGCGTCGTCCTCGGGGCTCAGCGGACGATGCTTGCGCCGGCGCGCGGTGATCGCCTGGTACGTGGCGGTCGGGATCTGGTCAAGGCGCGGGGCGTCGCAGAGGCGGATCGCCTCGAGCACCCGGTTCCAGCAGCCGACGGCCGGATCGGCGTGATAGTGCCCGACATAGCCGGTGCGCCAGAAGTCGGCGGATCGCTCACCGTTGCCGTTCAGCGTCACGTACGGATCGTTGCTGGCGATCGTCTCGCCGCAGAAGTTGCATGTGTAGATGAGGCTCATGGTGATGCTTCCTTGCTTCGAGTGGCTCCTCCTGAGAGCACGATAACGCCTGTATCGGAACCGACGCGCACGATCCGTAGAGTGCCGGACCGATGGCCGATCGCCCCGACGAGCTGTACCTGATCGACGGCAACTCGCTCGTCTACCGGGCCTTCTTCGCCCTGCCGGAGTCGATCGCCACCTCGACCGGGTTTCCGACGAACGCCATCTTCGGCTTCGCGTCGATGCTCGTGAAGATCCTGACCGAGCACGGCACGAAGCCGACGGTGGTCGTCTGGGACGCGGGCTCGAGCGGGCGCAAGGAGGTCTACGCGGACTACAAGGCCGGGCGCTCGACGCGGCCGGACCTGCTCAAGGAGCAGTGGCCGCACTTCGAGCCGCTCGTCGACGCCTTCGGCTACACGAACACCCGCGTGGAGGGCTTCGAGGCCGACGACGTCATCGCGACGCTCGCCGAGCGCGCGCGCGAGCAGTCGATCCCCGTCGTCATCGTCACCGGCGACCGCGACGCGTTTCAGCTGATCGACCGCGAAGGGCTCGTCAAGGTCATGGCGACCTCGCGCGGGATCACCGACACGAAGCTCTACGACCACGCAGCGGTGATCGAGCGCTACGGGATCGCGCCGGACCTGATCCCCGACTTCTACGGCCTCAAGGGGGACAGCAGCGACAACATCCCGGGCGTGCCGGGGATCGGCGACAAGACGGCCGCCCAGCTGCTGCAGACCTACGGCGACCTCGAGGGCGTGCTCGGGTCGATCGAGCAGATCTCGGGCGCCAAGCGCAAGGAGAACCTCGCCAGGCACAGCGAGGACGCGCGGATCTCCAAGACCCTCGCGACGATGCGCCGCGATCTGCCGGTCGACCTCGACGTCGTGGCGGCGGCGTCGCTGAAGCCCGACCGCTCCCGGCTGCGCGAGGTCTTTCGCGAGTTCGAGCTGCGCGATCCGCTGCGCCGGCTGGAGGAGTTCCTCGGCGCCGAGGAGGCCGCGCCCGCGCCGGAGGCGTCGACGGAGGTGTCCGCACGCGTGCGCAGCGGCCGTCTGGCCGAGATCGCGTCGCTGAAGGCAGACGAGCTCGTGCTCGTCGCGCGCGCGCCCGAGGTTCCCGAGGGCGAGCTGCTTGCGGTCGACACGTCGTGGCGCTTCGCCGTCGCCGCCGGCGACGAGGTGCTGACCGGCGTGATCGACGATCCCGCCGACCTCGTCGCGGCGGCCGGCGATCGCGCGGTGGTCGCCTACGACGCCAAGGCGCTGGGGGTCGTGCCGCCGAACATCGCCCACGACGCGCTCCTCGGGGCCTACCTGCTCGAGCCCGCCCGGCGCGGATACCCGCTGCGCGAGCTGCTCGAGGAGCGCGGGCTCGGCGCGCCCGGCATCGAGGACGACCTCGCGCGGGAGGCGATCCTGATCGGCGAGCTGTCGGCCTGGCAGCGCGAGCAGATCACCGCGCGCGGCCTCGACACGGTGATGCAGCAGATCGAGCTGCCGCTCGTGGCCGTGCTGCGGCGGATGGAGGTCGCCGGCGTGCGCCTGGACACCGGCCGCCTGAAGGAGATCACGGCGCGCGTGCGCGACGAGATCCGCGACCTCGAGCGCACGATCTTCGAGCTGGCGGGAACCGAGTTCGTGATCGGCTCGCCGCAGCAGCTGGGGGAGATCCTCTTCGTGAAGCTCGGCCTGTCGAAGAAGCGCCGCGGCAAGACCGGCTTCTCGACCGACGCGCGCGTGCTGCAGGCGATCCGCGACGAGCACCCGATCGTCCCGAAGATCGAGCGCTTCCGGGAGCTGTCGAAGCTGGCGCAGACCTACCTCGACGCGCTGCCGGCCCACATCTCGCCGTCCACGGGGCGGCTGCACACGACCTTCCAGCAGACGGCCACCGCGACCGGGCGGCTCAGCTC
>JBKHXR010000107.1:0-32894 GCA_046565905.1 Thermoleophilia bacterium | reverse complement strand
CGCAGCTCGGCCTCCGTGCGGTCGCGGCGGCCGAGGTGCCGCAGGGCCAGCTCGATCGCGCGCTGCTCGTCGGCGGCCAACGGCCCGACACCCGGTCCCGGCGCGACGACCGCGGGCCCTACGCGGCCCCGAGCGCCGCCGGCAGCCCGGCCGCGGCGTCGTCGCGCTCGATCGGCGCCACGAGGTCCTGCCCGATGCCGAGCGCGGCATAGATCTTGGCCTCGATCTCCCTGGCGACCTCGCGGTGCTCGTCGAGGAACGCCTTGGCGTTGTTGCGGCCCTGGCCGAGCCGCTCGCCCTCGTAGGAGAAGAACGAGCCCGACTTCGTGACGACGTCGTGCTCGATGCCGAGGTCCAGCAGGCAGCCCGAGGTCGAGATGCCCTTGCCGAACTCGACGTCGAACTCGGCCTGGCGGAATGGCGCCGCGACCTTGTTCTTGACGACCTTCACGCGCACGCGGTTGCCGACCGCCTCGGTGCCGTCCTTGAGCGTCTCGATCCGGCGCACGTCCAGTCGCTGCGACGCGTAGAACTTCAGCGCGCGGCCGCCCGGCTGGGTCTCCGGCGAGCCGAACATGACCCCGACCTTCTCACGGATCTGGTTGGTGAACAGGCAGAGCGTGCTCGCCCGGTTGAGGTTGCCGGCGAGCTTGCGCAGCGCCTGCGACATCATCCGCGCCTGCAGGCCGACCGACTGGTCGCCCATCTGGCCCTCGAGCTCCGTCCGCGGGGTCAGCGCGGCCACCGAGTCGATCGCGACGACGTCGACGGCACCCGAGCGGATGAGCATGGCGGCGATCTCGAGCGCCTGCTCGCCCGTGTCCGGCTGCGAGACGAGGAGGTCGTCGACGTTGACGCCGATCTTGCGCGCGTACTGCGGGTCCATCGCGTGCTCGGCGTCGATGAACGCGCAGATGCCGCCGAGCGCCTGGGCCTGTGCGAGGACGTGGTAGACGAGCGTCGTCTTGCCGGAGGACTCCGGGCCGAAGACCTCGACCATCCGCCCACGCGGCATGCCGCCGATCCCGAGCGCGAGGTCCAGCGACAGCGCGCCGGTCGGGATCGCGTTGACCTTCACCTGCGCGCCCTCGTCGCCCATGCGCATGATCGTTCCCTTGCCGAACTCGCGCTCGATCTGCGTGAGCGCGCCCTGCAGGGCGTCGTTGCGGGCCTTGGCGGCCTTGTCGGTGTCGGTGAGAGCCATGGGTACTCAGAAGCCTTTCTGCGCCTGGGACGAACAGCGCACGGTACGGGCGGGATCGGACGGAAGGCAGCACGCTACGGCGGGTGCCTGTGACGACTCAACGCCGCTTCGTCACAAGTCTGCGCAGACTCTGCGACATATGTCGGACAGAACGTGTGTTCGTCCTGGTGGTCGCCCAGGATGCACGGCATGCACACCGCGTCAGGCGTCACCCAACGCAATCCGCTCGAGCGCCTCATAGCGCGCGCCGCCCGCGCCGGTGTGCGAGCGATACAGCGTCAGCGCCGGCGGCTGGAACGACAGCGCCGGCGGCGGCGGCTCGAGCGGGCGCCGCGTATCGATTCGCGTCCCGCGTGGGATGCGGCCGACGGTGATGTGGGGCCTGAAGGGGCGCGTCTCGGGCTCGAAGGACAACGTCCGCCGGAGCGCGGCGACGACGTCGGCCTGCAACGCCGACAGGCCGGCAGCGCCGCGCAGGGCGACGGTCAGCACCCCCGGCCGTCGGGGTGGCAGCCACAGTGCTTCGGCGAGGTGCAGCCTCTCGAGCCGGCGCGTGCAGATCGCGAGCAGCTCTGCGATCGTCGCCGCCTCGGCTTCGTCGCGCGAGCCGAGAAACGCGAGCGTCACATGGAGGTTGTCGGCCGCAACGCGCCGTACGACCGATGGCGCCACAGCATCGGCCCATGCCGCGAGCGCGAGGCGTACCTCCGCGGCGACGTCCACTGCGACGAACAGCCGCACGCCCTACGTCAGCAGCAGTCGGCGCACGAGATGCAGCGCGACGGTGGTCGACCGATCGCGGACGTCCGCGCGACTGCCGGGCAGGGTCACCGAGCGGGTCGCGCGGCGGCCGTCGCGGTGGGTGACGGCCAGCCAGACGTGGCCGACCGGCTTGTCCGGCGTGCCGCCTCCGGGCCCCGCGATCCCCGTGATGCCGACGCCCACATCGGCCTCCAGCATCCCGCGAGCTCCGTCGGCAAGCGCGAGTGCGACCTCCTCGGAGACCGCCCCGACACGCTCGATCAGCGCCTGATCGACGCCGGCGAGCTTCACCTTGGCGTCATTGGAGTAGACGACGAGCCCGCCGCGTACGACCGCGGAGGAACCGGGCCGCTCCGTCAGCCGCGCGCCCAGCAGACCTCCGGTGCACGACTCCGCAGCGGCGATCGTCTGCACGGCGGCGCGCCCGTCTCCTCGCAGCAGCGCGAAGACCTGCTCGTCGACGGTGCTTCCGTCGTCGGAGAATAGCGTGCGCCGATGGCGCGCTCGGACAAAGCGGACGAACGCTTCGTAGACCTCGGCGTCGCCCGGCTCGTAGCGGGTCACGACCTCCACCTCGCCGCGACGCAGACAGGTCGTGATCTCGAGGCGCTCGAGCGCGATCGGCGAATCCTCGGCGGCCCGCAGGGTCGCCGCGATCTCCGACTCCGGGATGCCGTAGAGGCGCAGCGTGTCGCGGCGGTACCCGACGGCTCCCACGAGGGCGTCGCGCAGCGCAGCGCTCGTCTCGAGCGCGGCGCGCCACATCGGCTGCAGTTCGCGCGGCGGTCCCGGCAGTACGACGACCGTCGGACCGGTGCCCTCGAGCGGCGTCACGACCAGCCCCGGCGCCGTGCCGACCGGCTCGAGGATCGCGGCGCCGGCCGGGATCACGGCCTGCTTGCGGTTGGAGACGAGAACCGCCTCGGCGTCGAGGTCCGGCCAGCGCGACATCAGCGGGCGCAGGATCTCCGCGATCCGGCCTTCGAGCGCTTCGTCGAGCACCATCTCGCGACCCTGGAACTCTCCCACGACGGCGGCGGTGAGATCGTCCGCCGTCGGACCGAGGCCGCCGGTCGTCACGATCAGCGTGCAGCCCTCGGACGCGAGGAAGCGCAGTGCGCGCAGTATGTCGTCGGGCCGGTCGCCGACGACGGCGATCGCGATCGGATCGGCGCCGAGCGCGAGCAGCTGCTCCGACAGCCAGGGCCCGTTGCGGTCTGCCACCCGTCCCGTCAGCACTTCCGTGCCGGTAACGACGATGCCCGCGCGAATCGTCATCGCGGCCGTTACCGGCAGACCGGCCGCCGCTCCTCCGACAGCGGCTGGCGGCCGCGCGACGGCGTGATCTCGACGCCGATCGGATCGCTCGACGCGCTCAGGCGCCTCGGCCTGCCGTTGATACGCAGGATCACCGCATTGTTGCCGACGGTGAGCAGGAACCGGCGCGACCGGAAGGTTCGCGTGCGCTCCCCGGCCTCGAGCGTCACGCCGTTGACGAGCGTGCGCCCGCCCGCCTTGAGGCAGACGTTGACGGGACCGGTGGCCTCGAGCCGCAACCGCACCGTCCGCGGGGGCGCGGGCTGCGCAGGCGGCGGTGGCGCCGGCTGCTGGGACGTGGTCGTCGTCGCCGTGCCGGTGGTCACGGGGGCCGCGGCGTCGTCGTCGGGGTCGTCGCCCGTGGTGCCGAGCACGTACAGCGCGAAGACGAGCCCGACGAAGATCACGGCGATGAAGAACCACGGCGGCAGCACCGGCGCCTGGCGCCGGCGCTCGCGGCCGGGGGCGGCAGCGCTGATCGGCTGCAGCTCGACCTCGCTGAGGCGCTCGTGGCGCAGCTTGTACTCGTCGACGAGCAGCTTCGCATCGAGGTCGAGCGCCTCGGCGTACGTGCGCAGGAAGCTCTTGACGTACGTCGGCCCCGGCAGCAGGTCCCACTCCTCGTTCTCCAGCGCGCGCAGGTACTTCGCGCGGATCTTCGTCTGCGCCTCGATCTCCGAGACGTCGATCCGCGCGCGCATCCGCGCCTCGCGCAGCGATGCTCCGATGTCCGGCATCAGCGCGCGCCCGCGAGTCTGCGCGCGGTGGCCGAAGACCGCTGAAGAGCACTCATGCGCACGGGGCGACCACGCCCAGAGGCTACTCGGGGACCGGCGCGGGCTCGGTGGCCTGCGGCTCGACCTCGACCTCGACCACCGGTGCGGCAGCCGCTCCGGCACCGCGCTCGCGCAGGTTGGCGATGAACCGGTCGACGTCGCCCGCGCCGACGAGCACCTGGCGCGGCTTGGATCCCTCATAGCCGCTGATCACGTTGCGCCGTTCGAGCATGTCGATCAGGCGGCCCGCGCGCGTGTAGCCGAGCCGCAGGCGGCGCTGGAGCATCGAGGTCGACGCCGTTCCCATCTCGACGCACAGCCGGATCGCGTCCTCGAGCAGTGGATCCTCGTCAGGACTGAAGCCGTCGTCGGCCGGCGCCGCGCCATCGTCCTGCGACTCGACCTCGTCGAGCAGATCGTCGCGCATCTCCGGCTCGCCCTGGCGGCGCCAGAACGTCGTGAGCGCCTCGATCTGCGGCTCGTCGATGTAGGCGCCCTGGATGCGCTGCAGCTTCGACGAGCCGACCGGCGAGAACAGCATGTCGCCCTGGCCGAGCAGCGACTCAGCGCCGTTCTGGTCGAGGATGACGCGCGAGTCGGTCTGCGAGGAGACCGAGAAGGCGATCCGCGACGGGACGTTGGCCTTGATCATGCCGGTGATCACGTCGACCCGCGGCGACTGCGTGGCCAGAACGAGGTGGATGCCGACCGCGCGGGCCTTCTGGGCGAGGCGGATGATCGAGTCCTCCACGTCGGCCGGCGCGACCATCATGAGATCGGCGAGCTCGTCGATGACGCACAGGATGTAGGGCAGCTCCGCATCGCCTCGCTTGACCCTCGAGCGATTGAGCTCGACGAGCGAGCGGGTCTTGGCGAGGGACATGATCGAGTAGCGCTGCTCCATCTCGCGAACGAGGTTCTGCAGCGCGTTGGCGGCCATCCGCGGGCTCGTGATGACGGGCGTGAGCAGGTGCGGGATCGACTCGTAGTGGTTGAGCTCGACCTGCTTGGGGTCGATCAGCACGAGCCGCAGGTCGTGCGGCGTCGCGCGCAGCAGCACGCTGGAGAGCATCGCGTTGATGCACGCCGACTTGCCGGCGCCGGTGGTGCCCGCGACCAGCAGGTGAGGCATCTTCGCGAGATCGGCGCCGATCGCCTTGCCGGCGACGTCCTTGCCCAGCCAGATCGTCAGCGGCGACCATCCGGGCGGCGCATCCTGGTTGACGTCGCCCAGCTGGACGACGCGGCGGCGCGAGTTGGGCACCTCGACGCCGACCGCCGTCTTGCCGGGAATCGGCGCGAGGATCCTGATGTCAGTCGCGGCCAGCGCGTAGGCGAGATCGTCCTTGAGCTGGGCGACCTTGCTCATCTTGATGCCCGGCGCCAGCCGGAGCTCGAAGCGGGTGATGTGCGGGCCGGCGACCGTCCCGACGATCTTCGCCTCCACCCCGAAATGACCGAGGCCCTCGATCAGGCGCTTGGCGGTCCGCTCCTGGCCGGCGGTATCGGGGCGCGACTGCTCTGCGGACGAGCGCCTGAGCAGCGCCGGGTCGGGCAGGCGCCACTGGAAGTCGGGGCTGTCGGTGACCGATCCGCGCAGGCGACCCTGCGGCGTGAGGTCGTCGGACGACACCGGACGCGACGTGGCGGGCAGGACAGCGGTCGCGTCCGGATCGCCGTCCCGCTCGGCCTCGGCCGCCGGCTCGGCCTCGGCCTCGTCGTACGCGCCCGGCTCAGAGCCCTGGTCGGCGAGGCCGCCCGCGGAGGCGGATTCGTCATCGCGCCCGTCGTCGCCCTCCGGCAGCGGTTCGCCGTAGATGTCGGGAAAGCGCGCTGCGCCCGACCAGAAGCCATCGCGCCCGAGGGACGCGACGGGCGCCTGGGGCGCGGGCGCGGGCGCGGGCGCCTCGACGTGCGTCGCGCGCACGACCACCTCGCTGTCGGCGGGCTCGGGCGGGTGGTGTGGATCGGCCTCGACCGGTTGCTCGCGCGGTTGCGCGGCGGGCGAAGCCTGGCGCCTCGTGCGCGCGGGGACGGTGCGGCTGAGCGCGCGCGTGGTGTCGGCCAGTCCCGAGCCCGTCGCGCGCAGGACGCCGGCCACGGAGGCGCCGGTCAGCAGCAGGATCCCGGCGACGAGCAGGAAGACCGCGAGGATGTGCGCGCCGATCGTCGAGACCGCGCTCGCGACGGCGTACAGCAGCGCGTCGCCGACGATTCCCCCGCGCTGCTCGAAGTACGGCGCGTTCCAGTAGCCGTCGCGGACACCATCGGGTCCCAGCCCGAAGGTCCCTGCCGCGAGCATCAGGGTGAGCGCCGCGAAGAGGCAAGCGGCGCCCGAGCGAAACGGCCGCACCGCGGGCAGAACCGGACGCAGGACGATGATCGCGCCTGCCGCGACGACCGCGACGGGGACGCCGTAGGACACCTGGCCGACGAGGTACGCGAGGCCATCTGTCGCCGCATGCCCCGCTGCTCCGCCGTCCCAGCCGAGGTACACGGGAAACGCGAGAAAGACGCCGAGCGCGACCAGGCCGAGACCGATCAGGTCCATGTGGCGCTGCTCGAGCGCCGGCAGCCCGAGCGCGCCCAGCGAGGAGCGGCGCGCGCGGGCGCGCGGCTTGCTCTTGGCCGGCGAGCGGCGTGGTGCGGGCTTTCGGGCTGCGGCCATGGTTGCGCCGTCGACTCAGTTCGACGGACACCGTCGGTGCTCCTGCCTGCGAACCGGCGGCACGGGTCGGCGCGGTCGGCCCGGCTCGGAGGATGCCCGCCGCCGCGGCGGGAGAGCACGCACGCGCCCGCCCGCTGCTCGAGGACACGGACACGGGCGAGGCCGCGGTCGCCGCGCGCCGGCGGCGGCTTGCGTACCGCAAGCCGCGATTAACCGTGGGTTGAGCCATCCCCCTACCCTGATGAGGCCATGTCCGAGCGCCCCGCACGCGTCCTCGTCGTCGAGGATGACCAGGAGATCGCACAGGTTCTCCTGCGCTCGCTGCGGATGGAGGGCTACGAGGCGCGCGCGAGCTACGACGGTGAGAGCGCCCTCAGCGACGCGCGCGAGTTCAGCCCCGATCTCGTGGTCCTGGACCTCGGCCTGCCCCGGCTCGACGGCATCGATGTCGCGCGCGCGCTGCGCAAGGACGGCGGCGACGTGCCGATCCTCATGCTGACCGCGCGCGACGCCGTCGACTCACGCGTCGAGGGCCTGGACGCCGGCGCCGACGACTATCTCGTCAAGCCCTTCGAGCGCCAGGAGCTGCTCGCGCGCCTGCGCGCGCTGCTGCGCCGGCGGCCGCCGCGGGGAAGCGCCTCGCTAGTCGTCGGCGACCTGCGGCTCAACCCCGACACGCACGAGGTGCGCCGCCTGGAGCGCGACATCGAGCTGACCCAGCGCGAGTTCGAGCTACTGGAGTACCTGATGCGCAACGAGCGTATCGTCGTTCCTCGGCAGCGTCTGCTCGAAGAGGTATGGGGCTACGACCCTTTCGCAACCACGAACACCATCGAAGTCTTCGTATCGAATCTCAGAAGGAAGCTGGAAGCCGGCGATGAGCCGCGTCTCCTCCATACGATCCGCGGCGCAGGCTACGTTCTCCGCGCCTAGGCAGGTCCCGATCCGCTGGCGGCTCGCCGGCGGCTCCGCGCTCCTGACGCTGGTGATCCTGTGCGGCTTCGCGGGCGCCGTCGGCGGCCTCACCTCGCAGCGCTTGCACGAGGACTTCGATCGCGAGGTGCGCGACGCGGCCGACCTGCTGCGCGAGAAGATCACGTTCAACGCGGTCGTGCCGACACCGCTGGGCTACGACCTCGACGGCCTGGACCCCGACCTCGCGCTCTACGAGGACGGCTCGACGGTCGTGCGCATCGTCGACCGCCAGGGCATCCTGCTCGAGAGCACCGAGCACACGAAGGACTTCGGACCTCCGCGCAAGTTCAGCGCCGAGGAGGACGGCTACCGCATCGAGACGCGCGAGCTCGCGCGACCGCCGGGCGAGATCGTCTCGCTGCCGCTGTTCCTGCAGTACGCGCGGCCGCTGGCAACCGTCGACGCAACCGTCGGCCGGCTGCGGTTGTTCCTGACGATCGGGGTCCTCAGCGGTGCCGGCCTGGCGCTCCTCGCCGGGCTGATGGTCGCCCGCCGCGCGATGGCTCCGATCACCGCGCTGACGGCGACCGCGCGCAAGATCGAGCAGACGCGCGACCCTGCCGAGCGGATCCCCGAGGTCGAGGCCGACGACGAGGTCGCCGAGCTCGCGCGCACGCTTGACGGGATGCTCCACGCGCTGGACACCTCTCGTGCCGAGACCGAGGACGCCCTGCGCCGTCAGCGCGAGTTCGTCGCCGACGCATCGCACGAGCTGCGCACCCCGCTGACGAGCGTGCTCGCGAACCTCGAGCTGCTCGCCGAGAGCCTCGACGGCGAGCAGGAGGAGGCGGCGAACTCGGCGCTGCGCTCGTCGCGCCGGATGCGGCGGCTCGTCGCCGACCTGCTGCTGCTCGCCCGCCACGATGCGGCGCGCCAGGCGCCGCACACGCCGACGGACCTCGGGCAGATCCTCGTCGAGGCCGCGGCCGAGGTCGGCGTCATCGCCGACGGGCACGACGTCTCGATCGAGACGAGCCGCGCGATGGTCGACGGCGCCCGCGACGAGTTGCACCGCCTCACGCTGAACCTCATGGAGAACGCGATTCGCCACACGCCGCCGGGAACCCAGGTGCGCGCGAAGGTCGAGTCCGTCGACGACGGCGTGCGACTCACCGTCGAGGACGACGGCCCCGGCATCCCTGCCGAGCTTCGCGACCGCGTCTTCGAGCGCTTCGTGCGCGGAGTCGGCGATCGCGGCGGCTCGTCGGGCCTCGGGCTGTCGATCGTCCATGCCGTCGCCGCGTCGCACGGCGGGACGGTCACGATCGACTCGCCGACGATGAACGGCGCCGGCCGGACCCGTGGCACGCGCTTTGCCGTGCAGCTGCCGCTCTCGCGCGACGCGCGTCCTGCCGTCGGCGTGCAGCTGCACTGAAGTTCCGGGCGCCCAAGCCGATCACGGCGCCATGGCGTCGGTTCCGCATGCTCCAGTCCCCGCGCTGGCAGCCGAGCGCGCAGCTCCCGTGGTCTCACGCCGCCCGGTGCTCGACCGGACGCTGCGAACGGTCGGATTCGAGCTCGTCTTCGAGGACGGCGCTGCGGGCACGGAGACATGGCGTGGCGAGCTCAACTCGCAGCACCACCCGACCTACCTCAGCGTCACGGCCGATTGGCTGCTCGGGCACGAGCCGCTGCCGCTGGATCCGGCCGGCGTCGTGCTCGAGCTGGCCCGCGTCGCGTCGGTCGAGGGGCGCCTGCTCGACCGGCTCGCGGCGCTGCGCCGCGAGGGCTTCCGGATCGTGCTCGAGGACTTCAGCTACGACTCCGAGCTAGAGCCCCTGATCGCCTGCGCCGACGTCGTCAAGCTCGACGTCGTCGGCCTCGGCCAGCACGAGACGCTCGCCGAGCTCGACCACCTGCGCGGGCGCAACGTCCGCACCTTCGCCGAGGGGGTCGACAGCGAGGATGTCTTCGAGGTCTTCCGCGATGCCGGCGTCGACCTGTTCCAGGGGCTGTTCTACGAGCGCCCCAACCTCGTCAGCGGCGCCGCGCTGCCGGTCGGCCACGGCGCTGCGCTCGGTGCGCTGCACCAGCTCCAGAGCCGGGGCGCGGACTTCGACGCGCTGGAGGAGATCATCCGCCGCGACGTCGCCCTCAGCTACCGCCTGCTGCGGCACGTCAACTCCGCATTCTTCGCGTTGCCGCGCACGGTCGGATCGATTCGCGAGGCGCTGACGCTGCTCGGCACCCGCGCGGTGCGCCAGTGGGCCGTGGCGCTGGTGCTCAGCGGCCTGGACCACCGACCCCACGCGCTGCTCTCGACGGCGCTCGTGCGCGCACGGACGTGCGAGCTCGTCCTGGCGCCCTACGACCCCGAGAGCGCCAGCCAGGGCTTCACCGCCGGGCTGTTCTCGCTGCTCGACGCCGTCATCGGCGCGCCGATGCAGGACATCCTCGCCGAGCTGCCGCTGGCCGAGGAGGTCGAGGCCGCGATCACCCGCCACGAGGGCGTCACCGGCAAGGCGCTCGCGAAGACGATCGCCTACGAGCGCGGGGACTTCGATGCTCCCGCCCTCGCCGGTCACGCGCGCCACGCGATGACGATCGCCTACAGCGACGCCGTGCGGTGGGCGGACGCCCTGCTGTAGGAGACTGCGATGGATGGGATCGGTGTCCGGAAAGGCAGGGACCGGCGCGCTGGTCCCGGACGCGGCCGCGAGGCGCGCCCTGCTCGCAGGAGCAGCGCGACGGTTCGCGTTGCCTGCAGGAGCAGCGCGACGGTTCGCGCCGCTCCCCGCGGCAGCGCTCGCGGTTGCTCTGCTGCCGGCGGCGACGAGCCGCAGCGCGGCGCTGGCACCGGCCGCGGCTGAGCCGGTCGCTGCGCCCAACAACTCGTTCAGCGCGTCGCGGATCGGCGAGTGCGTCGCCGCCCGCCGCCCCGGTCGCGTGCGGGCGCTCACGTTCGACGGCAGGCAGCTGCCGGCGAGCATCGCCGCCGGGCGCGAACCGGGATCGCGGCCGCGCTGCCGTGACAGCGAACTGCGGCTGCTGCGCTTCGAGGCGCTGCTGATCGGCGGGGCGCGCACGTATGTGCGCCGCGGCGGCTGCGCCCTTCCCTGCGTCGTGCGCCAGGCTACCGTCCACGTGCCGGCGCGAGCATTCGCGCGGCCGGTCACGCTGCTGCCGCGGTCGGCGCGCAACGGCAACGGCGAGCCCGTGCCGGGCTGCGGCGAGGCGGCGCGAACCGCTCCGCAGCGCGTCGGACCGGCGCTGTCGCGGATGTACTACAAGACGCCCGGCGAGCTGCGCGCACGGCGCAATGCGGGGCGTTCGGGCGGGACCGGCGCGCGCTGGTCGAACTACGGTGACCCCGGTCGCACCTATCGCTCACCGCGCGGGCGCCGCGCGAGCTACAACTACCTGCTCTGGAACCTGCCGCGCACGCCGCGCGGACTGCTGCCCGGCGGCGGGATCATCCGCGCGGTGCTCCGCCGCGGGCAGCGGCTCGCGCTGTGCGCCGGGCAGCGGCTGATCGTGCCGGCGTTCGATCGCGCGGGCGCGGTCAACGGCGAGGTCGAGTTCGCCTACGCGCGGGTTCGCGGCGCCGCCGGCGGCGGCTCATATGCGATCCACGGCTGGATCCTGCTCGGCTACCGGTACCTCGACCGGCCCTATGTGTCGGCGCTCGCGCCCGGGTGAGCCGCTCGCGTATCCGGCTGCCGCCGACGGCGGGCCCTGCCGCGCGGCGGGCCCTGCCGCGCGGCGGGCCCTGCCGCGCGGCGGGCTGCCGCGCGCGGCGCCTGCGGCCCTACACCTCGACGACGACGGGCAGCACCATCGGTCGGCGCTTGATCTGGTCGTAGACGAACGCGGCCAGGTCGTCGTGCAGGATCTCCTGCAGGAGGTCGGTCTCGCGGATCTCCTCCCTGGCCGCCCGGTCCAGCGACTTCTCGACGCAGTCGCGCAGCGCGTCGAGCAGCTTGTCGGCCTCGCCGGCGTACGGCACGCCGCGGAAGATGACCTCGGGCTCGGCGACCGACGAGCCGTCCTGCTCGGAGATCGTCGCGACGATGACGAAGATGCCGTCGGCGGAGAGCATGCGGCGGTCGCGCAGCGCGACGTCGGTGACGTCGCCGATGTCGACGCCGTCGACGAAGATCATCCCCGACTGCACCTTGTCGCCCCAGCGCGCGCCCTTCGCGTCGAGCTCGAGCGGCAGCCCGTTCTCGCCCTTGAAGATGTTCTCGGGCTGCACGCCGACGGCCTCGGCGAGCTTGGCGTGCAGGTGGATGCGCTTGTGGTCGCCGTGGAACGGCATCACGTAGCGCGGCTTGGTCAGATTCAGCATGAGCTTGATCTCCTCCGCATAGCCGTGGCCGGAGGCGTGGATCGGCGCGTCCCTGGTCGTGATCACGTCACAGCCGATGTGGTAGAGGCGGTCGATCGTCTCGTTGACCGCGCGCTCGTTGCCGGGGATCGGCGTCGCGCTGAAGACGATCGTGTCGCCGGAGTGCAGCTCGACCTGCGGGTGGTCGCGGTGGGCCATGCGGCGCAGCGCGCTGAGCGGCTCGCCCTGGGACCCCGTCGAGATGATCACGATCTTGTGATCGGGGAAGTCCGACATCTCGCGCGGCCCGATGACGATCCCCTCGGGCATCTTGATGTGCCCGAGCGAGCGGCCGATGTTCGTGTTCTTGCGCATCGAGCGCCCGACGAGGACGACCTTGCGGCCCAGCGCCGCTGCGGCGTCGACGACCTGCTGCACGCGGTGGATGTTCGACGCGAACGACGTCACGACGATCCGGCCCTTGGCGCGGCTGAAGACGTCGAGCAGGTTCGGCCCGGCGATCTTCTCGCTCGGCGCGAAGCCCGGCCGGTCGGCGTTCGTCGAGTCGCCGCAGAGCAGCAACAGCCCGTCGCGGCCGAGCTCGGCGAGGCGCGACACGTCGGCCGGGACGCCGTCGACCGGGGTCTGGTCGAACTTGTAGTCGCCGGTGACGAGGATCGTGCCGAGCCCCGTCGTGACGGCGACGGCGCTGGCGTCCGGGATCGAGTGCGTCATGTGCACGAGCTCGATGTCGAACGGGCCCGCCTCGATGATCTCACCGTCCTTGACGTCCTCGACGACGACGTCGCGCGCGAGCTTGTGCTCGTCGAGCTTGGAGCGCGCCATCGCCATCGTCAGCGGCCCGCCGTAGACGGGCGGCGCATCGTGCACGCCGAGCTCGCGCAGGAGAAACGGCAGGCAGCCGAGATGGTCCTCGTGTCCGTGCGTCACGACGATCGCCTCGATGTCCGAGACGCGCCCGCGCAGGTAGGCGAAGTCGGGCAGGACGAGGTCGATACCCATCATCTCGGCGGTCGGAAAGCGCAGGCCCACGTCGACCAGAACGATCCGGTTCTCGTACTCGATCACCGTCATGTTCTTGCCGATCTCGCCCAGGCCGCCGAGCGGCAGGACGCGCAGGGGCCCGCCGCTCAAGCCGTCGCTCCCACCAGCAGCCCCCGCTCCTGCAGCATCGCGCGAATCGTCGCGGTCTCGTGCTCGTCGGCCTCGACGTACGGCAGGCGCGGCTTGCCGACGGCATGGCCGAGCAGGTTCAGCGCGGTCTTGTTCGAGACGGCCGCCGGCGCCACGCTCATCGCCTCGAAGACCGGCAGCAGGCTTTCGTGGATCTCCGCGCGCCGGTCGGGCTCGTCGACCATGCGGTGCATCTCGGGACCGACGATGTGGCTTGCCGTCAGGATCCCGCCGGCCTCCCCCATGTCGAGCACCGTGGCGAGGATCTCGTCGTTGCCGGCATAGATGCGCAGCCCGTCGACCGGCGCCAGGTTGTCGTTGTTGGCCTGCTTGACGGCCTCGATGTGGTCGAGCTGGGCGAGCTCCGCCAGCAGGTCATTGGAAAGATCGCAGCAGGTCCGCTGCGGAATGTTGTACAGGACGATCGGCCGGTCGGCGACGCGGCAGATCTCGCGGTAGTGGGCGATGATCCCGCGCCGGTTGGGGCGGTTGTAGTACGGGTTGACCGACAGCAGGGCATCGGCCCCGCGCTCGCAGGCGCCCGCCGTGAGGTGGACCGCGTGACGCGTGTCGTTGGAGCCCACGCCGGCGACGATCGTCGTGCCGGAAGGACGCTCGGCCGCCGCCAGCTCGATGACGCGCAGGTGCTCCTCGTCGTCGAGCGTCGCCGCCTCCCCCGTCGTTCCGCACACCACGAAGCCGTCCGAGCCGTTCGCCGCGAGGTGGTGCATGAGGTCGACGAACGCCTGCTCGTCGATCCCACCGTCCTCACCGAAGGGCGTGACGATGGCGGTGAGGATGACTCCCAGGTCAGGCACGGCCTCAGTATCGCAGCCGAACTGGCGAAGCCGAGGTGCCGGCTGTCAGGCGATCCGCATCGCTGATCGCGCGTCGGTGGCAGCAACCGTCTGGTGGACGGCCCGGCAGGCGGCTCCTAGGTCGAGATCACGTCGCCGAGCGCCTCCAGCTCGGCGTACAGCGCGGCGAGCCGCTCGCGGCCGAAGCGCTGCTCGACGACGATCTGCGTCCGGGCCCAGCCGGCGAGGGCCGCCGCGAGGACATCGGCCCCGCCGAGCGTCAGCGAGACCATCCGCACACGGGCGTCGTTCTCGCGCTCGGACGTGCGGATGAGACCCCGATCCTCGAGCTCCCTGAGGTTGCGCGTCAGCGTCGTCCGGTCCAGCGAGAGCGCGTCGGCGAGCGTCGACACCGACAGGTCGCCGGCGGATCCCAGCCCCACGAGGATCGGCAGCTGCGTCACCGTCAGCCGGCTCGGCGCCAGGGCGGACTCGTAGAGCGCGTTGACGTCGCGCGTCGTGCGGCGCAGCTGGTTGCACGCGCACATCGCGCGTACCTGCGCGCAGAGGTCGAGCTCGTCGGCGGTCAGGTAGGTCATCGCGTGTAGATACATACGGCCGCGGGAGCCGTCAAGGGGGCCTGCAAGACTGATGGCGATGGCCGATCGCCCGCAGGACGCAGCGCCCCGCGACCCGGCGGCGGGCGAACTGGTCGCCGAGGTGATGAACGTCCGCTGGAGCGTGCCCGACGGGGACTTCGCGGTGCTCGACGCGGTCTGCGACGACGGCGAGGACGTCGTGCTCGTCGGTCCCCTCGGCCACGTCGCGGAGGGCGAGTCGGTGGCGGTCGGCGGTGGCTGGCGCAGCCACCCCCGCCACGGCTGGCAGTTCGCCGTCCAGCGCGTGCGCATCCTCGAGCCGGTCAGCGAGGCCGCCGTCAAGGCCTACCTCGAGTCCGTCAAGCATCTCGGGCCGCTGAGCGCGGCACGGCTCGTCGACCGCTACGGCGCCGCCGAGGTGATCGCCACGATCGATCGCGATCCAGAGCGCGCGCTCGGTGCGCTTCCCGGCCTCGGGCCGCGGCGCCTCGGCGCCGCGGTGAAGTCGTGGCGCGAGCAGCGCGAGCTGCGCGAGCTGCGGCTCTTCCTCGACACGCACGGCGTCGATGCCGCGGCGGCGGGACGGATCGCGCGGCACTTCGGCGCTGGCTCGATCGCGCTGCTGCAGCGCGAGCCCTACGCCATCTGTGAGCTCGAGGGGATCGGGTTTGCGACCGCGGACGCGCTGGCGCGTGCGCTGGACACGCCGCTGGATGCGCCCGACCGGCTGGCGGCCGGCGTCATGCATGCGCTCGACCAGGCGCAGGGCGAGGGCCACTGCCATCTGCCGCGAGCCGAGCTGGCACGGCAGGCGACGCGGCTGCTCGGGGGCGGCGGCGAGGACGCCGTCGACGACGCGATCGACGTGCTCGGCGCCCGCGGCCGCGTCGTCGTCGACGAGACGGGACGCGTCGCGGAGGCGCGCCTGCACGCCGTCGAGCAGCGGCTGGCGGGACACGTCCGCGCGCTGCTCGAGGATGGTCCCGCGCTCGAGCTCGAGGACGCCGAGCGCCCGCGCGACGGGCGGTTCGTCCCCAGCGACGACCAGTGGCGCGGCGTGACGCAGGCGCTCGAGCACCGCCTCTCGATCCTCACCGGCGGCCCCGGCACCGGAAAGAGCGCCACGATGCGCGCGCTCGTCGAGCTGCTCAAGAGCGCCAGGCTGCGAGCGCGCCTGTGCGCCCCGACCGGCAAGGCCGCGCGGCGCCTGAGCGAGCTCACGGGAGCCGACGCGACGACGATCCACCGGCTGCTGGAGTGGGCGCCCGACGAGGGCTTCACGCGGGACGCGTCGCAGCCGATCGAGGACTGCGACATGCTGATCGTCGACGAGGCGTCGATGCTGTCGGTCCACCTCGCCGAGGCGCTGCTGGCCGCGGTCGGCCCGCAGACGCACGTCCTGCTCGTGGGCGACGTCGACCAGCTTCCGCCGGTCGGCCCGGGGCGCGTGCTCGAGGACCTGCTCGCCGCAGACGTCCCGTCGACGCGGCTGACGGAGGTCTTCCGCCAGGCCGCGCGGTCGCTGATCGTGCGCGCGGCGCACGCGATCAACGACGGCGAGCTGCCCGAGCTCGTCGTCGGCGAGGGCGACGCGCGCGACTTCTTCCTGATCGCCCGGGAGGGGCCGCAGGAGATCTTCGACGAGGTCTGCGAGCTGGCGGCGACGCGGCTGCCCGCGCACTACGGGCTCGATCCAGCCGCCGACGTGCAGGTGCTCGCACCGATGCACAAGGGGCCGCTCGGGATCGACGCGCTCAACAGCGAGCTGCGCGCGCGCCTGAACCCCGACGGCGCGGCGATCCCGGGCAGCGGCCTGCGCGTCGGCGACAAGGTCATGCAGACGCGCAACTCCTACGAGCACGACCTCTTCAACGGCGAGCGCGGCGTGCTGCTGCATCACGACGCCGACCGCGACCGCGTCATGTTCGCCGGCGAGGACGGACGCCGCGTCTCGCTGCCGACAGAGGCCCTCGACACGCTGAAGCTCGCGTACGCAGCCACCGTGCACAAGGCGCAGGGCTCGCAGGCACGCGCGATCGTCGTGCCGATCTACCGCGGCCATCAGATCATGCTCACGCGCAACCTCGTGTACACGGCGGTGACGCGCGCGCAGGAGGTGTGCGTCGTGGTCGGCGAGCGTGCTGCGCTGCAGGTCGCGGTGCGGCGCGCCGACGCGCGGCTGCGCCACACGCGCCTGCGCGAGCTCGTCGCCGGCCCGACGGCCGCCGGCGCCTGACCGCGATCGCCGGCCGTCCGCCTAACCGCGGTCGCGCCGCTCGCGCCAGCGCCGGCCCGGATCGACGAGCGCCGCGTCGTCCTGCTTCAGCGCGTCCGTGAAGCGCTGGTCGACGCGCGGCGTGCCGTAGCGCGCGTCCTCCCACAGCGTGATGACGAGCAGCTCGCGCGAGGCGCGGTCGTGGCGGCAGACGAAGATGACGCCGCGATCGACGAGGTCGCGCACGTAGACCGAGCCGCGGACGGCCGCCTCGGTCGCGCCGGGCGGCGGGCGATCCGTCGCCCGCCCGGCCGCCCACGCCGAGCTGACACGTCCGGCGATCTCGGGCCGGACGTCGAAGCCGCCCTGGCGCGTGCCCACCCGCTGGCGAAAGCGCTCGACGGCATGGTCGGTGACGGCGACCGTGACGCCCTCGGTCACGCGGCAGCGCCGAGCGCGGGCGCGCAATACCAGACCGGCGCGACGATGTGGGTCACGGGGACGCCGGTGAATCGCTCGATGCGGTTGGGCAGCGCGAGGCTCATCCGGTGCGCGCGCCCGTCGGGCAGCGTCGCGACGACGATCTCGTCGAAGCGATAGGGCTTGAAGACCTCGTCGAGGGCGACGATCGGATCGGGGTGGCCGACCACGGCCTCGACGGTGATGTCGGCGGCCTCCAGGCGCTGCGCCGCCCGGTCCAGCCGGCGCCACGTCGACAGGCGCCGGCCCTGTGCGGGAACGAGCAGCGTCACGCGGATCGGGCCGGCGGCGGCGCGGGCGCAGAGGTTCTGCAGGAGGTACTCGGAGTCGATCGTCCGATGGGCGACGACGAGCAGGTTGGAAGTCCACGACATGGGGTCACCCGAGGGGGGAAGGAGGTTGTGCTCTTGAGCACGAAGGTAGGCGCGCGAGCGCCCGCCTGCAAGCGGATCGGCCACCATCAGGTCTGGACCCGAGAACGAACGTCCAGCCGGCGTCCACGCGGCCAGGCCCTCAGAAGAGCAGATGCTCGAGCCCGACCAGCGGCGACGTCTCGAGATCCGCCACGCGGCGAACCGCGATCAGGACGCCGGGCATGAACGACTCGCGCGCGTAGGAGTCCTGGCGGATCGTCAGCGACTGGCCGACGTCGCCGAGGATCACCTCCTGGTGCGCGACGAGCCCCGGCAGGCGGACCGAGTGGATCGGGACGTCACCGCGCATCAGCTCGGCGGTGCGCGCGGCCGTGCCGGATGGTGCGTCGAGCTTGCCGTCGTGATGCAGCTCGATGATCTCCGCCTTGGCCATCACCCGCGACGCCTCGGCGGCGAAGCGCATCATCAGGACGGCGCTGATCGCGAAGTTCGGCGCAACGAAGACGTTGGCCTCGGAGGTCGCGGCCGCGTCGCGCAGAGCCTCCATGTCGAAGCCGGTCGTCCCGATGACGACGTGCACGCCGGCGCGCAGGCACTCGAGCGCATTGGCCAGCGCGGTGTCCGGACGCGTGAAGTCGACGACGACGTCCGCATCGGGCAGGACGTCGGCGAGCGTGGTCGCGAGCGCCGGATCGGCCCTGCCGGTCAGCTGCATGTCCTCGGCGCTCTCGACGGCGGCCACCACGGCCCGGCCCATGCGTCCCGCCGCACCCGCGACGGCGACGCGGATCACGACGCGACCGCGGCGGTCGCGAGCCCCGGTGCAAGCGGCTCGATCGCAGCGCGGAAGAGCGCCTCGTCGGCGCCGATCGCGGCCGCGCTCAGCTTCTCGGGCGCCAGCAGGTCGCGGATGAGCCCGTTCACCTCGTCGAGCGACACCGCCTCGATGCGCTCGACGACCTCGTCGATCGTCAGCAGGGGCAGGTCGTTGAGCACCGCGAGGCCGAGCCGGTTCATCCGTGCGGCCGTCGACTCCAGCGACAGGACGATGCGGCCCTTGACGTTCTCCTTGGAGCGGTCGACCTCCTCGGCCGTCACGCCGTCATGGCGCAGGCGCGCAAGCTCGTCGGCGACGACCTTCAGCGCGGGCACGACGTTGTCGGGGCGCGTGCCGAGGTAGATGCCGATCTCGCCGCTGCCCGCGAAGAGCGACTGAAACGAGTAGACGTTGTAGGCCAGCCCGCGATGCTCGCGGACCTCCTGGAAGAGGCGCGACGACGACGTCCCGCCGAGGATGTTGTCCAGCACGCGCAGCGCGAAGCGCCGCTCGTCGTCGCGTGGCGGGGCAGGCGCGCCCACCGTCAGGTGGTACTGCTCGGTGTCCTTGCGCAGGAAGCGCAGCGAAGGCGGCAGCTGCGCCGGGACCGGCGGCACCCGCGGCGCCGGCGGGCGCTGCGGCACGTCGATCGCCCGCGCGAGCTCGACGACGGCGTCGTGCTCGAGCGATCCGGCCGCGGCGATCACGATGTCGCCGGGCGCGTAGTGCTCGGCGTGGAAGCGCGCGAGCAGCTCCGGCGTCGTCGCGGCGATGACGCCGGCGCGGCCGATCACGGCACGCCCCAACGGGTGCTCGCCGAAGACCGCCTCGCCGAGCTCGTCGAAGACGCGGTCGTGCGGCTCGTCCTCGTACATCGCGATCTCCTCGAGGACGATCTCGCGCTCGTTGGCGAGGTCGCCGGCGTCGAAGCGCGGATGCCACACCATGTCGGCGACGACATCGAAGGCCTGTGGCAGATGCTCGTCGATGACCCGCGCGTAGACCGACGTGCTCTCCTTGCCGGTGCCCGCGTTCAGCTCGGCGCCCATCGCGTCGAAGATCTGGTCGATCTCCAGCGATCCGAAGCGCTCGGTCCCGCGGAAGAGCATGTGCTCGACGAGGTGCGACAGGCCGGCCTCGTCCTCGGTCTCGTTGGCCGATCCGGTCGCGATCCAGATCCCGAGCGTCGCGGATCGGACGGTAGGCATCGCCTCCGTCACGACCCGGACGCCCGAGTCCAGGACCGTCAGCTCGCACTCAGCCAGGGCGACTAGCCCCGGTCTGACTCGCCGTGGCGCGGGCGGCCGGAGCCGCGCCGCCCGCGGTCGCCGCCACCGCCGCCGCCGCGCGGGCGGTCGCGGTCGCGCGGCGGGCGAGAGCCGCCGCCGCCGCCGTTGCCGACCGCGATGAGCTCCTCCTTGGTCTTGCCGGCGATGTCGGGGTCCTGCGCCAGGCGCAGGCCGATGCGGCCGCGCTCGCGGTCGACCTCGACGACCTTGACGTGGATCTCGTCGCCCTTGTTGAGGACGTCCTCGACCGTGTCGACGCGCTGGCCGGGCGAGACGTTGGAGATGTGCAGCAGCCCGTCCGTGCCCTTGGAGAGCTCGATGAACGCGCCGAACGTCGTCGTCTTGACGACCTTCGCGGCCGGGTACTCGTCGCCGACCTCGACCTCCTTGGTCATCGACCGGATCCGCTCGGCGAGCGCCTCGCCGAGCGTGCCGTTGGCGGAGTAGACGAGCACCTGGCCGTCGTCGTTGACGTCGATCTGCGACTCGAACTCCTCTGCCAGCCCGCGGATCGTCTCGCCGCCCTTGCCGATCAGCAGGCCGATCTTGTCGGTGTCGATCTGCACGGTCATGATCCGCGGCGCGTGCTCGCTGAGTTCCGGTCGCGGCTCGGCGATGACCTTCGCCATCTCGGCGAGGATGAACTTCCGCGCCTCGAGCGCCTGCGTGAGCGCGTCGCGCAGGATGTCGAACGTCACGCCGGTGATCTTGATGTCCATCTGCAGGGCGATGATGCCCTCGCTCGTGCCGGCGACCTTGAAGTCCATGTCGCCGAGGTGGTCCTCGACGCCGGCGATGTCGGTCAGCACGACGTAGTCGTCGCCCTCCTTGATGAGCCCCATCGCGATGCCGGCGACCGGCCGCTTCAGCGGCACGCCGGCGTCCATCAGCGACAGCGACGAGCCGCAGACGGAGGCCATCGACGACGAGCCGTTGGACTCGAGGATGTCGGAGACGACGCGGATCGTGTACGGGAACTCGTCGATCGACGGCACCATCGCCGTCAGCGCCCGCTCGGCGAGCGCGCCGTGGCCGATGTCACGGCGCTTGGGGCCGCGCATGAAGCCCGCCTCGCCGACCGAGAACGGCGGGAAGTTGTAGTGGTGGAAGTAGTACTTCTTCGTCTCCAGACCGAGCGTGTCGAGGCGCATCTCCTCCTTCAGCGTGCCCAGCGCGGCGACGGACATCGCCTGCGTCTGGCCGCGCGTGAAGAGCGCCGAGCCGTGCGCGCGCGGAAGCACGCCGGCCTCGATCGAGATCGGCCGGATCTCGTTCTCCGAGCGGCCGTCGGGACGCTTCTTGTGGACGGCGATGCGCTGGCGGATGATCGTCTTCTCGAGCTTGTCGACCGCCATCTGGGCGGCGGCGCGACGCTCGTCGTGCGCCGGGTCGTCGGGATCGCCGGAGTGTGCGGCGACCGCCTCCTCCATGACCTGCTGCGACTCGTTCTGGCGCTCGAGCTTGTCGAAGATCTGCGTCGCCTCGTCGAGTGCGGCGCCGTGCGACTCCCGCACGGCGGCGAACAGCCCCTCGTCGACGGTCGGGACCTCGATCTGCATCTTGTCCTTGCCGGCCTTCTCGCGCAGCTCGTGCTGGACGGCGCAGAGCTTCTTGATCTCGCCGTGCGCGATGTCGAGCGCATCGAGGATCTCCGCCTCGGAGACCTCGTTGGCGCCCGCCTCGACCATCAGGATGGCCTCTTCGGTACCGGCGACGATGAGGTCGAGATCGGAGTTCTCGAGCGTGTCCTCCTCGTTGGGGTTGATCACGAAGTTGCCCTCGACCTTGCCGATCCGCACGGCGCCGACGGGCGTCGGGTACGGGATGTCGGAGATCATCAGCGCCGCCGACGCGCCGTTCATCGCGAGGATGTCGAAGGGGTGCACGTGATCGACGCTCAGCGTCAGCGAGACGAGCTGCGTCTCGCGCCGCCAGCCCTTGGGAAACAGCGGGCGCAGGGGGCGGTCGATCATGCGGGCGATGAGCGTGCCCTTCTCGGTCGCGCGGCCCTCGCGCTTGAAGAACGAGCCGGGGATCTTGCCCGCGGCGTACATGCGCTCCTCGACGTCCACCGTCAGCGGGAGGAAGTCGACGTCGCGGAGGTTGCCCGCGGTCGCTGTGCTCAGAACCATGGTGTCGCCCTGGCGGACGACGACGGCGCCGGAGGCCTGCTTGGCCATCTTGCCGGTCTCGAAGGAGATCTCGGATCCTGCGATCTCGACGGAGACACGGGTCTCGGCAGTACTCATATGAAGTTGTCCTTTTGTTCGGGTGCACCCGTCTGTTCGGTGCACCTGCGTCTATCGTGGCTTCGGTATACGAACCGCCTCATCGTAGCCCAGTCGCGCCAGCCACCGGGCGTCGGGAACGCCGTAGAGCGGGCCGCCGCCGGCGAAGAGCGTCGGCGTCGTCGTCGCTCCGGCGGCCAGCGCGGCACGCGTGTCGCGCTGCACGCGCGCGGCGATCTGCGGCGCGCGGCGGTCCTCGTCGAAGCGCGCGACGTCGAGTCCGAGCGCGCGGGCGCGCTGCCACAGATGCGGGTCGTCGAGGCGGCCCTGGTCGGCGTACAGCGCGTCGGCGAACTCCCAGAAGCGGCCCTGCGCGGCGGCCGCCTCCGCCGCGCACGCGACCGGCACCGCGCGCTCGTGCTTGGCACGCAGCGCCATGTGGCGAAAGACGACGCGGGCGCCGGCCTGCGTCAGCCGCTCGTGCGCCAGCGCGCAGCGCGGGCACGTGAAGTCCGCGTAGAACAGGATCGGCGGCGCGGCGGCGTCGCCGCGCACGTGGTCGTCGTCGCAGACCGGCGGCGGCGGAGCCGTTCGGAGATCCTCCATCGCGTGTATCAGCGTAACCCCTGCATGGACGTTCGGATCCTCGCCCGCGAGCAGCGCCTGCCCGGCTCGCCCAGCCGCGTGTTCGGGTTCTTCGGCGACGCCCGCAACCTCGAGGCGATCACGCCGCCGATGCTGCGCTTCGCGCTCGTGACGCCCGAGCCGATCGAGATGCGCCGCGGCACGCTGATCCGCTACCGCCTGCGCGTCCGCGGCCTGCCCGTCAGCTGGCTGACCGAGATCAGCGAGTGGGATCCGCCGCACCGCTTCGTCGACGAGCAGCTCGAGGGTCCGTACGCGCTGTGGCACCACACGCACACGTTCGAGGCCGACGGCGACGAGACGATCATGCGCGACGTCGTGCGCTACAGGATCGGCTTCGGACCGCTGGGGACGCTGGCCGACAGGCTCGTCGTGCGCCGCGACCTTGCACGGATCTTCGACCACCGCGCGGAGCGGGTGCGCGAGCTGATCTGACGTCGCTCGCCGCCGGCTCCGGGCGGGGCGGTCAGGCGTGACCGGCGGCGAGGCCGTCGAAGATGAGGTTCGCTCCCGGCAGGATGCCGGGATGCTCGCCCTCCCACGACCACTGCACCCTCAGGTCGGGGTTGACGATGACCAGCGCGCGGTTGGCGACGCCGGTCGGCTCGAAGAAGGCGCCGAACGCCTTCGCCGTGGCGGCCTGCGGCACGGCGTCGGAGAGCATCGGGATGCTCGTGCCGACCGACTCGCGGAAGGCCACCTGGCTGTCGGTCTGGTCGATCGAGACCCCGTAGACGGTCGCGCCCTGCGCGGCGAGGTCGTCGAGGACCTCCTCGTAGATCTGGAACTGATCGGTGCAGACCGAGCTGAAGGCGGCGGGATAGAAGACGAGCACGGTCGTCCTGCCGGCCAGGTCCTCGCGCGTGAACGGCTTGCCGTCCTCGCGCCGGAGCGTGAACTCCGGGACGTCGGAGCCAGCCGGGAGGACGCTCACCTGCGCAGCCCGAGTTCCTTGATCAGGGCTCGGTAGCCGTCGAGGTCGTGCTTCTGGAAGTAGTTCAGCAGCCGGCGGCGGCGGCCGACGAGCATGAGCAGCCCGCGGCGGGAGTGGTGGTCCTTCTGATTGGAGCGAAGATGCTCCGTCAGCTGGTTGATGCGCTCGGTGAGCAGCGCGACCTGCACGCGGGTGTTGCCCGTGTCCTGGTCGTTCTCCCCGAACTGGCTGACGAGCTCCTGCTTGCGTTCTTGTGTCAGTGCCATGTGCGCGGGCAAAGGTAGCAACTCACGCAGCGGCGCGGCCGTAGATCGCCCGCGCCGCCTCGACGTCGAGCGCCATCTGACCGATCAGCTCGTCGACCGAATCGAAGCGCTTCTCACCGCGCAGGCGCTTGAGGAAGGCGATCTCCAGACGGCTTTCGTAGAGGTCGCCCTCGAAGTCCAGCAGGTATGCCTCGATCAGCTCGCCGCGTCCGGTGACGAACGTCGGTCGCACGCCGATGCTGACGGCGGCGGGGTGGGTCTGCCCCGTGCTCGTCGTCGCGCACGCGGCGTAGACGCCGTGCCCCGGGGTGACGAAGGCCGGGTCGGGAACGAGGTTCGCCGTCGGATAGCCGAGCTCGCGGCCGCGCTCGTCGCCGTGGGCGACCTCGCCGGCGAGCGTGAACGGGTCGCCCAGCAGGCGCCCGGCGTATTCGACCGCGCCGCCCAGCAGCAGCCCGCGGATGTGGCTGGAGGAGACGATCTCGCCGTCGATCTCGACGAGCTTGGCGACGCGTGTCTCGAAGCGCTCGTCGGAGCGCAGAAGCTCGGTGTCGCCCTGCGCCTTACGGCCGAAGCGGAAGTTCTCACCTACCGCGACGTGGGTGGCGCCCAGGCCGGCGACGAGCACGTCGTCGACGAACTCCTGCGCCGAGCGCGCGGCGAACGCGGCGTCGAAGGGGATCACGACGAGCTCCTGCACGCCGAGCGACGCCACGAGCTGCGCCTTGCGCGCCGGGTCGGTCAGCAGCCGCGGCGCGGCGCCAGGCTGGATGACGGCCGTCGGGTGGGGATCGAACGTGAGAACGGTGTCGGCGCCGCGGATGACCTCGCGATGCCCGAGGTGGACGCCGTCGAACGTGCCGACGGCGACGCGCCGCGGACGGGTCTCGACGTCGGGCAGGCGCGTGACCTTCACGCGCGGAATCCTACGACGGGCTTCAGCCCGCCGTCCCGCGGCTGAGCGATCGCAATCGGCCCCTCGTCGTCGAGCAGCAGCACGTCCGGCGCACCCTCCGGGCCGTCGACGGCGACGACGGAGCCGTGCCCCGCGCGGCGCGCCTGCTCGGCGCCGAGTCGGACGGTCGGCAGGATGCGCGCCAGCACGTCGACGAGCGCCACCAGCCGCGTGGGACTGGCGTCGGCGACGTCGAACGGGCCGATCGCGGTGCGCCGCAGCTGCTCGCAGTAGGCATCGCCGAGATCGGCGACGAGCGTCCGGACGTACGTGCCCGCCGAGCACTCGATCGCGAACGCCGCCCGGTCGTCCTCGCGCCACAGCTGCTCGAAGCGGTGGACGGTGATCGGGCGTGCCGCGAGCTGCACCTCCTCGCCGGCGCGCGCAAGCTCGTACGCGCGGCGGCCGTTGACCTTCACCGCGCTGTAGGCGTGCGGGCGCTGCAGCAGCTCGCCCGTCGGCAGTTGCGGCGGGTCGGGCGGCAGATTGCCGGTGTGCCTGAGCTCGCCGTCGATGTCGCCGGTCGACGAGACCCAACCCAGGCGCGCGACGGTCTCGTAGCGCTTGGGCAGCGCCATCAGGTAGCGCTGGATCCGCGTCGCGCGGCCGACGAGGACGAGCAGCAGCCCGGTGGCGAAGGGATCCAGCGTGCCGGCATGGCCGACGCGGCGAGCGCGATGCTCGCGGCGCACGGCGGCGACGATGTCGTGCGAGGTCTTGCCCGCGGGCTTGTCGATGAGCAGGACGCCGTCGGACACGGGCCCCAGGCTAGTGCGCCGTCCACCGACGTCGCGCGCGACGCCTCCGGCGCCGGCACAACGCCCGTCGACCCGCTGCCGGTCGCCGTGCAGCGGCGCGAGCAGCCGCCCCGCGGCCCGGCGGGCCCCCGGTCGCTAGGCCCTGTCGGCGTTCAGCGGCGGCGCGTTGCGGCGGTCGAGCACCTCCAGCGTCAGGTTGTCGGGCAGGACCGTGACGGTCCTGTACTCCACGTCGGTCTGCTCCTCCCAGTGCACGTCCATCCCGCGCACGACGGGCGGCTGATAGCCCTCGGGAAACGTCACGACGCGCTCCAGGACGAGCTCCTGCGGATCGTCGCCCTGGTCCTCGGCCTTGCGCAGCTCCATGTTCCAGCCGGCCGACGGGAACGTCGCCCAGACGTCGACGACGACCACCCCGGGGCCGAGCAGGGCCTTCCAGTCACGGCACTTGCCCGGCAGCCCTTCCTGCTCTGAAGCCTGCATCTGCTGCATACCTCCCACGTTCGGCGTTGGTCTCGCATCGTGTCAGCGTGGGCCTACCCGTCGAGCTGAGCGGCCACCTCTCGGCGCAGGAACGCCACGAGCTCGTCGGGCTCCATCTGCGTCGCGAAGCCGGCGGCCTGGCGGTGGCCGCCGCCGCTCTGTGCGCGCGCGATCAGCGAGACGTCGACCGATCCGTCGGTCGCGCGCAGCGAGACCTTCCAGGTCGCGCGCGGGCCGTCGGACGCCAGCTCGCGCGCGATCGCCGCGACCTTCGTCCCCTGCACGGCGCGCAGGTGGTCGATGATGCCCTCGGTGTAGGAGTCCTCCGCGCCCGTCTGCGCGAAGTCCTGACGCGTCAGGCGGGCGAGCGTCAGGCGTCCACCGTCGTATCGCTGCACCCCGGTGAGCGCGCGCGTGAGCAGCGCGAGCTTGGGCTCGGGGACGCCCTCGTAGAGGCGGCGGTAGATCTCGTGCACGTCGACGCCGGCCTCGATCAGGTCGGCGGCCATGATGTGCGCGGCGGGTCCCGTGTTCTCGTACATGAAGCGGCCGGTGTCGGTGACGAGGCCGACGTAGAGCGCCTCGGCCATCTGCAGCGTCAGCACCACGTCGAGCGCCCGCGCGACGTCCCAGACGATCTCCGCCGTGCAGGAGGCGGCGGACACGACGTGGTTGATCGTGCCGAACCGCGTGTTGTCGTGGTGATGGTCGAGGTTGATGATCGGCGAGTCCCCGACGTCGACGGCGTTGCGGTCGACGTTGCCGCAGTCGAGGTAGACGATCGTGCGCTGCGCGACGTCGTCGGGCAGGTCGGTCACGAGCCCGTCGAACTGAAAGAACGCGTACTCGTAGGGCAGCGGGAACTCGTCGCCGGCGATGAACATCACCGAGTCCTTGCCGAGCGCCCGCATCACGCCCTGCATCGCCACGAGCGAGCCGAGCGCGTCGCCGTCGGGGCTCTCGTGCGTGACGAGCAGGAAGCGCTCGCCCGCGCGGATCGCCGCAAGCGCCTCGGCGCGCGTGCCTGGCGCGGTGCCGGCGATCGTCATCGCTCCTGCGCCTCGCGCCGGAGGATCTCCTCGAGGTGCATCGCGCGGTCGGTCGTCTCGTCGTAGAGGAACTCGAGGGTCGGCGTGCGCTTCATCCGCAGCTCGCGCGCCAGGCGGCGCTGCAACGCACCGTGCGCGGACTGCAGGCCGGCCATCGTCGCCGCGCGCTCGGCGTCGCTTCCGAGCACGCTGACGTACACGCGGGCATGGCGTAGATCTGGGGTGGTCTTGACGCTCGTCATCGTGACGAAACCGATCCTGGGATCCTGCAGATCCTGTGCGACGGCGTCCGACAGAACCTGCCTGACGGCCTCGTCGACACGCCGCATCCGGTCTGACGGCATCCTAGTGATTCCTTTCGTGGCCGACGGTCGGGCGAGCGGTCACCGGTGCCACACCTCGTCGAAGGAGCGCACCGCGCGTTCGACGCGGCAGCTCTCGGGAAACCGCTCGAGCAGGAACCGCTCCACCCTGTCGGCGGCCCCTTGGAGATGGTTGACCGAGCCGCCGGTGAGGGCCGCCGCCAGCGTCGCGCGCTGCCAGAGGTCCTGGTGGCCGACCTCCGACACGGTCACGCCCATCCGCGTCTGCAGCTGGGCCTTCACCGAGGCGAGATCCTTGCGCTTGGCCTTGAGCGAGCCCGCGTCCGGGAAGTGCAGGTGGACGAGCAGCAGCGCGACGTACGCGTCGTCCTCGGCCACGGCCTCTACGCCAGCGCGCGGTCGACCTTGCGCGTCGCGTAGACCTCAAGGATGTCGCCCTCCTTGACGTCCTGGAAGTTGCGCAGCACGATGCCGCACTCGTAGCCCGCGGAGACCTCGCGCACGTCCTCGCTGATCCGCCGCAGGGAGGCGATCTCGCCGTCGTAGACGATCGTCCCGTCGCGCACGATGCGCGTCTTCGCGCCGCGCGTGATCTTGCCGTCGGTGACGTAGGAGCCCGCGATGACGCCGATCTTCGACGCGCGGAAGATCTGGCGCACCTCGACGTGACCGACCGCGTCCTCGACCTCGTCGGGCTCGAGCATGCCCTCCATCGCGGCGCGCAGCTCGTCGAGCACCTTGTAGATGACCGAGTAGTTGCGCACCTCGACGCCCTCGCGCTCGGCGACGGCGCGCGCGTCGCCGACGGGGCGCACGTTGAAGCCGATGATGATCGCGTCGGAGGCCGCGGCGAGCATGACGTCGGACTCGTTGATGCCGCCGACGCCGCTGCGGATGATGTTGACGGCGACCTCGTCCTGCGGCAGCTTGGCGATCTCGTCCTGCAGCGCCTCGGCCGAGCCGGCGACGTCGGCCTTGACGAGCAGGTTGAGCTCCTTGAGCTCGCCCGCCTGGATCTCCTTGAAGACGTCCTCCAGCGAGCGCTTGCGGCCCGAGCGGCGGGCGTGCTGCTCCTGCTTGAGGCGCTGCTCGCGCTCGTGCGCGAGCTGGCGGGCGCGGCGGTCGTTCTCGACCGCGCGGACGTACTCGCCGGCCTCGGGGACGCCGTCGAAGCCGAGCACCTCGACCGGATCGCCGGGCAGGGCCTCCTTCACGCGGTCGCCGGTGAAGTCGTGCATCGCACGGACGCGGCCCCAGTTGGCGCCCGCGACGAGCGCGTCGCCGACGCGCAGCGTGCCGCGCTGGATCAGCACCGTGACGACGGGGCCGCGGCCCGGGTCGAGCTTGGACTCGACGACGACGCCGGAGGCCGGCGCGCTCGGGTTGGCCTTGAGCTCCTCGACCTCGGCGACGACCTGCAGCGTGTCGAGCAGCGTCTCGAGGCCGACCTTGGTCTTTGCCGAGACGTCGACGAACTCCGTCTCGCCGCCCCACTCGACGGGCTGCAGCCCGCGCGTGGTCATCTCGGTGCGCACGCGCGTCGGGTCCGCGCCCTCCTTGTCGATCTTGTTGACCGCGACGACGATCGGGACCTCCGCCGCCTTGGCGTGGTCGATCGCCTCGTCGGTCTGCGGCTTCACGCCGTCGTCGGCGGCGACGACGATGACCGCGATGTCGGTCACGCGGGCACCGCGGGCGCGCATGGCGGTGAACGCCTCGTGGCCGGGGGTGTCGAGGAAGGTGACGAGCTTGTCGTCGTGATGGACCTGGTAGGCGCCGATGTGCTGCGTGATGCCGCCGGCCTCGCCCTTGACGACGTCGGTCGTGCGGATCGCGTCCAGCAGCGAGGTCTTGCCGTGGTCGACATGGCCCATGATCGTCACGACGGGCGGGCGCTCCATCAGATCTGCGTCCGCGTCCTCGTAGACGGGCTCGGCCGCGACCTCGTCGGCCGCGTGGACGATCTCGACCTCCTTGCCGAACTCCTCGGCGAGCACGCCGACGGCCTCGTCGGACAGCGTCTGCGTGAGCGTCGCCATCTCGCCGAGCATCATCAGCTTCTTGATGATGTCCGGCACCGGCACGCCCATCGACTCGGCGATGTCCTTGACCGTCGAGCCGGAGTTGATGCGGACGAGGTCGGTGTGCGTGACGGCGGCCTCGTTGAGCGGCGCCACGGTGTCGTCGTAGGTGCCGCGGCGACGGCGCCCGCGGCGCTGGCGGCGCGGCGGCTGCTGCTGCTGCCCAGGCGTCCGCCGCGAGGCCTGCGAGTCGATGACGACGCGACGGCGGCCGCCCGGGCCCGCGGCGCCCGGCGTGCGCTCGCCCGCGAGCGACGATCGCGTCGGGCGGTGCTTGGCGGGCTCGCCGTCGGCGGCCGGCGGCGCCGGCTGGCCGGCACCGGCGGCGGGCGCCGCGGGCTGCGGCGGCGCACCGTCGCGCTTCGCCGGCGCGGGCTTGGCGGCTGCCGGCTTGCTCGCGTTCTGCGGCGCTGCGCGCTCGCGCTTGGCTGCGGCTGCGGCCGCTGCCGCGCGGTCTGACGCGGCGGGCGGCGCGGGCGGCGCGCGGCGGACGGTCGGGGGCGCCGGCGGTGGTTCGGCCGGCTTGGGAGCAGCCTTCGCGGTGGCGCCGTTGGTAGGCAGGGGGCGGCCTTCGATCGCGGCCTTCGCCTGATCCTCGTCGACCGCCGACGCGGGGGCCTTGACCTGGATACCGGCCTTGCGCAGCTTGTCGAGCACGTCCTGCGCGGACATGTCGTGGGCCTTGGCGAGCTCGTGAACGCGGACTTTTGCCATCTAGGATGAGTGTAGAAGGTCAGCGTCTTTCGGGACCGCGCGCCGGAACGAGCGGCTGAAGCCGCCGCGGGCCAGCGCACGCCGCGCGCACGCGGCGTCGCAGGCGTAGGCGCCGCGGCCGGGCAGGCGCTGCTGCGGATCGGCCTGCAGCCGCCCGTCGACGATGACGTAGCGCTGCAGCCGGCGCTTGTCGGTGGTCCTGCCGCAGCCCACGCAGCGACGCTGGGGGGCGGCTACGACGTCTCCTCCGCGACCTCGTCGAGCGCGTCCTCGACGGGGACGTCGACGGGAGCGATCCCGGCGTCCGGGACGCTCGCAGGAACCTCGTCGGTCGGCATCCCCGCGAGCGCCTGGTGCGAGTCCAGGCCGCAGTAGCGCGAGCCCGGCAGCGCCGCGTTGGGGCAGCGCCGGCCGGTCGACATGACGGCTGCGCAGCGACCCTGCGTCTCCTCCTCCTCGTAGCCGGACTCCTGCTCCTCGGCGGCGAACTCGGTCTCGGACTTGATGTCGATCCGCCAGCCGGTCAGGCGCGCGGCGAGGCGGGCGTTCTGGCCCTCGCGGCCGATCGCCAGCGAGAGCTGGTCGTCGGGCACGATGACCGTCGCCTGCTTGCCGTCGTCGTCGACGAGCACCTCGCGCACCCGCGCCGGGCTGAGCGCCTTGGCGACGAAGCGGGCGGGCTCGTCGTTGTAGGGGATGATGTCGATCTTCTCGCCGCGCAGCTCGGAGACGACCATCCGCACGCGCGATCCGCGCGGGCCGACGCAGGCGCCGACCGGATCGACGCCGTCGGCGTGCGAGACGACGGCGATCTTCGAGCGGTAGCCCGGCTCGCGGGCGACGTTGGCGATCTCGACGAGGCCGTCGGCGATCTCGGGCACCTCGAGCTCGAAGAGCTTCTTGATCAGCTCGGGGTCGCGCCGGCTGACGATGATCGACGGACCCTTCGTCGAGGGCGAGACCTCCTTGATGACCGCCTTGACGCGCTGGGAGTGGTCGTAGCGCTCGCCGTCGACCTGCTCGGACTTGGGCAGCAGCGCCTCGACGCGCTCGCGCAGCTGCACGAGCGTGTAGCGGCTGTCGGACTGCTGGACGATGCCGGTGATCAGCTCGCCGACGCGGTCGCGGTACTCCTCGAACATCATGTCGCGCTCGGCCTCGCGGATGCGCTGCAGGATGACCTGCTTGGCCGTCTGCGCCGCGATCCGCCCGAAGTCACCGGGCGTGACGTCGCGCTCTTCGATCTGGTCCTTGTACTCCTCGAACTTCGCAGGGTCGATCTCGGGATCGGTCGGCTCGACCATGTCGCCGGTCTCGGGGTCGTAGACGGTCCCCTCGTCGATCGTCTCGACAATCAGGTGCGCCTCCAGGCGCTCGGGGATGATCAGCTCGATGACGCGGAAGTCGGCCGTCTCCGGGTCGAGCTCGACGCGCGCGTACTTGGCGCTGCCGGGCTGCTTCTTGTAGGCCGACAGGAGCGCGTCCTCGAGCGCGAGCCGGAGCTTCTCGGGCGCGATGCCCTTCTCGCGGCCGAGGACGTTCATCGCATCAAGGATCTCGCGTGACATGGGGTTACTCCTCGATGAGGTTGGAACGGTGGATCTCGGCGTACGGGATGGCGACGAGGGTCGGCGGGTCGCCGTCGGCGGCGATCGTCACGATCTCCTCCGACGCCCCGACGAGCTCGCCGGTGAACGACTTGTGGCCGTCGACGGCATCCCTGGTACGAACCCGCGCGCGGCGGCCGAGGTAGCGGTGGAAATGCTGTGGCTTGGAGAGCGGGCGTTCGCTGCCGGGCGAGGAGACCTCCAGCGCGTAGCGCTCGCGGACCTCGGGCAGCGCCTTCGTGACGCGCTCGCAGAGCGCGAGCGTGACGCCCTCCGGATGATCGATGAACAGACGCACCGTCGAGCCGCCCACGACCTCTGCGAGCAGGACCTCGACATCGGGCTCGCTGGCTGCGAGCCGGGCCTCGATATCTGTCTGGATGGTGCGCACTTGAACCTCCTCACGGCCACAAAAAAAGCGGGCGAGCGCCCACTTTCTGTACGACAACCGGCCCGGAGCCGGAACGAAAGCTGTGGTGCGAGTCTAGCACCGCGTCGGCACCCTGGAAGGGGTTCGGCGGGGCACGTGGGCGCGGGCGCGGCGATCAGCCGCATGCGCGCGGCGACGCCCGTCACCGGTGGCCGCTGCTAGGCGGCCTGCTGGCGCGACCGGTCGCGGTAGAGGCGATAGTCCTTGCGCTCGGGACGCAGGCAGCAGGCCAGCGCAAGCGGTGCGCGCGCCTCCCGGTGGCGGCCGAGCTGCTGCAGCGAGCGACCGAGGCAGAACAGCGCGTAGTCGTTCGTCGGCGCGCGCTCGACGATCGCCTCGAACTCCTCGGCGGCCTCGGCGTAGCGCTGGGAGCCGAACAGCGCCCGGCCCAGCGCCTCGCGGATCGAGGCCTTGTCGGGTTCGAGGTCGCGGGCGCGCCGCAGGGGCACCGCGGCCGCGTGGAAGTCGCGTCCCTCGAGCAGCCGCGTTCCGTTCTGGAAGAGGTCGTAGACGTCGTCCGACGGCATCCTCCGAGGATAGTCAGCCGCTACGCCGATCGGTCCTCTCCGGCGACCCCGGGCGGCTGACTTCGCCGCTGCGCCGATCGGTCCTCTCCGGCGACCCGGGCGGCTGACTTCGCCGCTGCGCCGATCGGTCCTCTCCGGCGACCCGGGCGGCTGACTTCGC
>JBKHXR010000106.1:0-6275 GCA_046565905.1 Thermoleophilia bacterium | reverse complement strand
TCCGGTCGATCGCGCCACGGCGCGACCGACCGGCAGTTGTCATGGGTTGAGGACGACCTTCACGCACTCGTCCTGCTTGTGCTTGAACGTCTCGTAGCCGTCGGCGGCGGCGTCGAGCGACATGTGGTGCGTCACGATGAAGCTCGGGTCGATGTCGCCGTTCTCGATCCGCTCGAGCAGCGGCCGCAGGTAGCGCTGCACGTGGCACTGGCCGGACCTGATCGTCAGCGACCTGTTCATCACGGCGCCGATCGGGAACTTGTCGACGAATCCGCCGAAGACGCCGGCGATCGAGACGGTGCCGCCGTTGCGGCAGTTGAGGATCGCCTCGCGCAGCGAGTAGGCGCGGTCGGACTCCGTCCGCGTCGCCTGCTTGACGCGGTCGTAGGCGTACATCCCGGGATTGTGGTGGTGGGCCTCCATGCCGGCCGCCTCGATGCAGTGGTCCGGGCCGCGGCCGCCCGTCATCTCGCGCAGCGCCTCGCGGACGGGCGTCCGCTCGTAGTTGATCGTCTCGGCGCCGCTCTTCTCGCGCGCCATCCCCAGCCGGTACTCGAAGCGGTCGATCGCGATCACGCGCTCGGCCCCCATCAGGTACGCGCTCGCGATCGCGAACTGGCCGACCGGCCCGCAGCCCCAGACGGCGACGATGTCGCCCGGCTTGATGTTGCACATCTCGGCGGCCATCCAGCCGGTCGGGAAGACGTCGGACAGAAACAGCACCTTGTCGTCCTCCAGGCCGCTGTCGACCTTGATCGGGCCGACGTCGGCGAAGGGGACGCGCGCGTACTCCGCCTGCCCGCCGGCGTAGCCGCCGGTCAGGTGCGAGTAGCCGAAGATCCCGCACGTCGAGTCGCCGAACAGCTTCTCCGCTATCGACGCGTTGGGATTGGAGTTCTCGCACAGCGAGAAGAGACCGCGCGCGCAGGCGTTGCAGGCGCCGCAGGCGATCGGAAACGGGACCACCACGCGGTCGCCGGCCTCGAGGTTCGACACCCCCTTGCCGGTCTCGACGACCTCGCCCATGAACTCGTGGCCGAGGATGTCGCCCTTGCGCATCGCCGGGATGTAGCCGTCGTAGAGGTGGAGGTCCGAGCCGCAGATCGCCGTCGAGGAGATCTTCACGATCGCGTCGCGGTCGTTGAGGATCCTCGGATCGGGCACGTTCTCGACCGCGACCTTGTTGCGGCCCGACCAGACGGTGGCTCTCATGCTGCTCCTCCAGGGGTCGTCGCCGCGGCGAGCTCGTCGCCCGGCAGCGGAGACGCCGGGCGCGGCCTGAGCTGGCGCTTGCTGAGCTGGCCTTCGGGCGATCCGTCCGAGCGCGCGATCTCACCGGTCTCGACGATCTGCTTGAAGCGCCGCAGGTCGTCCTTGATCTGCATCGCGGGCTCCTCGCCGAAGAGCTTGGCGACGAGTGAGCCGACCGTCCCGCCGGGGACGTCGTAGCGCAGCTCGACGTGGACCTCGGTGCCCTGCTCACCCGGAGCCGGCATGAACCGGACGGTCCCCGAGTTCTCGACCTTCGCGCCCTCGGTCGCGCGCCAGGAGATCCGCTCGCCGGGGACGTCCTCGGTGATCTCGGCGTCCCACTCGACGCTCATCCCGAGCGGCCCGCCGGCCTTCCAGCGCGAGCGGTCGGGACCCGTTGCCTTCACCTCCTCGAGGTGGGCCATGAACTGCGGGAAGCGCTCGAGGTCGCGCCAGAACGCGTAGAGCTCGCCGCGGTCGCGGCGCACGGTCGTCGCGGCCCTGACGTGGATGCCCTGCGCGGCCCGCTCCTGGGCTGCCGAGGGAGCCTTGCCGCGGCTGAGCTTCACGCTGTCGACGAGATCCGCCGCGAATGCGCTCGCGACGGCGCCGGTCGCGGCCAGCGTGCGCCCGGGGCGGCGGCTCTTGCCGCGCAGCGCGGTGCCGAGCAGGGCGAGGTCCATCGTGTCGCCGGCGACGCGCGCCCACAGCCACTCGGCGGGGCGCCGCTGGCTGAAGATGCCGACGCCGGCGGCGATCTCGCGCGCCCCGACGGCACGCATCCACATGCGCGTCGTCGCGTCGTCGCGTACGCCGATCATCCGGTTCACGCGGCCGGGCGCGAGGATCTGCGGGATCCCGAGCGCGAAGCTGAAGACGCCGAGGCCCTTGGCGATGTTCTCGCGCGGGGGCCCGCCGTTGGTCGCCTTGCTGACGGCGGTCATGAGGCGCGGACCGCCGAGAACTCGCGCACGATCGCGTGGCAGAAGGCGTCGAGGTCGCCGGGGTTGCGGCTGGAGATGACGTTGTCGTCGACGACGACCTCCTCGTCGACGACCTCCGCCCCTGCGTTGCGCAGGTCGGTGTGCACGCTCGGGAAGGCGGTGATCCGCCGTCCGCGGACGACGTCGGCCTCGACGAGCGACCACGGGCCGTGACAGATCGCCGCGACCGGCTTGCCGGAGGCCACGAAGTCACCGACGAAGCGCACCGCGTCGCCGTCCATCCGCAGCCGGTCGGGGTTGCACGTCCCGCCCGGCAGCACCAGCGCGTCGTACTCGTCGACCGACGCCTCGGCGACGCTGCGGTCGACCGCGAACGTGTCGGCCGGCTCGAGGTCTCCCCTCATCGCCTGGATCTCGCCGTCGTCGAGCGACAGCAGCTCCGTCTGTCCGCCGGCACGCTCCAGCGCCTCCCGCGGCTGCTCGAGCTCGACCTGCTCGACGCCGTCGGTGGCGAGGATCGCGATCCTCACGTCGCGAAGTTCGTCCGCCATGCTCACTCCTTCGAATCGGGGGCTGATGGCGACCGCCGTCCTCGCACGGTCATGCAGCGGGGATAGGCGCGATCGGCCGATCGCAAACCCGCAATCGGCGCGGGCGGAGGGTTCGAGCCATGGGCGCGCGCGCCACTAGCATGCGGCTCGTGAACGTCACGCTCCCAGACGGAACCGAGCTCGAGCTGGCCGACGGCGCGACCGGTGCCGACGCCGCGGCGGCGATCGGCGCCGGCCTCGCCCGCGCGGCGATCGCGGTGCGCCAGAACGGCGAGGTGCGCGACCTCGCGCGACCGCTCGTGCCCGGCGAGCCGCTGGAGATCATCACGCCCAAGAGCGACGGGGCGCTGGAGATCATCCGCCACGACGCCGCCCACGTGCTCGCCGCCGCCGTCATGGAGCTCTATCCGGGCGTGAAGATCTCGATCGGCCCGCCGATCGAGAACGGCTTCTACTACGACTTCGAGTTCCCGCCCGGGGTTACCGTCTCCGACGCCGACTTCGAGCGCATCGAGCAGAGGATGCGCGAGCACATCAACGCCGACGAGCGGTTCGTCCGCGAGGACGTCACGGTCGAGGCGGCGCTGGAGCGCTTCCGCGCCGAGGGCCAGGACTACAAGGTCGAGCTGATCGAGGACCTGGTCTCCAACGAGGGCGTCGACACCGTCAGCCTCTACACGAACGGGCCCTTCACGGATCTGTGCCGCGGCCCGCATGGCCCGGGCACGAAGCGCATCAAGGCCGTCAAGCTGCAGTCGGTCGCAGGCGCGTACTGGCGCGGCGACGCGACCCGCCGGCAGCTGACCCGGATCTACGGCACCGCGTTCTTCTCCAAGGACGAGCTCGCGCAGTACCTCGAGCGCCTCGAGCAGGCGCGCGCGCGCGACCACCGCAAGCTCGGCCGGGAGCTCGAGCTGTTCACGTTCAGCGAGCTGTCGCCGGGCTCGCCGTTCTGGCAGCCGGCCGGGATGGCGATCTGGAACGAGCTGTCCAAGCTCTGGCGCGAGGAGAACAGCCGCCGCGGCTACCGCGAGGTCAAGACGCCGATCCTCTACGACGTCGACCTGTTCAAGCAGTCCGGCCACTGGGACACCTACCGCGAGAACATGTACTTCACCGACGTCGAGGACCGGCCGATGGGGCTCAAGCCGATGAACTGCCCGGCCCACATCCAGCTCTTCAAGGACGACCGGCGCTCCTACCGCGACCTGCCGATCCGCTACTCCGAGCAGGGCCTCGTCCACCGCCACGAGCCCAGCGGCACCCTGCACGGGCTGATGCGCGTGCGCCACATCACCCAGGACGACGCCCACATCTTCTGCAGCGAGGAGCAGATCCGCGACGAGGTCGTCGGCTGCCTGGACTTCGGCTTCTTCCTCTACGACCTGTTCGGCTTCGAGCCGCGGCTGGAGCTCTCGACGCGGCCCGAGAAGCGGATCGGCTCCGACGAGATGTGGGACCGCGCCGAGGCGGCGCTGCGCGACGCGCTCGACGCGCGCGAGCTGAGCTACGAGATCAACGCCGGCGACGGCGCCTTCTACGGGCCGAAGATCGACCTGCACATGACCGACTCGATCGGCCGCTCCTGGCAGCTGGGGACCGTCCAGCTGGACTACTCGATGCCCGAGCGCTTCGACCTCAGCTTCACGGGCGCAGACGACGCCGACCACCGGCCGGTGATGATCCACCGCGCGCTGCTGGGTTCCTTCGAGCGCTTCATCGGGATCCTCGTCGAGCACTACGCCGGCGAGTTCCCGCTCTGGCTGGCGCCGGTCCAGGCGATCGTGCTGCCGATCGCCGATCGCCACGCCGAGGCGGCGGCGGCAGTGCTCGCGGCGCTGAGCGACGCCGGCCTGCGAGCAGAGCTCGACGACCGCACCGAGTCCGTCGGCCGGAAGATCCGCGATGCCGAGCTGCGCAAGGTCCCGTACATGCTCGTCGTCGGCGACCGCGAGGCCGAATCCGAGACGGTCGCCGTACGCCGGCACCGCGTCGGCGACAGCGGCAGCGAGCCCGTCGCGGACGTCGTCGCACGGCTCTGTGAGAAATCTGTGCGACGCGAGCCGTGATCGGGCTATACTCGGCGACGTTGACCCAGTCTCAGATCTCACTGCCGCGTCTGCTCACAGCTTGACGCGCGGCCTCATTTCATAGTGCCGGTCCCTCGAAGGTTCGACCGGCGCCCGCCCGAGCGGGACTCGACACGCGTCAACGAGCGCATCCGCGTGCCCGAGGTGCGCCTGATCGACGAGAACGGCGAGCAGGTCGGTGTCATGAAGACGCCGGAGGCGCTGCGCTACGCGCAGGACCGCGACCTCGACCTCGTCGAGGTCGCGCCGGAGGCGCGGCCGCCCGTCTGCCGCGTGCTGGACTACTCCAAGTACAAGTACGAGCAGGCCCAGAAGGTCAAGCAGGCGCGCAAGCACCAGCAGCAGATCACGATCCGCGAGATCAAGTTCCGCCCGAAGATCGCGGAGAACGACTACAACACCAAGAAGGGCCACGTCGAGCGCTTCCTGCGCCACAAGGACAAGGTCAAGATCACGATCATGTTCCGCGGGCGCGAGGTCACGCACCCGGAGCGCGGCGTGATGATCCTCGACCGCCTCGCCGACGAGCTCTCCGAGCTCGCCGTCATCGAGCAGCGCCCGATCCAGGACGGGCGCAACATGACGATGATGCTCGGCCCGTCGAAGGCCGTGCTGAGCGGGGAGGTCGGCGACGCCGGGCAGGACGACGGCGCGGGGGACACAGCCGCCGCGAGCGACTCCGGCAAGGGCGGCGCGTCCGGCAAGAGCGGCGACCACAAGGGGCCCGCGCCGGGCAACGCCGCCGAGGCGTCGGCGGAGAACGGCGCCACCGCCGAGGTCGACGCCAGCAAGATCTGACGGGCGCGGGCCGGCCGGCGGACAGCGCGGCGCAGCGGCTGTCCTATACTGACGCGCTCGCATGCCCAAGATGAAGACCCACTCCGGCGCGAAGAAGCGCTTCAAGAAGACCGCGAACGGCAAGATCCGTGCGCGTCACGCCTTCACGAGCCACATCCTCGAGAAGAAGTCGCCGAAGAAGAAGCGCCATCTGGGCAACCCGGTGATCCTCTCCGAGCATGACGCGCCGCGCGCTCGCAAGCTGCTGAGGACGGGCAAGTAGATGACCCGCGTCAAGCGCTCCGTCCACGCCCGCAAGAAGCGCCGCGCCACGCTCGAGCGCGCCAAGGGCTTCCGCGGGGAGGCGCACTCCAACTACAAGCGCGCCAAGGAAGCCGTCATGAAGGCGGAGTCCTACCAGTACCGCGACCGCCGCAACCGCAAGCGCGACTTCCGCCGCCTGTGGATCACCCGCATCAACGCCGCCGCGCGCCAGAACGGGATGAGCTACGGGACCTTCATGCACGGCCTCAAGCTCGCCGGCGTCGAGCTGGACCGCAAGGTCCTCGCCGACATCGCCGTTCGCGACGCCGAGGCGTTCTCCCGATTCGCCCAGGTCGCCCGCGAGGCGTCCGAGGCCGCCGCCGCCCAGGCGTAAGGCG
>JBKHXR010000105.1:0-5724 GCA_046565905.1 Thermoleophilia bacterium | reverse complement strand
CTTCCGTCCGGGGCCCTCCGCATCATCCACCGCACCCCCGACGCGAGGACGTGAAGGCGACCCCATGCCCGACATCGACGAGAAGGCCGCGAAGGCCCGCAAGGACGCGCTCTCCGGCGCGCTGACGCAGATCGAGCGCCAGTTCGGCAAGGGCACGGTCATGCGGATGGGCGACGAAGGGGCCCAGGTGAAGGTCAACGCGATCCCGACGGGGGCGCTGTCGCTCGACCTCGCCCTGGGCATCGGCGGCGTCCCGCGCGGGCGCATCGTCGAGGTCTTCGGCCCGGAGTCCTCCGGCAAGACGACGTTGATGTACCACATCCTCGCGGAGGCGCAGAAGCTCGGCGGGGTCTGCGCGTTCATCGACGCCGAGCACGCGATGGACCCGCTCTACGCGCAGAACATCGGGGTGGACATCGACGAGCTGCTCGTCTCCCAGCCCGACTACGGTGAGCAGGCACTCGAGGTCTGCGACATGCTCGTGCGCTCCGGCGCCGTCGACCTCGTCGCGATCGACTCGGTCGCCGCGCTGACGCCGCGCTCGGAGCTCGAGGGTCAGATGGGCGACACGACCGTCGGCCTGCAGGCGCGGATGATGAGCCAGGCGATGCGCAAGCTCGCGGGCAACCTCAACCGCACGCAGACGCTGTGCCTGTTCACCAACCAGATCCGCGAGAAGGTCGGCGTGATGTTCGGCTCGCCCGAGACCCAGCCCGGTGGCCGCGCGCTGAAGTTCTATGCGTCACAGCGCCTCGACATCCGCCGCATCGAGACGCTCAAGGACGGTACGGAGGCGGTCGGCAACCGCGTGCGCGTGAAGGTCGTCAAGAACAAGGTCGCGGCGCCGTTTCGCCAGGCCGAGTTCGACATCGAGTTCGGCAAGGGCATCTCGACGTCGGGCTGCCTGCTCGACCTCGGCATCGAGCACAACGTCGTCACGAAGTCCGGCTCGTTCTTCTCCTACGAGGGCGAGCGGCTCGGCCAGGGACGCAACAACGCCAAGGGCTTTCTCGACGAGCACCAGGAGATCGCCAAGGAGATCGAGGCGAAGATCTACGCCGCGCTCGGGATCGGGCAGGATCTGGTCGCGCCGATCGAGCGCGACGAGGACATCGCGCTGCCGGCGGTGCCCGCTGCGATCGAGGCCGCGTAGCGACGAGCCGTGGGCAGCTCCGAGCGCGCACTGGATCTGGCGTTCCGCCATCTGAGCCGTCGTGACCGCACCGAGGCGGAGCTGCGGCGACACCTCGCCGCCAAGGATGTCGGCGAGGCCGAGGCGGATGCGGCGATCGCCGAGGTCGCGCGCATGGGGTATCTCGACGACGCCCGCTACGCCCGCGCGTTCGCCGAGGACCGGCGCAACCTCGACGCCTGGGGAACTGAGCGGATCGAGCGGCGGCTGCTCGAGCTCGGCGTCGCGCGCGAGCACGTCGCGGCGGTGCTCGGCGACCGCGAGGGGGCAGGCGAGTTGGAGGCGGCGCTCGCGCTGCTGCGGCGGCGGTTCGCCGGTGACGCCCTCGTCGGCGAGCGCGAGCGCGATCGGGCGCTGGGGATGCTCGTGCGAAAGGGCTATGAGCTCGAGCTGGCGTACGACGCCGTGCGCGCGTTCGACCGCGACGCCGCCGCCTGACGACCGTGCACCATGCTCCCGACGGGCGGCCGCCGCGTGAGGGTGATCCCCGGTTGCCGCCCGGTTGCAGCAGTCCTATGATCGGCGGGTCAGGCGAGCCCCGCGATGGGCGTTATCGGCAAGGCGGTGTCCCACGAGGTCGAGGGACCGCTTGCGCTCGTCGTCGCCCCGACGAGCGTCGACGACGACGCCGCGATGCTGCTCTCACGGTAGATCGCGCGCGCGATCGAGGGCGATCTCGGGTACTCCGGGCAGATCGAGGTCACGGTGATCCGCGAATCGCGCGCAGTGCAGTTCGCGAAGTGACCGCAGCGCCGGCGATCAGCGCTCGCGCCGCGCTTCGGTCATCGCGGCTTCGGGATCGCCGGACGTGTCCACCGCCGCCGCCGCGGCTGACGCCATGCCGGGCGCCGGTGGCGTGACCGCCGCCGGGCGCGCCAGCCGCGCCACGCTCCCGGCCGGAGTGCGCGACGCGATGTGCCGCGCGACCCGCTCGGCGTCGCGGCCGACGCCGCCGATGAGCATCGACGCGAACGCCTGCAGAAACGGCAGCCCGACGAAGTACAGCCCCGGCGACGACGTCGCGACGCCGCGTTCCTGCTCGGGCCACCCGTCGTCGCCCAGCACCGGGATGTCGATCCACGAGACGTCCTTGCCGAAGCCGGTGCACCAGATCACGTTGGCGACGTCGAGCACGCGCCCGTCGTCGAGCACCGGCCTGCCGTCGCGCACGCCGGCCACGCGGGCATCGGTTCGCTCCACCCCGGCCGCCGCCAGGTGGCTGCGCTTGACCCGCAGCAGCGGGCCGCCGCCCTTGCGTACCTCGCGGCGCATCTTGCGGCCGATCGGTGTCCGCATCGTGAACACCCGGTTGGCGAGGAACCACATCAGCGGGATGATCCAGCGTGCGACGCGCCCCTCGATGTCGAACGGCACCTCGGCGTGCACCCGGCCCGAAAGGATCGTCGGATGCAGCGGCGCGACCTCCAGGGCGATGTCCGCGCCGGAATGGCTGCAGCCGACGACGAGCGCGGGTCCCGGCCGCAGCTGCGACGGGTTGCGGTAGTCGCTGGAGTGCATCTGCGTGATCGCCGGGTCCAGCTCCGAGGCGAAGCCGGGGACGATCGGGTCCTGGAAGGTTCCGGAGGCGACGACGACGTTGTCGGCCGCGAAGCGGTGGGCGCCCGCGCGCACGATGTAACGGTCACCGTCGCGGCGCAGGCGCTCGACGGTCACGCCCGTGACGACGGGCATCGCGAAGCGCTCGGCGTAGGCCTCCAGATAGTCCGCGATCTCGTCCTTCGTCGGATACGCCCAGCCGTCGAGCGGCAGCGTCCAGCCGGGCAGCGCGTCGTAGCGCGCGGGCGTGAACAGGCGCAGCGAGTCAAAGCGCCTGCGCCAGTTGTCGCCGACGCGCCGGTCGGCCTCGAGGATCACGAACGGCCGGTCCTGCTGCATGAGGTGGTAGCCGACCGCCAGCCCCGCCTGCCCGGCGCCGATGATCACCGTCTCGAAGTGCTCGCTCATGATGTCCTCGCTCGTTCGGTTCACGAGCACCAGCCTCTCGCTTGACCGCGGCGAGCACATCGGCGCAACCACCCAGATCGCGACGCGTGACGCGTGGGTGGTCGCACGCAGCGCCGCGTCAGGTCAGCGCATGGCGGTGGGCGTACGCGGCGGCCGCGGCGCGGGTGCTGACCCGCAGCTTCGCGAAGATGTTGCTCACGTGGCGCTCGACGGTGCGCACGCTGAGCACTAGCTCGTCGGCGATCGCCCGGTTCGTCGCACCGGCGGCGACGTGGCGAAGCACCTCCAGCTCGCGCGCCGAAAGCCCGTGATCCTGCGGCGTGCGCGCGGCGCCGTCGCGGTCGCCGCCGCCGCGCAGCGCCTCCAACCGGGCGACGTCGGTCTTCGCACCGAGCTGCACGAACGCCCGCCGCGCCGCTTCGAACTCGAGCGCGGCGGCCTCCTCGTCGCCGAGCGTCCGGCAGGTCGCGCCGAGCGACATCCGGGCGCGGGCCGCCTCGTACGGCGCCTCGACGTCCTCCCAGGCGCGCCACGCCTCGCGCAGCAGCGGCAGCGCAGCGCCCGCGTCGCCCTCGGCGAGCTCGACCGCGCCGAGAGCCTGCGCGCTGATCGCGCCGAGCAGCCCGCTGTCGTGCCCCGCGGCGATCCGGGCAAGCTCGTCGCAGGCGGCACGCGCGGCCGCGACGTCACCGGCCGCGAGCATGATCTCGACGTGCGCCGGCAGCATCTGCGCGCGGACGTCCGGCCTCCTCGTCTCGCCGAGGATGCGGCGGATCGCCGCGGCAGCCGCATCGACCTCGCCCTCTGCGAGGCGCAGCAGTGAGAGTCCCGGCTGCGGGTCGCGGCCGTAGCCGGCCGCCGCGCGGAAGCTCTCCTGCGCCGGCGCGAGCTCGCCGCGCAGGCGCAGCACCTCGCCCTGAACGTACGCCGCCTCGCCGAGTGCCCTGCGATGGTTGCCGCGGATCGCCCGGCGCGCGGCACAGCGGGCCTCCTCGAGCGCTTCCGTCCAGGCTCCGTGCAGCTGCATGATCTCGGCCCGATGGACATGGCAGCGTCCGCTGAAGGCGACCATCTCGGGCTGGCGCTCGCACCACCGCGAGAGGGCAGCCGTCCACTCCTGCGCGCGCCGCGGCTCGTACGCCGCCTGGCAGCCCATGATCACGCCGCAGTAGACGAGCCCGCTGACGATCGGCGACAGCGCTCCCGTCGTGACGGCCACCATCGCCTCGTCGAGCAGGCCGAGGCCCAGCTCGACCCGCCCTGCGTTGACCAGCAGGTGGCCCTGCATGTGGACCGCGAGCGCGAACAGGTCGTCGTCGCCGCAGCGCTCGGCGACGGCGACGGCGTCGGCAGCCGTGGCCGCGGCCGCCTCGAGCTCGCCCGCCGCCTCGCGCTGGAACGCCAGCGGCAGCAGCAGGTAGCCGTGCTCCACGCAGTCGTCGGCGAGCCGCTCGGCAAGCCGCTGCGCGCGCCGCAGCCAGCCGGTGCCGCGGCCGATCTCGCCGCTCACCATCAGCTCCATGCCAAGCCAGAAGGCCGACCTGGCGGCCTGCCTGACGTCGCCGGCGTCCAGCTGCGTTCGGTGCGCGCGCTCCAGATGGCCGACGTACTCGTCGTCGCGGCCGAGCATGTACGCCGCCGTCGCCAGCAGCTCGACGTCGGCCGGCTCCAGCGGCGCCAGCCGGTCGGCGCGCGACAGGTGCTCGTACGCCGTCAGCCAGGCGCCGTCCTCCCAGGACGTGCGGCCCCGTTCGAGCTCGTCCTCGGCCTGCATGCAGCAAACGTACCGCCGCTCGCGCGTCCTGTCGTGGCAGGCCGCACAGCTACCCTTGCAGCGTGAAGCGCTATCACGTGACCACGTTCGGATGCCAGATGAACGAGCACGACTCCGAGCGGATGAAGGGCATGCTCGAGTCGCTCGGCTACGGTGAGGCGGCGGCCGCCGAGGACGCCGACGTGATCCTGTTCAACACCTGCTCGATCCGTGAGAAGGCCGACAGCAGGTTCATCGCCCACCTCGGCCATGCCAAGCGCCTCAAGCGCCAGGACCCCGAGCGGATCATCGGCGTCGGCGGCTGCTGGGCGCAGTCCGTCAAGGACGAGGTGTTCGCGCGCTTTCCGTTCGTCGACGTCGCGTTCGGGCCCGGCCAGGTCCACAAGCTCGCCGAGTTCCTGACGTCCGACTCGCTGACCGCGCAGGGCTTCTTCGAGTTCGAGGGCTTCACCGGGCACCTGCCCGGAAAGCGTGCGCGCGACTTCCAGGCCTGGGTGCAGATCTCGGCCGGCTGCAACATGAAGTGCTCGTACTGCATCGTGCCGAGCACGCGCGGGCGCGAGGTGTCGCGCCCGCTCGAGGAACTCGTCGAGGAGGTCCGTGCGCTCGCCGCCGACGGCGTCCGCGAGATCACGCTCCTCGGCCAGAACGTCAACTCCTACGGCCGCGGCCTGCGCCCGCAGCGCCGGTCGTTCGCCGAGCTGCTGCACGCGCTCGACGCGATCGAGGGCATCGACCGCCTCCGCTACACCAGCCCGCACCCCTCCGACATGAAGGAGGACGTCGTCCGCGC
>JBKHXR010000104.1:0-9095 GCA_046565905.1 Thermoleophilia bacterium | reverse complement strand
TGTCGACCTCGTCGATGTAGATGATCCCGGTCTCGGCCTTCTTGACGTCGTAGTCGGCCGCCTGGATGAGCTTGAGCAGGATGTTCTCGACGTCCTCGCCGACGTAGCCGGCCTCGGTGAGCGCCGTGGCGTCGGCGATCGCGAAGGGGACGTTGAGGATGCGGGCGAGGGTCTGGGCGAGCAGCGTCTTGCCGCAGCCCGTCGGGCCGAGCAGCAGGATGTTGGACTTCTGCAGCTCGATGTCGCTGTCCTCGGCCTGCATCATCTGCACGCGCTTGTAGTGGTTGTAGACCGCCACCGAGAGCGTGCGCTTGGACTCCTCCTGGCCGACGACGTACTCGTCGAGCACCTCGTAGATCTCGCGCGGCTTGGGCAGGCTCTCGATGTCGAACGAGGGCGGAGCGGTGAGCTCCTCGTCGATGATCTCGTTGCAGAGATCGATGCACTCGTCGCAGATGTAGACGCCGGGACCGGCGATGAGCTTCTTAACCTGGCGCTGGGACTTTCCGCAGAAAGAGCAGAGGAGCTGTTCGTTGGAATCGGTCGGTCGCGCCATGAGGCTCAGTGCTGGTGGATCACCCTGTCGATGATGCCGTAGTCCTTGGCCTCATCGCTACTCAGGAAGTAATCGCGCTCGGTATCGGTGCGAACCTTCTCGTAGGGCTGCTTGGTGTGCTTGGCGATGATCTCGTCGAGTCGTCGGCGGATGTCGATGATCTCTTTAGCGTGGATCTCGATATCCGTCGCCTGACCCTGAAACCCGCTCGACACCTGATGGATGAGGATCTTCGCATTGGGCAGCGCCATGCGCTTGCCCTCGGCGCCGCCCGCCAGCAGCAGCGCACCCATCGACATCGCGATCCCGACGCAGATCGTCGACACGTCGGGCTTGATGAACTGCATCGTGTCGTAGATCGCCAGCCCGGCGTAGACGGAGCCGCCCGGCGAGTTGATGTAGAGCGAGATGTCCTTGTCGGGATCCTCGGACTCCAGATGCAGCAACTGGGCCACGACCAGGTTGGCGATCTGGTCGTCGACCGGCGTCCCCAGGAAGACGATCCGCTCGTTGAGCAGCCGGCTGTAGATGTCGAAGGCGCGCTCGCCTCGCGACGTCTGCTCGACCACCATGGGGACAAGGGGGCTCATGGTCCTCGCTTCAGTTAGGCGTGATCTGCTGATCTCCTGCCGGGGCAGCGTACCAATCGGCCGCTGCCCGTCGGCGGGGCGCAGCTGGACGTCAGGTCAGCTGTCGGGCGTCCAGAGCTTGGGCTTGGCGCCGGCTGCGGCGGGATCCGCATCGGGCGTCCAGAGCTCCTCGGCCTTGTCGCCCTGCTGCTTGGCGGGCGGCTTCTTCCTGGCGGCCGGCTTCTTCTTCGCGGACGGCTTCTTCTTGGCTGCCGGCTCGCTGTCCGGCGCCTGCTCGTCGGCCGGTTGCGCCGCGACCGGCTTGGCCGTCGTGACCACGAGATCGATCGCCTGCTCGGCGGCGACCTCCTTGGCGAGCATGTCCACGCGGCCCGCGGAGCGCAGGCGGTCGAGCAGCTTCTGGCGCGAGATCTGCTCCTTCTCGGCCGCGCCCTCGAGCGCGTCGAGCAGCTGATCCTCGGTCGGCTCGATCTTCTCGGCCTCGATGATCGCGGCGAGCACGGCCTCCCGGCGCAGCGCGATCTCGGCGTCGGGCTCGGACTCCTCGACGAGCTGCTCCTCGGTCTTGCCGGAGATCTGCAGGTAATGCGCCCTGGAGATGCCCTGATGGCTGAGCGAGTGCATCATGCGATCGAGCAGCTCCTGTGCGCGCGCGGTGATCAGCGCGGGCGGCACGTCGACCGTCGCATCGGCGACGGCGGCGTCCAGCGCGGCGGCGCGGAACTCGTTCTGCACCTGCTTCTCGTCGTGCTCGCGCAGCTCCTCGGCGATCGACTCGCGCAGCTCGGCCAGCGTGTCGTAGCCGGCGGCGTCGGACGCGAAGTCGTCGTCCAGCGCCGGGAGGTCCTTGTGCTTGACCTCCTTGACGGTGAACCGGAACTGCGCCTGCTTGCCGGCGACGTGCTTGGCGGCGTAGTCGTCGGGAAACCATGCGTCGACGGTCTTCTCCTCGCCCGCCGAGACGCCGACGAGGCCCTCCTCGAAGCCCGGGATCAGGCGCCCGGCTCCGACCTCGACGAGCTGGTCGCGGCCCTCCCCGCCCTCGAACGGCTCGCCGTCGATCGTGCCGACGAAGTCGATGATCACGAAGTCGCCGTCCTCGGCGGGGCGATCGACGACCTCCAGCCGGGCGAAGCGCTCGCGCATCTCCTCGATCTGGCCGTCCACGAGCGCGGGGTCCGCGGCCGGCTCGCGCCTGGGGACCTCGAGGTCGCGGTAGGCGCCGAGCGTCGCCGTCGGGCGCACGCCCACCTCGAAGGAGAACGTCAGCGGCTTGCCCTCGTCGGGCAGCGTGCCGAGGTCGACGTCGGGATCGCCGACGGGGGCGATGCCGGACTCGTCGACGGCCCTCATGTACCAGTCGGTGAGGCGGCCACGGACGGCCTCGTCGAGGATCGGCTCGCGACCGATCCGCTGGATGACGACGGCCGGCGGGATCTTGCCGGTACGGAAGCCCGGGACCTTCATCTCACGGCCGAGCTTGCGCGCCTGGCTCTCGAGCGAGCGCTGGATCTCCTCCGCGGCGACCTCGACGCTCACGCTGACGCGCGACTCGGGCAGCTCGGTGACGGTGGTGGTGACTGCGGTGGCCATGCGACGCACCTTATCGTCAGCCCATGCGCCGTCGTCGCCCACCGCCGGAGGTGCTCGCCGCGTGGATCGTCACCGGTCCGATCGGCCACCTGTGCGCGGGCGTCGCCGACTGGGCGGCGGTCCTGTCGCGCTACCTGCGGGCACGGGGCCGGTTGGACCGGATGTAGCGGACGGCTCGTTCGCGGCCCGGCGAGCTTGCGGTCGCGCCGGCGCTCGGCTGGATCGACGAGGAGGTCTCGCCGCGTCTCCCGCCGGCGCGGCGCGCCCTCTGCCGGGTCCGGTCGAGTTGTGCCACCCACCGCACGCAAGAATCGACCCGCGCACCGCACACCCCCACTACTCACCGGCCCGGGTCGAGTTCGCCACCCACCGCACGCACAAGTCGACCCGCGTCGTGACGCGTGTGCAGCGTCATACGTGGCAGGCGCGCCACGGCACCCGATGGACGACGGCCTGACCGCGGCCATTCGCACGCCATGCGCAATCGCCGTGCGCGCGACGCAACGCCCGGCGCCGGACCCGCACCGTCGCCCGCCGGAGGCGTGGGCCACGTGACGCCCGCCGCCGGTCCGCAGCACCGGCCGGCCCGCAGCGCATGCGCCGGTACCGCTCAGTCGTTGAGCGCGAAGATCGGCCAGCGCCCGGAGACGCCCTTCAGGCGGTGCTCGCCGCGGTAGTCGAAGTCCAGGCCGGCGCCGACGATCGTCCCGTATGTCGTCCCCGAGACGAGGATCTCGCCGCCATCGGCGAGCGCACCGACGCGCGCGGCAATGTGCACCGCCATCCCGGCGATGTCGTCGCCGAGGACCTCGCACTCGCCCGTGTGCAGCCCGATTCGCACGTGCAGGCCCGCGATGTCGTCGCGCAGCGCCCGCGCGCAGCGCACGGCGCGGCTGGGCGCGCCGTCGAACGTCGCGAGGAAGCCGTCGCCGACGCGGTGCAGAAGGCGGCCGTCGAAGTGCCGCAGCGTGCGACGCACATCGCTCTCGTGGGCGCTGAGCAGATCGCGCCAGCGCTTGTCGCCCAGCTCGGCCACGAGCTCGGTGCTGCCGACGATGTCGCTGAACAGGACGGTCAGCAGGGCGCGCTCACGATCCGAGCCGCGGCGCCGCCCCGTCAGGAACTCCTCGATCTCGCCGAGCAGCGCGTCGCTGTCGCCGACGCTCGGCAGCGAGTCGGCGCCGGGCAGCTCGACGAGGCGCGCCCGCGGGATCCGTCGCGCGTACTCGCGCGAGTGACGGACGTCCATGAAGGCGTCGTGCGTGCGGTGCAGCACGAGGGTGGGCGCCTGGATGCGCTCGAGCTCGGCGCGCGGGTCCATCTGCGCCAGCTCGCCGATCAGCCGGCGCATCCGCCCGGGGCTCGCGGCGAGCCGCGTCAGCCGGCCGAACCAGGCCTTCAGAGCCTCGTCGCCGGCGGCGCTCGGCGCAAGCGCATCGATCATCGTCGCCTCGCCCCAGCGCTGCAGGATCCGCTCGAAGTGCTCGTCGCGCTCGTCGGCCGCCAGCAGCCACGGCAGGTCCTCGTCGCGCGTCGCGCGCAGCATGCAGGCGTACAGGACGAGGGCGCTGATGCGCTCGGGGTGACGGGCGGTCAGCATCGCGGCGAGCGGCCCGCCGGCCGTGTAGGAGAGGACGGCGGTGCGCTCGCTGCCGACCGCGTCGAGCACCGTCAGGATGTCGGCGATCTCGTTCTCGACGCCGAGCGCGCCGTCGTCTGAGAGCCCGCAGCCGCGCCGGTCCATGAGGATCAGCCGCGCGAACCCGGTCAGGCGGGTGAGGAAGCGAGCCAGGCCCGGGTCGTCCCAGATGTGCTCCACATGGCTGATGAACGCGCTGACGAAGAGCAGGTCGACCGGGCCGTCGCCGTGGACCTGGTAGGCGATGTTGACGTCGCCGTTGCAGGCGTAGCGGGTGCGGTGCCTCATCCGCTCGCATCATCGACGATCGGCTGCGGCCCTTGCAGGCGCTCGATCCCGCGCGGCCGGGCCGCCCGCACCCGGCGCCCCGGCGGGCGCCTGCTCAACGCGGGCGGCGGCGCTGGCTCAGTCGCCGAAGAGGTTCAACAGCGACAGGAAGATGTTCACGATCGAGACGAAGATGCCGGTCGCGATCCAGACGGCGTCGGCGCCGGTCCCGTGCTTGCGCAGGTAGTTGAAGTTCACCGCGATCAGCAGCGACGACACGATCGCGATGATCGCGCTGACGATCGGGTTGCCGCCGCTGGAGAGCAGCAGCATCCCGAACGAGACCGCGACGGCGGCGAGCACGATGAACGACAGCGGTCGCATCCAGGCCTTCAGGTCCCTGCTCAGCGCAAAGCCGCCGGCGCCCATGCCCAGCGTGATGAGCGCCGTGGCGCCGGCCGCCTGCGTGACGGCGGACGGATCGTTCTCGACGAAGTAGCTCAGCGCGGGCCCGATGCCGATGCCGATCAGCAGCGCGATCGCATACAGCCAGCCGATCGCCAACGTGCCCACGCGCAGCCTGTCCACGAAGCTCTGCGCGATCAGCATCCCGAAGGCGACGACGAACAGGATGAACGCGGTTGCGTCCGCGAGGTCGCGGCCGATCCAGCTTCCCGCGACCGAGAAGCCGAGCGCGACGGCGACGAGGAACATCACCTGGCCCAGCAGCGTGGCGGTGCCGACGTCGTCGCGCGCGCCGCTGCGCGAGCCATAGGCGCTGTATGCATCCTCCATGTCGACGACCTCCTTCGTGGGGACCGAGGCGTGAGCGTAACGGTGACAGCGGCGCCGACCGACGAACCGCCGGCCACGACCTCACGATCGCCGATCGCACGACCGGCACCGGCCGCGCGCTCAACCATCTAGGGTGCCGGTCGTGCGCGTGCCGGCGATCGTCTGTGCCCTGACCGCGACCTGCGTCGCGGCCGCCGCCGCGCCCGCGCCCGCGCAGGCGCCCGAGCGCCCGCGCGGCAACTTCGGCGGCGGCGCGCTCGTCGCCCCGCCCAAGGACCTCTTCGGAGCCGGCAACGCGGTCATCGCGCTGCGCGCGCTCGAGAGCCGCAGGCTCCAGATCGAGGCGACGATGCGCGGCAGGTGCACCGGCGGCGACATCAGCGCCGAGGTCAAGGTCGCCGAGGACGGCACGTTCAGCGCGAAGGGGACGGCCACCCAGGAGCCCGGCGGGGGCGACAGGATCACGACGAGGTACGCGATCTCGGGGGCGTTCACGAGCGCGAACGCCGTCGAGGGAACGCTGTCGGCGACGCTCACCAAGTCGGCGCGTGGCAGGACGGCGCGCTGCCGGACCGGCGAGGTGAAGTTCGGCGCGCGCCGGCCCACCGGGAAGATCGGCAAGCGCGGGGCGAAGGGCCGCGCGCGCTACTTCGGCGTCACCGCGCAGCGCGGCGTCGGGCCGCGGCGCCCGATCGTCCTGCGCATCTCCGGTGACGGCAGGCTGATCTCGCGTGCGATGTTCGGCGAGCAGGTCAGGTGCAGCGACGGCACGCGATCGATCGGCATCGAGGCGCCGAGCACGAACCTCAGGATCAGCAGGACCGGGCGCGTCAGGGACCGCGAGAAGTACACGATCGACAACGGCGCGACTCGTACCTATGTGACGGACAGCTTCACCGCGGTGATCGGGCGCAGCGGCGCGAAGGGCACCTTCTCGCTCAGCGACCGCACCATCGACAAGGCTTCGGGCAACGTCATCCAGACCTGCCGCTCCGGCGAGATCAAGTGGACCGCCGCGCCCTGACGGTGATCGACCCCCGGCGGCTTGTCGAGCGCGTCGCGATGTTTCCGCACGGCGCTGTACGGTAGGAACGCGTCATGGCAAGCGAACGCAAGGAGCGCATCGCCCGTAACGAAGCCTCGTTCCGCGAGCTCAACCAGAGCCTCGAGGCCAACGTGCACAGCGGGCAGGCCGAACCCGACTACGCGGGGTTCGTCTGCGAGTGCGGAGACGGCAACTGCGACATGACGGTGCGCGTGCCGCTGGACGCCTACAAGTCCGTTCGCGAGGACGACAGGCTCTTCATCGTCGTCCCGGGCCACGAGATCGCCGACACCGAGGACGTCGTCGACGACGGCGACGGTTACCGCGTCGTGCGCAAGCACGACGACGTGGCCGGCATCGTCGGCGACGGGTAGCGCGGGGTCTCCCCCGTCGCGGCGTGCCGTGGCCACGGGCGATGATCTGGCGGCGCCGGCGCTGGCGGCGGTCCTCGGCGACCGGCGGTTTCAGAGCCATGCCGTGCTGCTGTCGACCGCCGTGGCCGCAAACCAGTGGGCCGGCGAAGGAGCGCCGCACGGCGCCGTGGTCGTCGCCGACTACCAGATCGCACCCCGCGGACGCGCGGGCCGGTCGTGGAAGGTGACGCCGGGGCAGGGTCTCGGCTTCGCGCTCGTGCTGCGTCCGCAGCTGCCGGCCGAGCGCGAGGGTTGGCTGTACACGGTCGTGCTGGCGGCGCTCGCCGACGTATGCGGCGAAGGGGTGACGGTCGAGTGGCCCGACGAGATCCACCGTGGGGACACGATGCTTGCCGGCGTGGGGATGGAGGTGCGGCTCGGCGGCCGGGGCGTGAAGTGGGCCGTCGCCAACGTCCTCATCCAGAAGGCCGAGCCGCCGCGTGCCGAGCTGCTGGCAGCCGTCCTGCAGGCGATCGACGAGCGCCTCGCCGCCGCGACGAGCGCGGTGCTCGACGACTGCGCAGCACGCTGCCGGACGGTCGGTCGCAGCGTGCGCGTGCGGCTGCTCGGCGGCACGGGGAGGCTTCAGGGCGAGGCGGTCGAGCTCGCCGGCGACGGCTCGCTCGTCGTCGACACCGACGACGGGCGCCGGATCGCCGTGCGGCCGCAGGACATCGGCTCGATCGAGCAGCTGTAGTCGGCCGCCACTGTCAGCGGATGCGCGATCCCGTGATGCGATCCCACATGTGTCGCAGCCGTGCCTGCAGCGGGCGTTCGAGCGGCTGCTCGGCGCCGCCGGCCGGCGCCGGGCGCTCGCGACCCGGGTCGCACAGCGCAGCCTTGTCGACCGACAGCACGACGCCGCGTTCGTGCAGGGCCTCGATCTGTGCGACATCCGCGACGACGTGCCGGCCGGGCAGGGGAACGGTGTGGACGAGGATGCCCTCGAAGATCCCCGCGTGCCCGTCGGCGAGCACCTCCTCGACGACGCCGATGCGCTTGCCGCCCACGTCGTACACGGGAGTGCCTTCCCGAACGGCCACGAACGCGACCTTGGCTCCGAGGTCGGCCATCCGGCAAGTCTAGATCGTGCGCGCCTGCGGGCCGCGGCGGTGGGACCGCCGGGCGAGACCAAGCGCTCGTGGCCGGGGATGAGCGACCGCCCGCCGGCCGGCGGCGAATCGGTCGCGTCCGGGCCACTGCGTGCGGCGCATCTCGGTCCGACGCGGCGCCGGGCCGCTCGGGGCACGGCCGGTGGTCCACGTTGCGACGTGAGGGTGAGCGACGGGACTTGAACCCGCGACCGCCTGGACCACAATGCTTCCGGGGGTCGGAATCGACCGAGGCTGACGGCGGCGAGCCCCGGTTCTGCCGGGCCTGGGAGGTAGCACGGACAGCTCAGTTCGGGGTCGGCGCAGATCCGTGTGTGACCCGTGTGTCACGCGGCCGGTGCGGTGAACGCCTAGCCCGCGGCCGCGGCGCCATAGACGGGGGTGCGTGATGGCGACCGCGAGGACGCGCGTACGCCCGATGGTTGGCGCGAACGCGATGGAGCTGGAGCTGTTGGGCTGCGTCACGCGTGGCGAGGTCGCGTGGCCCGGTGCCGGGCTGCGTCGCGCGGTGTCGCGGCAGCGCGAGCTGCTCGGCGTGCTGAACGACATGAGCGAGCAGGGCTTGATCTCCGGCGAGCTGCGATTCGTGCTGACCGCCCGCGGGCTCGAGCGGCTCGCCGAGCTCGAGGCCGGCGGCGAGCCGTGGTGGGAGCAGGACGTCGAGCCTGCGGACTTTCAGACCCGCGTGGAGGCGTTCCCCGGGATGACGGTGACGGGCGTGCTGCCGGCGACGGCGTGGCGAGCGGGCGGTGAGGTCCTGCTCAGCGCTGAGGTGCGGCGGCTGTGGCGCGATCAGGCGCACGCGATCGGCCATGCCCTGGTGCGCGTTGTCGCGCGGCTGGACGCGTGCGCGGACGAGCGCTTCGACGCGATCGGGACCGGCCGATGAGCCCCGTGCGCTCCTCGGTGCCGATCGAGCGGCGTCAACCGCCGCCGCGCAGTGTCGCGGACGGGATCGCGGCACTCGTCGTTGGTCTTGTGACGGGCTGTGCGCGTGTGGGCTGGGACCTGGTCAGGCGGCCGCTGCTTGGCGTGCCCGCCGCCGTGCTCGCCGGCCTGGTCGCGTGGCTGGACGCGGTCGCGAC
>JBKHXR010000103.1:0-9431 GCA_046565905.1 Thermoleophilia bacterium | reverse complement strand
CCTCACCACCCGCGCGGAGCTGCAGGACACGATGGCGATGACGCTGGGCGGCCGCGCCGCCGAGGAGATCGTCTTCGGCGAGATCACCACCGGCGCGTCGAACGACCTCGAGAAGGTCACCGCCACGGCCAAGCAGATGGTCATGCGCTTCGGCATGAGCGAGAAGCTGGGCCCGCGGGTGTTCGGCCACGACCACGGCCAGCCGTTCCTTGGGCGCGAGTTCTCGTCCGAGCCGGACTACTCGGACGAGATCGCGCGCGAGATCGACGACGAGATCCGCCGGGTCGTCGAGGCCGCGCACCAGCGCGCGCGCGACATCCTGACCGAGCACCGCGACTCGCTGGAGCTGATCTCCGAGATCCTCGTGCGCCGCGAGACGATCGAGAAGTCGGAGTTCGAGGCGCTGATCGCCGGCAAGGCCGAGGAAGACGTCTTCCCCGAGGAGGCTCCGCAGACGCCGCCGCCGCCTGCGTCCAAGGACACTCCGGGCCAGAAGGCCCCGCGCACGCTGCCACGGCCGGGCCTCGCCGGTGGTGGCGTCGAGCTGCGCGCGGACCAGCCGCGCAAGCCCGAGCTCACGTAGCACCGGCCGCGCGCCTGACGACGTAGCCTGTCCGCGCATGCGCGCGGACGTTCCCGAACCCGTGATCATGGGGGTCGTCAACGTCACGCCCGATTCATTCTCGGACGGCGGCGAGTGGCTGGACCCGGCGGCGGCGGTCGCGCATGGGCGCGATCTCGTGGCGCAGGGCGCCGCGATCCTCGACGTCGGGGGCGAGTCGACGCGGCCGGGCGCGCAGCCCGTCGCCGAGGCCGAGGAGCGGCGTCGCGTCCTGCCGGTGCTCGAGGGCCTCGCGGGCGCGGGCGCGCGCCTCTCGATCGACACCTCCAAGGCGGCCGTCGCCGCGGCCGCGCTCGACGCGGGCGCGACGATCGTCAACGACGTGACCGCGCTGCGCGGCGACGCGGCGATGGCGCAGCTCGTCGCCCAGCGCGGGTGCGACGTCTGCCTCATGCACATGCTCGGCGAGCCGCGCACGATGCAGCGCGACCCGCGCTACGGTGACGTCGTCGACGACGTGAAGACGTTCCTCGCCGAGCGGCTCGCCGCGGCGGTCGCCGCCGGGATCGCCGAGCAGCGGGTGTGGCTCGATCCGGGCATCGGCTTCGGCAAGACGATCGGCCACAACCTCGAGCTGCTCGCGCGCCTCGACGAGATCGTCGCGCTCGGCCGCCCGGTCGTCGTCGGAACGTCGCGCAAGTCCTTCCTGGGAACGATCACCGGCCGGGCCGCCGGCGATCGCGTGCCGGGCACGATCGCGACGAACGTGCTCGCGCTTGCGGCCGGCGCGAGCATCTTTCGCGTGCACGACGTCGGGCAGGCGCGCGATGGCCTGCTCGTGGCGGCTGCTACGTTGCGCGGGCAATGGGCCCCGGCGACGACATCGAAGACGACGACCTAGACGACGACTTCGACGACGAGGACACCGGCGTCCAGACCGTCGTCACCGTCGAGGTCAACGGCCTGTCGCTCTACACCCATCACGGCGTGACGGCCGCCGAGCGCGAGGTCGGCCAGCGGCTGATCCTCGACATCCGGCTGGAGCTCGGGGAGTGCGACGCGACCGTCACCGACCGCGTCGAGGACACCGTCGACTACGGGCGCGTCTGCGAGGTGGCGGCGCTGGTCGCGACGCAGCGCTCGGACAAGACCCTCGAGCGCCTGTGCGCGGCAATCGCCGACCGGCTGATCAAGGACTTCGACGCGCAGGCGGTGTCGGTGAAGACCTCCAAGCCCGAGCCGCCGATCCCGCTGCCCGTGGAGGACGTGTCCGTCGAGGTCTGGCGCGAGCTGGGGGAGATCGAGGACTGAGCGCGTCCGCTCGCCCGGGCGGCGTCGAAGCCCGGCGGGTCGCGTCACACTGCTGCGGTGCAGCTCGGCTATCTCGGTCTCGGGTCGAACGTCGGTGATCGGCGCGCCAACCTCCAGGCGGCCGCCGACGCGCTGCCGGCGCACGGAGTGGCGGTGCTCGTTGCCTCTTCGACGTACGACACCGATCCCGTCGGCGAGTACCTCGAGCAGCCGGCGTTCCTCAACGCCTGCCTGCGAATCCGGACCGACCTCGATCCCGAGGCGCTGCTGGATGCCTGCAAGGCCGTGGAGCGCGAGCTCGGGCGCGAGGCCGGCGGTCCGCGCCACGGTCCGCGTCCGATCGACGTCGACCTGCTGCTGCTCGGCGACACCGTGCTGCGAACCGAGCGGCTCATGCTGCCCCACCAGCAGGTGCTCGCACGGCGCTTCGTCCTGATCCCACTGCTCGAGCTCGACTTCGGTCTCGCGACGCCGTCAGGCGAGCGGCTTGCCGACGCGCTGGCGACGCTGCCGGTGGACGAAGGCGTGCGGCGCGCGGGGCCGCCGCTGGCGACGCGCGCCTGATGTCGCGCCCGCGTCCTCCCAGCCGCCGCGCGGCCGCCATCTCGTAGCGTTCGGCCGATGAGCTCAGAAAGCAGCCACGCGACGCCAGGCGAACCCCACCAGGACGCGGCGGCCGGACGCCGCCGCAGTCCCGCCGAGGAGGCGCGCACGCTCGTCGCCGCGGTGAGCGTCGGCTACCTCGCCACCGTCGGCGACAACGGCGACCCGTGGTGCTCGCTCGTCGTCTACGGGCCTACCGGCGACGGCGATCCGGTGCTGCTCGTGTCGACGATGGCCGAGCACGGGCGAAACCTCCTGCAGGACCCTCGCGCGAGCCTCGCGCTGAACGACCCGGCCGCCCCCGGCGACCCGCTCGACCGGGCGCGGATCACGCTCGCGGGACGTGTCGTGCAACCGCAGGGCGACCGCCGGCAGGAGGCGCTGGACGCGCACGTCGCCGCGATTCCCGGCGCGATGCTCTACGCCGGCTGGGAGGACTTCACCCTCTGGGTGCTCGAGGTCGAGCGCATTCGCTGGGTCGGCGGCTTCGCGGTGATGCAGACCGTCGGCGCCGAGGACTACAGGGCGGCCGAGCCCGACCCGACGCAGCCCGTCGCCGCGAAGTCGATCGCCCACCTCAACGAGGACCATCCGGACGCGCTGCTGGCGATCGCTCGCGAGCTCGGCGGCACGCGCGGCGCCGTCTCGGCCTTCTGCACCGCGATCGACCGCTACGGCATCGACCTGAGCTGCACGGGCGCCGGCCAGTCCGCCGCCGCTCGCGTGTCGTTCGACGAGCCGCTGCAGAAGGCCGCCGATCTCCGGCCGGCGACGATCGCGCTCGCCGAGCGCGCCCGTGAGCTGGAGGGACGCTAGGGGCGCCGGTCGCGCGGGAGGGCGCCGGCCGGCACGTCGCCCGGGAAGTCCGGGAAGAGGGCCGTCGCGAGCGCGTCGCACGGGCGACCGGCCAGCAGCGGGCGGGCGTCGCCGAGCGTCGCCAGCAGCCGCACGGACGCGGCGATCTGCAGATCCGCCGCGTTGGGCTCCTTCGCCCCGCCGAGGACGCCGTCGAGGATCCACGCGTCGATCCGGTCCAGGTGACCGGGCAGCGCCAGCAGGTCCGCCCGCACCACCTCGTCCGCGGCGTGGTTCATCGCCCGCTCGATCGCGATGACGCCCGGAGCGACGAGCCGCACGACCGGACGCGGCAGCTGCGGCAGCTGGGACGCCGCCTGGTAGCTCGGGATCGCGTCGGGCCGCCGCTTCAGCGCCGACCAGGCCAGACGCCGCACCGCCGACTGCAGCACCTCGTCCCCCCAGCGCTCGGCCTCGAGCACCTTCGCGCGCGCGACCGGGTCGGCGGGCAGCAGCGGCGGGTCGGCGACGAGCTCGTCGAGCCGGCGCAGGATCGCCCGCGAGCCGGTGATCCGCTCGCCGCCGTCCAGCTTGAGCCCGGGGACCGTGCGGTTGCCGAAGCGCAGGCGCTGCATCACCGCATGCGTCGGGATCAGCCACTCGACGGTCTTGTACGGGATCCCCTTGAGCTCGAGCGCCTTCTTGACGGTCTCGCAGGGATGCGACGAGTGGACGACGTAGAGCCTGTGCACGCTCAGAGCATAAGCTCGCGCTCATGCTCCTCGCCGTCGACGTCGGCAACACGCAGACGCATTTCGGCACGTTCCGCGACGACGAGCTGATCGAGCACTGGCGCTTCTCGACCATCACTGAGTCGACGGCCGACGAGCTGGGGGCCGTCCTGCGCAACCTGCTCGAGCTGCGTGGGATCGGCCTCGCCGACATCAGCGCGTCGATCGTCTCCTCGACCGTGCCCTCGCTCTCGTCGCAGTGGCTCGCGATGGGCAAGCGCTACCTCGGCCACGAGATGCTCAACGTCGGGCCGGGGCTGAAGACCGGGATGGCGCTGCGCTACGACAACCCGCGCGAGATCGGCGCCGACCGGCTCGCCAACGCGGTGGCGATCCGCGACCGCTTCGGCGGCCCGGCCGTGTGCGTCGACTTCGGCACCTCCGTGAACTTCGACATCGTCGGCCGCGACGGCGACTTCCTCGGCGGCGTGCTCGTGCCCGGCGTCGAGATCTCGCTCGCGGCGCTGACCCAGCGCGGTGCGAAGCTGCCGAACATCGATCTCGAGCCGCCGCGCACGCTGATCGGCAAGTCGACCGTGGACGCGATCCGCTCAGGTGTCATCTACGGCTTCGCGGGAGCGATCGACGGGATCCTGCGGCGGCTGCTCGACGAGCTCGGCGAGGAGACCGACGTCATCGCCACGGGCGGGCTGGCGGGCGCGATCGTGCCGTTCACCGAGCACATCGACGAGGTCGACGACCTGTTGACGCTGACGGGTCTGCGGCTGCTGTACGAGCGCAACAGCTGATCCGGCGGCGGGGCGTCCGTGCGGGGCGAGGTGGTGGTGCCGGCGCCGGCCGAGCGGCGTCGGTCAAGGAGGGCTGGTGCCGACCCGCGGTGATGACGAGTGCGCGCGGTGCCCGTCGGCCGGTCGTGGCGGATATGACGCGCATATCGAGCACGAAGTGCCACGACCCTTCCCGGGCAAGCCCGCACCGAACGCGCCTACCATTCGACACGACAACCATGCCGCGCACCCTGAACGACGCCTGGAAGCTCGCCCACCTCGATGTCCCCAACCGCGTCGTGCTGGCGCCGCTGGCCGGGATCGGCAACTGGTTCGTGCGCCTGCAGGCCAAGCGCTATGGCGCCGGGATGGTCGTCTCGGAGATGGTCTCGAGCTTCGGGATCCATCACGGCAACGAGAAGACGACGACCGAGATGCTGCGGATCGAGCCCGCCGAGCGTGCCGGCGGGCCGATCTCCATCCAGCTCTTCGGTCAGGACCCCGACGTGATGCGCAGCGCCGCCGCGACGGTTGCGCGCGACACGGCGGCGGACGTCATCGACCTGAACATGGGCTGCCCCGTTCCGAAGGTCTGCAGGACGGGCGCCGGCGCCGCCCTGATCGACGATCCGGAGCTCGCCGTCGAGGTCGCCCGCGCCGCCGGCGAGGGATCCGGGCTGCCCGTCACCGTGAAGATCCGCAGCGGTCGCCGCGCCGGCGCGCGCGACGGCTTCGACCTCGCCCACCGGCTCGTGGACGAGGCCGGGGTCGCGGCGATCGGCTTTCACCCGCGGTCCGCGCAGGTGCACCACAAGGGCACGCCCGACCTCGATCTCGCCCGCGAGCTCGTGGAGACGCTCGCGGCGCCGGTGATCCTCAGCGGCGGGATGGACGATCCGGACACGATCCGCCATGCGTTCGAGCACACCGGCTGCGAGGCGATCATGCTCGCGCGCGGCGCGCTCGGCAACCCGTGGCTGTTCGCGCGCCTGCTGGGCACGCGCGAGGCCGAGCCGACGACGGCCGAGGTCCTCGCCGAGCTCGAGTGGGTGATGCAGCGTGCGATCGAGCACCTCGGCGAGCGCCGCGCGGGCCGCTATCTGCGCAAGTTCTATCCCTGGTACGTCGAGCGGATGGGCGGCTCGAAGGCGCTGCAGGCGGCGCTTCAGGCGACGGATACGGTCGACCAGGCGCGCGCCGTGCTCGCGACGGTCGACGTGCTCTCGGCCGCTGCTTGACGCGCTGCTACCATGCGGCGTCGCTCGCGGAGCCCTCCGCTGCTCCACCCCCCGCCCAGGCGCGGGATTTTCTATCTAAAAGAGACCATGCCCAAGGATGTAATCCTCACAGCCGACGGACTCGAGAAGCTCAAGGCCGAGCTTGCTCACCTACAGGGCGACAAGCGCCGCGAGGTCGCCCAGCGGATCAAGGAGGCGCGCGAGTTCGGCGACATCTCCGAGAACTCCGAGTACGACGACGCCAAGAACGAGCAGGCGATGCTCGAGGCGCGCATCGCGCAGGTGGAGGAGCGCCTGCGCTCGGCCACCGTCGTCGACGCCAAGGACGTCTCGACCGAGATCGTCCAGGTCGGCTCGGTCGTCAACGTCAAGGACGAATCGAGCGGCAAGACGCAGAAGTTCACGATCGTCGGCTCGCCCGAGGCCAAGCCGCCCGAGCGGCTGTCCTACGAGTCGCCGGTGGGCAAGGCGCTGCTCGGCCACAGGCGCAACGACGTCGTCAACGTCGCGCTGCCCAACGGCAAGAGCGTGCAGTACAAGATCACGAAGATCGACGTCGGTCTCTAGGCTGCTCGAGGCCCTCCAGGCCGCTGGATGGTCGACTGCGCGGCCGGCGGCGGTGTCGGCGTGCAATCAACCATCTAGGCTGGATCCCGATGGCTGACGAGCTGCTCGCCGTCAGGCGCGCGAAGCTCGACCGGCTGCGCGCCGACGGCATCGACCCCTTTCCGCACGAGTTCCCCGGCGTCGAGCCGGTGGCCGGCGTGCTCGCCGCGCACGAGGCGCTCCAGGACGGTGAGGAGACCGACGCCAGGCACCGCGTCGCCGGCCGGCTGGCCGCCCGCCGCGGCCAGGGAAAGATGGCGTTCCTCGATCTCGTCGACCGCTCCGGGCGCCTGCAGCTGCAGGCACGCCAGGACGTGCTCGGCGACGAGCTGCACGAGCGGCTGCTCACGCAGGTCGACCTCGGCGACATCATCGGCGTCGACGGCAGCGCGTTGCGCACCAGGCGCGGCGAGATCTCGCTGCGGATCGAGCGCTTCACCGTTCTCGCCAAGTCGCTGCGTCCGCCGCCCGAGAAGCACCACGGGCTGCAGGACGTCGAGACGCGCTACCGCCGCCGGGAGCTTGACCTGATGGCCAACGAGGAGGCGCGCGAGCTGTTCATCGCGCGCGCAAGGGTCATCACCGCAGTCCGCCGCGCGCTCGACGACGACGGGTTCATCGAGGTCGAGACGCCCGTCCTGCAGCCGCTCTACGGCGGCGCGCTCGCGCGGCCCTTCACGACGTACCACAACGCGCTGGACCGGACGCTGTACCTGCGGATCGCGACCGAGCTGTACCTGAAGCGCTGCATCGTGGGCGGCCTCGAGCGCGTCTACGAGCTCGGCAAGGACTTTCGCAACGAAGGGCTGTCGGCCAAGCACAACCCCGAGTTCACGATGGTTGAGTTCTACGAGGCTTATGCCGATTACAACGATGTGGCCGACCGGCTCGAATCCCTCGTGCGGTCCGTTGCGGCGCAGGTCGGCTCAGGTGCGGAGATCGACTTCGAGCAGCCGTGGCGGCGCGTCACGCTGCGCGACGCGATCCGCGACGCGACCGGGGTCGACTTCGTCGAGCACGCGGACCATGCGAGCCTGGCCGCGGCGATCGGCGATCGCCTGCCCACCGACGACCGCAGCTGGCCGCAGCTCGTCGACGACCTGCTGTCCAGGTACGTCGAGCCCGACCTGCAGCAGCCCACCTTCCTCATGGACTATCCGGTCGAGCTGTCGCCGTTCGCGAAGGCGCACCGTTCCGAGGCGGGCCTCGTCGAGCGCTGGGAGGCGTTCTGCGGCGGAATCGAGATCGCCAACGCCTTCACCGAGCTCAACGATCCCGACGAGCAACGCGCCAGGTTCGAGTCCCAGGCCCGCCTCGCGGCCGGCGGGGACGAGGAGGCGGCGCCCTACGACGAGGTCTTCGTGCAGGCGCTGGAGCAGGGGATGCCGCCCACGGGAGGCGTCGGATTGGGCATCGACAGGCTCGTGATGACGCTGCGCGATCGGGCGTCCATCCGCGAGGTCGTACTGTTCCCCGCGATGCGCGACTGATGCGTGAGCGGTGCAACATTCGGGCAGACGGGGCGTTGGTAGACTGAGCCATGTCCGCCTTCTGTCCCCGACCCCTCATCCATTTCGTTCGCGGAGCCGAAAGGATGAACATCGTCGGGCAATTCGCCGTACATAGAAGTCATCCGGACCACCGCATGAACCGAGGCTAGAGGCCCCGTCCCAGCAGGAAGGATCAAGCAGCATGTTCGAGCGATTTACAGAGCGAGCCCGTCAGGTGGTCGTTCTCGCGCAGGAAGAAGCGCGCACGCTCAAGCACAACTACATCGGGACCGAGCACATCCTGCTCGGCCTTCTCCGTGAGGAGGAAGGTCTCGCTGCGCGGGTCCTCGAGAGTCTCGACATCACCGTCGAGCGCGTGCGCGCGCAGGTCGTCCGGATCGTGGGTTCGGGTGAGGAGGTCACGTCGGGCCAGATCCCCTTCACGCCGCGTGCCAAGAAGGTCCTCGAGCTTGCGCTGCGCGAGGCGCTGAGCCTCGGGCACAACTACATCGGCACGGAGCACATCCTGCTCGGCCTCGTCCGCGAGAACGAGGGCGTCGCCGCCAGGATCCTGCTGGACTTCGACGCGGACTCCGAGAAGATCCGCAACGAGGTCATCCGCATGCTGTCGGGGCCCGGTGGGCGCCGCCAGGGCGCGGGCGCCGGTGCCGGCGCGAGCGCGTCGGGCACGGGCGCGGCCGGCGAGGGCAAGAAGTCCTCCAAGCTGCTCGACCAGTTCGGCCGCAACCTCACCAAGCTCGCCGAGGAGGGCAAGCTCGACCCCGTCGTCGGGCGCGCCACCGAGATCGAGCGGATCATGCAGATCCTCTCGCGTCGCACGAAGAACAACCCCGTGCTCGTCGGCGAGCCGGGCGTCGGCAAGACCGCCGTCGTCGAGGGCCTCGCCCAGCGGATCACGACCTCCGACGTGCCCGAGCTGCTGAAGGGCAAGCAGATCTACACGCTGGATCTCGCGGCCCTCGTCGCCGGGTCGAAGTACCGCGGTGAGTTCGAGGAGCGCCTCAAGAAGGTGATGAAGGAGATCACCCAGCGCGGCGACATCATCCTGTTCATCGACGAGCTCCACAACCTCGTCGGCGCAGGCGCCGCCGAGGGCGCGATCGACGCGGCTTCGATCCTCAAGCCGGCGCTGGCCCGCGGCGAGCTGCAGACCATCGGCGCGACGACGCTCGACGAGTACCGCAAGTACCTCGAGCGCGACTCGGCGCTGGAGCGGCGCTTTCAGAAGATCACCGTGGACCAGCCCTCGCTCGAGGAGTGCGTGCAGATCCTCAAGGGCCTGCGCG
>JBKHXR010000102.1:0-11150 GCA_046565905.1 Thermoleophilia bacterium | reverse complement strand
TGAACCCGCGGGTGTCGCGGTCCAGCGCGCTGGCGTCCAAGGCGACCGGGTTCCCGATCGCCAAGATCGCCGCTCGCCTGGCGGTCGGCTACACGCTCGACGAGATCCCCAACGACATCACGCGGGCCACGCCGGCGTCCTTCGAGCCGACGATCGACTACGTGGTCGTCAAGTGGCCGCGCTTTGCCTTCGAGAAGTTCCCGGGGGTCGAGGACCACCTCTCCACGCACATGAAGAGCGTCGGCGAGGCGATGGCCATCGGGCGGACCTTCCGGCAGGCGTTCGCCAAGGCGATGCGCTCGCGCGAGCTGGACACCGCCGCCGACCTCGGCGGCGACCTCATCGAGCGGCTGCGCACGCCGACCTCGGAGCGCTTCGACGTGCTGATGGAGGCGTTCCGGCGCGGGCACTCGATCGACGATGCGCGCGCCGCGACGTCGATCGACCCGTGGTTCCTGGCCGAGCTACAGCAGCTCGCGCTGGACCCCGAGGAGCCCTTCCGCGGCGAACGCTCGTTCAAGTCGGTCGACACCTGCGCGGCCGAGTTCAAGGCCGAGACGCCGTACTACTACTCGGGCTGGGAGCGCCGGCGGGCCGACGAGATCGAGCGCGGCGAGCGCGAGAGCGTCGTGATCCTCGGCAGCGGGCCGAACCGCATCGGCCAGGGGATCGAGTTCGACTACTGCTGCGTGCACGCCGCGATGACCGTCCGCGCGAGCGGGCGCGACGCGGTGATGGTCAACTGCAACCCCGAGACCGTCTCGACGGACTACGACACCTCCGATCGCCTGTACTTCGAGCCGCTGACGCTCGACGACGTGCTCGGGGTCGTCGACGTCGAGCAGCCCGAGGGCGTGATCGTGCAGTTCGGCGGTCAGACGCCGCTGAAGCTCGCGGCCGGCCTGCAGGATGCCGGCGTGCCGATCCTCGGCACGAGCGTCGACGCGATCGACCTCGCCGAGGATCGCGGGCGCTTCGGCGCGCTGCTGGAGAAGCTCGGCTACGAGGCGCCGCCGTACGCGACGGCGCACGGCGTGGCGGAGGCACTGCAGGCCAGCGAGGACGTCGGCTTCCCGCTGCTCGTGCGCCCCAGCTACGTCCTCGGCGGGCGCGCGATGGAGATCGTCTACTCGGTCGAGGATCTCGCCGACTACCTGCGGCGCACCGGCAACGGCCGGGAGCGAGAGATCTTCCTCGACCGCTTCCTGGAGAACGCGATCGAGGTCGACGTCGACGCCCTGTGCGACGGCCGGAGCGTCTGGATCGGCGGCATCATGCAGCATGTCGAGGAGGCCGGGATCCACTCCGGCGACAGCGCCTGCGTGCTGCCGCCGCACTCGCTGGGCCCCGAGATGCTCGAGGAGATCTGCGAGCACACGCGGGGGATCGCGATCGGGCTGAACACCGTCGGCCTGATCAACATCCAGTTCGCTGTGACGCTCGACGGGCGGCTGTTCGTCATCGAGGCCAACCCGCGCGCATCGCGAACGGTGCCGTTCGTCTCCAAGGCGATCGGCGTGCCGCTGGCGAAGATGGCGTGCCGGCTGATGCTCGGCGAGCGCCTCGATCAGCTCGGCCTGCCGTCCGAGGCGATGCCGACCGACCACATCTGCGTCAAGGAGGCGGTCCTGCCGTTCGACCGCTTCACCGGCACGGACGCGCTGCTGAGCCCGGAGATGCGGTCGACCGGCGAGGTGATGGGCGTCGCGCGTGACTTTCCGACGGCGTTCGCGAAGGCACAGGCCGCCGCGGGGGCGCGGCTGCCCAGCGAGGGCACGGTCTTCATCACGGTGACCGACGGCGACAAGCCCGCCGCCTACGCGATCGCCTCGCGGCTGGAGGAGCTGGGATTCCGGATCGTCGCGACGGCCGGCACCGCGCAGGCGATCCGCGCCATGGGCGTGCGCGTCGACGGCGTGCTCAAGAAGGTCGGCGACGGGTCGCCGAACGTCGTCGACCGCATCGAGGCCGGCGAGATCGACCTGATCATCAACACTCCGACCGGGTCGGGCGCACGAGCCGACGGCTGGGAGATCCGCCGCTCGGCCGTCGCCCGCGGGATCCCGTGCATCACGACGCTGTCGGGCGGCCACGCCGCGACGCGCGCGATCGCCGCGGCGCGCAGCGGCGAGCCGACCGTGCTGTCGCTGCAGGAGCTGCACCGCGACCGCCAGCGCGTGGGATGAGGCCGATCGCGCCGCTCGGCCGGCGCCGCGTCACTTTGACGGACAGCGGCGACGTCGGCGCCTACCGCGTGCTGCGGGTCGCCGACCGGCACGGTCCGCTGCCGGCGCCCGGCCAGTTCTACATGCTCGCGGCCGTGCAGCGCTGGGGTGGTGGCGACGACGAGCGGCCGTACCTGCCGCGCGCGTTCTCCTTCCTCAGCGCCGAGGGCGATGCGCTGGGCTTCATGCTCGAGGACGTGGGTCCGGGCACGCGGCGGCTCTGCGAGCTCGGCGCCGGCGAGGAGCTGTGGCTGACCGGGCCCCTGGGCAACGGCTTCCGAGCGCCGCACGGCGGTCGCCGCGCGCTGCTCGCCGGGGGCGGCGTCGGCGTCCCCCCGCTGTCGGCGTGGGCGCGCGAGCTCGCCGGATCGGGTGGTGCTCCGCTGGCGCTGCTGGGCTTTCGCGATCGCGAGCATGCGGCGGGCGCGGCCGTCGTCGACTCGGCCCCGGTGCAGGTCGCGACCGACGACGGCTCGGTCGGCCACCACGGCCGCGTCACGGAGCTGCTCGCGGCCGAGCTCGCGCGCGACGCGCGCGCCGTCGTGTACTCCTGTGGGCCGCCCGCGATGCTCGAGGCGGTGCGCGCGCTGTGCGCCGAGCACGACGTCCCGGCGCAGCTCGCGCTCGAGGCGGGGATGGCCTGCGGCTTCGGCGCCTGCTACGGCTGCGTCGTGCCGGTCCGCGACGGCGGCTACGTGCGGCTCTGCGTCGACGGCCCGGTGATCGACGCCGACCGCGTCGAACGGGTCCCGCAGGAGGCGCATTGATCGACTTCTGCGGGCTGGCGCTCGAGCACCCCGTCGTCAACGGCTCGGGCACGTTCGACGCGATCGCGGCCCGGCGCGCGTTCGGTGACGCCCTGCTGGCCGCCTTCCCGTTCAGCGCCTTCGTCTCCAAGACGATCACGCTGGCGCCGCGGACCGGCAACCCGCCGCCGCGGCTGTGGGAGGCGCCGGCCGGGATGATCAACTCGATCGGGCTGCCCAACCGCGGCCTGGACGGGTACCTCGAGCATGACCTGCCCGAGCTCGCGCAGCTCCCGGTGCCGCTGATCACGAACGTGATGGGCTCGACCGAGGACGAGGTCGCGCAACTCGTCGAGGCCGTCGAGGCGCGCCGCGAGATCGCCGCGATCGAGCTCAACGTGTCGTGCCCGAACGTCAGGACGGGCCTCGACATCGGTGCCGACCCGCGCTCGCTCGCCTTGCTCGTGCGCGCCGTGCGGCCGCTCACGGGCAAGCCGCTGATCGTCAAGCTGACGCCGAACACCGCCGACGTCGCGGCCGTCGCGGCCGCCGCCGAGGCCGAGGGAGCCGACGCCGTCTCGCTCGTCAACACGCTCCGGGCGATGGCCCTCGATCCGCGCGCCGGCGGCGCCGGCGGGCGGGCATGGCTCGGTGGCAGGACGGGCGGGCTGTCGGGTCCGGCGATCCGCAACGTCGCCCTCGCACAGGTTGGCGCCGTCGCTGCGCGGGTCGACATCCCGATCGTCGGAATGGGCGGAATCGCAGCCGGCCGGCACGCCCGCGACCTGCTCTCGGTCGGCGCGACGCTGGTCGCCGTGGGGACCGAGAGCTTTCGCGATCCATGTGCCGGATCGCGCATCGCATCCGAGCTGAAATCCCTGCAAAATGCGGGATCACCATCAAGCGGCATGAACGGCTCTGAACCTCGACCTGAGGTCGATGCGAATTCCGGAGATTCGTGACGATTCTGCTTGCGACCCCGTAGGGAAGATGCAAGGATCGGCGCCTCGATGCCGCCGAGCCAGAACACCGCTACGAAGCCCTCGGCGGCGCCGGAACGTTCGCTCACGCAGCGTCTCGACGCGCTGGGCAAGGCCAATCAGGTCCGCAGCCGCAGGGCGACGCTGAAGCGCGATCTGAAGGCGGGCAAGGTCTCGATCCACACGCTCCTGCAGGAGCCGCCGGAGTACGTCGAGACCGCCAAGGTGATGGACATGCTGCTCGCCGTCCCGAAGTACGGCCGCGTGAAGGTCAACAAGGTCCTCCATCAGTGCCGCATCTCGCCGAGCAAGACGATCGGCGGGCTGTCCGAGCGCCAGCGCGACGAGCTCGTCAAGCTCCTGCGCCGCTAGCGGCCCTGTCCGCGCCCGCCTCGCCCGCCCCTGTGCCGCATGCGGTCGTCATCACCGGCCCCTCGGGCGTCGGCAAGGGAACGCTGATCCGCTCGCTGCTCAGCCGGATGCCGGAGCTGCAGCTGTCGGTGTCGGCGACGACGCGCCGGCCGCGGACGGGGGAGACGCAGGGCGTCGACTACCACTTCATGACACCCGAGGAGTTCGCGCAGCACGTCGCCGCCGGCGACTTCGTCGAGTACGCCGACTACGCCGGGGCCCGCTACGGCACGCTGCGCTCCGAGCTGCAGACGCGCTCTGCGAGCGGCGCCCCGGTCCTCCTCGAGATCGAGGTGCAGGGCGCGCGCCAGGTGCGCGCGGCGATGCCCGAGGCCGTCCAGGTCTTCATCGCGCCGCCGTCGGTCGAGGCGCTGTGGGCCCGCCTCGTGGGGCGCGGGCTGGACACGCCCGAGCAGGTCGACGCGCGGATGCGCCGCGCCGAGGAGGAGCTCGCCGCCCAGGACGAGTTCTCCCGCGTGGTCGTCAACGACCGCCTCGAGGACGCCGTCGAGGAGCTGGTCGCGATCGTGCGCGAGACGACCGCGGCGGGGTAGCGCGATACCCTGGGGGCATGATCTCTCCCCGCATCGACCGCCTCCTCGAGAACGTCGACTCCAACTACGCCTCCGTTCTCGTCGCGGCCAAGCGCGCCCGGCAGATCAACTCCTACTACCACAACCTCGGCGAGGGGACGTTCGACGAGTTCCCGCCCCCGATGGTCGACACCGGCTCGAAGAACTACCTCACGATCGCGCTCGAGGAAGTCGCCGCCGGGAAGATCAAGTACCAGTACCGCTAGGCCCCTAGCCAGCGAGGACTGACATGGCGCGGATCCTGCTCGGCGTCAGCGGCGGGATCGCCGCCTACAAGGCGCTCGAGCTCGTGCGCCTTGCGACGGCGGCGGGACATGCGCTGCGGGTCGTCCAGACGCCCGCGAGCCTGCGCTTCGTCGGCGCCGCGTCGTTCGCCGCGCTGACCGGCGCGCCGGTCCTGACGGACGAGTTGGAGCGCGATCCCGCCCGCGGCGCGTTCCCCGGCGACGCGCAGCCCGACCACGACCCGCTGAGCCACCTCGCGCTCGTCGCCAACGCCGACATCTACGTGATCGCGCCGGCGTCGGCCAACACGATCGCGAAGCTCGCCGCCGGGCTCGCCGACAACCTGCTGACGAGCGCCGCGCTGGCGGCGACATGCCCGCTGCTCGTAGCGCCGGCGATGAACAACCACATGTGGGCTCACCGGGCGACGCAGGACAACGTGTCGCGGCTGCGCGCGCGCGGCGTCACGGTGCTCGACCCCGCCGCCGGGCGACTGGCCTCCAAGGGGGAGCAGGGCGCCGGCCGGCTGCCCGAGCCGGCCGCGCTGCTGGAGGCGATCGAGGCGCTCACGCGGCCGGCGGTCGCGGCGCCGTCGGCCGACCTGGTCGGGCTGCGCGTGCTCGTCACCGCGGGCGGCACGCGCGAGCCGATCGACGCCGTGCGCTTCGTCGGCAACCGCTCGTCGGGCCGGATGGGGTTCGCGCTGGCGAGCGCGGCGGCGGCGCTCGGCGCGGCCGTCACCGTCGTGGCGGCCAACGTCGCGCTTCCCCGCGACGAGCGCGTGACGTACGTCGACGTCGAGACGGCCGCCGAGCTGCAGGCCGCCTGCACGGCCGCCCTGCCGGGCGCCGACGTGGTGCTGATGGCCGCGGCCGTCGCTGACTTCCGCCCGGCAGCGTCCTACGAGGGAAAGCTGAAGAAGGGCTCCGGCGAGGACCCCATGCGCGTCGAGCTGGAGCGCACGCCCGACATCCTCAGCGGCCTTGCCGCCGCGCGGCGCCCGGACCAGACGCTCGTCGGCTTCGCCGCCGAGCACGGGGACCGCGCGCTTGCGTACGGGCGCGAGAAGCTCGTCCGCAAGCGCATCGACGCGATCGTCGTCAACGACGTCTCCCGCCCGGACATCGGCTTCGACGCGCCCGACAACGAGGTCGCGATCCTCACGGCCGCCGGCGAGACTCACGTCGCGCGCGCGTCGAAGGCCGAGGTCGCGCGGGCGGTGCTCGACGCGGTCGTCGCGCTGCGGGCGGTGGCTTCGCCCTCGGCGGAGCCTTCCGCCTAGACGCCAGCGCTCCGTCCTCTCCACCCCGCGCGGGCGTCGCGCGAGGTGTGACGAATCGTCGTCGGCCGGCGACGGTCGTTCGTCACGCCCCCGCTGGGGGCGCTGAACGCGGGCCGCCACCGGCACCGCCGACCCGCCAAACAGCCAACAAACCGTCGCGCGACCCCCTCCGGGATGCGACGATGGCGCACCAGATGGATCGCGCGGGCACCGAACGACGGCTCACGGACGCGGAGATCGAGGCGGCGCGTGTGCTCGCCAAGCGCGTCGCCCAGAACGTGGCGCAGGCCGCGGAGGTCCGCACCCGGGTTCTCGAGCACCTGATCGTCGCGGTCCTCGCCGGCGGCCACGCGCTGATCGAGGACCTGCCCGGCGTCGGCAAGACGACGCTCGCCCGGGCGCTCGCGCGCTCGTTGGACCTCGAGTTCGCGCGGGTCCAGTGCACCGCCGACCTGCTGCCGGCCGACGTCGTCGGGACGAACGTCTTCAACCAGCGCGAGAGCCGCTTCGAGTTCCGCCCGGGTCCGATCTTCGCCAACGTCGTCCTCGTCGACGAGATCAATCGAGCGTCGCCCAAGACCCAGTCGGGGCTGCTGGAGTGCATGCAGGAGCGCCGCGTCACCGTCGACGTCCACACCCACGAGCTGGCGCGCCCGTTTCTCGTCCTGGCGACGCAGAACCCGGTCGAGTACGAAGGCACCTATCCGCTGCCCGAGGCGCAGGTCGACCGCTTCATGGTGCGGCTGTCGCTCGGCTATCCGGATGCGGCGGGGGAGGCGCACATGCTCGCCGCACACGAGTCGGGCGACCGCGTCGCGCTGCTGGAGCCCGTCGCCGCGGCGGCGGACGTGCTCGCCGCCCAGGACGCCGTCGGCCGCGTGCGCGCCGCCGAGCCGTTGCGGCGCTACATCGTCTCGCTGCTCAGCCACACCCGCGACGATGCGCGCGTCGAGCTCGGCGCCAGCCCGCGCGCTGGCCTGCTGCTGCTGCGCGCCGCGAAGGCCCACGCGCTGCTGCGCGGCCGTGACCATGCGATCCCCGACGACGTCCAGCTGATGGGGGAGGCGGTGCTTGCCCATCGCATCGTCCTGGCGCCGGACGCCTACGAGACGACGGGCGAGCGGATCGTCGCCGACGCGGTGGCGGCGACCCCGGCGCTGTAGCCGGATGCGACGGGCGCGCGCCACCGCTCTGCTCGCCGTCGGCTTCGGCCTCGCCGCGGCGCTGTTCGACACAGAGCCGCTGTGGGTGCCGGCCGCGACGCTCGCGCTGCTCGCGGCGGTCAGCGCGGCCTGGATCGGGCTCGGCGCGCGCGGGCTGCGCATCACGCGCACGCTCGGCGCCCGCCGGGTGACCGAGGACGAGCCCGTCTCGATCCGGCTCGACGTGCGCGGCGGACGGCTCGGGCTGCCGCCGTGCACCGTCGCCGACGCGCTGCTGCCCGCGCCCGTCGCGCTGCGGACCGGCGCCCGCAGCGGCCGCGTGCTGATCGAGGCGCGCTTCGGGCGCCGCGGCCGGCGCACGCTCGCGCTCCCGCGCGTGGTCGTCGCCGATCCGCTCGGCCTCGCGACGCGCGAGCTCGCCGCCCGGGCCCGAGCCGGCGACGACGAGGTCCTCGTGCTGCCGAGGATCGAGCCCGTGGTCGCGGCGCCCGGCGGCGGGGAGGCGAGCCGGGTCGCGCGCCGTGGCCGCCTCGCGATCGGAGCCGAGACGGAGTTCGACGGCATCCGCCCCCTGCGCGAGGGCACGCCGGCGTCGCGGATCTTCTGGCCCGCGGTCGCGCGCGGAGCGGACGCGCAGGAGCGCTTTCTCGCGACGGCGAGCGAGAGCCGTCCGCTCGTCGTGCTCGACCCGCGCGGCGCCGCCGGCGAGGACGAACTGGACGCGGCCGTGCGCGCCGCCGCATCGCTGGTCCGCGCGCTCGCGGTCGCCGGCGGCTGCAGCGTGCTGCTGCCCGGCGACCGCCGGCCGCACGATCTCGCAGCGACGCTGGCGGGCTGGGCGCAGCTGCACGCGCGCCTGGCACTGGTCGGGCCGGCGGCGGGACCGTCGCTGGCCGGCGTGGCGGCGCGGCGCGGGCCGATCGTCTTCGTCAGCGCGCGGATGCGCTCGCGCCTGCCGCAGGCGCTCGGACCGGCGCACGGCGCGCAGCGCGTCCTCGTCGTACCCGGCGTGCTGCCTGCGCGCCATGCGGCGTTCGCGGTCGCCGGCTGCAACGGGTACGTCGTCGGCGGCCACGGCGTGCAGGCCCGCCGCGGCGAGCGCGCGTCGCACCGGAGCCCAGCATGAGCGCGGCGCCGACGACCACGCCGCCGGCGCCCGTGCCGCAGGCGCCACCGCCGACGCCCACGAGAAAGCCCGTCCCGCCTGCCGCGACGCCTGCCCGCAAGCCGCTCCTGCAGCCACACGTCGCCCGCCTCGTCGGCTTCGTCGCGCTCGCCGGGTTCGGCGGTCTGCAATGGGCGGGGATGGTCCAGCCGGCGGCGAGCGTCGCGCTGCTGGGCAGCATCCTCGCGGCGGCGGTCGCGGGCGGGTTGCTCACCGCGCTCGCCGGGCGCCGGCCGCCGGCCGTCCTGCGGATCGCCGCGACGCTGCTCGCGGCGGTCGTCCTGCTGGCCGTCGCGCTGGCCGCGGCCGGCGTGCCCGGGCGCCTGTTCGAACCCCGCGGCTGGGACGACCTGGCCGCCGGCATCGCGCAGGGACTGGGTGCCGTCTCGACGGTCCGCACGCCGTACGGCGGCCTGGACGAGTGGACGCGGATCGTGCTCGTGCTCGGAGGCTGCGCGCTTGCCGCCGTCGCGGCGCTGCTGGCGTTCGTACCGCGCCGCGGCGGCGCGTTCGGGTTTCCCGCGGCAGCCGCCGTGGCGCTCGGCGCGCTCTACACGATCCCGGTCATGCAGCATGACGTCGACCTGCCGTGGATCGCGGGCCTCGCGTTCACGCTGCTGCTGGCGATCTTCCTCTGGCTGGAGCGCGTGCAGCAGCGCGGCGCCGGGCTGGCGGCCGGCATCGTGGCGGTCGCGGCGCTGGGCGGATACGCGGCCGCGCCGGTACTGGATCGCGACCGAGCGCTGCTGGACTACGAGGAGCTGGCGCAGTCGCTGAGCCCGTCGGCGACGGCGCAGTACCGCTGGAACCACAGCTACGGCCCGCTCGACTGGCCGCGCGACGGCCGCGAGATCCTCCGCGTCCGCGCCCGGCAGCGCTCCTACTGGAAGGCCGCCAACCTGACGGTCTTCGACGGCACGAGATGGGTTCAGGACAGCCGCCGGGATCGCGACGATCTCGAGACGCACGTCTACGACGAGCGCTGGAGGCAGACGATTCGCGTGACGCTGCGCGCGCTGCGCACGCGGCAGTTCATCGCGGCGGGATCGACGCTCGACATCATCGGCAGCCCGCGGCTGGCGGTTCGCACTACGACCGGCGTCCACGAGAGCGCGGGCAAGCCGCTGCGGCGCGGCCACGCCTACCGCGCGGTGGTCTACACGCCGCGCCCGAGCGTCGCGCAGATGCGCCGGGCATCCGCCGGCTACCCGCTGGGGCTGTCGCACGACAATGTGCGCGTGCGCATACCGGTCGCGGCGCCCGCGGGCGCGCTCGCGATCGACTTCCCGTGGTTCGGCGACGCCGGGCAGCCGACGGTCCTCGGCACCGGCGCGCCGGATGCGGGCGAGGTCCTCGCGCAGTCACGGTACGGGCGCGTGTACGCGCTCGCACGCCGCCTGCGCGCGGGCGCGCGGACGCCGTTCGACTACGTCCGCGCGGTCGAGCGCCACCTCGCGCGGGGCTTCACCTACAGCGAGACGCCGCCGCGCAGCGCGATCCCGATCGTGGACTTCCTGCTGCGCGACCGGGTCGGGTATTGCCAGCAGTTCTCGGGCGCGATGGCGCTGCTGCTGCGCATGGGCGGCGTGCCGGCGCGCGTGGCGACCGGCTTCTCGCCGGGCAGCCTCGACGGCGAGCGGCGCGAGTACGTCGTTCGCGACGTCGACGCCCACTCGTGGGTCGAGGTGTACATGCCCAGGATCGGCTGGGTGACGCGCGACCCGACGCCGCCGGACTCGCCCGCCCGCACGCAGCTCGCCGACCAGCGCGCCGGCGCACCAGGCGAGGCGGTGACGTCCGGCGGCAGCGAGCGGGCGCTCGGCCGCTCGCCGGACGCCGGCGTGGCCGACGCCCAGCCGGTCGCCGACGGCGCGGACAGCGGGCCGGGCGCCGCCGTCGTCGTCGGCGCGATCGGCGTCGTCGTCGCCACCGTCGCGGTCGCCCTGCTCGTCCGCCGCCGGCGGCGGCGCAGAACCGCCCCGGCGCCCGGCGACGACGCCGACGTGGAGGAGCTGCTGCGCGCGCTGCGGCGCACCGGGCGCCCGACACCGCCGCAGCTGACGCTCACCGCCCTCGCCAGACGCTACGCGGGCACGCCGGCGCAGGACTACGTGCGCGCTGTCGCCGACGCTCGGTATGGCTACGGACGCGCCGGTCCGACGTCCGCCCAGCGCGCTGTGCTGCGCCGTGAGCTGGGCGCCGGCCTGGGCCGTGGCGGGCGGATGCGCGCGTGGTGGGCGCTGCCGCCGAAGCCGGCGCGCCGCTCTGGCCGCGGCGAGCGGTGAGACGACCGACCGCACTGGGCGAAGTCAGCCGCCCGGGTCGCCGGAGAGGACCGATCGGCGTAGCGGCGAAGTCAG
>JBKHXR010000101.1:0-26293 GCA_046565905.1 Thermoleophilia bacterium | reverse complement strand
GTCTTCGTCGGCATGACCGCCGCCTGCCTCGTCCACGCGGAGGTGTGTCGCGCTTTCAACGGCGGGCCCAGCTACGAGGTGATCGACTTCTCGCTACGCGCGCCCGAGCACATCGAGGCGGTCGAGGCGGCGAAGCCGCGGGAGCTGCGTATGGCCGCGGCCGTGCTCGCGGACTTGTGAGGCGAGGGCGCAGAGCAGACTCTTCGCGGCGCGGTTTCAGTCGGCCGGCGTACGGTCGAGGCGGCGACCTGATGCTGCTCTTGCCTCACGGGGCGCTCTGGTCGGAGGCTCGTGTCGACATCCACAAGCCGGTCCACATCCGAAATGCGAGGCGGACAGCAGCGTTCGACGAGACCGATCCGATACGCCGACGGCGATCCTTCCCGCGGCACCCGTCCGGTGACCGTTCCGGTGAGAGGGCGCAAGATGATGCGGCCACCAGCGCATCGGGCGCTCGTTGCTGCGCCGGATTCAAGTTAGCCAGGTCTCTCAGCTCGCCGTCCTGGCGGCGCTGGTCGACCCCTTCGGCCACCAAGCCTCAGGCAGCAGCGCAACCGCTTCGGCATCGATCAGCAGCGCGTCGTCGCGTCGCTCGGGCGGCACGCCCGACATGCGCAGCGCGTATGCCTGGCCGCCGAGGATCCAATCGAGACAGGTGAAAGCAGTGTGCGTACGCCCGTAGTACTGGTAGGTCGCCCGGTCGTGTCCGCTGATCCCCAGGCCGACGGTCATGACGTCGTTGGCGCGGGAGAGCAGGCGCAGCGCGCTCCGGGGCGACCGGGCGACGAACACGACAAGTGGCCGGGCCGACCGGAATGATCGTGTGCGCAGGCACCAGCCGGCGAGGAAGTGGTCGTAGGCGATGAGCTTGTCGGTGTTGTAGGACGCGCGGTCTGTGCGGTCGATCTCCAGGAGCATCGACAGCGAGCGACGCTGCCCCGCGACGTGCCCGGTCATCTGCACGGTGACGTCAGGCTCGACGACCCCGGGCGCGGCCGAGAGGGCGTCGCCGATCACGGTCAGGCCGGCGCGGCCGGTGAGATCCTCGAGGCGTATGCGCTTGTCGCGACGGTCGCTGTGCGCCATGCCGACGTCGAGGCGGCCGCCGGGCATCATCGGTGTGCGCCAGACGGTCTTGACGTCGGTGCCGCCGAACTGGCGCAGCGCGCCGATCACGAGTTGCACCGCGAGCGCGTGCGGCACGGTGCTCCCCCGGCCCGGGGCGGGCAGGTTGCGGTCGGGTCGCAGGTAGTCCGGGGGTGGCTGGTCGGCGCGCAGCTTCTCGTGCTCGAGTCGCAGCCATTCGCGTCCACGGGCGCTGACTGCGTACACGGTCGGCGCTCGCCCGCCCTTGCGCGCGATCGTCAGCGCGCTGGCGCTGATCAGTCCTCGGTCATGCAGGCCCTCGCGGAGCAGCTGGCGGAGTCTGCGTTCCTTGGGCGGCTTGTTGATGAGCGTCGCCAGGACGGCGGGCGCGCTGAGCGGCAGGCGGGCGAGCACCTCGAGGATCTGCTGCTCCTGCGCGCCGAGCCTCACAGCGCTGACGTCGGCCTGCCAGGCGGCGTCGGCGTGCTTGCCCAGTTTGCGGCGCCGCGCGGCGTTCGCGGCCGCCGCCGCGGCCGCCTCGATCTTGTCGTCGCCGAGACCCTTGGCGCGGGCCTCCAGTGCCGCAGTCGAGCGTGCGGTCCGCGCCGCGGTTTCGGCGTCCTTGATGGCGGTGTCGGCAGCGTTCTTCCATTCCCCCAGCGCTGTCAGCTGCTCGACTGAGGCCGTGTACGCAACCGCATCCGCGACAACGCCCGACAGGGCGGGGAGCTCGTCGCGTGGCGCCGGCCGGTCGGTGGGCCGCATCGCCCAGTCGAACAGCTCGACCGCCGTGACGACCGCGGGTGCAGCGCGCTGCGGATTGCGCTCGATGCGGGCGCCGCCGACAGCGACGTCCGGCTCCCGGGCGGCTACGGGCTGCTGATCGCTCGGGAGCCGGTCCTCCCCATACGCGGGCGAGCGCACGCTGTGCCACTCCTTCGTGGCGGCCTCGCTTGCTGCCCGTGGGCGGGTGCCCTGGCGTCCGACGGTGTCGCGCGCGACCTGCGCGGCCTCGTCGCGCTCGCGCTCAACGACCGGCGGCGACTGCGCGGGACCGCCGAGACCCTCGGGAATCACCGGCGGCGCGTCCCGGTCGGCTGCCGACGCCGACCGCTCGCCGAGCACGTCGCGCATCCGCGCGTAGTGCACGTCGCGCCAGGTCGTGGCGATGAGATGCAGCGCCGGCACGGCGATCGAGCGGTGCGTGAAGACCGGCAGCGCCGTCGTGCCGCCCAGCGCCGTCGTCGCGCCGGGCGCGGCGGACCCATTGCCGTTGGACATCACGCGGGCGCTGGCGGTGTAGTCCTCGAGCGCCATCAGCGATGCCGGGTTGATCGCCATCCGCGCTTGGCTGACCGGGTCGCCGCGGACCATCGAGTCGTGTACGGGCCGGCCGACGAGGCATGCCGCCTCGGCGTCTTCGGGGTCGGCCATGCGGAAGTAGATCTTCGTCTGCAGCAGGTTGGCGACGGCGTCGACGACGTAGTCGTGGATGCCCGAGCTCTTGATCGACGCGCCGATCTGCGCGAGGTACTGCGTCGCGGCGGCGACGCAGAAGCCGGCCTCGCGGTGGCGGCTGACCATCTGCATCAGCGTCTTCGTGATGACCGTGTGGGCCTCGTCGATCAGCAGGCTGACGCGTGGCCGCGTCGGCTCCTGCATGCTGATCTGCCGATCGAGCTGAGCGTCGATCATGTGCACGAGGAAGTTGACGAGGATCGTCGGGCTGTCCTGGCCGAGGATGTCGGTGCGCGGGTTGACGATCAGGATGTCGTGCGCCTCGATTACCGAGCGCAGCGACAGCCGCGACGGATGGCCGACGAAGTCGCGCACGGCGGCGTGCGAGGTCACGAGCGGGCCGAGCTTGTTGGCCGCGGGCATCATGCGGTCCTCGAGCTTGGACAGGCTGTTGCGCGCGAGCGCGGGCAGCTCGTAGAGCAGCATCTCGGCGGCGTTGCGCAGTCCGGGGATCTGCTGGCACGCGCGGCCGGCGGCCTGATGCCACGGGTTGGGCTTCGGACCCGAGCGACGGTCGCCGGCATCGCTCGCCAGGCGGTCCGTCGGGGCGAGCATCTTGTGCAGCACCTCGAACGAGCCGCCGAACCCGCGCTGCTCGGGGCTGGTGCCGGCCTTGCGGTGGCGCTCGTCGTGCTCGAACCAGGCGATCGCCATCGTGCCGATGACGGAGCGCTCGATGATGTCCTGCGAGGACTGGTAGATCTGATCCTCGAAGAGATCCATCAGCGCGTGCACGACCATCCCGGCGATCCGCACGAACTCGTTGGGAAGCCGCGCGAGCGTCCAGCCGGGCTCGACGTGCAGCGGCGTGAGCCCGAACGCGGGCTCGGCGAGATCGAGGTACCAGACGCGCTTGGTGCCATCCCGCCAGGCGTGCGCGCGGTGATCGAAGTAGCGCTTGGGCAGGTCCGGCGGGATCATCCGCAGCAGCCGCTCGGCGAGCGACCCCTTCATGTCGAACACGATCGTCGCGGTGTTCGGCGACAGCACGTCGCCCTCGACGAACTTCTGCAGCGTCGCGCTCTTGCCCGAGCCCTGCCCGCCCGCGATCAGCACGCCCTTCTTGCGGTCCTCGTGCGTCAGCGACCAGCGCACCCTTGGCGGCGCGATCCCGATGTCGACCATCGGGTCGCTGCGACCGGGCGGCAACCGCGGGCGAGCGGCTGGCTCCATCTACGCCTCCTCGCCGATCAGCTCGCCATCCAGGAGCTCCTCGTCCTCCGCGGGCACCTCGATGCTCGTCCTGAAGCCCCGCGCCTGCTCCTCGGGCGTCGGAGGCAGCGCCAGCCCGCGGTGCCGGCCGCGCGGAAGCGCCGCCGGAGCGGGCAGATAGGGAACGGAGTTGCGCAGCAGCGGCAGGTCATGCTCGCTGCCAAGCGACGGCAGCTCGATGAACATCCCCAGCTCGCCGGTGAACCACAGCGTCGAGCCCGTCTGATCGGGCAGCACCGGCGGCGTGGCGCGCGCCCAGCGCCGCCGGTACAGGCGCTGACGGATGACCATCTGCCGCTCGACGAACGTGTTGACGCCGCGCATCGACAGCGCCGGGCTGACCAGCAGCCGGCAGACCGCCTGCAGATCCGCGTAGCGGGTGACCTCGCGGCCGGGTGCAGCTTGGACGGCGGACTGCAGCTCGACGAAGCACAGGGCGCCGCCACCGCTGCGCTGCGCCTCCGCGACGTCGGCGCTGACGGCCGAGTTCTGGTGCTCTGTGCTCTCGGCCAGTCGCCGCAGGCGGCGGGCGGCGAGCGCGTCGACGGACTCGTCGGCCGGCAGCAGGCACCAGCGCACGCAGCTGATCAGCCCGTCCTGGCCGACGCGCTGCTGCTGGCGGATGACGGTCGCCATCACCGACCGCGCATTTGAGTGATCAATGCTGCCGCTCGAGCCGCCGACGGGCAGCACCCAGTCACGTGCCTTGCGAACGCGCAACACATGCGCGGCAGCGAACCGCGGCGCGTCGTAGCGCCTGGGCTCCCCCGTCTCGGCGTCGGAGCGGACCGTCAGGTTCGGGTAGGCGCGTCGCAATGCCGCCAGCGCCGGGCCGACCGTGACCGGCTCGCACAGCATCATCAGCAGCGCGGTGCCGGTCTCTCCGGGCGTGACCGGCGGGACGTGCCAGGACTCGATCGCCAGCCATGGCTGGCCGCCGGCGATGCGCTCGACGAGTGTCGAGCGCAGCGCCTGCACGAGCGCCTCGGCGGCCGCCGCGACCTCGTCGTGGGTGGCCTCGTCGGCCTGGCCGAGCACGAGCTGGTAGCGGGCGATGTCGCGATGCGTGCGCGACCGCAGGCGCGTCACGACCATGGCGGCGACGCCGGCCATTCCCAGGGCTGTGATGGCCGCGGCGGCGATCGCGTAGGGACGGATCTGGGCCCACATCTCGCGCAGGCCATCCAGGCCGGTCAGCATCCCGGCGCCGACGACGAGCGCGGCGAGAAACAGCGCGCTGCCGATCAGCACCGCGAGCGGGCGCCATGCGATCACGTCAGCGCCACCTCGACGACAGCGGCGACCGTCACCGTCGCTGCGGCGAATGCCAGGGCGTGCGCGAGCTGCCGCGACACGACCGTCGGGTCGGCGTCCCGGAACGCCCTCCAGCCCGCCGCGCAGCACACCGACAGCGCTGCGATCTCGAGGACCCACCAAGCGGCGGCGCGCGCGAGCCACGCCGGGTCAAGGCCGCCGACGAGCCCGATCACCAGCAGCGAACGCGTGATGCCCAGGCCGGCGACGGCGACGACAACCCGGGCCACTCGGCGCCGGCCGCGGCGGACGAGGCGGTGCGCGTACACGCCGGCGAGCAGCGGCAGGCAGCAGATGACGAGGTTGTTGACGGCGATCGAGATGACCGTCAGCGCCGTCGCGTCGGTGCGCTGCTCGGCCGTGATCAGTGACCCCCACGACAGGGGCGCCAACCCCCAGACCGCTGCCGCCGTCGCGAGAATGACGGTGACCTGGCCGGCGGCGAACACGGCAGCGGTGCGCGCGAGGTCACGGTCGGCGCGCTCCGCTGCCCACCAGGGGCGCCGCATCAGTCCAGCTGCCGGCACATTGTCTCCAGCGCCGTGCGGCACGCGTGCTCGCGCGCCGCCCAACCGTCCGCGTGATCGAAACGCGCGAGCCGTGCGACCGGACAGCCGCGTGCCTCGCCGAGGCTGCGCAACCCCCGGGACCCGACACGCCGGCCGTCGGGCAGCCACGCGAGCACGATCTCGCGGGCGGCGACGAGCTCGTGGCCGAGCAACCGGCGGCGCGCGACCTCGAGGTCGTCGTGGCGCGCGGCGACGACCCAGACATGCAGGTCGCTCAGCGGGGCGCACTGCTCGAGCAGCTCGTCGTCGGCCAGACCGAGGTCCAGGCCGACGAGACTGTGCGGGCCTCGCGCCGCACGCACCAGCTTCAGCAAGGCCGTTCGCCGCCTGCTCGGGTTGGCGCCGGCGAGCTCGTCGAGCTCGGCGTCGCGTACGCGGGCTCGTGCGAGCGCCGCGAGTTCGTGATCGGATGCGTCGCGCTGCACGGCCGCGGCGGTCTGCGCCAGCAGACGCCGGGCGGTCCGGTCGGCGCCAACGCGTGCCTGTGGCTCGTCGCTGATGACACGCGTCCCGTCGGCGGTCTCGGCGTACGGACGGGCGAGCGTCCCACCGGCGATGACCAGCTCGGCGGTGCACTCCGCCGAGGTCTGCGACCACTCCCCCGCGTGCCCGCCAAGTCCGCCCCGCGTGCTCGCCGCGACATCGATCGCCACCGCCGGGCGTTCGCTGGCGCGGGTGACCGCGCCGCAGGCGAGCAGCGTCATCGTCGACACACCAGCACCACCCTGCACGCCGGCGAACGTCACGACGGCACCCGGCGCCGGCCGGGCGAGCGCGCTGGCGAACACGCGGTCGGCGGCCAGGTCGACAGCGCGAAGGGCGGCTCGACCAGGCGCCGCGAGCAGCGCGCCGCCCATGTTGCCGCGCAGGGCCAGCGGGCGTCCAGCGATGCTCAAAGCCCGGCGCCTTCCTCGGCGCGCGGGATCCCCTCGGCGGCGAGCTGCGCGAGCGCGGCCCAGACGTCGCCGTCGTTGTCGGCGATCGCGCGGTCGCGGCGCGGCACATCGCTGCGTGGCTCCGACGTCCACGCCCAGTACTCGTGCGCGCCCAGCACCGAGCAGACACGGCCGTCGCCGCGCGGTCCGTTCGTCACCAGCGCCTCGGAGTACAGCCCGGCGACCTTGCGCAGCGACTTCAGCGAGTCCGTCATCTCCGGGCTCAGGTCGACGGTGTCGCGGACGAACGCGAGCATCCCCTTGTCGAGCTGATGGAAGATCCGGATCGACGCGTTGCGCAGCACCGCGTCGGCGTCGCCGGCGAAATCCTCCGGGTCCTGCGAGACGACCATGAACGCCGCGCCGTACGCGCGGGCCTGGCGCGCCCACGTCTGCACCTCGCCGGCGAGCACCGGCTCCTGCGCCCACGACCAGCCCTCGTCGAGCTCGACGATCGAGCGGCCGTAGTAGATCGCGCCCGCGATCGGGTTGCTGCGTGCCCGTCGGTCGACGCGCTCGACCTCGCGGCGCGTCCATTCCATGTTCGCGAACACGAGCGGAATCAACGTCTGGTCGTCGACGTTGCGGTAGTCGAAGATCAGCAGCGGCGCGTCGGATGGCAGCGACGTCTCGCGGTCCCACATCGCCGCGTGCGTGCCACCGCCGACGAACTCCGACAGCTCGCAGGTCAGCGCCCGCAGCGCCTCGCCGATCTCACCGGACTGGCCGCGCTGGGCCTCGTAGCCGGCTGATGCGCGCATCAGCTCGACGAGCTCGCCCTCGCGCGGCACCTTGCCCGTCCGCGCGCAATGGCTGTAGGTCGTGCGGATGCTGTCCGCGAGCGCCATCCGCTCGTGGTTCGTCAGCTCGCGGCGCAGCAGCGTCTCGTGCAGCCGCAGCAGAAACCGCACCTTCGCGCTGGGCACGTTGCACGGGTCCGCGACATCCCAATGGTTGATGACGTTGCCGTCATCGGCGCCCATCCGGATCACGCGCGCGCCAGGGATCAACTCGGCCAGCAGCTCGTAGTGCCCGGCGCGGTCATACAGAAAGCCGCGGGCGCCCATCGCGACCATCTGTGCGACAAGCCGGTTCGCGGTCATCGTCTTCCCGGCCCCGGACTTGCCGGCGATCACGATCGTCGAGTTCGTCAACGCGCGGTCAAACGGGTTGATGTACTGCACCTGACCGGAGACCGGCTCGATGAACAGCGGGATCCCGCTCGGGCTGCCGCACGTCGAGCCGATCAGCGGAAAGCAATCCGCCGCATGCTCGATGCCGACGCGCAGCGTCCGGTGCGCGAGATCAGCGCCGAACGGCAGCGTCGACAGCCACAGGGGCTCCTGCAGCCGGTTGCCGCGATCGAGCACGCCACCTCCGGTCGCGCGCGCCACGGTCCGTTGCGCGTCGTATGCGGCGGCCGCGAGCGCGTGCTTGTCGGGGCGCGGGCCGGGTGCGCGCAGCGCCAGGTACACGCTCATGTCGATCAGGTTCGCCTTCGGGTCCTGCGCCATCTGCTGGGCCAGCTCGCCGTGCGCCTGCGCCTGCGCGTTGGTCTCGGCGTCGCTGCGGCCCTTCTTGGCTTCGCGCTCGATCTCCCGCAATGCCTGGTGATGCAGCCGCTTGGCCTCCTCGGCGATCGCGATGCGATCCAGGCCGTGCAGATGCACGGCGAGCGTGTAGGGCAGCCGCTGGCGCATGAGCTCCGCCAGCCAGAACGTCTGCGTCATCGACGGATGGCCGGTCAGGTACAGAACCTCGACGAGGTCCTGCTCGATCTCGGCGTGGTCGCTGTAGCGCCGGAAGTCCAGCGGGCTTCTGGCAACGAGGTCGCGCAACCCGAGCGCGGCGCGCTCGGCGTCCTCGCCCTCGATCGCATCGTCAAAGCGCGATAGCACGCTGTCCTGCGCCTCGAGCGTCTCGGTGCGATCCCAGCTGACGGAGGTCGGGTTCAGCCGTGAGCTCGCGTAGCGCAGCACCGCGGGCCCATCGAGGATCCGGGCGGTGATGCCGTCGCGCGCCAGCACACCGATCAGCTCCCGGGCGCGGATCTCAGCGACGCGCGCGAGCTGCTGATGGTCGCGCAGGCGGCGTGCCGTTCGCTGCCGCGGGGCGCTGTAGCCGGCGCTGCGACTCGTCATTCGCGAGCCCGGCAGCCCGGCGGGGACGACGTCGCGCCACGACCGTTCGCTGTCGTCCTCGGGCTGGTAGCGCACGACGAGGTACACGCGCTGGCGCGGCGTGAAATCGTCGTCGGACGCGCCACGCCGGACGCTCTCCAGCAGCATCTGATGCAGCCCCCAGCGAGCGCGCTGAACGCGGCTGAGCTGGATCGCGGCGGCCGCACTCACCGCACTCGGGCGAAAGCCGTAGACCAGCTCGGTCTGCTCGTCGACGAACGCCAGGTGCGTCTCGGTCCTGACGCGGTCGCCCTCGACGATCAGCTGCAGCGACTGGCCGCGCTCGAGGAACGCCGCGATGTTGCGGAAGTTCAAAAACGTCGCCAGCCGCTCATCGGCCGTCAGCGTCTGCAGGTTGCGCGGATAGCACGCGATCACGTGAACGAACGAGCCGTCCTCGAGCACGATCGTCCCGTCCGCGCCGAGCCTGCTGATCGGCAGCAGCGTGCCCGCGGGCAGTGCCTGGACGGGCTGGGGCTCGCGTTTGAGGCCGGGTCTGATGGTGGTCAGCACGGCGTCACGTCCCTACTGGTCGCTCAGCGCGGACTGCAGCTGGCCGGGCGTCGGCCCGCCGGCCGCGAGCAGCGCCTCGTCGTCGGCGAGCAGCTCGTAGCCGATCGCGCTGTCGCCGCCGCCGGCGTCGTAGATCCCGGCGCTGCGGCGATACGCCAGCCATGCCATGAGCTCGTCGTGCAGCAGCTGGCCGGCGCGATTGTCGAGAATCATCACCCCGACGGGCAGCAGCAGGACCGCCCCTGCGATCAGGCCGACCGCGACGCTGCCGGCGGTGTAGGCGACGCCGACCGCCAGCAGCACTAGGATCGCGGCGGGCATCAGCTGCTCGTCGGTGAACAGGCCCTTGTGCAGGAGACGGCTGTTGACCTGATGGCGGACCGGATGGACCATCAGCGTTCGTCCCCGCCGTCGCCGTTGACCGGTTGCGTCCAGTCGCGCCGCAGCTCGCGCTCCGTGTACCTCTCCTCCTGGTGAGCGGAGCGCGTACCGCGGTCGGCGGGCGGATCGAGCGCGTCGAGCACGACCTGATGCGAGCTGGCACCGATGACCGCCGCGTGCGCCTGGTTGTCGTGGCCGAACGTGCGGCCGTCGGCCATCCCGGCCGCGATCCGTTCGCGGAAGTGCGTGTCGCCCTCATCGCCACCCGCCGACTGCTGCAGGCTTCGAGCTTCCTGCGCCGCGCCCTGGACGTACTCGCGCTCGTCGCCGTCCAGCTGCCCGAGCGCGGATGCGACCTGCCCCGAGCTCACCGGCCCCTGATCGGCGATGCGTGCGCGCGCGCCATCGAAGTCCGGGCTCCCAGCCGGGAGCTGCCGTATCCCGGTGTTCGTCGCGCTCAGGGCCGCAGTCCCTGTGGTCGCGGTCGCGGGCTCGGCTGCGAGCTCCTCGGCGGTGCCGTCGATCGCCGCCGTCGTGCCACGGGCGCTGGGCGCGCGCGCGGCCGGCTCATCGTCGACGACGTCGCCGCTGACGGCGTCCGGGATCACGTCCGGAGCGCCGCCGCGGCCGGCGACCGCGAGGCCCATGCCGTCGCCGACGCCAGGGCCATCCCACGCCTGGCTGGCCGCGACCGCGCGGTGGTACGGCGTGCCCTCATAACGACTGTTGTGCTCAGCGACCGCCTCCGCGCCGGCTGCCCCCTCCGCCACGCCGGCACCGCCGATCTTGCCCCACAGCGCGGGCGCCGCCTTGTAGGCGGCGGCCGCCATCACCATCCGGGCGCCGGGGATGCTCAGCGGCGCACCAAGCGGACTCGCCATCTTCAGCAACGCACGCGTGACCCCGAGCACGACCAGGCACGATGCGACAAAGATCCCCGGTCCGTTGATGACAGCCAGCGCGTACGCACCGGCCTCCTCCGGCGGATCGCTGACGATCGTGCTGTTGATCGCCGCCCAGGCAGCGAACACCGTCGCCCACGACAGCGGGATCACGATCAAGATCGCGAGGCTGCGCACAAGGGCGTTGATCGCAACGCTGCCAAGCCCAGGAAACGCACCGAGCCCGATCATCACCGGCCCGCCGAGATACAGCACGGCGAACGCGAAAATCACGACGTACTTCAACAACAACAGCAGCAGGAAGCAGAACGCCAGCACCGTCAGCAAGACCACGAGCACGATCGGCGCCACGCCCGCAGCGGCGATCGAGGCACTCACGCCGCCGGCAGCGGTCACCCCGAACGTCTTCGCCAACGCGTCCTTGACGGCCTCGTCGGTCAGCACATAGCCGCTGAACGCGTTCGCGACGTCGACCGCGATCGGAACAACCGTGTGCCACGAGCCCAGCAACAGCGCGAGCCCGGCGACCCGCATCAGCACGCCGCTGATCACGCTCGCCGGGCTCGCGGTCCCGGCGATCACGGCGCCATAGCCCTGGATGATCGACGCAACTGCGCCGAGCACCATCAGCGCCGCGCCGATGACGACGAGCGGAACGACCATCCGCCGCAGTCCGCCGTCGAAGACCAGATCGACGCGCGTGAGGAACTGCATCACGAACGGAGTGATCGTGTCCTTTAACCCCCCATAGACCCAGTCCAGAATCGCCTGCACGCCCTTCAGCACAAGTGCCCCCGGCGCGTCGAGGATCGGGCTTCCACCCCCGAACAGCCCCTTCACCACCTCGCCGCCGAGGACCTGCGGAAGCACCGCGTCGGCGCTCTGCGGAACGGCGGCCGACGACGCCAGTCCCGCCCACGTCACGAGCAACGCGAGCGCAACCGCCCGCCCTCGCCTGTGGCCGTGCCAGCCACTCTCGAGCGGGCTCACAAGATCACCGCGAACGTGACCAGCAGGGCGATGAGGCCGTAGGCGCCGCCGACCATCGTGTCGGCACCGCCACGGTCGCCGCGGACCGCCTGCAGCGCGCCGAGCCCGATCGTGACGATCGCCGTCAGGAACAGCAGCGCAACCAGCGCCGTGAACACCATGAACGCGCTCGTCTGGTGCGCAGGATCCTTGAAGATCGCCCGGACGAACCCGCCGACGGTCTGAAACTCACCCCTGCCCGCGTCCTGGCTGATCTTGTTCGCCACCGCGTGCGGCAGCGCGCCGGCCGCGATGACGACGAGAAGCGCGCCGGCGGCGAGCGTGACGTCGCGTGCATGAGACACGGCAGGGCGCCCTACGCGAGGATCTGAAAGCCGACGATCGCGATCACGAGCGCCGCGACCACGCTGAAGGCCGTCTCGACGCCACCCCTCGCGCCGCGCAGCCCCTGGATCAGGCCGAAGACGAAGTAGATGATCGCCGCGAGAAACAACAGCCCGAAGACCGCGATGACCGCCTGCATCACCGTCGACTTCCCCGCACCGCCCGCGGGCGCGAGCACCGCGTTCACCAGCGACTCGACGTCGAACGCCAGATGGACATCGTCCTTCGTGCCGTCCCTGTCCACGATCGGCGGCAGCCCGATCTGGGTCATGACCTTCCCAGCGACCGCGCTCGTGCCCACCCCTGCGCTGACCGAGACCACGATCGCCACCACCGCCGCCCGTCCGATCGTCGCTACGTTCGCCATAGGTTGCGCGCTCCTCGATTGCTGGGTCACTGCACTGCTGTCGGAGCGTCTCCCGATCAGACCCCCCTGGACTTCGGTGAGCGATGAGGGCGCCGTCAACGCCGCGCCGATTCCGGGTCATTGCCCACGACCGAGCGAGACGAGACCGCTCCGCCCGCGGCCCGGTGGTGTGCGTCCGGAACGTCACCCGCGTCCCCGCGGCACTCATGAGGCCGGCTACGCGCCCTCCGCCGTCTACCGTCGCTACGTCAACGGGACGAACGACCTGTCCGTCGCGTCGGCACGCGATCAGAAGCCGCGTAGCGCTGCAGAAGATCCGCGAGATCGTCAGCGGTCGGCGGATCAGCAGCGGCCTGTGCGCGTGGCGGCGACCAGCGCGGATACTTCTGCTGCACGCCCTTGTCGGGTCCGTACAGCGTTTCGCGCGGTTGCGACGCCTGCACAAGCTCCGACATCCACTGCTCGCTGAGATACACCCCGGAGACCGGCTCCCATTCAGCAAGCAACCGATCCAGATCATCCCCATCCGCGGTCAACAGGTCGAACTCCGCGTCCATCCAGCGTTGCATGTGTCCGGGCTCGTGGGTCGGGCTGAAGACGACGATCTCCACAGATGCATGCGACTGTTCGCCGAGGCAGCGCTGTATGTGCGCCCGGCAGTCCCGGATCTTGGCCCACAGCCCGGGCTCCACACGTGTCGCCTTCGGCCAGATCAGGAAGACGCCGGGCGGACCCACGGCGATCGCGCCGAAATCGAGATCCTCGACCCGAGATGGTCCTCCCACGATCCAGGGCTCCGGGCGCTCGTGAAGCCTCGCGAGTTGCTGCAGCATCCAGATGTGACGCGGCCCCAGGCGCGCGGCATATTCCAAGATCGACGCGAACGGCTCGATCGACGGCGCGTTGGACGCCGTCGTGAGCCTCCGCTGTGCTGGCTGCGACATCGGCTGGTCTCCTGCGCGAAGGATGGCACGGCGTTCGGCGGGGACGAGGATCTGGCGCTACGGCTGGATGGTGAACGCCGTAACGAGCCAGCGTCCGCCCTCCCGCCGTAGCTCGACGAGGTAGGTGGCGCGCGCTCGTACGGTCTGGCCGGCGGCGACGCTGCTCTCGTCGAGCATCAGCCGGTAGCGAGCCTGGGTTGCGGATTGCATCAGGCTGGTCGCGCTGATCGCGGTCGCCTCCACGTACGCCTTGTCCGCACGGTAGCCGGCGAGCTGCTCGCGGGTGGGTGGCGCGCGCTTGACGGCGCTGCGCAGCGCCCCGGTCGACAGCAGCAGCTGCCGGCGGTATTGAGCGCGGTACGTCTCGGGAGTCCACGACCGCGCGGCCGCCGCGTAGCGCAGCGCGACCCGCCCCGGGGCCGGCAGTGCGCCCGCTTCGAGGGTGGGCGGATCCGGCTCGGGCCGCGCGGTCGTGCTCGGCGGCGTGGGTCGTTCGGCGGCCGGGCCGGCTGCGCGCGGCCCCCCACAACCAGCCGAGGCGAGCAGCAAGACTGAGACGGCCAGGCCGGCCCAGCACGTCTTCACGGCGCCACCTCGAGCTGGTAGGCGTTCGAGCGGTCGCCTGCGCGCCGCTGCAGCGTCTCGAACGCGATCCGAGCGCGTCTGCCTCCCAGCCCGTGGGCGTCGGCGACGACGACGGTGGTGTGGCCGTCCGGCGCCAGGCCGCCGATGTCGAACGTCACGCCCTGCAGCGCGGCTGGCAGCGCGTTGAGCAATGGCCGCGCGTCGAACGCCCGTGCCTCCTCGCGCTGGCGGCGAGGATTCGGGCGGTCCTGGCGGTTGATCTGCTCGTCGGTCAGCTGCGGCGCTGGTACGCGTCGCAGCGTGCTGGTCTGCCGGCCCGGTGGCTGCGGTGTCGCCGGCGGGCCGCCTGAGCCTTCCGTGAGGAGCGCGGCTCCGACGATGACGAGCGCGACGACGACGACGATGGCAAGAGCGGCTTTCATCGCGGGTTCACGTAGCGGGTGTCGGCGCGGCGATCGCGTAGATCGGTCTCGGGTCGCAGCCCGGGCCGCGGATGCGCGCGGGGTCGGCAGCGGTGAGGCGACACGGTCCCTGTCGCGTGACGCGGCTTGTGTCCTGGTTGCCGCCGGTGATCATGAACGTGCCGTCGGGGTTGACCGTGTCGACGAGATTGACGTGCTCCGATGTGCTCGTGCTCCGCGGTCCGCTGCCATACATGAGCGCTGCCCCGACCGGCGGCGTCACGCCGCGCGGACGTGCTCCGAGGTCCTTGAAGAGCGTCTTGTTCTCCTTGGCCCATGTGTAGTGATAGCCGGAGAACCAGTTGACCTCGACCGGCACGCCGGCCATCCGCCAGACGTTCGTCGAGAACCATGCGCACCATGCAAGGCTCGTCGACGCGGGCTGCATGCCGGGGAACGATTGTCTGCGGCCATCCCTTCCGAGGTAGCGGCGCGCGAGCTCCCCGATCCGTTCGCCCGTGCCTGTCGGCAATGGGGCCGCCGCGTCGCAGCCCTGGTCGCTGCTCGGGGTCGCCGAGCTCGTGAACGCTGCGCGTGCGATCGATGCGATGCTCGTCGCGCCGGCCGCGAACGTCTGCTGGCGTCCGAGCACGACCGCGAACCCGTAGCTCTCGCCGCCGACCGTGATCTGGGCGGCCTGGTTGACGGTCCAGCCGCCGTCGTCCTCCGGGCGCCAGCCGCCCTTGGAGCGAATCGCCGCGTTGATCCCCGCATCGAGGATCCCGAACCGGCCGTCGCCTTCGACGCTCTCGAGTTCCGTCATCGCGAAGGCGCGGTGCCGGGCCGGCGCGAGCTCCTCGATTCGCGCGAACAATCGCGCCTGGTCAACCGCGGAGACGCGCGAGTAGCCCAGGATGAAGCCGTCCGGGGTCTGCTTGCGCCTGACGAGCTCAAAGCGCGTCATCCCTGCGCGTCGCGCGACCGCTGCGACGGCTGCGGCGCCGACGCTGGCGAAGAGGGCATTGGCGGCCTGGTTGTCCGAACGGCGGATCATCGCGGCGACCAGGTCGCGTTCCTCCGTGGTCAGCGAGCGGTCGCGAGCCTCGACGGTCAGTGCGATCAGGATCATCGCCTTGGTGATCGAGGCCGACCGGTTCGTCGCGTTCGGAGAAGCGGACGCGATCATCCGGCCGGCGTCGTCGACGAGCGCGAACCCGACAGGCTGGCCGCTGAGCTGCCTGGCGATCGCCTGCGCGGCCGCGGTGTTGACGTCGCCGACGTCACCTGGCGTGGGGGTTCCGCCGTCGGCGAGCGATGGATCGGGCGCGGCGGGGCGGTCGCTGACGGTGGTCTGCTGGTTCCAGCGGTTCTGGTAGGCGCGTCCGCGCCAGTCGTAGAAGTCGATCCTGCGGCCCTTGATCCTGCCGCCGGTGTCCGCCGCGAGGAACGCTCCCGTCCAGCCGAACGGGTTGGGCCACGCGTACACCCACTGGCCGAGCGCGATCACGCGCGGATCAGTCGCGATCAGATACTTCCTCGGGGCGCCGCCGTCGATCCGTACGCCACCGCTCGTCGCCACGCCCGGGCCCTGCAGTCCACCCCACGGCGGCCCGTACGCGGTGCTGCCAAAGACGCCCGCCGTCAACGTGCTGCCAGCCAACGGGCTTGAACGCACGGTCTGCAGCTCAGCGCCCGTGATCCCGCTGCCAGCGATCTCGCCCAGCGAGCCGATGGCGGGCCCGACCGGCTCCCCGCTGGAGTCGAGTGCCTCACAGCCCTGGCCGGCGCCAGGCGCGAATATCCCGACGAGCACGGCCAGCGCGAGGACCGCGCCGGCCACCATCACCACGAGAAGCCCCGCGAGCACACCGAACGCGGCGAAGCCCGCCTCGCCAGGCGTTCCGGGGTTCGGCGACCGGCCCGCGGCGGCGTGCGGCGCGGGCCGGCCGTGATCTCGCGCCGACCGACCGGGACCGGATGACGTTCGCCGCCGGCTTCGCCGGCTGACCGTTCGCGCCGCCCAGCGTCCTGGTCCGCGAAGACTCACAACCCGACCAAGCCGTCCCGCAGCCCAAGCTCATCTCCGGTCGACGTCAGCATGCACATGGCCGCTCTCTCTGGGTCGTGATGCAGCACCTGGACATCTGGTCTGCCGTCGCGCCTGAAGCCTGCTTGACCCCCCTCGAGATCTCGCGGGCACGCCCGATCACGGCTGCCAGCGCCGCATGGAGCCCACGGCATCCCTCGGGCTGCCGGGAGCGACCACCTCAACCGATCCGAGGGGGTGTCATCCGGCCGTCAGCGACGACATTCAGCCGGAATGGCCGTCACCGCGCATCTCACCGACGGGGACGTGGAGCGTCTCGCCGCGCTGTGGGAGGAGCCGCTGGACTCGTCCACCGTGGGCACCGGGTCGGCGGACGACGGGATCGCCGCGCTGTTCTCAACTCCAGCCGGAGCAGCGGCCCACGCCCCGCCCCGCCAGCCCGCCAACGCGCGCCGGTCAGCCCCTCGCCGACGGTCCCCGCGGTTTCAATGTTCGCGGCGGCGACGCTTTCCCAGGTCTCGGGCTACCGATCGGTTGCTGCCGATTGGCGCCGTCCTCGTCGCGACACCGATGCTGGTTTCCGTCGCGCTGAGCGCGTTGACCGGCCCGACGGATACGCCGTCGGCGACGTACCCCCGTGCGACAGCCGATCCTCCGCCCGCTGCAAGCCCTCCTACGTTGCCTTCACGCGGCCAGGGTCACCTCCGTCGCATCCGGTCGACTCGAGTTCCTGCGCATCGCCGGCACGACGACCGGCGGCCCACCACTCGGGCACATACCACGCGGTCACAGACGGCGCGGCGCGATCGCGCGGCACGACCGGCGCCCGCACAACAACGCCGCCGATCGGCCCACCGATTCGTCGCGACCCCGGTAGCCCCTCGGACGCCGAGACAGCACCGGGTTTCGGCAACCCCCGCTCCAGTCTCGTCCGCCTGCGAAGAGTTTCCGCCCTGCTGATGGCCTTGCGCATCGACGTCGACAAGGGGCTCATGCTGCTGCTGGCGGCGCCGTACGACGAGACGATCGTCGACTGGATCCGAACGCTGCCCGAACGCCGCTACCGCCGCGAGTCGCAGGACTGGATCGTTCCGGCACGCCGCGAGCACCTACGCGCCGTCTGCTCCTTCATCGGCGAGCTCGAGGAACGCGGCATCGCCGTGAAGATCTCCGACGACGCCGGCGCTCGCATGGCCCGCGTGGACGTCGGCCGAGCCATGCTGCGCGATGGCGTCATCGAGATCAGGGGCCCTTACAGCGAACGCCGGCTACCGTCGCTACGCGCGCTGCCCGAGCGCCGCTTCAACTCCGAGCGCAAGATCTGGACCGTCCCACTGACGCGGGCCGGCGCGCTCGCCATCCTCACCCTCGCAGACGGCTCCGACGAGCTGGTGATCACCCAACAAGCACGTCGCGCGCTGCAGCGATCCGCGACGGCCACCCCGCCCGCGCAGCGCGCCCCACGCGACGCCGACGCACCGCCCGAGCCGGCGAGGCGATCACCGATCGCGCACTGGCGCCATTACACCGCGGGCCCGGTCTTCGACAACCCCGCACACCGACGCCTCGACGTGCCCGGTGTCGGCCTGTGCGTACGAATCCGAGTCAATCCGCGCCACGGCCGCGCCCACAGCCGTTGCTCTGAACCATGAGCGCGACGAGCCGCGAAGCATCGGGAAGGGGGCCATCTCGGTCTGCGCTCCGGAGTCGGGCCGCCGCAGGTTCAGGCCGAGCGGGCCTCTAGAGTCCTCGATCGCCGTGGGCCAGGCCACCTTTCACACAGCGTCGGACGGCTACCCGGCGCGCGATGCCGCGTCGTGGACTGAGGAGAAGCTGATGATCCTCGATGCCTACTTGAACGCATTCGCAAAGGCGTGCCAGAAGGCCGGTGGGTGGTACGGGCTCGACCTCTTCGCCGGCACCGGCCTGAACTGGTCCACGACGCGGAACGCGCCAATCGATGGATCCGCGCTGATCGCGCTCGAAGCCGAGCCCCCCGAAGCGACCACGGTCGTCATGGCCGAGAAGCATCCCGGCGCGTTTAACGCGCTGACGCATCGCACGCAGCGCCACGGCGATCGTGCTGTGCGCTTCAACGACGACGCCAACCGCGTCATCGCGGACATGCTCGCTCCGATCCCGAGGCGCGCCCCCGCGTTCTCCTTTCTGGACCCCGAGGGATCGGAATTGGAGTGGGAGACGGTCGAGGCGATCGCCGAGCACAAGCGCGGGCACAGCCCGTTCAAGGTCGAACAGCTCATCCTGTTCCCGACCGACATGGGATTCGTGCGGCTCGCCCCCGACCACCCGGAGCTGGTGACACGGATCTACGGGCACGACCGCTGGAAGCTCATCTATGAGCGTCGCAGCACGAACATGATCACGGCGGAGCAGGCACGCAGCGAGTACGTCCGCCTCTATGCCGAGGGCTTAACGAACCTGGGTTACCGAACGGTGCTGGACCGGCAGATCACGAAGTCGAACGGCTCGCCGATGTACTTCTTGATCTTCGCGACCGACAACGATGCGGGGGAGACGATCATGGACTGGGTCTTCGACCGCGTGAGAATGCGCGTCAACGAGGAGCTCGGACAGACCACGCTGTTCGAGATGGAAAGCGGCCCGCGCGAGCGCCGCCTAAGCGACGAGTAGGTCCCGGATCCGCTCCCGGGCCGTGGGCCACCCGTCATGCGTCCGGCCGTCGAGTATCCGCCCGCCGGCCTTCGAGGTCCGGCCCCCCCATTGCTTGAAGAAGAAGGCGACGCTCTCGTCGTCGCAGCGGTCACGTAGCTCGCGGATCCACTCGGGGTCGCAGCGGCGATGACGGACGCCCGACTCCCCACCGGCGATCAGCCAGTGGATTCCGTCGAGCCTGAGCCCTTCGAGCGGCCCAAGCAGCGGCTCGGCTGAGATGAAGCGAACAGCCGCGTCGACCTTGCGGAGGTAATCGGCACGGTGAATGAAGCGGCGGTTCTCGATGCTGACGCCCATCCAGACGTTCGGGTGCCACGGCAGACGGGGCGCAAGCTCGACAAGTCGTTCGTGGCGCTTCGTCAGGATCTGGAAGCTGTGCTGAGACGCGCGCCCCATGACGTCGAAAACGTCATGGACGAACTCCTCCGGGATCCGTTCGTGGAAGAGGTCGCTCATCGAGTTGACGAAGATCAACCGCGGGCGTTTCCAACGCAGCGGTTGCTCAAGCCGGGTCGGCCAGACGCGAAGGTCGAACCCCTGCTCGTAGGGATGGCCGGGGGTCCCGCGCCAGCGCTCAGCGAACGTCTCGGCATAGCAGTGAGCGCAGCCGGGCGACACCTTGTTGCACCCGGTCACGGGGTTCCACGTCGCCTGCGTCCACTCGATCGCGCTGCGGTCAGCCACGCTTGCGCACCCTATTCGCCGTGTCCATCGAACACATGTTCGCCGTCGGGCCGGATGTTCCTCCTGCCCGCGACAAGTACGCCCCTTGACGCAACGGAATTGGAGGACGGGCTCAGCAACGGTTCATCGGCGCTCGTTGCCGGCCCCTTCAGCGTCGTCAACGACGCTCGGATGCTCAACGCTCGCGCCCGTTCCGTTGAGCAGCGCATCGAAGGCCTGGCCGTGATGTCCGCGCTCGCGTCCGCGTAGCGATTCGGTGTAGATCCGCAGCGACGTCGACGGGTCGCTGTGTCCGCCCTGATCTGCCACCCAGCGCGGCGGGGCGCCGGCCTCATGTAGAAACGTGAAGTACGTCTTGCGTAGGGCGTGCGCGGTCACGCCATCGCGCAGCGCGGGTTGGCTGCGTTCGGCGAGCACGACGTTGGTCTGCGCGACGAGCGGCTTGATGATGCTCGTGGCAGCGCTCGTGCGGTTGTACGGGGTGCCGTTGCTCGTCGGCAGCAGCAGGCCGGACGCGGGCCGCTCGGAGGTCATGTCCAGGTAGCGCTCGAGGTCGGCCAGGGTGTCGGGTGTGAGCTGCACAGTCCGCACGCCGGCTGGCGTCTTGGCGTGGCCGACGCGCAGGCAGTTGGCGATCAGGTCGACGTCGCGTCGGCGGGTTCGGCAGGCCTCGTCGATGCGCAATCCGGCAGCGCACAACAGGCGCACCCAGACGCGAACGAACGGAATCGGATCACCGGCCTGCTCGTAGCGCGACTGGCGGTAGTGCGCCGTCGAGATCGAGATCGACAGCCGCGCGGCGATCTCCTTGTATGGGACGCCCTGCCGGCGAAGCTCGGCCACCTCCAGCACCTTGTCGGTGACCCCAGTCGCTCGCCGGTCCAGGCGGTTGGCGGCTTCGAACATCGCCCGCACCTCGTGCGGCTCGAGCACCGGCCGGCGCGGGCGGTGGTGGCGCAGGCGGCGCACCCTCCGCGACGGGTTGTCGCGCAGGTACCCGCGCTCGACGGCGTCATCCAGGATGCGGCTCAGCAGCGCCATGCACTTGTTGATCGACTCGTTGGACAGCGGGCGCAGCGGCATGTTGTGCGCATCGCGCTCGACGACGCCGGCTTCGAGGCGCTCGGCGATCCGCCGGCTCTCCTTCAGCAGCGTCGTCTTCACGGCCGTGACCCGCGGGATGTCAAACGTCGACAGGCGGTCCTCGCCGACGTGCGGCAGCAGGTGGCTTTCAAGGCGCCACTTGATGTCTGCGATCGTGCTAGGGCGCCATTCGAGCATGTTGTCCTCAAGCCAGCTTGAGGCGAACATGCGAAACGTCGGGTCGCTGTCGTCCGTGGCGGCCGGCGGCTCGGGGCGCGTCCACGCCCCCGCCCGGACGGCCTTGATCTGCTCTTCGAGCTCGACCTGCGCGCGGGCGGGAGTCCACCCGTCGCGATCGGTGCCCAGGCGCACCCGGTTGCGGCGCCCGTCGATCGTCAGGCGAACCCAGAACGTACGCAGGCCGTCTTTGCGCTTGACGATCTCAACGGTACCGCGGGCTGGGCGGGGCATCTGGTCCTCCTCGTTGATCGGTGTTCGCGCGCCGCGGGCGGTCGGTCAGCGTCTGCTTCGCGGGCGGGTAGGCCAGTCGGCGGCTGGCCGCCCTGGAGCCGGTCGCAGAAGCGTTCGTGGCGTCATGCGGACCGAGGACGCCGATCGCCACGCCGCGCGGCGAGAAGCGCCACTCGTCGCTTCCGGGCAGCTGGAAGCCGCCCAGGCGCCCAGCGTTTCGGTGCACCCAATCGCGGCGCCGCCCGAGGATCCGCGCGACCTGGGCGGTCGTCAGCAGACCGACCTCGCCGCCTGGGGTCCTGGCGGCCGCGCACAGCAGCTCAACGAACTCTTCGGAAGAACCGACGACGGCCATCTGTGCCGTGCTGTCGAGCCGAGCGCGACCGCGACCCCCCCGAACCTCGCAGGCGCGCTGCCCTCGGTGCTCCGTGGCGGGGGTTCGCCCGCCCCCGTGGGATCTCCAAACCGGCCCTACCGTGATCGTCAGCTCGACCAACCGGGGTTTAGGCCATCCGATGGACCAAACCCCCGGCCAGATCGCGTAGGAACCGGCAGGATCGCGTAGGGCCGCCCTTGCTACCTCACGCTTTTTGCCTGCAAATCGCCAAGATCTACGACGCCGTGTCCGCGCTTCACACGCGAGAGGTCGCAGGTTCGAAACCCGCCGCGCCCATCTTCGGAAGGCCCTGCATCTGCAGGGCCTTCGGCGGCCGGGGGGTCGCTGGGGCGTCGGGTCGTTCGTGGAGGTCGACGGGCAGAGATCGACAGCGAGAGACCGACGGCGCAGACGCGAGCGTGCTACGGATCCTGGACTCAGGTCCCGATCCAGGGCCGATCCGTGCCGGCAACGGCAGGCAGCGGCGTGACCCGGTGCCGCAACCGGGCAGAAGCGGTGGCGAGGGCATCGGCGGCGTCCCCTTGGCGTTGGCAGCGATCAGCTCGCCGTCGGCGCGGACGATCGGGTCATCGTCGCTCTCCTGCGGCGTGGTTGGCGAATCCGGTCGCGATGGCGCCGGCATCGGTTGACTGCGCGATCGCGACGGCGACGGACCGCATCGCGCGCGATGACATCGGCCGGCAGGGTCGGGCTCAGATGATCTCCCGAAGTCGTCTGAACGAGGTCTGCAGACCCGCTACGCGTGACCGCTGGGCATGCGGCGCGCGCTCGCGGCCGGGCCGTGGCCGACGATCGCGACTCGTCGCCCGCCGGCCCGCTTGGCCTCGTACATCGCGCTGTCCGCGCGTGACAGAAAGGCCTCGAGATCGTTGACCGGTTCCGATGTCGCGGCGATACCGACGCTGGCGTCGACGCGCACCAGCCCGCCGGGCCTCCGAAACGGCTCGCCGAACGCCTCTACGACGCGCGCCCCGAGCGCAAGCGCGTCGTCGACGTCGGTCATCTGCTCGGCGAGGATCAGGAACTCGTCGCCGCCCAGCCGCGCGACGCTGTCGTGATCGCGCACGATCGCGCGCAGGCGGTCGGCGGCCTCGACCAGCACGGCATCGCCGCCGACGTGGCCGTGGGTGTCGTTGACGGCCTTGAACCCGTCGAGGTCGATGAACAGCAGCGCCAGCAGTCCCGGCTGGCGGGCGAGCCGGCGCGATGCGTTTTCGAGGCGGTCGAAGAGCAGCCGCCGGTTGGCGAGGCCGGTGAGGCTGTCGCGCAGCGCCTGCGCACGCAGCGTCCCCTCGAGCTGCTCTCGCGTGATGACCTCGCCGGTCAGCACGGCGACCGTGTACGCGGTCACGGCGCTCATCGCGACGAACATCTGAGCGACGACGAGGCCGTCGAACGCGCCCTGCTCGGCGAAGGGGCCGGATCCGCTCGCCGTCACGGTCTCGACGAGCATCGCGACCGCGAGCACACCGGCGGCGGCGCCGTGCGGGCCGACCCGCAGCGTGAGCCCGATCAGAACCGGGACCACGAGGAACGGCAGGCCGATGTCGCCGGCGAATGTCCACGGCCCGAGCGCGACGAGCGACGTCAGCACCAGCACGGCGAACCACGCGGCGGTGTGCGCGCTGGGCAAGCGGTACGGCGCACGAGGCAGCGCGAGCAGCGCAGGCGCGACGACCAGCACGCCGACCGCATCGCCGACATACCAGCGCGGCAACCGAGGCAGCCACGGGTCGCCCCCGAGCAGCGCTCCCGCAGCCGTTCCGAGCAGGGCGCCGACCATCGGTCCGACGACGATCGCCGCCAGCACGAACGGCCCGAGCTCGGCGCGGCGGATGTGGTCGGGGCGCCACAGCGGGCGGCGGCGGGTCAGAAGCCACGCGGCCACCAGCGGCTCCGCTGTGTTCGCGAGCCCCCACGCCAGCGCGACGGGAAGCGGGAAGCCCTGCCAGACGTCGCTGCCCGCCTCGGCGACCGCGACCGCGACGACGTAGTACGGCCACTCCGCGCGTGGCCGGCGCAGGAGCACCGCGAGCGTCAGCCCGGCGCCGGGCCAGAACGTGGCGCCGGTCGTGCTGCCGAACGCCGTGAAGATCGCGATCAGCTTCGACAGGGCGGCATAGCCGAGCCCGAGCGCGAGGGCTCCGCCGAGCACGCGGATGCTCAGCGCAGCGCGAGCCTGCTGCAGCGCAGCGCGGCAGGCCGTGACCCTCGACGCACAGGTGGCGTGGCCCATCGTCCGTGTATCGGCATCGCCTTAGGCGCGGGCGACACTCTGGACAGATGTGCGATCGCCGTACCGCGAGCTCCCGCGCGCTTGCCCGGCCACGATGCCGCGGTCGACGCCGCCGAGGACGTTCGCGAGCTCGCGCCCGCCGATGCTGCGACGGCTCGCCTGCGGTGGCGAGCCTGGACCACGGCAGCGTTGCCGGCGCGCCGCGCTCGAGCCTCGGCGCGCGGCGTCACCTCGCTGCAACGCCCCGGCGCCCGTCCGGCAGCACGCCCGTCGCGGCGCCTTCAGCGACTACGTGCCGCAGGCCCCGGCGCCGCCGGGAGCGAACTTCTCGAAGACGCGTGCGAGGGTGGCGATCTCCTCGTCGTCGAGGAGGTCGAAGAACGCCGCCTGGACCGAGGCGAAATGCGTCGACTGCGCCTCGATGACGAGCTTCAGCCCCGCGTCGGCGAGTTGGGCGTGCACCGCCCGCGCGTCGTTCGGGCAGGCGACGCGCGCGACGAGCCCGCGCCCCTCGAGCGTGTCGACGACCCGCGAGACGCGGCTGAGGCTGAGGCCCGAGGCGGCCGCCAGCGCTGACAGGTGCAGTTGGCGGTCCTCGGCGGCGGCGAGACGCGCGAGCAGCTCGAGCGCGCTGAGGCTGAGGCCGTGCTGCGCCGTCAGCTCGGCGTCGAGCGCGCGGGTGAGCTGCTTGTGCGTCTCGAGCAGCCCGATCCAGGCGCGCGCGTGCGTCTCGGTCCAGTGCGCGAGCCCGTCTGCGTCGGTCTCGTAAGCCGACGAGCATGGCGCGAGATTGCGGGTATCGGTCTTCTCGATCATGCGCTGCTCCCAGGATAGCGCGAAAGGTTGCCCCCGCAACTATCTTTGCTATCGTTGCGCTAGCAAGCAATTGACACCGACCTCAAGGAGAGACCAATGAGCACCGCAACCATCGCGCCCACCGGCACCTGGACCGTCGACGCATCGCACTCGAAGGTCGGCTTCGCCGTCAAGCACCTCGGCATCGCCACCGTCCGCGGCGAGTTCAAGGAGTTCGAGGGGACGTTCGAGATCGGCGACGACCTGTCGACGAGCCGTGCCTTCGGCGTCGTCAGGACCGCCTCGATCGACACCAACGAGCAGGCTCGCGACGAGCACCTGCGCTCGGCCGACTTCTTCGACGCGGCGACGCACGGCGACATCAGGTTCGAGTCGACGGCCATCGAGCAGGTCGACGACGAGACCCTGCGCATCACGGGCGACCTCACGATCAACGGCGTCACGCGGTCCGAGGTCTTCCATGCGGAGATCCAGGGCACCGAGACCGACCCGTGGGGCAACGAGCGCGTCGGCTTCGAGGTCACCGGCCAGATCTCCCGCGGCGACTACGGCATGACGTTCAACCAGATCCTCGGCAGCGGCAACTCGCTCGTCGGCGACAGGGTGAAGATCGCGCTCGACATCTCTGCCGTGAAGGGCTCGTAGGCAGGCGGACGGCGGCCGCGTCGCCGGCCGGCGGTGCAGGTGGCCCGCCGGCCCTCCCCCACCGGCGAGCCGGCGGCGACTGCTCGCGCCGCCGGCTCCCGGGGGACGGCAGACTGTGCACGATGCCCATGACCGCCCCGCTCGTCATCCAGTGCGCGATCACCGGGTCGATCGACCCCGATCCCGAGCGCCGGCCCAACCTGCCGGCCACGCCCGATGCGATCGTCGCCGAGGCGCTCGCCGCCTGGCGCGCGGGCGCGGCGGTGCTGCACCTCCACGCCCGCGAGCCCGACGGCACGCCGACGCAGGACCGCGAGGCCTACCGGGGTCTCGTCGAGGCGCTGCAGGACGCCGGCTGCGAGGCGATCGTCAACCTGTCGTGCGGCAGCGCGGGCGGCCGCGCCGTGCGCGACGAGCGGCTCGGCCCGCTGCAGCTCCGCCCGGAGATGGCCAGCTTCGACTGCGGCTCGATCAACTTCCGCGAGCAGCTCTTCGAGGGCGACCTGCCGTTCCTGCGGCGGATGGCCCAAAAGTTCCGCGAGTACGGCGTGCGACCCGAGGTCGAGTGCTTCGACACCGGTCACGTCGGCCTCGCGCTGCAGCTTCGCGACGAAGGGCTGCTCGACGCCCCGCTCGTCATGCAGTTCGTGCTCGGCGTGCCCGGCAGCGGCGTCCCGGCCGACGTCCGCATGGTCGAGCACCTGCGCGCCATGGTCCCGGCCGAGTGGCCGTGGTCGGTGTGCGCGATCGGCCGCCCGCAGCTGGCGCTGAACACGTACTGCATCCTCGCCGGGGGCCACGTCCGCACCGGCCTGGAGGACAACCTCTGGTTTCGCCGCGGCGAGCAGGCGACGAACCCGATGCTCGTCGAGCGGATCGTGCGGATCGCCACCGAGCTCGACCGGCCGGTCGCGACAGCGGACGAGGCGCGGGCGCTCC